>NZ_CP136709.1:637500-1237500 GCF_032926325.1 Aestuariibaculum lutulentum
TGGTAAAAGCGGCCTTTTTTTCGCTTGTCTTTTTCTCATGTCTTCTTCTTAAAGTTTTAAATTACTTCTTAGGGCGTTTTGCACCATACTTAGATCTACGTTGCGTTCTACCTTGTACACCTGCTGTGTCTAAAGCACCACGAACGATGTGATATCTAACTCCTGGTAAATCTTTTACCCTTCCACCTCTAACCAATACTATCGAGTGCTCTTGTAGATTGTGACCTTCACCTGGGATGTAAGCATTCACCTCATTACCGTTAGTTAACCTTACCCTTGCAACTTTACGCATTGCTGAGTTTGGTTTCTTAGGCGTTGTGGTGTAAACACGCGTACAAACCCCACGTCTTTGTGGACACGAATCTAAAGCAGCCGATTTACTCTTCTTGGTTATTTTGGCTCTTCCTATTCGTACTAATTGTTGAATTGTTGGCATATAAATATTATATAAATTATTCAATCCTCTTTTAAGAGGGCTGCAAAGGTAGAAATTTAATTTAATAATTCAAATCCTAAATCATTAATTTTCAATAGAATTTAAAAAAAAATTACATCTTAAATTTTATCTGTGCCTTTTCAATTAGATTTACAACAAAAAACCGTCTGCATTTACCGTGATAAAAAAAATTATCATCACATTACTTTTTTTCTTTGTTTTAGCTACCAAGTTGATTAGCCAAAACTTACATTTAACTATTACCGGAAGCAATAAAGTAGAAACTGCCAAAATAGATTCTTTAACCTACACATCTTCTCATCCTAATTTTTTATCAATAAAAAAGGAAATTGACACTTTACAAAAAACACTTTACAAACAAGGATACATAGAAAGTGAACATGATGAAATTTCAAGAATTAACGACTCTACTTTTTCAACAATTTTCAATCTCAAAAACAAATACAGACTTATACATATATATTACAACAACATTGAAAAAGATATTTTAAAACCTTTATCTAAAGACATCACCCCAGAATATTTCTCGATTGAATTTTCTCAAATCGAGAACACTTTAAATTTCATAAACCAAAAACAGACCGAAAAAGGTTATCCGTTTTCACAACTAAAACTTAGCGATATATCCATTGTAAATAATTCTACCTTAAAAGGAACTTTGGTAACTAGTACCGAATTAAAAAAAAGACAGCTCAACCATATTATTATTAAAGGATATGACAAATTCCCGGAGTCGTATTTAAAATATTACCTAAAAATTAAACCCGGAAAAACTTTTAATCTAACCGACATAAAAGAAAAAACAGCCCAACTAAATAATTTAAGGTTTGCCAGTGAAAACAAATCACCTGAGGTTTTATTTTCTAAAGACTCCACCACTTTATATTTATATTTAGAAAAAGAAAAGAGCAATGCTTTTGATGGATTTTTAGGCTTTGGCACCAGCGAAGACACCAACCAACTACAATTTGACGGTTATTTAAACTTGAACCTAACAAACAATTTAAACTACGGTGAAAGCTTAAGACTTTTATACAAGAGTGATGAAAATGAACAAAAAACTTTTGAAGCCAACATCACATTACCTTATTTATTCAAAACCCCTATTGGACTTGACTTAGCTTTAAGAATATTCAAAAAAGACTCTTCGTTCACCACCGTAAATCAATCGGCAAAACTGCACTACCAAATAAACCCCAAACACAAAATTTATTCTGGACTTAACTTTACAGAATCGAACAATTTACTTTCAACAAACCTACCTACAACTTTAACAGACTACAAAACCAACTTTTACACATTTGCCTACGAATTCAACAAATACCAAATAAACAATTCCCTATTTCCTATAAATAGCCGATTCTATTTAGAAACTAATTTTGGAAACAGAAAACAAAATGAAACTACAGAAAAACAGTCTCTTTTCAATTTAGAAGCATTTAAAATTCTAAATATCAATTTAAAAAACTCTTTATTCTTTAAAATAAATAGCAGCCTTTTATCTTCCGACACCTACCTTGAAAATGAGCTCATGCGTTTCGGGGGCATTAACTCTATTAGAGGTTTTGAAGAAAACAGTATTTATGCTAATTTGTTTAATGTAATAAATACAGAATACCGTTATCAACTTAGTAATGGGATTTACATTCATTCTATCACGGATTTCGCTTACTACGAAAATCAAATTACGGACACCAAAGAAAAACTCTACGGATTCGGATTCGGCTTCGGTATTCTCACAAAAGCAGGACTTTTAAAACTAAACTACGCTAACGGAAAAAATGAGAATACCTCATTTAAACTCTCAAATTCTAAAATTCATATAAGTTTAACAGCTATGTTTTAATCAAAACAAAACTCAAAGCCTTGAACTGCAATCGATTACATGTTTATTAAGTTGATTTTTAATTGTTTTTTTAAGAAAAATTTAAGAAATTACATTGTACTAACCTAAATAATCACCAATATGAAAACAAAGTTCAGTAGAATTCTAACGCTACTGATAGCGTTTGTTGTGCAATTAACTTTTGCCCAAGAAAAAACGATATCAGGTAAAATAACAGATCCTACCGGGATGCCCTTACCAGGAGCAACAATCCTAATTAAAGGGACCACAACAGGTACTTCAACAGATTTTGATGGTAATTATTCCATAACAGCAAGCCAAGGTCAAACCTTGGTTTTTAGTTATGTTGGATATTCCAATCAGGAAATTGTAGTTGGAACATCTAACATCATTGACATCAAATTATCAGAATCTGCAGAATCTCTTGAAGAGGTAGTTGTAACAGCTCTTGGTATATCTAGAGATAAAAAATCTTTAGGATACTCTACACAGGAAGTCAGAGGTGATGAGCTTACTTCTGTTCAAAGCAGCAACTTCACCAATAACCTTTCTGGTAAGGCATCGGGTATTAAAATAGCCCGAACAACCAATATGGGAGGTTCTACAAACGTTTTAATTAGAGGTAACACTTCTTTAACAGGAGATAACCAAGCACTTTTTGTTATAGATGGGGTTCCCATTAACAACATTAACACCAACACCAGAGGACAGGAACAAGCTAGTGGTGGAAATTATGATTATGGTAACACCGCCTCAGATATCAACCCAGACGACATCGAATCTATAAACATTTTAAAAGGAGCTGCCGCTTCTGCACTTTACGGATCCAGAGCTGCCAATGGGGTCATCATGATTACAACCAAAAAAGGTAAAAAATCTAAAGGTTTTGGAGTAACAGTAAGTTCAGGGGTTACTTTTGGTTCTATAGATAAATCAACTTTTCCAAAATACCAAAATCAATATGGTGCAGGATATGGACCATATTATGATGGCCCCGGAGACCAATGGTATTATGAAGATATTGATGGTGACGGAAATCCAGATTTAGTTGCGGGGCTAGGCGAAGACGCTTCTTATGGTCCAGCCTTCGATCCAAATCTACTGGTTTATCAATGGGATGCTTTCGATGTAGACAGCCCAAATTACGGTAAAGCAACTCCTTGGGTAAGTGCAGGAAACAGAGGTGCTATTTCATTTTTCGAAACACCGGTAACCTTAACCAATTCGGTGTCATTAGACAGAGGAAGTGACGATGGTACATTTAGATTAAATTATACCAAATTTGACCAAACGGGGTTACTACCTAACAGCTCTATAGATAAACATAATTTTTCAATGAGTGGAAGTTATAAGTTTAATGAAAAACTCCATGCTTCTGCGTTTGCAAACTACTTAAAAACAAACGGATTAGGAAGAAACTCTACCGGTTACAATGATAATATCCTAGGAAATATGCGACAATGGTGGCAAACCAATGTCGATGTACAAGATCAAAAAGATATTTATTTTGCAACAAGAAGAAACGTTACCTGGAACCCAACTTACGTTGACGATTTAACTCCTATTTATTGGGATAACCCATATTGGACTCGCTATGAAAACTACCAAAGCGATGAAAGAAATCGCTTTATAGGAAATATGTCACTAACTTATGATTTAACTGAATGGTTGACGGTTACAGGCCGTATTGCTACAGATACTTATAATGAACTACAAGAAGAAAGACGTCAGGTAGGAAGTGTACCCGCCGATTTTGGTATCGGAACAGGACGAGATGGTAGTATCAACAGAAATACTGTTGATTCGGGATATCTAAGAAGAGACATATTTGCTTCAGAAACCAACTATGATTTATTTTTTAATGTAGATAAAGATATTACTGATGACTTTAACATTAAAGGTATCCTTGGGGTTAATATCAATAGAACTGAGTTCAGCCGATTCACCTCTGCTACTCAAGGAGGAATTAGCGTTCCTGGATTATACACTCTTAAAAACACAAGAGACCCATTAGCACTTCCTGTTGAAACAGTTTGGAAAAATGGTGTAGATGGAACTTACGCCAGTCTATCCTTCGGATTTATGGACACATACTTTTTAGATGCCACCATTCGTAGAGACCATGTATCAACATTACCGGAAGATAACAGTGTATTTTATTACCCTGGTGTTTCAGGAAGTTTCATATTCAGTAAACTTATAGATCAGGACTGGTTATCGTTTGGTAAGTTTAGTGCTAATTATGCAGAAGTAGGTAATGGAGCCAGAGGACGTAACAGACTTCAAGACTTTTACGATGTAAATACACCTTTTGGATCAGCCAGCACATCTGTTAACGACACAAAAAGTAATCCAGATTTAAAACCTGAAAGAACAAAAAGTTATGAGTTTGGACTACAAATGAATTTCTTTAAAAGTCGAGTTGGTTTCGATTTCGCATACTACAATTCTAAATCCATCGACCAAATTGTTGATGTCCGAGTTTCTGAATCTACAGGTTATCTATACAAAACAGTAAACGCTGGTGAAATTGAGAACAAAGGGGTAGAATTTTCTTTAAATGGTAAACCAATACAAACCGAAGATTTTGTCTGGAACATAAATATTAACTGGACACGTAACCGTAACAAAGTTCTAGCATTACCTGAAGGTCTAAAAACACTACAATTAGGAGATTTCCAAGGCGGCGTAACCATAAATGCTCAAGTTGGTGAACCTTATGGTGTAATATACGGAACTGACTACACTTATCTAGACCCAGACAATCCAAGCCCAGAAACCAGACTTGTTGATCCAGACTCCGGTGAATATTTAAAAACATCTACATCCGATAATGTTATTGGCGACAGTAACCCAGAATGGTTAATGGGTATAAGCAACCGCTTTACCTATAAAAATTTTACTTTAGGTTTCTTAATTGATATTCAGAAAGGTGGTAACATCTGGTCTCTTGACCAATATTACGGATTAGCAACAGGTTTATATACCGAAACTGCATTTACTAACGACCTTGGAAATCCTGTAAGAGACCCAATAACCGGAACACCTGGCAATTACGGTTCCGATAGTGGTGGTTTTATTAATAAAGGTGTTAATCCAGATGGTTCTGTAAATGAAACTAGAATAAACGCTAACAGATATGGCGCTTTTGGTTATAGAAGAGGTTTACCCGACAAAGCATTTTCTTATGATGCGGGATTTGTGAAATTAAGAGAAGTAACTCTCACTTACACATTTCCTGAAAGTCTATTAAAAAACACCTTCTTTACTGGAGCAAGCCTAGGGTTTGTAGGCTCTAACCTATGGATAATTGACAAAAGCTTACCTCATGCCGATCCTGAATCTGGTCTTGGGGCAGGTAACTTACAAGGGTACTCAACAGGTTCATTACCTTCTACAAGAGACTTTGGGTTTAATGTTAAATTACAATTTTAAAAATTTACTATGAAAAAAATAATATTAATAGCGACAGCAATAATTATTGCATCGTGCTCAAACAACTTAGAAGACTTGAATAAAAACATTAAGGATCCCGATTCAGTATCTGGAGAATCCTTATTTACAAGTGCTCAAAAAGCTCTGGTTGACCAAATAACAACGTTGGAGGTTAATGAAAATAATACCAAACTTTGGTCACAGTTTCTCCAGGAAACAACATATACCGATGAAAGTAACTACGACCAGGTAACACGTACCATTCCTGAAAATCTATGGAGTGCCATGTATCGTGATGTATTAAAGGATTTCGATGAAGCCGAAAAAATCATTTCTGAAACCGATTATTTAAGTGACGAGGAAGCTACATTTACAGACAATAAACTTACTATTATTGAAATATTAAAAGTGTACACCTTTGCTCATTTAGTAGAAACATTCGGAAATGTACCTTACTCTGAAGCATTAAATATAGATATACTATCACCTAAATACGACGATGGTATGACTATTTATAAAGATTTAATCTCAAGATTAACTACTGCTATAGATAATTTGGACACAACAAAGGATAGCTTCATTAACAAAGAAGATAACATTTTTGATGGGGATGTAGCCAGCTGGAAAAGATTTGCCAGTTCTCTAAAATTAAGAATGGGGATAGTACTAGCTGATGCTGATAATAGCTTTGCACAAACAACAGTTGAAGACGCTATAAGTTCTGGGTTAATAACAAATAGCGATCAAAATGCTAATATGCAATATTTATCAGCTGCTCCAAACACACACCCTGTACATAAAGAAGTAGTCTTAAGTGGACGTAACGATTTTGTCGCAGCAGTTACACTTACCGATATATTAAATAATCTAAATGACCCAAGAAGACCTTTATGGTTACAAACGGTAGATGGTGATTATGTTGGAGGAGATATCGGTTCACCATCATCTTATGCCAGTCATTCACCATTATCCGAAGAAGTTGCAAAAGCCAATGCTCCCGGAGTAATCATGTCTTATTCCGAAGTTCAATTTCTATTAGCAGAAGCAGCAGCAAGAGGATACACCACAGGGGACACAGCAGCCAACCATTACGCTGCTGGTATAACGGCTTCTATTCTTGAATGGGGTGGCTCTACAACAGACGCCACTACATATTTAGCACAGCCAACCGTGGACTACACAACTCTAACTGCTACAAAAACATGGCGTGAGGTTATAGGTACACAGCGTTGGATTTCTTTATTTAATAGAGGTGTTGAAGCATGGTTATCTATTAGAATAATGGATTTTCCAGCTATGGCCGAACCAGAAGAAGCTGTATCTGGATTCCCTAACAGATACACCTACCCTATTGTTGAACAAACCATTAATGGCGATAATTACCAAGAAGCTTCTACTGCTATTGGAGGCGATATGGCAGAAACAAAATTGTTTTTCGACAAATTTTAAAAAAAAAATCAAATTCAATAAAAAAAAGCTACTCTAGAGTAGCTTTTTTTTATTGAAAATATAGAGAACCAATTATAGACCTATACAATAGCACATAAAACAATATTATTCTTACAAATGGTTTAGTAAAAAGAAAAAAACTTCTCTCAACAATCTATATTTCATTACATTGTAATTATTTCTTTTTTAAATATGACATAAGAAATAAATAACAATAAAATTTTCACTTTTTGAAACTCCCATTCCAAACAAATATTAAAAAAATTTATATCTAAACGTATTTACCCTTTAAAATCAAAATCCGCTAAGCATAAAAATTGAATAGAGACCATAAAACAGACATTAAAATGTACAATTTTTATCATATTCCCTTTTTATAAAAAGTTAATATTAGAATACTTTAATTAAACAAGTGAAAATTAATTTTTAACCTTTAATTATTGTTTTTTTAACTTTTTATTATCACTTTAGCCCCCGACTAATTCAAATAATTTTAAAATGAAAACAAAGTTTAGTGGAATTCTAACGCTATTACTGGCGTTTGTCGTGCAATTAACTTTTGCACAGGAAAAGACAATTTCAGGTGTGGTTTCAGATGAATCTGGATTACCATTGCCCGGAGCAACTGTCTTAGTAAAAGGTACAACTACAGGTACTTCAACCGATTTCGATGGAAAATACTCGATTGATGCAAGTCAAGGGGCTACCCTTATTTTCAGTTTTGTTGGGTATTCATCTAAATCCTTAGTAGTTGGTTCGTCCAACTCAATTAATGTTACTTTGATAGAAGATGCAGCTGCACTTGAAGAAGTCGTAGTAACAGCTTTAGGTATTAAGAAAAACCCTAAAGAATTATCTTACTCCGTATCACAGTTAAAAACTGAGGAAATTACTCAAACCAGAGCTGTTAACGTTGCTACAGCAATGGTTGGTAAAATTGCAGGTATGCAAATTAACACAACTAGTAATGGTGTTAATCCTAATACCAGAGTTGTATTACGTGGTAACAGATCTTTATTAGGAAACAACCAAGCACTTATTGTTGTTGATGGTTTCCCTTCTTCACGTGGAGTTTTAGACCGCATTAACTCAGACGATATTGAAGATATTAGTGTTTTAAAAGGAGCAAATGCTGCCGCTCTTTATGGTTCTGAGGCAGCTAATGGTGTGGTTGTAGTAACTACTAAATTAGGTAAAGGGCCTTTAAAAGTTTCATATCACGGTTCAGTACAGTTTGAAAATGTTTCTTATTTACCAGAAGTACAGGATCAATTTGGAGTTGGTGGATTTCCTGATGGGACACTGTATCCTTTAGAAAATGTGGCTTGGGGACCAAGATTCGATGGTCAATTAGTAGATGCCTCTGAAACGTTAGACAATGGTGAAGTATGGCAAGTTCCTTATTCTCCAATTAAAAATCACTACAAAAATTTCTTTGTTACAGGAACATCTCTAAGACACGGTGTTAGTGCTAGTGGTGGGGATGACGATAGTACTTTCTATATATCTCTTGACCAAACAAATACAACAGGTACTGTTCCTAAAGATGCTTTCAACCAAACAAATTTCAGGTTAAAAGCTAGCAAATCACTTAACAAATTAAATGTTGGTGGTAACTTATCATTCTACAGAAACCACAGTAATACTGTAGGAACAGGTCGTCAAGGAAGACCTTTATACTGGGCTATTATCAACACACCTCTACACATTCCTTTCGATCAAATTAAAAACTGGCAAACAGGTAAATTTACAAGAAATGAGGTGTCTTATTTCAGATTCTACGAAAACCCTTACTTCATTGTTGATGCTCGAAGAAATAAAACTGATTATAATGAGTTCAATGTATTAGCTTTTGCTGATTATAACATTACAGATTGGTTAACAGCTACTTTACAAATGGGATACACAGGAAGTGCTTCTACCTCTAAAAGAGAATACGATGCATTTACTTACGCATTTCACTTAGATCACGTATATTCAGAAATAGATCCTTATGGAGCTGAAACTTCAGATGGTTCTTCTAACTCATCAAGAGTAAACTCAGATTTCCTTTTAAAAATGAATAAAGATTTATCTGAAGATTTTAACTTAAAAGCAACTATAGGACAAAACGTAAGAATACAAGATTCTAAATCTATAAGTGTTGCAGGTGGTGATTTAATTATTCCTGATTTTTACAATGTATCTACAAGAACTGGCGATTTAACCGGAAGCGAATACACTTCAAACTACAGAAAAACTGGTGTTTATGGTGAAGCTACTTTAGGATTTAAAGATTATCTTTATCTTACTGGTACTGGTAGAAATGACTGGTCTTCTTCTTTACCTCAAGACAATAACTCATTTTTCTATTGGGGTACAGGACTTTCTTTTGTAGCAACAAATGCTTTCCCAGGAATGGTTTCTGATAAAGGAATTAATTATTTAAAAGCGAGATTAAACTATACTAAGACAGGTAATGACCCAGGAGCATACCAAACTTCATCTACTTTTTCAGCTCCAGCAAATTTCCCTTACGGCTCAACAGTTGGTTTAACCCAAGCTAGTCGAGTGGCTTCGCCTAACTTAAGCCCCGAGTTTACTGCATCATTAGAAGCTGGTTTAGAGTTAGGTTTCTTTAACAACCGATTACTTTCTAATATTACTGTTTATAAGTCTAATTCTACCGATCAAATTGTTCCAATCGATGTAGCCTTATCATCTGGTGCAGAATCTGCAGTAATCAACGTTGGAGAAATTGAAAATAAAGGTATTGAGTTCGATTTCAACGCAACCGTTCTTTTAACCGATAAAATTAAATGGGATATTGGTGGTAATTATGCTTATTTCCATTCTGAAGTACTTGAGTTAGCGGATGGTGTTGATGAAATTGGTATCGGATCTTACTATGCTGATGGTGCGGGTTATGGAGCCGAAATTGTTGCTCAAGTTGGTCAACCTTACCCTTTATTAAAAACAAGTTCTTATCTTAGAGATCCTGAAGGTCGTGTTATAGTTGATGCTGATGGAGATCCTATTCAGGATACTCAAAACCAAATCCAAGGTAAAACAACACCAGATTATATTTTAGGTATGAATACTAGTTTCCGTTTTAAAAACTTTAGTTTATACGCAGTTGCAGAGTATAGAACAGGGCATGTGTTTTACAATAACCTAGTAGATGCTTTAGAGTTTACAGGTTTAACAAAACATAGTGCTACTGCAGGCAGACAACCTTTTGTATTCCCTAATTCCTCTTATTCTGACGGAAATGGGGGGTACATTGCAAACGAAAATAGACTAACTTCTGGTGGTGGTAATGCTTTCTGGGATGCCTACAATGAAGTAAAAGAAAATTATGTAACTGATGCTACTACTCTTAAATTAAGAGAAGTTTCTCTGTCTTATAATTTTGGAGATAAAACTTTAGATGCCATTGGAATGAGCAATTTAGCTATAGGAGTGTACGGTAGAAACTTATTAACACTACGTCCAAAAGATAATGTTTATACAGATCCTGAGTTTAACTACACTACAGGTAATGCTGTAGGTTTTGGTACGCAACAACAAACAGCTCCTACAAGACAGTTTGGTTTAAGTATAAACGCAACCTTCTAAAAAAAAAATTATGAAAAATATAAAGATGAAAAAAACAATCATATTCTTGTTCGCATTAGCGTTTCTAAGTGTAAGTTGTGATGATTTCTTAGACGTTAATGACAACCCTAACGATCCTGCTATTTCTACTCCAAGTTTGACATTGCCAGTAGCTCAACAAAGTTTCGTTGCGCTAAATGCAAGAACTATGACAACATTAGGGAACTATTTAGTTGTAAACTGGTCGACTCCTTCAAACTGGTCTGCTAACGCCATTTATTCTAGATACAATTTCACTTCAAGTGACTTTACTACAATTTTTGAAACATCATATGCCGGTATCTTTAAAGATTTAACATATGTAGAAACTTATGAGGATGCTACCGGTGCAGTAGATTACTCATACTACAAAGCAATTTGTAAAATTATCAAAGGATTTCAATATCAATTATTAGTAGATTTATACGGTGATGTTCCTTATACTGAAGCTAATTTAAGAGGCGAAAATACAACACCTGCTTACGATGATGCGGAAACCGTTTACAAATCTGTTATTGAAGATTTAGCTGTTGCTGTAGATTTAATACAAAATGCACCAGACAATGCCGTAGATCCAGGAACTCAAGATATTATCTATGGTGGAGATATGGATCATTGGGTTGAATTTGCTAACACTATCAAACTAAGAATGTTAGTGCGCCTAAGCAATACTGGTCAAGATAGCTATATCACAAACCAAATAGCTTCAATTGATGCAAACGGTGGAGGATACATTACGGGTGATGTTGCTGCTAATCCTGGTTATTCCTCTTCAGCTAACAAACAACAACCTTTCTGGGATTATTATCGTACAGCTGTAACAGGAATTCAAAATAGTAGAGGTGATTATACTGTAGCTTCAGAATACGCTATTACTTATTTAGAAACGACAACAAACGATCCAAGATTATCTCGCTTATACGCCCCAGCTTCTGCGAGCGGAGCATTTAAGGGTACTCAACAAATCACAACACTACCAGGTACCGGATTCACTTCTGAAGATGTTTCTAAAGTTGGTCCAGGTCTTTTAGTAAGTGCAGAGGAAGATCAAGTGGTTATGACTCTAAGTGAAGCGCTATTTATCCAAGCCGAGGCAGTTGTAAGAGGTTATATTTCAGGTGGCGATAGCGTAGCCAGAGACTTATATGAATCGGCAATTGAAGCTTCATTTGATTACTTAGGTGTTACAACAGATGCTGAAGATTACTACGATCAACCTATATTAAACGTTTCTTGGGATAACTCACCAAATAAAATAGAGGCTATTATTACTCAAAAATGGGTTGCTTTAAATGGAACTTCTTCTATCGAATCATGGATTGATTTAACAAGAACTGGATACCCTAGTGGGTTACCAATTCCTGTAGAATCACCAGGAACAAGACCTGTAAGACTATTATATCCTAGTTCTGAAATTGCAAGAAATAGTGATAATGTTCCTGCGCAATCTAGTGACGATGTATTTACTAACTATCCGTTTTGGAAATAAAAAAATTGATGATGAAAAAATATATAAAACATATAAGAACATTTTTAGTTCTGGCTTTAATTAGCAATATGGTTGTTTTAAATTCATGTAATGAAATACTAGACGACTATGAAACTGATTTTGGAAAAGGTCCTGTTTTAGCAACATTTGTTAACACTACAGACGAACTTAACATTATTAAAGATGCTGAAAACACTCCAGTTGATTATGAAATACCAATTACCTTTTATGGAGGAAGAAATGTACCTTTAGATAAAGATTTGGTTCTAACACTTGCAACTAGCACAGAATCTGAATTGCAAGAAGGAGTAGAATTTGAATTACCTACAAAAACATTTACTATTCCTGCTGGAGAGACAACTGTAAATGCTTCGGTTCGAGTATTAACAGAACCTTTAGTTCCTTTTGATTTTAAAGATATTGTACTTGAAATTGTAGAATCTACTGAATCTATAGCTGAGAATAATAAAATTGTTTTAACCGTTAAAGCTCTTGACGCAAACACCTTGGCAGGAACTTATGAAGCCGAAGTTGGTGAATACTGGAACTCTGGAACTTACAGAAGTAGTTATGCAGGATCTACTTATGTAATCGCAGCAATAGCTCCTGGTCTTTACAGACACGAAGGAATTGCATTCTGGCCAGACGATAATGATTTTTATTTTACAGTAGACGAAGCTACAGGAGTAATAACTGTTTTACCGCAGGATCCTGAAGGTGAAGACACCTTATTGAATGGTTCACCAATCATGACTTGTGCTGGTGGTCAATTCGAAATGGTTACTTGTGATGAAACTACAAATAAAAGAACATTAAGTCCAGATGGTCATCACATTGTTGAATTAACCGTTGGTTACTTCAGAGGTGCAGGTGCAACAAGAGAATTTTTACAAAAATTAGTTCGATTGTAATAATATAATTAAAACAAACCTCAGAAGGTCGTATAAATTAATTTATTCGACCTTCTTTTTTTTAAAAATATTCCACAATAACAACAAAGACAAATATTTATATCGATTTTTAACAGCTTCTTACTTGTTTTATTAAGATTTTATTAAGATTTTTGGTTTTGACTAATTCAAATAATTATAAAATGAAAACAAAGTTTAGTGGAATTCTAACGCTACTATTAGCGTTTGTTGTGCAATTATCTTTTGCACAGGAAAAGACAATTTCAGGAACGGTATCAGATGAAACTGGTTTACCTTTACCTGGAACTACAGTCTTAGTTAAAGGAACTTCTTCTGGGGTTTCTTCAGATTTCGATGGTAATTATGCAATTAAAGCAAGTCAAGGTGCTACTTTGATATTCAGCTTTGTTGGATATACAAGCCAAGAAATTGTGGTTGGGTCTTCAAATACAATTAATGTAACCATGACAGAAGATGCAGCAAAATTAGAAGAAGTTTTAATTGTAGGTTATGGAACTTCAACCAAACAATCTTTTGCTGGTACAGCAACAACGGTTACCAGTGAAAATTTAGAAATAAAAAACGTTTCCAATTTATCTCAAGCCTTAGCAGGTGAGGTAGCGGGCGTTACAGTTATTAATACATCCGGACAACCAGGAACGACTTCTACAATAAGAATTCGAGGTTTTGGTTCTGTAAACGGAAACCGTAATCCATTATACGTAGTAGATGGTGTCCCTTTAATTTCATCTGATAGAGATTCTGATGGTAACACCTACTCTTCTGGAGTACTTAACTCCATAAATCCATCAGATATAGAAAGCACCACTGTATTAAAAGATGCTACAGCTACTGCTATCTATGGTTCCAGAGGGGCTAACGGGGTTATTTTAATAACAACAAAAAACGGTTCTCGTAAAGACACCTATATTGAGGCAGAAGTTAAGTCAGGTATTAATACACAAATAATTCCTCGTTATAACGTTATTAAATCTCCTGAAGAATATATTGGTTATGCTTGGGAAGGATTATATAATAGAGCTGTTATTTCTGGGCAAGCTGATCCTGTAAGCTACACAAATGCAAATTTTTTTGGTGCAGGTTATTTAGATCCAGGTTACAATATGTGGAATGTTGATACTCCAGGTCAATTAATAGACCCGGCCACACATAAAGTTCGCGAAGGTGTAACCAGACGTTACACTCCGATGTTATATTCTGACGCCGCTTTTGACTCTGGATATCGTAATGAAGGTAGCTTACGTATGGGAGGCGGAAATGACAAATCTAAGTACTATTTTTCTTTAGGTTATTTAAATGATGACGGCTATGCTATAAATACGGGGTATGATAGATATACTTCCAGATTAAACCTTGATTCAGATATTAAAGACTGGCTTAACGTTGGAGCCAATATTAGCTATGCTTATGCTGAAAGTAAAAATAATGGACAAACGGTTGGTTCTGAAAACTTATTCGAATTTGCAGATAAAATGGCTCCAATCTTTCCTGTTTATTTAAGAGATGATAATTACCAATTAGTAAACGACCCAATATTTGGTGGATATGTTTACGATTTTGGTAATATATCTGGTTATAGAGCTAGAAACAATGCTGACGGTTTAAACCCTATAGGTACAGCTTCTTATGATAAAGTTGGATTTAAAAGACATGAGGTTTCAGGAAATTTTTCAATGAACATTAAATTCACTGAGGATTTAACTTTTGAGACTCGTTATGGAATGCAATATTCTATAGAACGCTATCACAATTATGGAAACCCTTTTTACGGAGGCTCATCTACCGGTGAGAATCCAGGTAGCTTATTTGCCAGAGACCGCGAAAGAATATCTAGTAACTTTTTACAATTACTACGTTACAAAAAACAGTTTGGGGATCATTCATTTGAAGTTTTAGGAGCTCATGAATCTCAAGAATATACATTAAAGCAAACATCTCAATCAAAAGCTCTAGTTGTTGTAGATGGTTTATTAGAATTAGATAACTTTTTATTCAACTTAAGCCCTCCAAGTGGCTTTAGCGAAGGAACAACTTTAGAATCATACTTTTCACAAATCAATTATGATTATAAAGACAAATATTACCTAACAGCATCTATACGTACAGATGGTTCTTCTAGATTTATTAACGATAAATGGGGAACGTTTGGTTCAGTTGGAGCTGCCTGGGTAGCATCTAATGAAGATTTTCTTAAAAGTGATTTCTTAACTTTCTTAAAGTTAAAGACTTCTTATGGAATTACCGGTGATCAGGATGGAATTTCATACTATGATGGTTATGACACATATAACACATCTAACGTTGGAGGAATTGCAATTTCACCTGCTGATAACGGTAACCCTGATTTAACTTGGGAAACATCAAAAATGTTCCAGGCCGGACTTGAATTCTCTTTAGGCACATTCTTAGATGGAAATATTGATTATTATCAAAAACGTACGGTAGATCAATTTTTCGATCGTCGCGTAGGTCCTTCTGCTGGTATTGCTATAATAAAAGTAAACGATGGAGAGTTAACCAATCAAGGTTTAGAATTTGACCTTACTACTCATTTAGTAGATACTAAAAATTTCAAATTAAACTTAGGCTTTAATGGAGAAATCTTAGCTAATAAATTAACAGCAATGCCTATCGATCCTGCAACTGGTGCCCCTAAATATTTAGATAATTCAGCCACTTATTACGGTTATTCAGAAGGACGTTCTATTTTCGATTTTTACATGAGAGAATGGGCTGGTGTTGATCCTGCGGATGGTAGTCCTATGTGGTACCAATACTATGATGACAAAAATGACAATGGCATTTTAGATTCTGGAGAAGGTGATTTTTCTGTTGTTGATGGAGACGAACCTAACCAAACAGGCTCGATTGTAGAATATGAAAAAAGAGTTGCAGATGCAAACATCAAAAAAACAACGACACATACTTATGCTGATGCAACACAAGTGTATGTTAACAAAAGTGCTATCCCAGACCTTAGAGGTGCATTTAGATTAGGAGCTAGTTTAAAAAATTGGACTTTCTCAACACAATTTACATATAGTATTGGAGGATGGGCGTACGATGCGCAATATGGTGAGTTAATGAGTGACCGTTTTGGTACTCTGGGAAACAACTACCACTCTGACATTGCTGATAGATGGATGCAACCAGGAGATATTACAAATGTTCCTAGGCTTTCTGATGGTTACGATCAAAACAGTACAGCAACATCTACTCGTTTTTTAACAAAAACCGATTATATAGCACTAAACAACGCTATGATTGGGTATAACTTCCCTCAAAAATTCCTTGCTGATTCTGGAATTAGTAGTGTTAATATTTGGGCATCTGGAGACAATTTATTTGTTAAATCTGCACGTGAAGGATTTAATCCTACAACAAGCGAAACTGGTAATACGGGTCGTAGATTATATGCTCCTTTAACAACATTCACAATGGGTGTTCGAGTTAAATTTTAAAAAAAATGACAATGAAAAATATAATAAAATATGCATTAGCTGCAGCATCATTAATTGTTAATTATAGCTGTAGTGAAGAATTTTTAGAACAAGAACCTTCTAGAGTAATTAACACAGACCAAATTGCAGATGCCGCATCTAAAAATCCAGATGTAATTCGTGGGACAATGACAGGGATTTATGCCCTTATGTTTGAAACAGGCACTGGAGGCACCACCGGACATGACGATTTCGGTCAAAAAGGTTATGATATTTTTGCTGATATGTTATCCAGCGACATGGCTCTTTCCGTAAGTACTTATGGTTGGTACAGAGCAAGTATTACAGAGTATCAATGTACGCAAGACTATACATATACAGACAACTATCAGGTATGGCGTTATTACTATCGTATTATTAGATCTGCAAACACAGTAATCGATGCATTAGGAGGTAATGATATTGTTCCTGATTTAGATGAAAACAAATATATCATGGGTCAAGCAAAAGCGATAAGAGCTCATTCTTATTTCTATCTAGCACAATACTTTCAAAAAACTTATGATCCTAGCGAAGAAATTTTACCTGTATACGATGATTTATTAGATCAAAATGGGCCAAAGATTCTTGCTTCCGAAATTTACAGCTTAATTGAAGGTGATTTGGTATCTGCTATATCATTATTAAATGGATATCAAAGAGCCAGCAAAATTGAAATTAATCAAGATGTTGCCAAAGGTATTTTAGCATACGTCTATGGAGCAATGGGACAAAACGATAAAGTAAAAACTTTGACAGGAGAAATAATTTCAGGTGGAGCATTTACACTTATGAATGAAGAAGAAGTTTTAGGCGGATTTAATGACGTAAACACACCTGGCTGGATGTGGGGAGCTGACATTACTATAGATTCTGGATTAGACCTTGTTTCTTGGTGGGGACAAATGGACTACTTTTCTTATAGTTATGCAGCTTATGGCGATTATAAAGTTATCGACAAAGCATTATATGATGCCATCCCTGCTGATGATGTAAGAAAAGGCCAATTTTACGATAATACAGCTTCAGCTAGATACCTACAACCTAACTTCAAATTTTATGACGCCAGTAGGGTTCCTTTCGGAGCAGCAACCTCTGTTGTGGCTGACTACATTTATATGAGAGTTGCAGAGATGTATTTATTAAATGCCGAAGCTTCTGCTAAAGAAGGTGCGGAAGGGGATGCTAAAACTAGCTTAAAAGCCATTTTAACACATAGATTACCAGACGTTTCTTATGTAGATGCTTTGTCTGGAGCTGCTTTATTAGACGAAATAAAACTTCAAACGAGAATAGAACTATGGGGGGAAGGAAAAAGTTATTTATCTATGAAAAGAAATAAAGAAACCAGAACTCGAGGAACAAATCACTTGTCATTTGTAGGGGTTCCTATTTCTTATGATGATGAAAGAATGACATTCGAAATCCCTGAATCAGAAATTCAAAATAACCCGTTTATTAGTACTCAAAATAACTAGTACTTTATAAACTTAAATTTTAAATTATGAAAAAACTAGCATATATATTAATGATGCTTATAACAGGAGCATCACTACAAAACTGTGAAGACACTTATTTACCACCGGAACTGAAATATATTACCTTCGCAAAAACAGCTTATTCTACGGGAGTTGATGTAGGAGGCACGACAACTTTAGATGTTACAGTATATACAGGTAGTATCGCTGGCTCTGACAAGACTTTTAATATAATTGTTGATGGTTCAGGAGCCGCAGATGGTTCCTATGAAGTCCCTTCAACAGTTACTATTCCTAAAGGCACCAATGAAGGGGTTATAGCAGTAACATTATCTGATAACAATTTAGGGATAGGTGTTAATAATCTTGTTATTGATATTGAAAATGACGGTATAAATTCTGTTGGTAATTCTACCACTGTATCATATATTCAAAACTGTACTGAAGTTTCAGGATCTTTAGCTATTACTTTTGATGGGTATGGTAGTGAAACCTCTTGGGAAATAACAGATGCTCTTGGAGGTGTTGTTGTTTCTGGAGGAGGTTATGCTGATGGGCAAGTTTCTGCGACTGAAAGCATAACACTTTGTTCTGGTAGAGATTACACTTTCACTATCAAAGATGTTTATGGTGATGGTTTAAGTTATCCCGCTAACGGGACTTATACCCTTACTATTGATGGAACTGTAAAGGCTTCTGGTGGGGGAGATTTTGGGTCTAGTGAATCAACTGATTTTGACACCAATTAAAATTTCAACAGTTATAAAGTAATTAAAAAACCACTTCAAATGTGAAGTGGTTTTTTTATACCTTTGCGCCATGCAAGAACAAACACAAATATTTGGTATCAGAGCCATTATAGAAGCTATAAATGCTGGCGAAACAATTGATAAAGTATTCCTTCAAAAAGGATTAAAAGGTGACTTGTTTACCGAACTAGAATCTGTACTTCGCAAGAATGCTGTTAATTCGTCGTATGTTCCTGTTGAAAAATTAAACCGCCTTACCAAAGGAAACCACCAAGGTGCTGTTGCACAAATATCACCAATCGCTTTTTACGATTTAGAGGACTTAGTTTTGCAGGTAACCGAATCGGGAAAAACACCTTTATTTCTTTTATTGGATCAATTAAGTGATGTACGTAATTTTGGAGCCATTATCCGTACGGCTGAATGTACTGGTGTTAACGGTATTATCATTCAGAAAAAAGGTGGTGCCCCAGTAAATGGCGACACCATTAAAACCAGTGCTGGTGCTGTATTTAAAATTCCTATTTGTAAAGTAGATCACATTAAAGATGCTGTGTTCTATATGCAGGCTTCAGGTATTAAAGTCGTTGCGGCAACCGAAAAAACTGATGCCACCCTTTACGATGTAGATTTTACAGAACCATGTGCCATTATTATGGGATCGGAAGATCGTGGTATTAATCCGTCTACATTAAAAGTTGTGGATGCTAAAGCTAAACTACCTTTATTAGGAGAAATAGGTTCTTTAAATGTTTCTGTGGCTTGTGGTGCCTTCTTATACGAAGCCGTAAGACAACGTTTAAAATAAGCTAATCGTCATTCTCTTTATACTCTTTATATGAGTATCGAATTATTATAGATTCCTCCTCCTCTATTTCCGGTTCGAGGTTTTCTATAAAGTTTCCGTTTTCATCAAAATGTTTTAAAAACGGATCGTCATCTTCGTTATAATCGGGTTGTTCCCAAACGTATTTTTTAGGTTTGGCAATAGACTTTTTAAAAATAAAAGCAAATAATAAACCTGTTATTAACCCGGCAAGATGTCCTTCCCACGAAATCCCTTTTTCTATAGGCAAGGTATACCAAATCATACTACCGTAAAGAAAAACCACTAAAAGCGATAAAGCAATTAATCGGTAGTATTTGGCAAAAACCCCCTTAAAGAATATAAAGCTTACCAAAACATAA
The DNA here is from genome assembly GCF_032926325.1 of Aestuariibaculum lutulentum. Taxonomy (NCBI): domain Bacteria; kingdom Pseudomonadati; phylum Bacteroidota; class Flavobacteriia; order Flavobacteriales; family Flavobacteriaceae; genus Aestuariibaculum; species Aestuariibaculum lutulentum. The sequence goes on from NZ_CP136709.1 coordinate 657,618, forward strand.
ATGAGTCCACTGGCTCCAATATGATATGAGGGTCTGCCTATGAACCAGGTTAAAAATCCCGATACGAGAATACCGTAACCAATCACTTTCCATGCAATTGGCCGATAGAAATAAAACAAGGCAGAACTTAGCACAAGTAAGGGTACCGAATTATGAGCAAGATGTTTTATGCTTCCATGTATAAACGGACTAAACAAAACACCTCTTAATCCTTTTAAGGTCTGCGGATAAATTCCGAATTTACTCAGTCGCAATCCAAATCGAACATCTGCCCAAAACATAACCCAAATTATAAGCACAAAAAATATGGGGTATGCAATAACGCTTGTTGAAAAGTGGAAATGTCTATGCTGCTTCATAGGACTAAATATAGCAAATTGTTAACCAATTTTATCGGTAATGCTAAATTGGCAGATAACTTGCGTGAGGTATTGTAGCGGCATCCTTTTTTGAAATTTCAAAAAATATATAGAGAAAAAACCAACTTTGCTTTTTTGCAAGGGCACGCCAATAACTTAAAAAATTGCTTTAATTTTACAGCTATGAATGAACCATTAGCAGAGCGTTTAAGACCAAAAACTTTAGAGGACTACGTTAGCCAGACTCATCTGGTTGGCGAGCATGGTGTTTTAACCAACCAGATTAAACAAGGCTTGATTCCTTCAATGATTTTTTGGGGACCTCCGGGTATTGGAAAAACTACACTGGCTAATATTATTGCGTCGGAATCTGGCCGACCGTTTTACACCTTAAGTGCTATTAGTTCTGGTGTTAAAGATGTTCGTGAGGTTATTGATAAAGCTAAACAAAGCGGCGGGTTGTTTACAACGAAAAACCCAATTTTGTTTATTGATGAGATTCATCGATTTAGTAAATCGCAACAAGATTCGTTATTACAAGCTGTTGAAAAAGGCTGGGTAACCTTAATTGGGGCGACTACCGAAAATCCTAGTTTCGAGGTTATTTCTGCGCTATTATCGCGCTGTCAGGTTTATATTTTAAAACCTTTTGAAAAAACCGATTTAGAAACGCTTTTACAGCGTGCCATTAAGGAAGACACCTATTTGTCTCAAAAGAACATTACACTTAAAGAAACCAGTGCCCTTTTAAAACTTTCTGGTGGAGATGCCAGAAAACTGCTCAATATTTTTGAACTGATAGTTAACTCTGAAGAATCGGATAATATTATCATTACAGATGACGACGTGTTGCAAAAAATTCAAAACAACACCGTTCGTTACGATAAAACCGGGGACCAGCATTACGATATTATTTCGGCATTTATTAAATCGATTCGAGGTAGTGATCCTAACGGTGCTGTGTATTGGTTAGCACGTATGATTGAAGGCGGAGAGGATGTAAAATTTATTGCCAGACGCTTGTTAATATCAGCCAGTGAAGATATTGGAAATGCCAACCCAACAGCTTTAGTTATTGCGAATAATACATTTCAGGCTGTATCTACAATTGGGTATCCGGAATCACGAATTATTTTAAGTCAGTGTGCCACCTATTTAGCGTGTTCTCCTAAAAGCAATGCTGCTTATATGGCTATTGGTAAAGCGCAGCAACTGGTCAAACAAACCGGTGATTTATCGGTGCCTTTAGATATTAGAAATGCGCCTACCAAACTTATGAAAGAGCTGGGTTATGGTGATAATTACATGTACGCACATAATTACGAAAACAACTTTGCACCTCAGGAGTTTTTACCGGATGAAATTAAAAACACAAAACTTTACGACCCAGGTAATAATGCGAGAGAAAATGCACATCGTGACTTTTTAAAACAGAGATGGAAAGATAAATACGGGTATTAGACCAATAAAAAAAAGGGAACCAATTGGTTCCCTTTTTTTTATTTTATAATTTGAATTAGAACTTAATATTAAGTTCTTTCTGTTTTGTACCTTCTGAAGTGTTGTACTCAATAATCCAGGCATCTCCCTTTTTATAGATAATGGCATTTTCTCCATTAACCATAAATAAATTAGGTTGAGCCGTTTTAGTGATTTTGTAAACCACTTTAGGAGTCGCATCTACCAACTGATAGCCGTTGTCAATTTCCTGAGCGTACAACACACTACTCATTACTTCTTTTACTTCGGCTTCAACAACCTTTTCATCTTTAACTTGCTCTACTTTTTCAACAGCAACAACAGGAACTACAGTTGCTGCCGCAGCTTTTTCTGCTTCTTTAGCTTTTAAAGTTTCAAGTTCTTGTTTTAACTGTTGAATTTCCTGTTCTGTACTTGTTGCAGCCACAGTAGTTTGAGTCGCAATAGCTTCACTTGGCTGATAGGTATAATTTAAAGCCTCAATATCGGTAAACGCATCTCTTAATGCTTCGGTGTAGGCTCTGTTAAAATCTTTTTCACGGCTCTCCCCTAACTTTGTAGTAAACACAACGGCATCATTGCAATCTTTTAATTCAACTGTCAGTTTAGTTTTAAACAAACCTGAATCTTTCAAAGCATCAGACTTTAAAGCTAAACAACGGTTTTTAACTAAATCGTCAGGATAAGTTTCACCTTCCATTAAAGCTTTAAATCCGTATTTTTCAAATAAGAATTTAGTTAGCGAATTTAACTGATACTGATCTTTTTCTTTTAGAAAGTCGTATTTATTAGGAACGATAACATATTTATAAGCGTTTAAATTTGCCTGAGCAAACACACTACCCGCCACTAAACACATTATTAAGAGTGATAAAAATTTAGTTTTCATTGTTGTAATATCTGTTAATTTGAAATTATAAATGTTGTGAGCATTATTTTTTTATGATTGAGTAAATATACGTTTTGTTATTTATTTCTATTTTCTGAAACGTAAAAAATCTTAAAATCGCATACCCTATAATTTACAAATACTTTTTCAACTCTATCAAGTGATTTACCTGTTTTATATGAGCTTCTACTTCCTGATTGAATTCATTAAAATAAATAACATCCATACCAATACTCATAGCACCAAGTATATCGGCTTCAAATCCATCGCCTATCATGATACTTTTTTCAATTGATGTATTTGCCTTTTCTATGGCATGTTGAAAAATTTTAGGGTTAGGCTTTTTAACTCCTACCGTTTCTCCATTTGTGACCGTTTTAAAAAAGTGACTAATGTTAGACTTCATTAATTTTTTAGTCTGAACCTCTTCAAATCCATTTGAAAGAATATGTAAATTATATTGACCTGATAGGTACTCTAAGATTTCAACCGTGTTTTCAAACAGAAAATTATGATCGGTTAAATAGGTAATATAATCTTCTGCTAATTGATGAATAATTACTTCTGCGACAACCATATTTAACGCCGAAAATGTATCATTCAACCTTCCGAAGCGCATAAAAGCCTTATCGACTTTTTCATCGCGATACAATTTCCAGTATTGTAGGTTAATCGCTTTGTAATGTGTTAAAAACTCCTGTAAATCGACTTCAACCTTGTTCAGCTTTAAAATCTTATCAAAAGCGAGTTCTGAGTTTTTGTCAAAATCCCATAAAGTATGGTCTAAATCGAAAAATATATCTGTAATTCCGTTAATTTTCATTTGGCGAATCTAAAACAATATTAAATAATTCTTTAAAGCCTTTCCAACGCTCGACATCACTAAACGTGTAATTATGAAAAACAGGAATAAATTCACCATTTACCCGTTTAACCTGTTTAATAATTTCATTTAGGGCTTTCTTCTTATCTAATAACGAATGTTGTTTAAGTAAGGTATAATCCATCACATGATATGAATTAATTTTTAATGGCGTCTGTACCTCGTAATCTAAATCGTAAAACAAAAACGGTGTACAGGTTCCGGCACGAAATCCCATGTAATTTACATATCCCATAGTGTAATCTTCCAGAATTTCATACTCTATTAGGTTTCTATAAGACTCCGGAAGATTTAATTTTGAAAACGACTGGCGAGATGCTTTTAAAGGCACATTTAAAATATCTTCCATACGCATCTTTTCTTTTTTTAAAACCTCAGCATTTTCAAGAGCAAAATAAGATGCTTTTAACCCAACATAACAATAATCAGCAACATGCTTTATTAGAGAAATAAAATGTTTACTGTTTGGGTTTGTGCCTTTGTCGAATGTTGAAAAATCACCAAGTAAAAAAAAGAACAAAAACTTATAATTGCTTTGCTTTTGTTTGTTGATGATATATTTAAACGTATCGTAAGGGTCGTGTTGCAACCCGAAGATTACCATAAACCTGATGTAAAGTGTTTTAAATTTCAGCTGAAATAATTCCTTTAATGTCCCGCCAACACCGCGCATGACGCCCTTCAACTTAAAATGATAAGCTGTAGGTACATCTATAATTGGTTTGATGCTATACTCGCGTTTTGGAAATTTAAAATCTTCAAACTGTTTTTGAAGCGCATCTCTGAATTTATATGCCCAGATATCAACCACCGGTTGTTCTAAAAATCCGTTTTTGTAAGCGATACTTTCTGTAGCTAGAAAGCGTCCGTATTGATCTTTTACATGCGGTAAATACTCTTCATATCTCGACAACAAATAAAATGAAGCCGCAAAAATATCGAAAGGAATCGCACTTTTATCTCCTGCCGAAAAGAAACCTTTGGTATCTTCCCAGGTGTGTACATTGACATCAATATCGCTTAATCCCTGCTCGAATAAAATATCGTGGCTTCTTATAAAAAACTCATTGCCCAACTGCTGTTTGGTATAAGACATTTTTAGACTACCATGTGCAATGAAGCTTTCTATCTGAGTTGTGAAATCGACCTCAACTCCTAAAATACGGGTACATATATGCTTAAAAACATACTTTAAACGTGGTGATATTTTATGGGTATAAACTAACAGCATATGGTATAACGAGAAGTATTTATGCTAAATTACAGAATTCCCTCGTCTGCGAAACTAAAGTATGCATTTTCTGTTATAATAAGATGATCTAACACTTTAATATCTAAACTTTGTGCTGCCCCTTTTAACTTTAATGTAATTTGCTTGTCGGCTTCACTAGGCTTTAATGTTCCCGATGGATGATTGTGAGCTAATATTAACCCTGTTGCTCCAACCTCCAAAGCTGTTTTTAGTACAAGTCGAACATCGACTAAAGTTCCGGTAATACCACCTTTGCTTAACTGATTCTTTTGAATAACTTTATTAGAATTATTCAAATAGATAATCCAGAATTCTTCGTGTTGTAATTCTCCAATAACGGGTTGCATAAGCTCAAATACCGACAGACTTGAAGATATTTGCTTTTTTTCTAAAGCCTCCTCACCTCGTCTTCGTCGTCCTAATTCCAACGCTGCAGCAATAGTAATAGCTTTAGCTTCTCCAATGCCTTTAAATTGCATTAATTGTTTCACCGTCAGCTTTCCTAAAGCACTTAAATTATTATCAACACTGGCCAGAATGCGTTTACATAAGGCCACTGCACTTTCTTCCCGATTTCCTGAACCTATTAAAATAGCAACTAACTCGGCATCACTCAAAGCCGACTTTCCTTTGTATAACAATTTTTCGCGAGGCTGATCGTCCTGACTCCAGTTCTTTATAGAAAATGATGTTGATTTTTCGTGCATACAGTAAATATAAATATTGTAAATTTATATTTCAACATTTGAACCACTGAAAATCAATTAATAAGACAACAGAAAAATGAAACCACTTAAAAAAGAAGATATTAATCAGGAAGTTTTCGATTTATATGACGATTATGCACACAACAAAATAAACCGACGCCAGTTTGTTGAAAAACTATCGGTTTTTGCTGTTGGCGGTATTACAGTGTCTTCCCTTCTAAGTTTTATAACGCCGAATTATATTGACACCTTGTTGGTTGACCCGCAAGATCCTAAATTAAATTCAGAATATATTACATATGAATCTCCTAATGGAGGAGGCACAATTAAAGGCTTACTTTCAAAACCAAAAAAAGCTAAAGGTAAACTACCCGGAATTATTGTGGTTCATGAAAATCGAGGACTTAATCCTTACATCGAAGATGTTGGCAGACGCGCAGCTTTAGAAGATTTTATTTCCTTAGCTCCCGATGCCTTAACGCCACTTGGTGGTTATCCTGGAAATGATGATGACGGTCGTGCTTTACAACGTCAGCGTGACCGAAATGAGATGCTCGAAGATTTTATTGCTGCTTACCATTACTTAAAAAATCATAAAGATTGCAATGGAAAAGTTGGTGTGGTTGGGTTTTGTTTTGGAGGTTGGATAGCCAATATGATGGCTGTTAAAGTCCCAACCTTATCGGCTGCTGTACCGTTTTATGGAGGACAACCTTCAGCTGAAGAAACTGCAAATATTAAAGCACCGTTACTCATTCAGTACGCCGAATTAGACACGCGGGTTAACGCGGGATGGGGCGCGTACGAAACAGCTTTAAAAGCCAATAACATTGAGTATACAACCTATATTTACCCGGGCGTAAATCATGGATTTCATAACAATACCACACCCAGGTACGATGAAGCAGCCGCAACCTTAGCCTGGCAAAGAACCATTGATTTTTTTAAAGAAAATTTAAAATAAATTAAAAGGCTTGATTATAAGGAAACTCTGTTAAAGGAAAATAACTATATATACCATTTGCATTAAAATAAACTCTTTGCCTTTGAGCAGAAGAAATGTAAAACGGTGTTGAAGTCACCAGTACTTTAGACAAATAATCCTCATAAGAATTAAAATCTGAGTAATCTTCCGCCATCGCCTGAGCTAAATTTAGCCTTGAAGAATTAAATACATCTCTAACATTTTGAGAGAACAAATGATCTGGTAATTTAGGTAAATTAATTTCATTAGCTTTCCCATTAAAAGTACAAATAGCCGTAATATTTTCGACATCTCTATTATTCAACATAACCCTCCCTACTTCGTAATCAGGCAACCCTGAAAAAGTCAATTTATTATTTGAAAAGTTACAGGTTACAATATCATCTGGAACATCCAAAATTTGAGGAGGTATCCCAATGCCCTGTATAGAATAATTACTTGTATGAGAATAATTACTTGTAGTAAGGGTATAAAATGTTTCGTGAAAAATGTTCGCATAAAAATATCTATAACTATTATATATGCCATCTGCTAAATAATCACCGTACAATTGATGCCCATTAATAGTATTATAATGAGCTTCATTTTCAAACCCATAAATATATAATAACGGTGCTAAATTATAATTGTTATTATTAACTAAAATGGTCTTGTAGTCAACGTTATCTTCTGAAAAATCCTCAATACTTAAAGTATTTCGATTTTGTACATCATCTAAAAATATCCATTTATAATCGTTTAAATTATTTTTATTATAATATTTAACAAATACTTTTTCGGAGCCTAAATTATCATTGTAAGATGTAGTATAATGGCCTGACATTATACTATTTTCATTTTGCTTCATCATTGAATAACCTAATCCTCTTGCACTAATCTCGTAGCCATTTTGATAAAAAGGAATGTCAATATTTAAAATAGAATTTTTTAAAAAATTAGGCCGAGATTTAAATGTTAATATTTCTCCAACATTATCTTTTGTAAGATTACTGTATATGTAAAAACGGTAAATGGAGCTTTGAAATTCTTCAACAAAACTAAGGGTATAACTATTATTTTCATCAAAAACTTCGGAAACACATAAATCAAGGATCTCTGCCTTGTCAGAATGGGTATGACTTTCGATAAAATTCCCATCTGAATCAGATAAAATCACATAAAACTTATCAGTATCCTTTCTTGTAAAATTATCAGGAAAATTAATGCTTAAAAGTCCTTCTTGAATATCAACTTCTAACGAATCTTTTGAAACGTTTTCAAATTCATCTGTCATTATAAATTTTAAATATTTTGTTCCCAAATTATAGTTTTCAGGATTTAATAGAACTGAATACTCTGTTTCATTATTAAATTGAGCGATTAACTCATCGTCTAAAAACACGTTTACACTTTTTACATTCGATAAAGCATCACTAATTAATGGTTGTATTAAAGTTTCTTTACAAACATTTATTTTATCAATTTCTGACTTTTTTAACTTAGGGCCTGTTTTATCTATCTTAAAATTAACAGATTTTTCTATTACATCTTCTGTATTTGTATGGAATCGGATGGAAAGTAAATGGATGCCATCATCCATTTGATTGGTATCTATTGAAAAGGAAAAAGTAGATTTATCAAATGTTTTATATAACTTTTGATCTAGAAAAACCTCTACAAATAATAATTCAACTTCTTCTGCTATTATAACATTAATGGTATTAGAAACCGATATATTTTCTTCACTTAAAAACTCTTTATCAATAACTCCCAAAGACGTTAAATAGATTTCAATATCAGAACTATCAGCCTTATATGTATTATTGCTTTCACTACTACATGCAACTATTAAAAGTAACACAACAACCAATAATGTTTTCCTTTCTAACATATCTTATATTATTATACTTACAATGTTACTGTTATTTTTTTACTTAATCAACTTGATACAACCAGAACAAATCAATTAAATGAAAATCACTCATTTTATACCTTTTTAAAAGCTCTTTTAAAATTACATAAACATATAATATTACAGTTACCCCATATTACCATCCTGATTGAGCTAATTTATAAGACCTAAATCATTTAATTTATTAACTTTTTATGCATAAATTTATAGCACAGGTCAACTATAAATTTATGCATTTTACTTTATCATCGGCTTCAATAAAAACCACAATACTTTCAGTTTTTCTGATATGTTTTGGTTTTACCTCCTCGCAAGCGCAAGACTCAGAAAATACTATTGATTCTTTAATTGTTAATGCTCCAAAGGCGATTCCGTTAACGGCCATTATTCAAAATATCCAAAAAACGAATGAGGATTTAAAACTTATTGAGCGTAAACTTGAAGCGAATAAAGCTGTACATAGGGTGGATTCGCTGTACCCAACATATGCTGAATATATAGACAAACAGCAGGAGCAAACTCAAAAAGTATTAACCTCAAATCCTAACAGACAAAAAATTGAAAACCTGTATACCAAGTGGAATGGAAACCGAATTTATTTAACAGGTATTGAGGACGATGTTAATAACTATGTATCCAAAAATACACGCCTTCTTGAAACCATAGAATTACATCATAAAACATGGGATTTAACACTTGAAAATGCTAAAAACGAAGAAGCTCCAAAGGAAATATTAACACGTATTACCGATTTAATAAAAGACATTGAAACTGTAAACGAAGCTATTATTGAAGAAAATAATACAGCGTTAAAACTGGAATCGAAAATCAATTTTAAAGTGGAATTGATTAACGAAATTATGGAGGAAATATTAACGCTTAAAACCTCGGAAACATACGATTTGTTTCACCTGCGAAATGAACCCTTATGGAAAACATCGTTTTCAAAAACTAAAAAATCAAGTAATACCTCAGTTTTAGAAACCGCTTCCGATAGCTTTAAAGAACTGGTTAGTTTTATTAAGGTAAACAAAAGCTCTTTTTATCTTTACTTTGCTCTTATTTTGTTCTTATTTGGAATTGTTTATTTCTTAAAGCGAGGATTTGAGAAATATGAGTTCGTAACAAACGACCCTAATTTACTCATCTCTAAAGATGTCATTTTAAAACATCCGGTCGCTACATTCATTTTTCTATCGTTACTTCTTGGGAATATATTTTTTACAGGGACTCCTAAACTTTTTGAAAGCTTTCTAATTCTAGGGTTAATCATTGCCTCTTCGTACGTTGTTAGACCACAAATAAAAACACAGTTTAAAAACATATACTATGTTATTACATTTTTCTATGTTATCGATTCGCTAAAAACATTTTTATGGTTTCATCCAGGAGTTTACAGAATTTATCTCCTGTTAGAAGCCACACTTATCGGAGTAGCACTTTATTTATTACTCAAAAAACTTTACAAAATGAGCGACTCTAAAGTCAATCCGCTTAGTAAATTTTTAATTCAATTAAGTCCAGTCATTTATATTCTGGTTTTTATTGCCGTTATGTCAAACATTTTAGGCTATACCAACCTAACCGATATCACTCTTAAAATATGTACCCATATAGGCGTAATAACCGTTATTTTCTATAGTTTACTATTAATCCTTGAGGGAATATCAACCAGTTTAATTCACAGACATTTTAGTTCAAAAGCTGTAATTGATCACTCTAGAAAATTAGCTTTGGAAATTAAACTGATGAAAATTTTAAGAGTCGTTGTTCTCATTTTTTGGTTTCTGTTTTTCTTGAATATGATTGAAGTTTACAGGCCTTTAAAAGATTATTTAACCGATGTACTTTCAGAACCTTATAGCCTCGGAACCATAACCATAACAATTGGCTCCATTTTATCATTCATTATCATTCTTGCATCTTCATATTTACTAACAACCTTAATTTCTTTTATGATTGATGATGGCGATGGTGAAGGCATTTTAAAATCGTTACGATTACCTAAAGGTATACCCGCAGCTGTCTCCTTAGTGATTCGTTATTTTATTGTGGCTTTCGGATTTGTGTTTGCATTGTCGTCGTTAGGCATGGATTTAAGCAAATTCAATCTATTAGCAGGTGCCATGGGTATTGGTATTGGTTTTGGTTTGCAAACCTTAATTTCGAACTTCGTTTCCGGATTGATTTTAGTGTTCGAAAGACCCATTTTACAAGGCGACACCGTTGAAGTCGACAACCTATTAGGGCGTGTGCATAAAATTGGTGTACGTTCTTCAAAAATAAGAACCTTTGATGGTGCCGAAGTAATTGTTCCTAACTACAATTTAATGTCTAACAATCTTATAAACTGGACACTATCAGATAACATAAAACGTATTGATATTTTTATTGGCGCCGCTTATGATGCCGACCCAAATCTGGTTTTAGAAATCCTGGCTAAAGCCGGAGCATCGCATCCCAACGTACTAAAAACACCTCCAGCACGTGGATTATTTCTTGAATTTGGTGATAACTCACTTAATTTTGTTCTACAATGCTGGGTGCATTACGAAGTGAGTTTAGTAACCAAAAGTGAGGTTTCTGTTGCGGTTTATAATGCCTTTAAAGAAGCTAATATAGAAATACCTTTTCCTCAAAGAGATATACACATCAAGAGTATGCCAAATAACAATACACTTGAAGATACTAAGTCTTAAAGAAAAAGGTATTTATTTATTTTATTAAAGCTTTTACCTCATCAAAATTAAGTCCGCCGTAGTTACCAGAACTCATCAGTAATAAGGCTTTGTTTTCTAAATTTTGAGAGAATAAAAAATTCTTAAAATCGTCCGGATTGGTATAAATAATTAAATCGTCACGCTCGAATGCCTGAGCGATTTGATCATGTGAAACAGCATCCAGTTTTTTTATTTCTACCGCATGCGGCGAATAAAATACAACTGCTGTATCGGCTGCATCTAAAGCACCTTTATATTCCTTTAAAAATTCAGCATTTAAACTGCTGTAAGTGTGAAGCTCTAAACAGGCTACTAATTGCCTGTCACTATACTGTTCTTTCACTGCTTTGGTTGTTGCTTCTACTTTACTTGGTGAATGGGCAAAATCTTTATAAGCAACACTGGTTTTCCCTTCGGCTATTTTTTCCAAACGTTTGCTTGCGCCTTTAAAGGTTGAAATCGCTTCATAGAAATCATCTTCATCAATACCCATGTGTTGACAAATCCATTTTGCTCCTGCAAGATTGTTAAGGTTGTGTTTACCAAAAACCTCCATTGGCATTGGACCCTCAGGAGTTTCTAAATAGGTTTCGCCATCTTCAACAGTATATTCTGGTGTATTGTAGGCTATCTTGCGTATCGGATTTTCAGAAGCTTCAACAACACGTTTTACTTCAGCATCTTCTTCATTATAATTTATACTTCCGCCTTTAACAATAGAATCTACAAAAATCTTGAACTGCTCTACATAGTTTTCGTAGGTTGGAAAAACATTAATATGATCCCAGGCTATTCCACTTAACAAAGCTATATTAGGTTTATACAAATGAAACTTTGGGCGTCTGTCGATTGGTGAACTTAAATACTCATCACCTTCCAGAACAATAAAATCATTCTCCTCGGTTAATTTTACCATCACATCGAAACCTTCCAGTTGTGCACCTACCATATAATCGACATCACGATCATGGTAATGCATCACATGAAGAATCATAGATGTAATCGTAGTCTTCCCATGACTTCCACCAATAACTACACGCGTTTTATTTTTGGATTGTTCGTATAAAAACTCCGGATAACTGTAAATTTTAAGTCCCAATTCCTGGGCCTTTAACAACTCCTGATTATCGGACTTAGCATGCATTCCTAAAACAACAGCATCTAAACTTTCAGTAATTTTTTCTGGAAACCAACCAAACGCTTCCGGCAGTAAACCTTTGTTTGCCAAACGTGATTTTGAAGGTTCAAAAATCTCATCATCACTTCCTGTTACCTGATATCCTTTGTTATGTAAAGCTAAAGCGAGGTTATGCATCGCCGAACCACCAATGGCTATAAAATGTACGTTCATAAGTTACTTTTGTAGTTTGTAAAGATAAGGATTGCTACTTTTTTAGGGTAATAGAATCCTCTAATTTTTTGGAATTTATGGCTTTTCCAAGGCTTTAATTTGAATTAACAAATCGGCATCCTGATGCCTTTCATAAGCTGCTTTAAGATTTAAAATCGCCTTTTCAGGTTCGTCTTGGGCAATATAGAACTTGGTTAATTTATCGTAACATACCAACGAACCTCCTTCAGTTATCGCCAGTTTATAATACTTCTCGGCTAACTCAGGTTCATTATCATTTTCATATATAAAACCTTTTGCCAAATAACCATCTACTTTTGATAACTTTTCCAACTCCTCGGCATAAGGTAAAGCACTTGAAACACCTCCTCCTAAAAAACCGGGTAGTTTCATATAATATTCAACCAAAGCCCAACGTGCGTCAATATGTTTCGGATCTAGTTTAGCTGCTTTTAAAAAAGCTTCCTCCAGATCATCAATTAAAGTTAACGCTCGAATTTTGCTAACCGATAAGGCTTTCATTCCCAATACACCACCAAATTTATAATGATAATTCGCATTCTTGCCATCAAATTCAATTAAAGTCTGATAGCTATTCATCGCTTCATCCCATTTTTTTTGATGACCATAAGTATCTCCTAACAACTCTACAGCCTCCATATCATTGGGATGTTGTTTTAAATACGTATTTAAAACCTCTTCGGCTTCGAAAAATTTTTCTTGAACTAAAAGGTCTTGGATCTTTTTAGAATCGACCTGAGCTATTGTTAATATCGGAAAGAAAAGTAAAAAAAGAATTCGAGGCATTACACAATTTTAGTTTGACAAAAATAATTCTTTTGAATCAAATAAAAACACCAACCTGAAGTTGGCGTTTTTACTAATATAATAAACATTTTTTATTTGCTTGGCGGCATGGTAGGTCGCACCTCTATTTTACTCGGTAAGGTTCTTGGATTTAGCTTCAATAAATCCACAACAATTTCACCTAAATCTTCAATTTGAATTTTCCAGGCATCACTTTCATCTGGCGTATTACCATTAAAATAGGTAGACACCGAACCTGGCATAATAGTACTTACCTTTATTCCATACTGACGCAAATCTAGCATTACCGATTGCGAAAACCCTGTTAATCCAAATTTACTGGCATTGTAAGCCGACCCTTTTGCGAAGAAATTCGTTCCAGCCAAACTGGAAATGGTAATAAAGTAACCCTGAGATTGTTTTAAAGCTTCAATACTGGATTTTATAGAATAAAATACACCTGTTAAATTCGTATCAATGGTTTCCTGCCACTGCTCTACAGTTAGGTCTTCAATACTTCCAAAATGCCCTATACCGGCATTAGCAATGACGACATCAATTTTATGAAACGTTTCTAAAACCTGCTGAATGGCTTCGTGCTGACTCTCATAACTTCTTACATCGGCCTGAATACCTATAGCTTTAGCACCTTGCGTAGCATTTGAATTTAAAGCATCAGCCGCTCTTTGTGCAGTTGCTAAATCCCTTCCTGTTATGGCTACATTTACACCTTCGTTTAATAAAGACTGTGCAATTCCATATCCTATTCCCTTTGTGCCTCCGGTTATAAAGGCCACTTTATCTTGTAATGATTTCATAACTATTTTTAGTGATTTTTGTAAAGCTACAAAACGAAAAATCAATTTAAGAATCTAAAATGTTATGATAATCTAAAAATTATTACTTAGGAGGAAACTCGGCTAACATTTTAACTGCTATCGCATTAAAAAGAGCCTCTCGACTCTCAGGTGTTTCGTTAGGTTTAAAAGTAGATTCACTTACCGCCTGCCAAAACAGTTGTTTTTTATTTTCGTCAACAAACTCTAATGTTATTTGTCGGTTTATATTAGATTGCCCCACAGGCACACCTATAGATACGCCACCACCAACATGCCTTCCTGTACCTCCTAAACCAATACCAAAAGAACTTTTTGGTCCTTCTTCATATTCATTACTACTCACATCAATAAAGAAATCTGGTTCTTTTGCCAAGGTATAACCCTGTTGAGACAACTGATTATCTAAAGCATCAAGAAAACGCTTAGTGTCCAGCTCACTTAAACCGGTATTCATATCGGCATAATAATTATAAGTCTTGTATTTTGAAAAATCAGCCTCTTGGTCGTAATCAAAATTTACACGAACAGAGGCACAAGAAATTAAAAATAGAACAAAAAAAGCAGAAAGAAAGGTTTTCATTATTGAATAGATTTAGATACTTCAAAATAACGAAAAAATTACTTTTCTCCTTTTCTATCCATTGATTTTGTGAGTGCCGCAGAAATAATAGCCGTCGGAATGGCAATTATTCCAAGGCCTATCATTAAAATAAAAAAGGTAAAAATACGTCCACCAACCGTTATAGGATATACATCGCCATACCCAACGGTTGTTAAAGTAATAACAGCCCACCAAAGACTGTCAAATACAGATGAAAAATATTCAGGTTGTTGTTCATGCTCGAAATAATAAATACCGACCGCCGAAAAGAATATTAAAATAAGGGTAGCAAAAATAAATAGTAAAATTTCTTCCTTCGCCGACTTAATGGCTCTTACAAAATGATGTATAGCCTTACTGTAACGTATTAGCTTTAATATCCGGAATACACTAAGAAAACGCAATGCTCTTAAAGCACGTAAATCGACGCCAATAGAAAGATAAAAAGGCAGAATAGCCAGCAAGTCTATAAGTCCAAAAAAACTAAAAATAAATTTAAACTTATGTCTGGCTAAATAAATTCTAAGAAAATATTCAATTGTAAAAACTGCTACAATAAAAAGATCTACATAATGCAGAACCTTTCGGGTATGCGGTTTTAAATCTGGAATGGTTTCAATTGAAAAAATGATTATCGATATCAAAATCAACAGTTGAATAAATAACGCATAGAATTTACTTCTTTTGCTATTATTTATTTCAACCATATTTTTGATATGATGTCTCACTATTCATCAATTAATCATTCAACATTTTCCAAAGCTTGTCTTTAAGTTCCTGAATACCTTGCTGTGCTACCGATGAAATAAACATATAAGGTATTGGTAATTCGTTGTCTAATTCCTCCTTTAATTCTGCTTTTAACTCATCATCCAGCATATCACATTTTGATATGGCTATGATGCGCTCTTTGTCAAGCATTTCAGGATTGTAACGACGCAATTCGTCTAACAAAATATCGTATTGTTTTCTAATATCTTCAGCATCGGCTGGAATTAAAAATAATAGAATAGAGTTACGTTCAATATGGCGTAAAAAGTAATGCCCTAAACCACGACCTTCGGCTGCTCCTTCTATAATTCCAGGAATATCAGCCATCACAAAGGTTTGATAATCGCGATATTTTACGATTCCTAAATTAGGTTTCAAGGTTGTAAACTCGTAATCTGCAATTTTTGGCTTTGCCGAGGTTACCACAGACAATAATGTTGACTTACCTGCATTAGGGAAACCTACCAATCCAACATCGGCAAGCACCTTAAGCTCCATGGTTACATATTTTTCCTCAAGAGGCATTCCAGGTTGTGCGTAACGAGGTGTCTGGTTTGTAGCACTTTTAAAATGCCAGTTTCCTAAACCACCTTTACCTCCTTGAGCTAATATTTTTTCTTGTCCGTCTTCGGTAATCTCAAAAAGAATTTCATTGCTTTCAGTATCACGAATTACCGTTCCTAATGGCACGTCGATATACACATCTTCGCCATCGGCACCAAAACTACGTGCACTAGCACCATGCTCTCCATGACCGGCACGAATGTGTTTTTTAAACTTTAAATGCAGAAGGGTCCATAGGTTTGATTTTCCGCGAACGATAACATGACCTCCACGACCACCGTCTCCTCCATCGGGTCCACCTTTAGCTATATATTTTTCGCGATGTAAGTGTGCTGATCCTTTTCCTCCATTACCCGAGCTCACATACATTTTTACATAATCAACGAAATTTCCTTCTGTCATTGTTGTTTATTTTAATCTTCCACCACAGTGGATTTTCTATTAAATGCTAATTCTATTTTAAAAAAACCATATCCTTAATACTTTAAAGATATGGTTTTTATTGCTTTAAATCCTTACGGATTAAGATTTTATAAGTTATCTATAACGCTGCTTAAACGCTGAGTAATCTCTTCAATAGATCCTACACCATCTACACCAAAATATTTATTTTGAGCAGAATAGTAATCTTTTAAGATGGCTGTTTTGTTATAATACTCAGTAATTCTATTTCTAATAATAGACTCGTCGGCATCATCAGCTCTTCCGCTGGTTTCACCTCTTTTTACTAAACGCTCTACTAAAATTTCATCCTCTACTTCAAGAGCTATCATAGCGCTAATTGCAGAGTCTTTGCTTTCCATCAACTTATCTAATGCTTCAGCCTGTGCACTTGTACGAGGGAACCCGTCGAAGATAAATCCGTTAGCATCCGTATTTTTTTCTACTTCAGCTTCAAGCATATCAATAGTTACCTGATCTGGAACTAACTCACCTTTATCGATGTATGATTTTGCTAGCATTCCTAAAGCGGTTTCGTTTTTAATGTTGTATCTAAAAACGTCGCCAGTAGAAATATGTACTAACTTATACTTCTCTTTTAAAAATTCTGCTTGTGTTCCTTTACCAGCACCTGGAGGGCCAAATAGCACTAAATTTGTCATGTATTCTGTTTGTTTGATTTGATATATTTCGGGTAAGTTTCTTCCCAGTCCGTCGTAATCTAATCCATAGCCTACAATGAATTTATTAGGAATCTCTATACCTACGTAATGAAGTTTGAAATCTTTTTTATAAGCTTCAGGTTTGTAAAATAACGTGGCAATTTTTAAAGATTTTACCCTTTCATTCTTAAAAATACGGTGTACCTCGGCTAAAGTATTACCAGTATCGATAATATCTTCAAGAATAACCACAGTACGTCCGGATAAATCTTGTGTTAAGCCAATAAGTCTTTGAATGTCTTCTGTAGACTTTACGCCTTCATAAGAGGCTAACTTAATAAATGTTACTTCACATGGTTTTTGATACTTTTTTACAAAATCGCTTACTACCATAAACGATCCATTTAAAATACCAATAAACACAGGAATTTCATCTCCAATATCTTTCGCTATCTCGCTTGCCATTCGCGTCATAGCCCGATCGATTTCTTCGGCAGAAATAAACGGTTTAAAAAATTTGTCGTGTAACTTTACCACTGAAACTTATTTTAATAAAGGTGCAAAGATAATCAATAGATTAAGGAATCACCATTTTTTGATTTACGATTTAGATACTAATTAATATTTAAGTGTATTTTTGCATCATATTTTGTCGGTTAGACAATTTAATTTCATTTTTAAAGATAAACAATGAACTATTTTTCTTCAAATTTTAAACTAGGTATTCTTGGTGGCGGACAATTAGGTAAAATGCTTCTTAACGATACCAGAAAGTTTGACATATATACTTGTGTATTAGATTCAAGTAACGAAGCGCCTTGTAAAATTGCAAGCAACGAATTTCATTTAGGTGATTTAATGGATTATGATGCCGTTTACAATTTTGGCAAACAGGTTGATGTATTAACTATTGAAATTGAAAACGTTAACGTTGATGCTTTAGAAGCCCTTGAAAAAGAAGGTATCAAAGTATATCCGGCATCTAAAACCCTTAGAACTATTCAAAACAAGGCGAGACAAAAATTGTTTTATAAAGACAATAATTTACCAACCTCTCCTTTTACGCGTTTTGCTTATACTTCTGAAGTAAAAGAAGCTATCGACCATGGTAGTTTAACTGTGCCTTTCGTTTGGAAATCAGCTCAGTTTGGTTACGACGGACAAGGGGTGAAAATTGTAAAATCGGTTTCAGATTTAGAAGGTTTACCAAATGTGGAATGTATTGCTGAAGAATTAGTACCATTTAAAAATGAACTTGCAGTAATTGTGGCTCGCACACCTTCTGGAGAAAGTAAAAATTTCCCGGTAGTTGAAATGGAATTTCACCCTGAAGCCAATCAGGTAGAATACGTTATTTGTCCTGCAAGAATTCCGGAAGACGTAGCGCAAAAAGCGATTGATGTCGCTTTAAAAACTTCGGAAGCTTTTAACCACGTTGGTTTATTAGCCGTTGAAATGTTCCAAACTCATAACGACGAGATCTTAATTAACGAAGTGGCTCCAAGACCTCACAACTCAGGTCACCAGTCAATTGAAGCGAGCTACACCTCTCAGTTCGAACAACACTTAAGAGCTATTTTAGATTTACCTCTTGGACGTACCGACAGTAAAGTTGGTGGTGTTATGGTAAATCTGGTAGGAGCAGAAGGTTATAGTGGAAATGTGATTTACGAAAACATCTCAACCATTATGGGCTTAGATGGTGTTACACCACATATTTATGGTAAAAAGCAAACGCGTCCATTTAGAAAAATGGGACACGTTACTATTGTTGACCAAGACATCAATCAAGCTCGAAAAATTGCTGAAGAAGTAAAATCAACCATAAAAGTGATTAGCGAATAAACGCTTAATCAAAATTTAAAGACAAAAACATAAATTAAAATATAGATGAATAAAGTAGGAATCATCATGGGAAGCAAAAGCGATTTGCCGGTAATGCAAGACGCTGTAGACATTTTAAAAGATTTCAATATTGAAGTTGAAGTAGATATCGTGTCTGCTCACAGAACTCCTGAAAAATTATTCGACTATGGTAAAAATGCCCATACTCGCGGTATTGGAGTAATTATCGCTGGTGCCGGTGGTGCAGCCCACTTACCTGGTATGATCGCATCTTTATCACCGCTACCGGTTATTGGTGTTCCTGTGAAAAGCAGCAACTCAATAGACGGTTGGGATTCTGTATTATCTATTTTACAAATGCCCGGTGGTGTACCTGTAGCAACGGTTGCATTAAACGGTGCTAAAAATGCCGGAATCTTAGCAGCTCAAATAATAGGTTCTGCAGACGAAGCGGTTTTAAACAAAATTGTAGACTACAAAGAAAGCTTAAAGCAAATAGTTTACGAGTCAGCAAAAGGCTTATAAATCAAAAAACCCCGAAGAGATTCGGGGTTTAGTGCTATTAAGAATAATTCATTTGAGTTAGTCACTCTTTCAATTGAACTGCGTCAAATCTACAAAAATTATACTATGTATGCATAATATATTTTTTGTTTTAACATATTTATTACTAAAATGACAAACATCCTATTAAAAAAATTTCAAACTCCTTTTAATACTGCGCCATTTTCACAAATTAATAATAGTGATTTTCTTCCGGCCATAAAAGAAGGCATTGAAAATGCTAAAGCAGAGATAGACGCCATTACTAATAACCCAGAAGCTCCAACCTTTCAAAATACCATTGAAGTTTTAGATTTTTCTGGTGAGCAGTTAGACCGTGTGTCGAGTATCTTTTTCAATTTGAATTCTGCTGAGACTAACGATGAGATTCAAAAAATAGCACAGGAAGTATCTCCGCTGTTATCCGAATTCAGTAATGACATTACCTTAAACGATGCGCTTTTTAAACGCGTAAAAGCTGTTTACGATGCAAAGGACACATTAGATTTAACAACCGAACAAGCCACCCTTTTAGATAAAAAATACAAAAGCTTTTCAAGAAATGGTGCCAATCTTACTGATGATAAAAAGCAACAGCTACGTGAGATAGATAAAGAGTTAAGCAAACTGAAATTAACTTTTGGAGAAAATGTTTTAGCCGAAACTAATAAATATGAGCTTCATATTACAAATGAAGACGATTTAGCTGGTTTACCTGAAGGCGCTAAAGAAGCTGCTGCTCAGTTAGCAGAAAGCAAAGGCAAAGACGGTTGGTTAATCACTTTAGATTACCCGAGCTATATTCCGTTTATGACTTACGCCGATAATCGCGAGTTACGTAAAACCATAGCCATTGCCTTTGGCGCAAAATCGTTTCAAAACGACGAATTAGATAATCAAGAAATTGTTTTAAACATCGTAAAATTACGTCATGAGCGCGCGAATCTTTTAGGATACAAAACCCATGCACATTTCGTGCTGGAAGAACGTATGGCTAAAAACCCGGAAACCGTTCAAACCTTCTTAAACGATATTCTTGAAAAAGCAAAACCTGCCGCTCAAGACGAGTTTGCTAATCTTGAACAATTCGCCAAAGATTTAGATGGTATCGATCAGCTTCAAAAATGGGATTCAGCATATTATTCAGAAAAATTGAAACAGAAATTATTCAATTTAGATGATGAAAAACTAAAACCATATTTCAAATTAGAAAACGTTATTAATGGTGCGTTTACGGTTGCCGAAAAACTTTTCGGTTTACAATTTGAAGAAATAAATACCATCGACAAATACCACAACGATGTACTAACCTATAAAGTAACTAATACCAACGGTGACTACATTTCTATTCTTTACGCCGACTTTTTCCCAAGACCAGGAAAGCGTAACGGTGCATGGATGACCTCTTACAAACCACAATATGTAAAAGATGGCGAAAACAGTCGTCCGCATATTTCTATTGTTTGTAATTTTACCAAACCAACCAAAAGCAAACCGTCGTTATTAACATTTAACGAGGTAACCACTTTATTCCACGAATTTGGTCATGCGCTACACGGCATGTTAGCCAACACGACTTACCCTAGCCTTTCCGGAACCAGCGTATTCTGGGATTTTGTAGAGTTGCCAAGTCAGGTAATGGAAAACTGGTGTTACGAAAAAGAAGCGCTTGAATTATTCGCTACGCATTACGAAACAGGCGAAGTCATTCCTATGGAACTGGTTGAAAAAATTAAGGAATCTGCAACCTTTCACGAAGGCATGCAAACCTTACGCCAATTAAGTTTTGGTTTATTAGATATGAGCTGGCATGGTAGTGATTCGCCAGAACACATTACTTCAGTAAAAGATTTCGAAACTAATGCTTTTGAAAACACAAAACTATATCCTGATGTTGCAGAAAACTGTATGAGCACGTCATTCTCACATATTTTCCAAGGAGGATATAGTTCTGGATATTACAGCTATAAATGGGCGGAAGTTTTAGATGCCGATGCTTTTGAGTATTTTAAAGAAGAAGGTATTTTTAGTTCAGAAGTGGCTCAGAAATTTAAAGACAACGTACTATCGCAAGGTGGCACAGAAGATCCTATGACTTTATACAAACGCTTCCGCGGAAAAGAACCGCAACCAGAAGCGTTACTTAGACGTGCTGGATTAATAAAATAAAAACTAAGGTTTCCGCTTAATTGAATAACTCAATCTTCAGTTAAGCGGAAATCATTTTTTTAAACTGCTGCGGCGTCATCATCTCCATCTTTTTAAATTGTCGGTTAAAATAACTTGTGTTATTAAAACCAGATTTAAAGGCAATTTCAGACATTCTAAAATCTTTAGCTTCCTTTATCAATTTCTTTGAAAACTTAATTTTTTCAGAATTAATATAATCTATTGGAGACACACCTAAAGTGTTTTTAAACTTCTTATGAAAATGCGACGTGCTCATATACGCTTTCTCAGCGAGCAAGTCTACCGTTATATCTTTATTAGTTAAATTCTCCTTTATGAATTTAATCACTGTACCTATTCTGGTATCACTGAACGCCTGATTCGGATCATCAATAATTAAAGCTTTGGCTTTAGTTTGTAATAACCGAATGATTAGCTCCTGAATCATTAAATCCAACAACACATCTTTAGATTTACTATTATTAAGAAAGGTGGATGTTAACCGCTCTATTAAATGATTTACATCCTGATGATTGGTTAAATGCGAGGTATTGTTATCTAAATCCCAGTTATTGTTTTCGTTTTCAATGGCTACTTCATAATTAAACTTTTCAACCACCTCATTAATTTTATCGGCATCAATTCCTAGAGCTAAACATTGTGTTGGGTCTTTTTGCGTTGCTAAGGGAAAGTCAATCACCATTTCCTTTCTTGTTGGCATCACCACCGATTCTCCCGGAAAAAACTCAAAAGCTTCCAAACCATCAATATGCATCACTTTTTTTCCAGTAAGCATACTTGCTATCACCGGAAAATCGAAAATCAAAGACACTTTCTCCGCATATTCATGAGTTTCAAAAATATTCAGCTCAGCATATGCTGCGCTATAAGTGGTTCTATTTTCTACTAGAGTGGATAGTTTTCTGTGACTTCTGTGGTGGTTTAATAACTGTCTCATATTCAATAGTACAAAAAAATCGCTTTAAAAATTTGAAATGATAGATATGTTCAAAACAATGATATTTCTGTTCAAGATAATAAGAAAATGACAATATAATTTTATAAAAACTAAACTTTAACTAAAAAACTAACCATATTTTTAAACATTTAACAACAAAACTAAATAAGAAATGAGTTATTCTAAACCTAAATTTAAAGAAACGTATTATAATTTTATAAACGGAAAATTTGTTCCTCCTGTTGCTGGTGAATACTTTGAAAACACCTCTCCCATAGACAATAGCTTGATAGCAAAATACCCACGTTCGCAAAAAGAAGATGTAGAATTAGCCTTAGATGCTGCCAACGCCGCTAAAGAATCATGGGGAAATACCTCAGCAACCGAACGTGCTACGTTATTAAATAAAGTCGCTGACATTATTCAGGAACATTTAGAAGAATTTGCATTGGTAGAAACCTGCGATAACGGAAAACCTATACGCGAAACCTTAAATGCCGATGTGCCTTTATCTGTAGACCACTGGCGTTATTTTGCTGCTTGTATCCGCGCAGAAGAAGGTAGTGCCACCGAACTCGATGCCAACACCTTGTCCATGAATATTAAAGAACCTTTAGGTGTTGTGGGACAAATTATCCCATGGAATTTCCCATTGTTAATGTTATCCTGGAAATTACCTCCTGCATTAGCAACAGGAAATTGCGTGGTTTTAAAACCTGCTGAACAAACACCGTCATCGGCAACCTTACTCATGGAAAAGATAGCCGATGTTTTTCCTCCGGGTGTTATTAACGTGGTTCATGGGTTTGGCCCTGAAGCAGGAAAACCTCTGGCTTCAAGCTCTAAGGTAGATAAAGTTGCATTTACTGGCGAAACGACTACCGGACAACTCATCATGCAGTACGCGTCGAAAAACTTAAATCCCGTAACCATGGAATTAGGCGGTAAATCGCCCAATATTTTCTTTAATTCCGTTATGGATGCCGATGATGCTTATCTGGATAAAGCCATTGAAGGCGCCGTACTTTTCGCTTTTAATCAAGGTGAAGTTTGTACCTGTCCGTCGCGTTTATTGGTTCAGGAAGATATTTACGAGGCTTTTATGAAACGTGTTATTGCCAGAACCAATGCTATTATTCAGGATAATCCATACGATGTTAATACCATGGTTGGAGCTCAAGCTTCGAATGACCAATATGAAAAAATTCAATCGTATTTAAAAATTGGTATTGAAGAAGGCGCAAAAGTATTAGCTGGAGGCGAAGCCAATAAACTTAGTGGCAATTTAGCCAACGGCTTTTATATAAAACCAACCATTTTGGAAGGCCATAACAAAATGCGTGTCTTTCAGGAAGAAATTTTTGGTCCCGTAGTTTGTGTTACAAAATTTAAAGATGAGGCCGAAGCTTTAGAAATTGCCAACGACACACTTTACGGTTTAGGTGCTGGTGTCTGGACACGAGATGCGCATCAACTCTATCAAATTCCAAGAGCCATAAAAGCAGGTCGCGTCTGGGTAAATTGTTACCATGCCTATCCGGCACATGCGCCTTTTGGAGGTTACAAAAAATCAGGATTTGGCCGTGAAAATCATGTGATGATGCTCAATTATTACCGTCAGACCAAAAACATGTTAATCTCTTACGATAAAAATAAGTTAGGATTTTTTTAATAGGGTGACTACCTTAATGCAGAGGTCGGATTATTGCTCGATTCGGCCTCTCATTAATTCTATTATTATGGAACGCATTGCAATAACAGAAGAAGCCGCTAAAGTGGTTAATCAATTAAAAGCGAAACATGGTGAACTTATTTTTCATCAAAGTGGTGGCTGTTGTGACGGTTCTTCTCCAATGATTTTTGAAAAAGACGATATGTATCTCGATGAAAGCGATATTCTTCTTGGCACGTTAGAAGGCGTTAACTTCTACATGAATCAAGACCAGTTTGAATATTGGAAACATACCCACCTTACAGTTGACATCACAAAAGGCCGAGGTGCCAGTTTTTCGTTGGAAATTCCTTTAGGACTTCGTTTTATTATTCATTCCCGATTATTAACCGATGAAGAAAATGCCGTTTTAAATCCGAAAACCTAAATCCATTTTTTCTATTTATACTTTAAATTTACTTCCTTCTTCTTAAAGTAGAAGAATCCATTTTTTTATTCTATTTTTGGTAGGCATCAACAAATAGCCTGACCAATGTCTGACCATAAAATTAATCCGAATAAGTGGATCGATTTATATTCCGATTACCTCTACAATTACACGATTTCACGTGTTAACGACAGAGAGGTTGCTCAGGATTTAGTTCAAGATACTTTTTTTGCCGGATTAAAATCGATGAAAAACTTTAAAGGAGAATCGAGCGAGCGTACCTGGCTGATTTCCATTTTAAAGCGAAAAATAATTGATTACTACCGCAAGATTAATTCAAATAAAGGTCAAGCCGAAGTGCGCATGACCTTCAACACCGATGAAGACGAAGGTGACTGGTTGGAAGAGCGCGTTGCCGATCCGTTCGATAAAACAGCTGAAGACGCCATGGAAAACACCGAGCTTGGTGATGCTATTTACAACTGCCTGAGTAAACTACCTGAAAAGCAAGCTCAGGTGTTTAGAATGAAAACTATAGAAGGACAAGATACCGAAGTTATTTGTAATGAACTCAATATCACTGCGTCTAACCTTTGGGTTATTATTCACAGAGCACGTACGGCAATGGCAGAATGTTTAAAAGAAAATTGGTTTTAATATGAGTAGCAAAAATAACAGTACAAACCCTTGTCTTAAAGCAAACCACGTTTGCGATAAAGCACAATACGAAGAAGCTTCACTTTGGGAAAAACTAAAATTAAACATTCACCTGGCACTATGCCCTTGCTGCAGAAACTACACTAAAAACAACAAAAAACTGACTGAAGTTATAAAATCTTCAAACGTTAAATGTATGGACAAAACGTGTAAGGAAGCACTGAAAGCAAAATTCGATAAAGCTTTAAAAGAACAGGAAATCAGTTAAACATTAGTAAAAGTAACAGCCATAAAATGGGTAATCCTTCCACCCAAAACGAGCAATAATAAGGCCCTTGTTTAACTTCGGCATACTTCACAAAAAACAAAGTTATTGCACTTATTAAAAACATCACGAGCAAACTCCCCGAAGCTATGCTATCTTTAAAAAACTCCATCATATAAAAAACGCCAAGTAACAGCATCCCCATAATTTTTGTTTGCTGTACCCCTATTTTCTGCGGAATGGTAGCCAACTTTAAGCTATCGTATTTTAAATCGCGAATTTCAAAAGGTAACATGATTACAATAATAAAAATCCAGCGCTGAATAGCTGTTAAAATAACATCGCTATCTATGCCGTAATCGTTATTAATTACAGGTAAGAATACGGTAACACCTGTCCAAACCAACGCAATTAGGTACACCTTTAATCCTCCTATATTTCTTAAATTTTGTTTACTGTCCAGATAAAATCTTCTGGGCAAAAATGGAATCGCGTAAAAGAACGTTACCACTCCAAATCCGGCTATAAAAAGTAAGGTTTCCAACTTCAGTTTCAACACATAATAACACATCAACACGAAGCAAAAAAAGGACAATATTTGTATCGCTTTCAACCAGTTAGACAAACCCCTGTGATGAAACCTGGCAATACCAAAATACTTTACAAAATTATAACCTGTAACCGATGCAAAGAATACAAAAATGATAAGGTTTTTATCTAATATCAAATGAAATTCCAACAAGGTAATCCATGTTAACGCCACCACTGCACAGGCCACATGAAAACTACTATTGATATAGAAATTCAGGAGTTGCTTAAAAACTTTCATAACACAAATGTAAACAAAGTGTTAAAGTTAATAGCCTGTGAATAAAAACACCCCCTTTTAGACAAGAAAACACACTTAATATTATGTACTTTTGCGGAATATTTAACAAAATTCAATTTTAATGAATACAAACGCTTTCGCATTGCGTCACATTGGGCCTAGAGAAGAGGATCAAAACCAAATGTTACAAACTATTGGTGTGGACTCTTTAGACCAGTTGATTTACGAAACTTTACCGGATGATATTAAGTTAAAAAATGGTTTAAACTTAGATGAACCTATGTCTGAGTATGAGTACGCTGCTCATATTATGGAATTAGGTAAAAAGAACAAAGTTTTCAAATCGTATATCGGTTTAGGGTACCACCCAACTATCGTTCCTGCTGCAATTCAAAGAAACATCTTCGAAAATCCAGGATGGTATACGGCTTACACGCCTTACCAAGCCGAAATCGCACAAGGACGTTTAGAGGCTATCTTAAACTTCCAGACTGTAGTTACAGAACTATCAGGAATGGAAATTGCAAATGCTTCGTTACTTGACGAAGGAACTGCAGCTGCAGAAGCTATGTCATTATTGTTCGACGTAAGAACACGTGACCAAAAGAAAAATAAGGTGAATAAATTCTTCGTTTCTGAAGAAATTTTACCACAGACTTTATCTATATTACAAACGCGTTCTACTCCAGTTGGAATTGAATTAGTTGTTGGAAACCACGAAACTTTCGATTTCTCTAACGAATTCTTTGGTGCTATCCTTCAATATCCTGGTAAATACGGCCAAGTAAACGACTATAGTTCATTTATCGCTAAAGCTGCAGAAAATGACATTAAAGTGGCAGTTGCTGCTGATATTTTATCATTAGCTACATTAACTTCTCCAGGAGAAATGGGAGCTGCTGTTGTTGTAGGTACTACACAACGTTTTGGTGTACCAATGGGTTACGGTGGACCTCACGCAGGTTACTTTGCAACGAAAGAAGAATACAAACGTTCTATGCCAGGTCGTATCATCGGTGTTTCTATCGATGCCAACGGAAACCGTGCATTACGTATGGCTTTAGGAACTCGTGAGCAACACATTAAACGTGAAAAAGCAACTTCAAACATCTGTACTGCTCAGGTATTATTAGCTGTTATGGCTGGTATGTACGCTGTTTACCACGGTCCAAAAGGATTACAATACATCGCAAATAAAGTGCACGCTTCGGCTGTAACAACTGCCGATGCTTTAAATAAATTAGGTGTTTATCAAACGAATACCGCATATTTTGATACCATTTTAGTAAAAGCTGACGCTCAAAAAGTAAAAGCTGTTGCTGAAAAAAACGAAGTTAACTTCTTCTATGTAGATGCAGAAACGATTTCAATCTCATTCAACGAAACAACTTCAATAAAAGACATCAACCAAATCATCGCGATTTTTGCTGAAGCATTAGGTAAAGAGGCTTTCACAGTTACTGAATTATCGACTGCCAGCAAATTACCAGCTTCTTTAGAAAGAACATCGTCTTTCTTAACGCATGATGTTTTCAATAACCATCACTCTGAAAGTCAGTTGATGCGTTACATCAAAAAATTAGAGCGTAAAGATTTATCATTGAATCACTCAATGATTTCTTTAGGTTCTTGTACCATGAAATTAAATGCTGCTTCTGAAATGTTGCCATTATCAATGCCAAACTGGAACAGCATTCACCCATTCGCTCCAATTGATCAGGCAGAAGGTTACATTACTATGCTTAAAAAATTAGAGCAACAGTTAAACGTAATCACAGGATTTGCTGGTACAACGTTACAACCAAACTCAGGAGCTCAAGGAGAGTATGCTGGTTTAATGGCTATCCGTGCTTACCACATGTCTCGTGGTGAAGGACACCGTAACGTATGTTTAATTCCATCATCGGCTCACGGAACAAACCCTGCTTCTGCAGCTATGGCTGGAATGAAAATTATCGTTACTAAAACAACTCCAGAAGGAAATATCGATGTTGAAGATTTAAGAGCAAAAGCTATTGAACACAAAGATGATTTATCTTGTTTAATGGTAACGTACCCTTCAACTCACGGAGTTTACGAATCATCTATCATTGAAATAACACAATTAATCCACGATAACGGCGGATTAGTTTATATGGATGGTGCTAACATGAATGCTCAAGTAGGTTTAACAAACCCTGCTACAATTGGAGCTGACGTTTGTCACTTAAACTTACACAAAACATTTGCTATCCCTCACGGTGGTGGTGGACCAGGAGTTGGACCAATTTGTGTGAATGAAAAATTAGTTCCTTTCTTACCAACTAACCCAATCTTAAACGTTGGTGGTGAGCAAGCTATCACTGCTATTTCATCGGCGCCTTACGGATCGGCTTTAGTATGTTTAATCTCTTATGGTTATATCACCATGATGGGTGCTGAAGGATTAAAAAGCGCTACTGAACATGCTATTTTGAATGCAAACTATATGAAAGCTCGTTTTGAAGGGCACTACCCTATTCTTTATACAGGAGAATGTGGAAGAGCGGCTCACGAAATGATTTTAGATTGTCGTGAATTTAAACAAAACGGAATTGAAGTGGGTGATATCGCTAAGCGTTTAATGGACTACGGTTTCCACGCGCCAACAGTATCATTCCCGGTAGCTGGAACATTAATGATTGAGCCTACTGAATCTGAAGATTTAGCTGAGTTAGATCGTTTTTGTGATGCTATGATTTCAATCAGAAAAGAAATCGATGCTGCTACTGCTGATGATAAAAACAACGTATTGAAAAATGCACCTCATACATTAGCTATGTTAACAGCAGATACCTGGGATTTACCATATTCAAGAGAAACTGCTGCTTACCCATTAGATTATATCGCTGATAATAAATTCTGGCCAAGCGTAAGACGTGTAGACGATGCCTTTGGAGACAGAAATTTAGTTTGTTCTTGTGCGCCTATTGAAGCTTATATTGAAGCTTAAAACAGGCGTTGAACATCGTAAAATAATTTAAAATTGAATTTGCCTTTTATTGAAAGCTTGTATCTTGGTATACCTGCTACAATAAAAGGCATTTTCTTTTTATGAATATTAAAATTACAGGCTCTGGAAGCTACATTCCGGATACTATAGAAAAAAACGACGCTTTCCATCAACACCAATTTCTTAACACCGATGGATCGGTTATTAACCACCCTAACGAAGTTATTATTGAAAAGTTTAAAGCCATTACAGGCATTGCTGAACGTCGTTATGCCAAACCCCATTTAAACTCTTCAGATTTAGGATTTTTTGCTGCCGAACGCGCCATTGCTGATGCGAAAATAGACCCTGAAACTTTAGATTACATTATTGTAGCACACAACTTCGGTGATGTAAAACACGGTACCATACAAAGTGATGTTTTACCTTCTTTAGCTTCCCGTATTAAACATAGCTTACGCATTAAAAACCCGAAATGTATCGCTTACGATATTCTTTTTGGCTGTCCCGGTTGGATAGAAGGTGTTATTCAAGCGCAAGCGTTCATAAAAGCCGGTATGGCGAAACGCTGTTTGGTTATCGGATCGGAAACCTTATCTCGTGTCGTAGACAAGCACGATAGAGATTCTATGATTTTTTCCGATGGTGCCGGCGCAACAATTATTGAAGCTACCAATGACGAAGGTGGTATTTTAGCCCATGAAACAGCAAGCTTCACTTATGATGAGGCATACTTCCTCTACTTTGGAAATTCAAATAACCAAGCTTTAGATAAAGACACCCGTTACATTAAAATGGATGGTCGTAAAATTTACGAATTCGCCCTGACTAATGTTCCTAAAGCTATGCAAAGCTGTCTAGATGCCAGTGGTGTCGACATTAAAGACGTTAAGAAAATTTTCATCCATCAGGCCAATGAAAAAATGGATGAAGCCATTTTAAAACGCTTTTATCGATTATATCGCACCGAAATTCCGAAACATATTATGCCTATGAGTATACAAACTTTAGGTAATAGTTCGGTTGCTACGGTTCCTACACTGTTTGATTTGGTAAAGAACAATAAATTAGAAAACCATAGCCTTAACAAAGGTGATGTTATTATATTTGCAAGTGTTGGTGCAGGAATGCATATTAACGCTATTGTTTACAAATATTAATAACACCGCTAAAGCGGAAATGCCAAATGTACGAAAACACATTTCCAAACAAACGCTTTAAACATACACTGGAATTTCTAAGAAAACATATATCAACCTCTGAAACGATTTTAGATTTAGGGGTTGTTAATCCCTTTTCTGAAATCATGTCGCAACAAGGCTACACTGTTGAAAACACTAAAGGTGAAGATTTAGATCTGGACACCTCAACTATTGACAATTCATCTGCAGATGTCGTAACTGCCTTTGAAATTTTCGAGCATCTCTTATCCCCTTTTACGGTTTTAAAATCTATTAAAGCGGATAAACTGGTAGCTAGTGTTCCTCTTAAATTATGGTTTTCATCAGCATACAGAAGTAAAACAGATATGCTAGACAGACATTACCATGAATTTGAAGACTGGCAATTCGACTGGTTACTGGAAAAAGCCGGATGGAAAATTATTGACCGTCAAAAATGGACCAATCCAACAAAAAAAATAGGGATTCGCCCTATGCTTCGTTGGTTTACGCCAAGATATTATATTGTTTATGCTGAAAGAATTTAACTTTGAAAACCTAAAACTTCAATTTTGAATTTCTACATCATCATACCAGCGCATAACGAAGAGGATTCTATCGGCTTAACTTTAGAATCTTTAACCAAACAAACCTTACTCCCTAAACGGGTTGTAATTGTTAACGATAATTCTACCGATGGCACGCAAGCTATTGTAGAATCTTATGCCGCAAAACACAATTGGGTTCAATTGGTAAATTCACAGTCCTCAAACCAACACTTACCGGGTTCTAAAATTATTAATGCCTTTTATAAAGGTTACCAGGTTCTAGATGAAGATTACGACATTATTTGTAAGTTCGATGCCGACCTGATTTTCCCTGAAAACTATTTAGAGCAAATCGCCAATCATTTTAAAAACACCCCTAAGTTAGGAATGGCTGCAGGCTTCTGCTATATCGAAAAAAATGGGGATTGGATTTTAGAAAATTTAACTAACAAAGATCACATTCGTGGCGCTTTAAAAGCCTATACCAAAGACTGTTTTCTGCAAATAGGCAAACTAAAGCCTTCAATGGGTTGGGATACGGTAGATGAGCTGTTGGCGAAATATTATGGCTGGTCAATTTTAACAGACGAATCGTTACATGTTAAGCATTTAAAACCTACCGGAATCAGTTACAATAAAGCCTCAAAATACTTGCAAGGTGAAGCCATGTATAAAATGCGTTACGGTTTTACCATTACTTTAATTTCGGCACTAAAATTAGCATATAAAAAGAAAAGTGTTTCGCTATTTAGAGATTACATGGCTGGCTATTTTAAAGCAAAACACAATAATATTGAACCATTAGTTTCCGTTGAAGAAGGACAATTTATTCGCGACTTGCGATGGAAAGGTATGCTGAATAAGTTCAGTTAAAATTAACACTTTGCTTATTCATAAAAAAAATTAATTTGAACCTATATTCAAAATAGCATTTGTAAGATGAAAACTTTGGGACTTATACTCCTTTTCCTTTTTAGTTTTGGTGTTATATTCATCACTAAAGAACAATCAAAACCAAAGATTGTAAAGGTAAAAGAAGCAAACGCACAACAAGAATGTAGTACTTCAAACACCCCTGAAGAACATATTGGATGTTGTATAAGTTCTGGACGAGGTGCTTATATTCTTGGACAGCAAACGGAATCTGTTCAACCTTAAAAACTCCAATTTTTATAACTGCTTGAGGCTTCCAGTTTATTTTCAATAGCATCATCAAGTTCTGGAAAGAAGTCTATTCCTGTAAGCTTTTCTATAGAATCTACAGAAACAACAAAGTCATATAACGGTTTGTTTGAATCTTTATGCGGCATTAAAAAGGCTATCATTTTAGGTTGCCCCGAATTCATATCAATCAACACTTTGTAAAACTGATTTGGCACAGCCACATGTTCACTTCCGATAGTTCTTAAACCTTTTTCTAAAACCCCTCCGGTAACCACAAACACACCATCATACTTATTAGCCCAATATCTTACTTTCTGTTCCAGAGTATTCCAAATACCAGCATTAAATTGATGTTCCTGCGGCGTAATATTACTGGTTAAAAAAGTTTCATCATGTGCCGCCTGACTGTAGCGCCGATCTCCTGCAGGACATAAATGCCCTTTATCGTAACCTGAATTCTTATAGTTGCGCCAACTTGCCGCACCAGTTTTTACTGCATCATCAATTTCAAAATACGGACGCTTAAAATTTGTATTTGATAAATGCGCCTTTTTTAATTCGTAAGCTACCCATTCAGCCTGTTCATAGGCTTCATTATAACTTAACGAATACCCATCATGATGTACTATTTGTCCCGTTGTACTTGTTGGCAAAAAATATTCGTTAGTTTCGGTTTTAACGATTTTCCCTTGCTCTATGGTTTCAGCCTTTTCTTCTTCTTTTAAAAAGTGTTCGTAACCGTAAACACCTAAAACAAGTACAACGGTAAATAGCGTGTATATACTTTTGTTTTTCAAATTACTCTAAAACAAATTCTAAAGGTTTTCCAATAATAGCGCCGTTAGGAAAGCTAATGTCTAACAAAGCAGACATAGTTGGGGCAATATCGGTGATTTCGGTTTTATCAAAAGTTTGTCCATGCTTAATACCCTTTCCAAAGAATAGTAACGGCACGTGGGTATCATAATCGAAACCTGAACCATGGGTAGATCCTTTTCTTCCATAGGAAATATATGCGGCGTTGTATTCGAAAATGATATCTCCCGAACGCTTTTGATTGTATCCTTTTTGAAACAAAGCTTCAAGACCAATTGGGAACGAGGTTGTACTCATAGTTGTTGCAGAATACGCTTTGTAAATATTCTCGTAACCAATAATTTCATTCACTAAAGTTTCCTGAACATCTTCTAACTCTAAATTCATTTCAGCAATTTTAGCACGGTCTAAAAAGATTTGATTATTACTGATATTCTCAATAAAGTTTGCTCCGTATTTGTTTTGTAAAAAGCTTTCCATTTGTGCTCTTTCTTCCTTTGTATTCACATAACCCGCCGGAATTTTCACGCTTTGTAAATAAGCAGGAACATCAACTGCTGCATGATCGGCAGTTAAGAACACCGTATAGTTTCCTTTACCCACTTTTTCATCTAAAGCCTTATAAAAACGTTCTAAATCTAAATCTAAACGAATGTAAGTATCTTCAATTTCTTTAGAGTTTACACCGAAATTATGTCCAACATAATCGGTACTTGAAAAACTAACCGTTAACACATCTGTATGCTCATCTTGCCCTAATTGTTCTCCGGTTAATGCTGCAATGGCAAAATCTGCTACAATGCTGTTTCCGTAAGCTGTTGCTTTAATAATATCGAATCCGCCGTTTTTATCTTTTAACACATTTAAATCGTATGGAAAAGTTGCTGTTTCTTTTCCTTCAAAACCTTCTTCAAAATCGTTTAAGTCGGTTCCGCTTTCGGTATAGGTTTCAATATTGTAATAGGTATCCCAAGGCTTTAAATACGATTCAGCCGCATCAGATTTATTGAAATCTTTTACCCACTGTGGTAAATCGTTCATATAATATGTACTTGAAATAAAATCGCCCTGATCTTTTCCGTAGAACCAATAGGCAGCATTCGCTGAATGTCCTGCTGGTAAAATGGCTCCACGATCTTTTACCGAAACTCCAATTGATTTTCCTCGCATTTGCGTAAACAATCTATTTTCATCTGCGAACGTGGTGGTTAACATACGGTGTGGCGACATTTTTCCTGCGCTACTTGTTGTTCCTACCGGATTTACGCTTTCGTCTCCGGCACAATACACCGATTTTTTCAAATCTTTATCATACCAATCGTTAGCTATAATACCGTGATATTTTGGTGTTGTACCAGAAAATACAGAAGCATGACCGGGTGCTGTTTTTGTTGGCACATAATTAAAATGATTATTCTTGCAGTTAAATCCTTCATTCATCATGCGTTTAAATCCGCCTTCGCCATATTTGTTATAAAAACGCGTTAAGTAATCGTAACGCATTTGATCTACGATAATTCCAACAACCAATTTAGGCTTATGCGTAAAGTAATAAGACGATTTTTCAGTAGTTTGTGGCACCTTAGGCTGCTCCTGTGCTTTACACGCCATTACAAATATTGCGACTGATAAAAGAGTGGAAATTTTTTTCATGATAAAATTTTTATAAAGATGCCAAAAATACTCGTTAAATGAAATCATAATTTAAATTTAACGTTAATTACCTGTTACTTTTTTTTACTTTAGCACTATTAAATTTGCATATGACTTATCTACACAATATTGGCGCATATTCTTTAATGGTTGTTAATATGTTTCGCAAACCAACTAAGTGGTCGGTAATGAAAACTTTAATACTTAAAGATGTTGACGATTTAGTTATAGGCTCCTTAGGTATTGTTGCCTTTATTTCATTTTTCGTTGGTGGTGTTATTACTATTCAAACCGCATTAAACATTGACAATCCTTTAATTCCGAAATACCTTGTAGGTTTTGCTACCAGGCAATCTATAATTTTAGAATTTGCTCCTACGTTTACTTCTATTATTATGGCAGGAAAAGTGGGATCTTTCATAACATCAAGTATTGGAACCATGCGTGTTACCGAACAAATTGATGCTTTAGAAGTTATGGGAATTAACTCTTTAAACTACCTTGTGTTTCCTAAAACTGTAGCCTTAATGCTTTACCCATTTGTAATTGCTATTGGTATGTTTTTAGGGATTTTAGGCGGAATTGCAGCTGGTGTTTTTGGAGGCTTTACATCGCTAGAAGATTATATCCTAGGTATACAAACCGATTTTACGCCATTTCACGTTACTTACGCCTTTATAAAAACTTTTGTATTTGCTTTTGTTTTAGCTACCATACCATCGTTTTACGGGTATTATATGAAAGGTGGCGCTCTTGAAGTTGGTAAAGCCAGTACAACCTCGTTTGTATGGACCAGTGTTGTTATTATTGTATTAAACTATTTACTAACCCAAATGCTATTGAGTTAATGATTGAGGTTAAAGATTTACATAAATCGTTCGGAGACACGGAAATTCTAAAAGGTATTACAACTACTTTTGAACAAGGAAAAACCAACCTTATCATTGGGCAAAGTGGTTCGGGTAAAACTGTATTTTTAAAATGCTTATTAGGCCTTTTTGAATACGAAGAAGGTTCTATTGCTTACGACGGAAAGATATTTTCTCGATTATCTGATGCTCAAAAACGTGATTTACGCGCCGAAATAGGTATGGTATTTCAAGGCAGTGCGTTATTCGATTCTATGACCATTGCGCAAAACGTAATGTTCCCGCTAAAAATGTTTACCAAGCAAAGTAAAAGCGAAATGGAAGATCGCGTAAACTTTGTTTTAAAGCGAGTAAAACTTGAAAATGCACACAACAAAATGCCGAGTGAAGCTTCCGGAGGTATGCAAAAACGTGTTGCTATTGCTCGTGCCATAGTTAATAACCCTAAATATTTGTTTTGTGACGAACCAAACTCTGGATTAGACCCAAAAACTTCTATAGTTATCGACAATTTAATTCAGGAGATAACAGACGAATATAAAATTGTTACAGTTATCAACTCTCACGATATGAACTCGGTGATGGAAATAGGTGAAAAAATCGTATTTCTTAAAAATGGTTATAAAGAATGGGAAGGTTCTAAAGAGACCATCTTTAAAACCGATAATGCATCGGTAACAGACTTTGTTTACTCGTCAAACTTATTTAAAAAAGTAAGACGTATGTACATTGAAGAAAACGAGTAATTCCTTTTAAATTTCACATAAAAATAAACCCGACTACTATTGTCGGGTTACAACTAAACTATCCAGTTTATATTTTTGTCTTAGCCATTTTTCAAGTTTCTCCTGCTGACTGGCAATATCCTTTTCCTTTATTTTTTTAGTGTCCCACTTCGCTGTAATAACCGATAAGGTATCTGTTTTATTAAAGTTTGACGTAATGACACTTGAATACGATAATTTATCTATACCATCATACAGAATTTTCACTTCCTTAGTTAATTCATCAAACGGAATTTGTAAACGTTCTAATTTTTCTAAACTTTTTAGTTTACTTTCAAGAAATACAATTTTTTGAGATTGCCCCAGTAAATCAATAGAGTCTCTGTAACGAATTTGTTCCATATACTTTAGGTTATCCAAATTCTTACTTTTATTCTGATTAAAGATTAAACTACTGCTTTTTAAGGCATCATATTGTAGCATTCTATCCTTTAATAAAGCAATGGTGCTTTCCGGAACCTCATCTAATCCGAAGGTGTTTAATTCTATTGCCGACGGCACTTTTTTATCTTCAGAATACCTGTACGAAGCATTTTTTCTAATATACTCGGCATGAGGTAATGCTGCTAATTCCCTTTTAATGAAATTACGGGCATCTACTTCAAAACGACTTTGCTGCAAAACGTTTATAAACGTCCAAATGGCCGGAATCATTACTACAATAGCCAAAGTCATCGCAAATCGACTAATACGTCTGCGTCTGGCTGAATTGGCATATTTAAGCATTGGGAATTTTAAAACCTTCAACACTAAAAAGGTTGCCAATGCAATAAAAATAGTATTGATAATAAAAAGATAAAGCGCTCCCAAAGCATAACGACCTCCTTTAGCAAAATCCTGTTCGAAAGCGACAGACAATCCATAACCAACGGTACATAACGGAGGCATTAACGCCGTAGCAATCGCTACACCAAAAATTACAGATGCAATGGTTCCTTTTTTAGTTCTGGCAATAATTAAAGCCGAACCACCAAAAAATGCGATAAGCACATCTCGAATATCAGGTTGCGTGCGTGCCAATAGCTCTGAAGACTCTTCACTTAAAGGGAAAAACCAGAAAAACAGGAAGGCAGTAATCACACTCAATACAATCATCACCCCAAAATTGACTAATGATTTCCGAAGTGTATCAATATCATTAATAGATACCGAAAGACCAATACCTAAAATAGGGCCCATTAACGGCGATATTAACATGGCACCAATAACAACTGCGGTTGAATTCGCATTAAGTCCAATAGATGCCACAAAGATGGAACAGACTAAAATCCAAGCCGTAGCTCCTTTAAACGGAATATCGTTCTTTATTGCCTGAATCGTGGCTTCTCTATCGGTATCATCACGGAAATCGAGTAATTCACTAAAAAAGCGTTTAATACTTAAAAGCAGGCCCTGAGCGTCCTTTTTAACAGCTTCTTTTCGTTCATCAACAATATGTTCCTTTTTTTGTTCTTCCTCAGAAAAACTGAACTTGTTTTCTTCCATTGGTGTGAGATTACTAGTAATACACTAAGATAAAAAATAAATGGTTCGGTTATTAATCTTTTCAATTAAAAACCGAACCATTATAATTCTGTATTATTTTGACACCTATCCGTACTGCTCGCCGTAAGTATCTTTTACCTTTTTAAGCACTTGTTTTATATCCTGTTCTTTGGCCTTTGGATAAATAAGCAACACATCCTCTTTATCTACAATAATATAATCTTCTAAACCATCAACAACAACAATTTTATTATTTTTAGTTCTAATCATGTTCCCTGAAGCATCCTCGGTAAGCGTTCTGGCATTAACTACAGCATTATTAGCACTGTCTTTACCCAACTTATCGTATAAACTTCCCCAGGTTCCTAAATCATTCCAATCGAACTCAGCTGCAATTACATACACATTTTTAGAGGTTTCCATAACCGCATAATCCACCGAAATATTATCTGCTAATGGATAGTTTTCAGCAATAAACGCTTTTTCGGCTTCAGTGTTATAAGTCTCAATACCTTTTTCGAAATGCGCATATAAGCCCGGCTGATTATTTTTAAACGCTTCAACCACACTTTTCACACTCCACATAAAGATACCCGCATTCCACAAAAAATTCCCTTGCTCTATAAAAGCCTTAGCCGTTTCATAATCTGGCTTTTCTCTAAACTGATTTACCGATTTTATATCTTCAGTTGAAGATTTATCAAATTCGATATAACCATATCCAGTATTTGGAAATGTTGGCTGAATACCTAATGTCATCAAGGCATCATGCTTTTCGCAAAAGCTAAAGGCCTGCTCCACATTTTTAGTAAAAGCGGCTTCATCTTCAATCCAGTGATCACTTGGGGCCACAATCATAACGGCATCTGGATTCTCTTTCTGAATTTTTAAAGAGGCATATAATATACATGGAGCTGTATTTCGCATGGCTGGTTCTAAAACCACCTGACGCTGATTGACTTCAGGTAACTGTTCTAACACTAAATCGTTATAACGTTCGTTGGTTAAGATGAAAATATTCTCTTTTGGAATTAATCGTGATAAACGTTGAAATGTTTTTTGAATAAGGGTATCACCCGTTCCCAGCATGTCGTGAAACTGCTTTGGAAATTCTTCTGTACTTACGGGCCAAAACCTAGATCCTACTCCTCCTGCCATTAATATGGCATAATAATTTTTATTCATTTATGTTGATTTTGTTTAAAGCCAATATATTTTTCAACATTTTATTTACCTTAAACTAATTATTGGTTACTAATTCTACTTCTGCATTTGGATTAAACAAATACAACCGTCCGGTTTTAACTTCAACACATTCAAAACGCTTGGTTCGTTTACCACTCATTTTAAAAACCCGCCCGTTGTAAAGTTTAAATATGCTCCCTAAAGGCACTTCAAATATATAAGTTTTGTCGTTAGCTTCATCAAACTGTTTTAATGCTAACGCTAAATTAACATCAGTATCGCTAGACGCTTTAGGGTTTTTAAAATGCCTTGCTAACAAAGGCAAAAGACTATCTGGAAAAATTTCAGGATTCAAAAATGGTAACATTAAATGCTGAAAGGTTCTCTTCCATTCTATTCCGTGTGGTTTAATCAATCTGCCATAAGTCCTGTAAGCTTCAAAATGAGCAATCTCATGAATTAAGGTTATTAAAAACCGGTATTCATTTAAGTTTGAGTTTACGGTAATTTGATGCTTGCCGTTTGGCAATCTCATGTAATCCCCATGACGGGTTTTACGCTCCTTTTTTACTTTAACAACTAAATCATCATGATTTAAAAGACTTATAACTTGTGGAATAGCATTTACCGGAATGTAATCTTGAAGTTTTTCATGCATATACACAAAAATAAGGGTTTTATTTTAAAGTGTTAATAAAAGTAAGCGTTTTTAAAACCTCTTAAAAAAGCACTCAAACAATATCTAAAACTTTAAGTCAATGTATTTCATCGGTTTTCTGATTTTTTTTTCATTCATATTAAAAAAAATCATACATTTAAGGTAATCGATTACAATATAAAATTAACTAACCACTAATTCATTTGTAATCAACTAAACTACAAACTAATAAGACATTAAATTAATGATGAAAAAATTACTTTTCTCCTTATCTCTTCTGCTGTCGGTAAATTTAGGATTTGCTCAAACAGTAACTATTGATGAATCTGCTGGTTGGCTTGAATCAGCCTATCTAAAATGGCAACCCGTAACTGATGCCGAAAGCTACAATGTGTATTTTAGCGGCGAGGGTATTACAGACCAAAAAATTGACGATCAGCTTATTCGAAATTACGGAAGCTATTTTCGTGCAGATATTTTGGGTTTAAAAGCCGGAAGTTACACCTTTAAAGTTGCTCCTGTTATTTCTGGTTCGGAAGGCACAACTACATCTACTGGTGTTATTAATGTAGAAGCTCATGACCGAACAGGCTTTGCCTTTTCTAATAATCGTGTTCCAGGAGCTTATAAAATGGACGGTACACCAAAAGACAATGCTGTTATTTTGTACATCACAGAAAATTCAAAAAACACTATTGAACTGAATGTTACTGGAGCTAACAGTAATCCATGTGTTGGACTTCAAACCATTTTAGATGGTTTTAAAAAAGGTAATGATACCCGCCCTTTAATTGTTAGACTAATAGGACAAATTACAGATTTCGACTATATGCTTAACGGCGATATTGTCATTGAAAATAAACAAAATGCTTCAAGCCATATTACCTTTGAGGGTGTTGGAAACGATGCTGTTTCTGACGGCTGGGGAATACGCGTTAAGAACGCAACCAATATTGAAATTAGAAACATCGGCTCCATGAACTGTAACAGTAGTGAAGGTGATAATATTGGACTTCAACAGGACAACGACTATATCTGGGTTCATAACGTAGATTTCTTTTATGGTGATGCTGGAGGTGATGCCGACCAAGCTAAAGGAGATGGCGCCTTAGACTGTAAACGCTCTACCTACGTAACGTTTTCATATAATCACTTTTGGGATTCAGGTAAATCCAACTTATTAGGTTTAAGTGAAGATACTACAGATGGATTGTATATTACCTACCATCACAACTGGTATGACCACTCCGATTCTCGTCATCCTCGTGTGCGTTTTTATTCGGCCCATGTTTATAATAATTATTACGATGGAAACTCTAAATACGGGGTTGGTTCTACCAATGGTTCTTCTGTATTTGTGGAAGCTAATTATTTCAGAAACTGTAAATATCCTATGTTAACCTCCATGCAAGGGTCTGATGTATACAATTCATCTACCGGAACTAATGATTATGCAAATTACCCAACCTTTTCAAAAGAAGATGGAGGTACTATAAAAGCCTTTAACAACTATATTACCGGAGCAAATCGTTTTGTTCCTTACGGAGACACAAACTACCCTAATCCCACAGTAGATTTTGATGCCTATGTTGCTTCAACAAGAGAAGAATCTATAAGCAATACGGTTACTTCTGCTTACGGAACAAATACCTACAACAATTTTGACACTAACACAGGCGTTATGTACAGCTACACACCTGACACGCCAGAAGATGCAAAAACAAAAGTAATGCAATATTCAGGACGTATGCACAACGGAGACTTTAGCTGGACGTTTAACAATGCTGTTGATGATACCTCATATGATGTTAATACGGCTTTAAAAAGTGCATTAACTAATTATTCCTCATCTCTTGTTTCTGTTCAAGGTGAAACTGGACCAGACCCTGAAATAATATTGACGGCCAATGCTGGTGATGCTTTAGTAGAATTAAGCTGGCAAGTTAACAATTATACTGCCTCTGCATATGAAATATTCAGAGACACCGATTCTGATCCAACTGGACGTGTTAAAATCACAGATATTAACGACGCCAACACTTTAAGTTATTCAGATAATACAGCTTTAAATGATGTAACCTACTATTACTGGGTGGTAGCCGATGGGAACATTGAATCGAATTCTGATTCAGCAACACCTACAGAAGGAGGAACTGTAAATGCGGGAGAGGAAGTTCATAACTTTACAATTTCAGGTTTGGTTAGCACCTATTACACCATTGTTGGAAACTTGTCAACTACAAAAGGTACTGTAAATTATAACGGGCTCACCTTAACGCAATGTTTAAAAATAGAATCGGCAACAAGTATCACCTTTACAACTAACCTTGCAGGTACTTTAACTTTAGTTTTTAACTCTGATTTTTCAGGAAGAATAAAAATTGATGGTGTTGATTATAATGCCACTGCCGGAATTGTTGAAATAACATTACAACCAGGCGAACACACTATTTCGAAAACAGATGTTGCCAACCTATTCTACGCAAGTTATCAAACCAGCTCATTAGGTACTGCTGAATTTGAAGCTAATAAATTCAAACTTTATCCTAACCCTGTAGATAATCTGCTTTATTTTTCTGTTAATTCCAAAATTGAAAAAATAGAAATTTATAATATGTTAGGTATGTTAGTTAAAACATTTAAATCGACTGAAAACAATATAGATGTCAATGATTTAACATCCGGAAGTTACTTAGTAAAAATTTATACAGAACTAGGAACTTCTGATAAAATAATATTAAAAAAATAATTAATATGAATAAAAAACCGCGATATAAAAAATTGGATATCGCGGTTTTTTTATCTATTACAGAATCATTCCGATTAAATCGTCCATACTCTGAAACGTTTGATTTGCTAATCCTTCTAGGTCATTATAATAATCATGTTCTGTATAACCAAAAACATCGAAGCCACCATTTTTAGCGCCTTGAACACCTAATTTACTATCCTCAATTACCAGACAATCTTCCGGCTTAAATCCCATAGTTTTTGCGGCAAGTAAAAACACATCGGGTTCTGGTTTCCATTTTCCAATGGTATAACAGCTAAATATTTTACCTTCAAAGGCATCTAAAAGTCCAACTAAACCAAGATTTAATCGAATTTTCTCAACCGTACCACTTGAAGCGACACAAAACGGGATATTTAATTGACTAATAACCTCCTTTATTCCTTTAATTGGCTGAACCGATTCGGTAAATTGTCTATCCAATTCTGTTCTATAATCCTTTTCAAAGCTATCAGGAACAGGCTCTGTTACCAATGTTTTAATAAGATCTAAACAATGCCTAAAATGACTGCCCTTAAAATATTTCATGGCATAATTTAAATCGATATTAGCTCCATACCGATTAGCCATATCTACCAACAATTGATTACTTATAACTTCGGTATCGACCAAAACACCATCACAATCAAAAATAATACACTTGTATTTTTTCATTTTTTATATTCTTAACGAAAAATGTCCTTTAAATTCATTCTCCTCATCTAACTTAACAATGAACCAGTAATCTGTTGCCATCATTTTCTTTCCATTAAACGTCCCATCCCACCCGTTACTTGATGCTCCAAATTGTTTAATAAATTTACCATACCTATCATAAATAAAGATTTTAGCATTGGGATAATTCGGTATTCCTTTTATTTGCCAAAAATCGTTAAAACCATCATTATTAGGTGTAAAATATTTAGGATAATCGACAATTGTCACTGAACTAAAGTCTTCTCCACAGCCTAACTTATCTTTTACAGTTACCGAATAAATTCCTCCTTGAACATTACTAAACAAATTACTGTTTTGATAATTTAAACCGTCTATTGAGTATTCAAAATCTCCATCACCTGAAGCTATAATTTCTATATAGTTGCGATC
Source organism: Aestuariibaculum lutulentum (assembly GCF_032926325.1). NCBI lineage: Bacteria > Pseudomonadati > Bacteroidota > Flavobacteriia > Flavobacteriales > Flavobacteriaceae > Aestuariibaculum > Aestuariibaculum lutulentum. The sequence continues at coordinate 701,355 of NZ_CP136709.1, forward strand.
GGATAATTCTGCAAAATCAACACGCTCTATCTTTGGAAGTACAGAACGTACTAACTCAAAACTATAACTATTTTCACAATATATTCCATTTGTATTTTCACCTATTATTAATGTATAATTTCCTGCCTTTTCTAATTTTACAACGTTTGATGAAGAAATCGTTGTACCATCTTGATATTTCCATACATAATTATCAAATACTTCCTTTACATACAATTCTAAAAATGGTTCAAGATTACATAGAAAATAACTTTCTTCTAAGTCAACTTTTGGTAATTCATTTACAAACAGATTAAAATTGGTTTCTGAAAAACATAAATTATTAATTGCATTTTCAACCCTAACTGTAATGTTTTGCGACCAAGGTTTTATATTCCTATAGTTCGAAGATATTGTCATTGTTATGTCGTTTCCATTTTCATCAAAATAAAATACATTTAAGTTACTTTGATTCCCTATTACAGTATTTTTTAAATCACTCAAATCAAAATAACCAAAACCACCTTCTTCATCACAAGCATAAATATCTGAAGGCGTATTTATTTGAGGTTTATTTGAAGTCCTTAAAAGCAATGGCATATCTGCATAACACTCGGTAGTAGTATTTAAAACGCGTACAGTTAAAACCTCTTGAAAAAATACTGTATTTGTGTACGGATTTGGTAAAGGGCTAGGCAATTGTTTTCCGTCTGCATCAAAATACTGGACTTCAAATCCTGTTTGATTTCCTATGGCTTCTTCTTCCACTTGAGCGGTATCAAAATACTCGGAAATACCATCGCCATTATCATCACAACCTATTAGTTCATTTAAAGCATTTGCTATTGGTAACGGGTTAACGATTAATTTAAACGTTGCTTCAGAACTACATTTTGTATCGGTATTTAAAACTTTAAAAGTTATTTCTTCTTGATTAATGACCGTGTTTTTTACAAATTCTAAATCACTCTCAATTGGCATTCCATTTTGATGATAAAACTCCACCTGAATATTAAATTCACTACCTATAATATCTTCCTTTAACTTTTTTAAATTAAAATCGGTAAAACCATCATAATCATCATCACAAACAGTCAAATCATCTATAACTGATAAATCTGGCAAGGTGTTTACAATAAAATCGAAAGATGTTTCAGAATAACAGCAAGGATTATCTTTATGTGAAACACGAACTAATATGGTTTCTCTATCTTTAACGGTATTAGTAAATGGATTGGGTAGTGTACTATACTTGTTTCCTGAACCATCAATATAAGTAATTACTTTATCGACTTGTCCTCCTAATATATAGGATTCAATATTCGACACATCAAAATCAGAAGAAAACCCGGGATTCCCCTCATCTTCACAGCCAAATATATTATCTATTCCATAAGCTGTTGGAGGTTCTTTAACATCGATGGTTTCTTTTAATACTTCAACATTACCATTATTTCCAGTTACTGTTACTGTTATGGTGTACGTTCCATCTTCTGAAAAATCATGAAATGGGGATAAATCGGTAGATGTATTATCTAAGCCTGAATTAGGGTCTCCAAAATCCCAAGCTACTGATGCTATTTCTTCTTTTTTCTCAACACTAAATTCTTTTAAAAACTCTGAACAAATATTAGAAATATTCATTTCGAAATTATTGGTAACATGATTGACGCTTCCTGTAACATTAATGTAAAAATTAGCCTCTTCATAGCCTAACTCTGCTTCTGCATCCTTAAATTCCATAAACGGCACGCAACCTCCACTATAAGATTTTATCCAAGAGACTCCTCTATCACCAATTGAACCAGCAATGAAAGCTGCTCCACTACTATAACTTGGTAACTGAATTACTTCCACTAAAACCCTTTCAACATCTTTGGGTACAACTATAGATGTTTCAAATTCAACATTAAAAAGCCTAGGACTAATCCCACTAAAATAAGGAATATCTATAGTTTGACTTTTACCTATCAGATCTGCTTCTGAAAATGATTCAGGAAAATTATCATCTATTTTAAAAATTCTAAACTCCAAAACAGTTCCCCACCCAGCTGAACTAAGAGCAACTTGACCAGTATTAATAGAATATTCTTCATTAGTACTTATCCCAAAATCTTTCAAATAAAAATCTCTCGACCAACTCATTCCACCCCAGCTACAGCTAAACACTCTTTTATATTCAATAAAATCGCAGGTGTTATGATTTAAAGTTGTTGTCCCTCCAATACCCTTATTATTAAAGGTTACACCAGTAACATTAATATAAAAATTAGCATTTGGAACTGGGTTATTAAGTTCAGATACTTTCGTTAAGCCATAATTTTCATCGCAACCATGGTACCAAGATTCTCCAGAATCTTCCTGTGTTCCTGCAATTACAACCCTAGCAGATTCAGGATTATAAAAATCAACATTCTTATGAACTGTTACCAGTATTCTTTCTGTTCCGGCAGGCACAACGATAGGTTCATCAAAATCTTTTTGAATAATTTCTGGTGATCCCTTAATCTCTGGGGCTATCCCAATACTACGGGTTCCTAAAACAGTTCTTGGGTATAATGATTGAAAAAACACTGGAAAACTATCATCTATACTATAAACACTAACTTGTAAAGTGGCTCCTGTATTAGATTCACTTAAAGCCACTTGTAGAGATTTAATTAAAAACTGTTCATTAGCTGCAATTCCAAAATCTGATAATTTAAAAATTTTCGACCAACCTTCATCTCTATCTTCACACGAAAACATACCTGTATCTATAGGCACATTACCCACATTATGAGTTAATGTAATTTCTTGAGCTAGTAGATTTATTGTAACAAAACAAATTACAACAGACAGAATTTTCTTCATATAAGCTAAAATAGAAAAAGGGCAATAATTAAAAAAACTATGGTGTAGAATTAGACACCTGTAACATTTTACCGTTATAGTATTTATGTCCGGTTAATGAAAAGTGGAAAATATATTCTGCCATTTCTAAAGCTGAAGTTGAGGCCTGGTAACCAGGAAAAGCTTCTTCTAACATTTCTGTTTGTACGGCTCCAAGAGCTAATACGTTAAAGGAAATTCCAGATTCTTTATACTCTTCGGCTAACAATTCTGTAAGGGTAATTACAGCACCTTTACTTGAACTATATGCAGCCAATCCGGGAAACTTCATACTGCCCTGGACACCGCCCATAGAACTAATAGTTACCGCATGACTTTTGGCTTTCATAAAAGGTAAAACTACTCTGGTTAATTCAGCAACACCAAAAACATTGGTTTTATAAACCGCTTCAAAATCATTCATTGTAATTTCAGAAAACGGTTTATTAACAAGCATACCGGCATTGTTGATTAAAACATCCACTTGTTGCCAATTGGTAGTTATAAAATCTTCAACTTGTTTATAAGATTCAGCATTACTTAAGTCAAACGAAAATGCCGTTACATTCTCCAGATTTAAATGAGCTATTGGTTTTTCATTCCGCGAAAGCGCCAATACCTTATGTCCTGCTTTGGCAAACAATTGAACCAATTCAAAACCAATCCCTCTACTTGTTCCTGTTATAATGACATTTTTTTGCATCTCTTTGAATTTGTGGATAAAGATAAAAAAGTTCAATATGCCACTAAAATTTAAACCTTAGTATTTATTATTGTTGTATTACATCGAATAGAATTGCATAACTAACTGCAAATCATTAATTTGTATGAAAATTTTGAATCATGCCTATATTTATGGATCGTCACGATGTCTCGGAAAGCGTTTCGGCTGAAGTGTTGGCAGAGATACATCTGGAAGACTTAAAAATAGAACACGAATATGGTTGCCGTGGTTTTACCTATTGGTTTGACCAGAAACGTAAAAATGTGTTTTGCCTTATTGAAGCACCAAACAAAGAGGCTATTACACGCATGCACAAACATGCTCATGGAGATGTCCCTAATACCATCATAGAAGTTGAACCTACAATTGTAGAATCTTTTCTTGGCAGAATTTCAGATCCGGAAAAAACCAAAAATACCGAACTAAATTTAATTAACGATTCTGCATATCGAATTTTAATGGTTATTCACATTAATACCCAATTAAATAAAACCAATGAATTAAAGGCTATTTCTAAAAATTTAAATAGGAAAATAAAGAAACTATTGGAAAATAGTCATGGTAATATTGTAAAGAAAGATAACACTACTTATTTAGTTTCATTTAAATCTGTAATTAATGCTATTAACAGTGCACTTCAAATCGAATCAGATATAATTCCTAATCATTTAACATCATCGGGGAATTTAAAAATAGGTATTGCATCAGGAGAACCTGTAACCAACAAACCTGAAATATTCCAGGAAACCATTACGTTAACCAATAGAATGTGCAGCTTTGTAAATGCAAACATTAGCGTTTCTTACGAGGTGAAAAGCCTTTACGAAAGTGTACAAATACATTCCATTTCTAAAAGTTCACAAATCCGGGTTTTAACCCCTTCTGAAGAAAAATTTCTGAATCAATTAACGGATGAAATTGAAACCTCCTGGCAAAATCCGGAATTTAATATTGATCGTTTCAGTGAAAATCTAGGTTATAGTAAAAGTCAACTCTACAGAAAGCTAACCAATCTAACAGGAAAATCTCCTAACTCTTTTATTAGAGATTACCGCTTGAATCAAGCCTTAAAATTAATAAATGACCAACAAGGCAACATTTCAGAAATAGCTTTTGAAACAGGTTTTAACAGCTTAGCTTATTTCTCAAAATGTTTCAAAAACAAATACGGTATTCTCCCTTCAAAACACGCTCAATAATAAACAAACCGCTAATTACCAATGACTTAAAATTTATAATTTTTGAATTATTTGTAGAAATAATTTTCATATCAAGGGTATAATTTTGAGATGTAACCAAATTATTTAACCCTAAAACCAATAATTATGAAAACTTTTAAATTTGTTTTACTCTTAGCCCTAGCACTTACTTCATTTCAATTATTCGCTCAGGAAAAGTCAATTCCGGATGCTTTACGAGAAAATACGACATTAAAAAGTCAAAGTATGTACGTTATTGAGCGAGAAATTCCTAACTTAGAGTCATGGTCTGCCGAAGACCTTAAAGCAGCTTCACAAACCTCTTGTGGAGTTCTAAAAAAAATGGGACCAAAAATTACTTGGCTTCATAGCTATGTTACTGGAGATAAAATGTATTGCGTTTATCTTGCAGAAAGTAAAGATCTGGTAAAAGAGCATGCCGAAAAAGGAGGATTTCCTGTAAATTATGTTGCAAAAGTTTCAACCGTAATCGATCCTTCCACTTCAGGCGAAACTTACTAGAAATTTAAAATCTTATGTTATTGTCCTAAATAATGAGCTAATTTTCATTTCATTGTCTCTATTCTACTAGTGATGCTTTTGCTACATAAAACCATAAAATTATGTCAAAATCACTTTACGAAAGATTAGGCGGAAATGACGGTATTTCAGCCATAGTTAGACGAGCCATTAGTATTCATATGGAAAATCCTGATATTAATGCACGCTTTTTACCCTACAAAGAACGACCTGAATACTTTGAAACGGTTGTGCAACACAGCATCAATTTTTTCAATTCAGGAAGTGGTGGTCCTGCCGTATATGAAGGCAGGGACATGGAAACAGCTCACCGTGGGATGAACATAAGCCCTAAGGAGTACATGTGTGCCATTGATGATATTTTTATTGCCTTAGACGAACATAAAATTGACGACGACACAAAAAAAGATGTTCTCGCTGTTTTATGGTCTTTAAAAGGAATGATTATCGCTAAATAACAACCTTTTTAAACCTTTTAAATTATGCCAAAATACGTTATAGAAAGAGAAATACCAGGAGCTGGTAAACTTTCTGCTGAAGACTTAAAATCGATTTCGAAAACCTCGTGCAAGGTCCTTCAAAATCTGGGTCCTGAAATTAACTGGGTACACAGTTATGTTACCGAAAATAAAATTTATTGTGTGTACATAGCTCCAAATAAAGAACTCGTAGAAGAACATGCAAAACAGGGTGGATTTCCAGCAAATATGATAAGTACGGTTTCTACTATTATAGATCCCGTGACTTCTGAATAGTTTAAAACATATAACTTTTCAATGAAAAATTAAAAAGCCTGATTCAAAATTGAATCAGGCTTTTTAAATATTATATAACTAAATTCCGAATTAAATTATTCAGAATAAGGATTACACTAACATTGTAACAGGGTTCTCAATATATCCTTTTAAAGTTTGAAGGAATTGAGCTCCTGTAGCACCATCAATAGTTCTGTGATCGCAAGCTAATGATAATTTCATTGTGTGACCAACAACTATCTGACCATTTTTAACCACAGGTTTTTCTACAATATTACCAACAGATAAGATTGCTGAATTTGGTTGATTGATAATTGATGTAAATGTATCGATACCAAACATACCTAAGTTAGAAACAGTAAATGTACTACCTTCCATTTCAGCAGGTGTTAATTTCTTATTTCTTGCTTTACCAGCTAATTCTTTAACAGCAGCACCAATTTGCGGTAAAGTTTGCTCGTTAGCAAATTTCACAACAGGCACAACTAATCCGTCTGGCACAGCTACAGCAACACCAATATGAACATGGTTATTTAAACGCATCTTATCTGCAAACCACTGAGAGTTTACTTGCGGATGTTGTTTTAATGCTAAAGCACAAGCTTTAACGACCATATCGTTGAATGATATTTTAGTATCTGGAATTGTGTTGAATTGTGCACGGAATGCCATAGCATTTTCCATATCGAATTCTACACTTAGGTAATAATGAGGTGCAGAGAATTTAGAATTTGTTAATGCCTTAGCAATTGCTTTACGCATTTGCGAGTTTGGTACATCTTCAAAATCTTCTTGTCCTGCTGGTACAAATTTACCAACAGCTGCAGCTCCTTGAGCTGGCTCGTAGTTCTCAACATCGTATTTCACAATACGTCCGTTTTCACCAGTACCTTGTATTTTAGTTAAGTTGATACCTTTTTCTTCAGCAATTTTCTTAGCTAATGGCGACACAAATACACGTCCGTTTTCAGTAACAGGTGTAGCAGCTCTTTTCGCTGGTTTCTCAGCTACCGGAGCTGACACAGGAGCAGCTTTAGGGGCTTCTGCTTTAACTTCAGCTTTAGGAGCTTCTTCTGCTTTTGCAGCAGGAGCAGCAACAGTAAAGTTAGCAGCAACACCAGAAACATCAGTTCCTGCAGGGCCAATAATAGCTAATAATGAATCTACTTTTGCAGATTCACCTTCCTGTAAACCTATGTGTAATAAAGTACCTGATTGAAACGATTCGAACTCCATAGTCGCCTTATCTGTTTCAATTTCTGCTAAAATATCACCTTCAGAAACCTGATCACCTACTTTCTTTAACCAAGTAGCAACGGTTCCTTCTTCCATAGTATCACTTAAACGTGGCATCGTTACCACGATAACACCTTCTGGTAAAGCAACAGCAGGAGCTTCTTCTTTAACTTCTGCAGGAGCAGTCTCAGCAATAGCAGGAGCTTCTTCTTTTGCCGGAGCAGCTGGCGCTGAACCTCCGCTTAAAAGTGCAGAAATATCTTCACCTTCTTCTCCTATAATTGCTAAAAGTTCATCTACCTTAGTAGTTTCACCTTCCTGAACCCCAATATGAAGTAATGTCCCTTCATTAAAAGATTCAAATTCCATAGTGGCTTTATCTGTTTCAATTTCAGCTAAAATATCACCCTCTGCAACCTTGTCACCAACTTTTTTTAACCAAGCTGCAACAGTTCCTTCTTCCATTGTATCGCTTAAACGCGGCATATTTACTACTATAGCCATATCTTATAATTTATGTTGAATAAATGGATAATCTTCTTGTTCGTAAACTACATCGTACATCACGCTCTTTTCTGGCCATGGAGACTCTTCTGCGAATTTCTCACATTCAGAAACACGATCTTTAACACGCTTATCGATAACCTTAATTTCCTCTTCGGTAGCATATCCTTCAGCAAGGATAACATCTAATACCTGAGTAATAGGATCTATTTTTTTGTACTCTTCTACTTCATCTTTAGTTCTGTAGTGCTGAGCATCACTCATAGAGTGACCTCTATAACGGTATGTTTTAAGCTCTAAGAACGTCGGCCCTCCACCTTTACGAGCACGTTGAATTGCCTCATCGAATGCTTCAGCTACCTTGATAGGATTCATTCCATCAACCGGAGCACTAGGCATGTCATAACCTAAACCTAATTTCCAAACATCGGTATGGTTTGCTGTACGCTCTACTGAAGTACCCATAGCATATCCGTTGTTTTCACAAACGAATACCACTGGTAAATTCCAAAGCATCGCTAAGTTGAATGTTTCGTGAAGTGATCCCTGACGAGCAGCACCATCACCAAAACAACAAAGTGTTACAGCATCACTTCCGTGATATTTATCTCCAAAAGCAATACCTGCTCCTAATGGAATTTGTCCTCCTACGATACCGTGACCACCATAAAAACGGTGTTCTTTAGAAAATATGTGCATAGAACCTCCTAAACCTTGAGATGTTCCGGTTCCTTTACCATATAACTCTGCCATAACACGTTTAGGATCTACTCCCATACCTATTGGTTGAACGTGATTTCTATAAGCAGTAATCATTTTATCTTTTGTCAAATCCATAGCGTGTAAAGCTCCTGCTAACACTGCTTCTTGACCATTGTATAAGTGAAGAAATCCTCTTACTTTTTGTTGTATGTAAACTGCAGCTAGTTTATCTTCAAACTTTCTCCAGAACAACATGTCTTCATACCATTTGAGGTAAACCTCTTTTGTGATTTTTTGCATCGACTAATTTCTAGGTTTTACTTAAGCGAGATACAAAAGTAATACATTGACAGCTATTGCAAAAACAGAAACTACTTAAAGTAAAAAAAAATGTCAAAAAAAAAACGCTTGATCCTCAACTTTGTCATTTTTTCAACATTTCGTAAAAAACGTTATACTTTTTAAAATTTCAAACGTTTAACCAAGCCTATTATTTGCACTTTTTAGAAAATTAAAGTGCTGATTTATCAAAAACGAAAGGGAGTAAATTCTCGAGAGATTTAGACATAGCCACTTTACCGGTTTCACCCATAAAATAGATTTCAATGGGCTGATTTTGCTTAATCTCATATTCTGCGATTGCCTGCCTGCAAGCGCCACAGGGCGGAATAGGCTCCAAAGTTGGTTTATTTATTGAAGTGGCCGATATAGCCATTTTTAGTACGGCTGCCTCAGGATAATTGGCTCCCGCATAATAAATGGCGGTTCGTTCGGCACAAAGCCCTGAAGGATAAGACGCATTCTCCTGATTATTACCCGAGACTATCTCGCCGTTATTTAATAACAATGCAGCTCCTACATTAAACTTAGAATACGGCGCATAAGCCTTATTCCTTGCTTCAACCGCCCTTTCCATTAAATTTATAATATCCTTTGGCAACTCATTTATTGTATCGTAAACCTGCAATACAGTTTCTATTTTTATTTCCTTCATAAGCTTTATGTCAACTTCAGCGAAGTACAGCCCCGCTTCAATAAAGTTAAGAAACTATTACAAGCAAAAAAACTATTGCTGCTGGCAATAGTTTTTTTGTTATTCTGAATTTTAAAAATATTTTAATATTCCATATACGTTCCTGAGCCAATATTAAGTGTCAGCGAAAAACGTAATGTTCCTTCTAAAGGACTCTGAACTTTTGCTGTTGAGAACAGGTATGATAAATCGATGTTTACCACATTCGCTTTAAATCCAGCCCCAAGTGCCATAAATTTTCTAGCACCTTTTTCTTCACTCTCATTAAAATAACCAGCTCTTAATGCAAATGAATCCTGATACATATATTCAGCTCCTAATGCCCAAGTGAACTCCTTAATCTCTTCACTAAATCCTCCTGGGGCATCACCAAATGACTGGAATATACCTGACAAGAAATTTACATCTTGAGATTTTCCGTCGTAAATAATATTGTTTCTTTCTGACGACACAGGATCTCCTAACTCATCAACGCCTTCATCATATACCCCATTACTATTATTATCCGTAAAATTATATTCAGTTCCCATAATAGGGGGCGTTGGCACTAAAAGTTTAGCCACCTCCAGAGTAACCCCTAATTTATTATACTGATCGAAAATGAAATCGAAACCACCTCCTAAACGTAAGTTTGTTGGTTGAAAATTATCTGCTCCACCATCATCATATTTAAATTTTGGTCCGATATTCTGTATTGCCCAACCAGCTCTCCATCGTCCGTTAAAATCTGAATAAACCTCTTCTTCACTTTGATAGTATCCAGAAATATCAACACCAAAAGAACTCGCTGCACTGGCATCACTATTATCATAATTCAGTCTTAAATCTGATAATAAATAACGCATAGCTACCGACATGGCATATTGATCACTTAATCTTAAAGCATAAGATACGTCGAATGCTAATTCATTTGGTTTTTGAATTACAGGCTGATCAAATTCATTGTTCACAAATTCAATCTCCCCAAGTCCGAAGTATTTAAAACTGGCTGCAAAAGCACTACGTTCATCTAGACGATTAAAATACGACAAATAGGCGATTCCCATATCGTTTACTAATTTCTTAAGATATGGCGTATAACTTAATGAGATTCCAGATTTAGTTTCTGAAAACACATACTTAGATGAATTCCATTGTTGAGAAAATGCATCTACTGAAGTTGCAACCCCCATATCACCCATACCTGCAGCACGTGCATCTGGAGCAATTAAGGTGAATGGCATACCAGTTGTTATAACTCTGGAATCATTTGGATTAGGCCTTATAGTTGTTTGTGCACTAACACTTAAGACACACATTAGCGCTAAAAGAAGTAATAATTGGTTTTTCATTGGTTAATTTTAATTCGACAAATATATATTTTTATTAGAGTATTACAAGTTTCTCTATTTTCTCAACCTTTTTATTTAACAGCTCAGACTGGACTGTTAATTTATAAATGTACACGCCTTTTCCGATTCTATCTCCAAAGTCATCACGACCATCCCATACAATATCTCTTGAAAGCGTGCTATTTATAATTCCTCCCCCTGATGTTTGACCATTTAAGGTTCTCACCAATTTTCCTGAAACCGTGAATATCTGTATAGAAACGTTTAAAGGTGCCGAACTATTGTGATTAAACCAAAATTCGGTGTAATTTACAAATGGATTTGGGTAATTTAAGACATTATCTATTACCAGTTCCTGATCCTGATCGTAAACCACAAACTGAATTTCGGCTATTGAAGAATTATTATACACATCCCAGGCTTTAAGTGTCAGGGTATGTAATCCGGGTTCTAAATCACGGAACGGAAAACTCACTATTCCATTGGTATATACATCCAACTCGGTTTGATAATAATCATTCAATATATAAGGATTCGTTTCGTCACCATCAATAATAGCCACAATATCATGACCAATGCCACTCGCCGTATTAATACCGTTGGCATCTTCTAATTTAGCCAGTAAAGTTGGCGATTCGTTTGTAATTCCTCCTGAAACAAAGGTTTCATCATTCATATAAAGCGTTATAACCGGCCCAATATTATCTTCCTCAGCATCTTCATTTAAACCACCAATTTTAACAATATCAACACTCGCACCTGTCTGATCTTCTAACAGCGCGCCATTTTCTGAATAAAAACTCACCTTACCTGAACCAACAGGAATACCAATATCCTTTGGTACAATAAAATCGAATTCGAATTGACCGTTAGTCACAGATGCCTGACCTCTAAAAATAACTTCACCTAAGGTTTTAAAATTTAACTTGACTAATTGTCCGTTCAATGTGGTTCCATCATTAGCTAAAGTTTGTCTATCAATGTCCTTATCATAAATAGTCGTAGACAGCACACCGTTATAATTAGAAAGTATGTTTCCTGACAAATCGGTTACTTCTCCGGCCAATTTAACATAACTCAAGGCTTTTAAAGTATCTGTCGCCTGAGTAATCGGCACATCATTAATTTTAGTTAAACTAATATTTGGTTTAGCGAAAGCTAATTTCATAGCCGGATCTCCAATGAAAAATATTAAACGACGCTGACTTTGCCCTGACAACGTCGGGTCATTTTTTGTCAGTCTCAAGGCTTCTGCCATAGACGGATATTCAAAATCACCATAAGTATCATTATCGCTAAAAGAGAAAAGATATTGCCCCAAAACATTATTAAAAGCGATAGCAAAACTCACAAATATTTGTCGGGTTGTCGTGATTAAACCAATAGCTCCTGCTTCTTTATTCCAATAGGTAAATTCGCCTGCTGTTTGCCTGTATGGATTATCGAACTTTGTAAACTCACAAGTTACCGTTACAAAACAATTGAGTTTATTATAATTTCTGAAAGATTCAATATTCGGTTTGGTTAAAATACGTTCCTGCGCTAAACCATCTTCACCACCATGTCCAAAATAATTAATTACTAAAGCCCCATTATCAATAGCATTTAAAAACTCTGTATTAGCTTGAGGATAACGCTCACCTCCTGCCGAAGTCTCCTGCTTAAACGCGTCGCTATGAATTTTCACTATATTCATAAAAGGCTTGGCTTCGGTTACCATATTACCAAGATTGTCGGTAGTAGACTGCAAAATGCCTTCCCAATCTTGGTCGACATCATCTGAAACAACTACAAAGTTATTTCGCCAGCTTCCGTAAGCTTCTTTCGAATAGTACGATTCTATTTTATCTACAAGTTCTTTTGCTTGTTGAGGGTTATCGGCAATAATCCTTCCAACTGCAATATCAAGTTTATCACTTGTTAACATCGTTCCTTCATTTTCATTCATCATCCCATAAAAATCATCTGAGATATACGAATTAGTCAAGTTGAAACTATTATAGGAATGCCATGATGGTACAATATTCGTATTATTAGGAATTCTATCTTTATAATCGAAAGAGCCATCTCCAAATAAACACAGGTATTTTATTTCACCTCCAGGATTAACAGGGTTATCGTAAACATACTTCACCAGATTTCTTATGGCACCTATATCCGGATTCCCTGTACTGAATTCATTATATATTTCATCTAAACCAAACACCTTAACATTCAAACCATATTGATTTGCATTTATCTGTGCTAGGCGATTAGCCTGACTTAACATATTATTTGGTGAAACAATAATATAATCTACATCCTGCTCCTCCCCAAAACTATTTCGAAAAACAGTTCCTTTAATATTCTGGTTACTTACTGTTGTATTTGTGTCATATTTAGGCTCATAAAAATTACTTGCTGTTACAGCTACATAGTTTCTTAATTCACCTAATGTTGTAGTAAAGCTTAACGTAGATGCTTGTTCAGCATGCTCATAGTTTAACACATTAAATATATCGGTCACATCCCAAATTTCTGAAATCCCGGAAGCATCACTAATTTGATATTCTCCAATTCCCGAAGCTGATGCTACCACATCGTTTTTAAATTGAAACTGTTTATTATAGAATTTAAGTGCTCGAGTCGCTTCAACAGAAATATAATCTAAATACCCAACAGCACTCGGGTTGCCTTGATTATTATAATTAAGACCCACATTTAAGGTAGAAGAATTCACCGTAATATCATTAAAATATGATGCACCACTTGCTAAAGTCGGCGAACTTGCTCCACTTAAATTCATAGTAGTGATAAGAGATCCATTCACTGTAAGTGCCATAGAACTCATAGAACCTGATGTTGCCGCAACATAAACTTTTAAAGTAACCGGCTCGGTCGTTACTAAATCAGGAAATTCAAACGAATACGTTTTACTATTATCCACATCAAAACGATCACCAAACCAACGACGCCCTAAAAATGCAATATTATGTTCGTCCTTTTCATAGAATTTATAATCCTGATAGGTATTAATAACCATATCGACGGTTCCTGTTGGTTGGGTAAAAGGCTGAATGCGTTTTCCTGAGCCAGAACTTACATTTATATAATAATAAGTCTTATCGGTATAACAATTAATATTGGTATTACTTTCAGAATTATACATACGAGGTCCTTGGGCATAAAACAAGATATGATCGTTACTATCAAACACGCCATCTTCTTCCCCTACAAACTTTATGGCATTCTCCTGAACATCGAAAGGATAAGGTTCTGCATTAGAATACGGAATCATTCGTCCTCCGTTACCATATAACTTTATTGTTCTTGGATCGACACTATTAACATTTACCCCCAAGCGTTGCAAAAAACTTTTCGACAGTTTAAACACCCCTGTTGTATCAACATAAAACTTATACCATTCTCCACTACTAAGCACCGAATTAGTTCTGGCTTTAGTTGCATAAGTCTTACTAGATACATTAGTTCTCGAAGTACTGACTCCAAGTGTATAATTAATTTGAAAAGACATAACCTTTTTATAGGTTCCGTTCGTATCCTTTATTATAGGTGATATTTGAAAAAGCACAAAACGTTTATCTCGAGCTATTGCATTTTTTAAACTAAATTTTAATTTTGATGGAATAGTTGACTCATCTAAATCTTTGAATTCCTGTTTTGAAATCGAGGCATATACCACATTACTAACAGCAACAGAAGATTCATTAACTACTCCAGAAGTAACCCACTGCGAAACAAACTGTAACCCTTCTGAAAAATCATAACTAAAATTTTCATCGTTAAAACCAGGAAGTTCTATAGAATAGGTATCACTGGAAATCTTTTTAGAAGATTCCCATGTAATGGTAAACTGTTTTTGTTGCCCAAAAGCAAAAACACATATAAATAATAAGACGAGTAAAATTTTCTCTTTCATTGCTAAAAATAACGTGAATAACCCTTATATAGTATGACTATAGCCTACAATTTTAAAAACTGATTCAAAAATACAATAATAATTTAGCAATACACACGTTAATAAAACACAAAATAAGATCGAAAAACCTCAAAAACATCGATGTAAGAACCAAAAAATAGGTTGAAATGCACATTTTTTTGGGTAAAATGTAAAAAAGAGCTTGCATTGTTAGGTTTAATTCTTATATTGCATCACCAAAAATATTATTAGCTTACTTAAACGTATGAATATGAAAAAAGTAGTAGCATTCAAGGTTTTACTAGTTTTAGCCCTAACCGCGACCATAACTAGTTGTAAAAAATCATCGAGCTCGAAGAACACTTCTAGAGCTACGGGATGGCAAATCAACTCACGTGAAGGAGGTTTTCAATACAATACAGACTTTAAAGAACAGGAAACTTCTCCTGGTTTAGTTTTTATTGAAGGAGGTACCTTTACCAAAGGACGAGTACAGGACGACGTAATGCACGATTGGAACAATACGCCAAACCAGCAACACGTTCAATCGTTCTATATGGATGAAACTGAGGTTACTAATGCCATGTATATGGAGTATTTAGATTGGATTAAACGCGTTTATCCACCTTCAGATGAAAACTTCAGAGCCATTTATCACGGAGCTTTACCAGACACCTTAGTTTGGAGAAATCGTTTAGGGTATAACGAAGTTATGACAGACAACTACTTGCGTCACCCGGCTTATGGTGAGTATCCTGTAGTTGGTGTTAGCTGGATTCAAGCTGTTGAGTTCGCTAACTGGCGTACAGATCGTGTTAACGAATACAACTTAGAACAAGCTGGTTACTTAAAACGTGATGCTAAAATTACCGATGTTGGTGCTGATGCCACGTTTAATACAGATACTTACATCAATTCTCCTACTTTAACGTATGGTGGTAATGAAGAAGTAATCAACCCTAATCAAGGAAGAAATAGATACGCCAGAACGGATGCTGAAGGCAATGAAACTAACATCTATGCAACAAGAGAAACCGGACTTATTACACCGAAGTACAGACTCCCTACTGAAACAGAGTGGGAATATGCTGCTTTAGGTTTAAGTGAAATTAGAAGTTATAACTTATACCGTGGACGTAAAAAATATCCATGGGACGGACAATACACTCGTAACGGAAAACGTAAATACCGTGGTGATCAGTTAGCTAACTTTAAACAAGGAAAAGGTGATTACGGTGGAATCGCAGGATGGTCTGATGACCGAGCAGATATCACTAACGCTGTAAAATCTTACGAGCCTAACGATTACGGTTTATATGATATGGCTGGTAACGTAGCAGAATGGGTTGCCGATGTTTACCGTCCAATTGTTGATGATGAATTCAACGATTTCAACTACTACCGCGGTAACGTATATACTAAAAACGCATTAAACGATGATGGTACTGTAAAAGTAGTTACTCCTGAAGATATTGTTTACGATACACTTTCTAACGGAAAAATTATTGCAAGAAACCTTCCGGGTGAAATTTTACAAGTTCCTGTTGATGAAAATGAGACCTATTTACGTACGAATTTCGACAAGAGTAATCAGGTAAACTACAGAGACGGTGATAGAAGATCTTCTCGTTATTTCGAGAGCTTTAACGACGAAGAGGGCGAAGAAAATCCAGATGCCCTTACAAGAAAAATGTACAACTCTCCTAAAAATGTTGTAACAAGAGATTCATTAGGTAATATTGTTAGAGAATACGATAAATCTAATAACAGAACGTCTTTAATTAATGACGAAGTTAGAGTTTACAAAGGAGGTTCTTGGAAAGACAGAGAATACTGGTTAGACCCTTCTCAACGTCGTTACTACCCGCAAGATATGGCAACAGATTACATCGGGTTTAGATGTGCTATGTCGAGAGTAGGTTCAAAATCTCAACAAAAATTCAAAACCAAAAACTAGTTAAACAACTTGTTGAAATAATATTAAAAGTCCTAACCCACAGTTAGGACTTTTTTAATACTTTTAATTTTCAATTTAAAAAACAATTTCTCCATTGAAAATCGCACAATTACACAGTCTTTTCTTAGAATGTCACAAAGTAAGTACCGACACCCGCAAAATTGACCATGACGACATGTTTTTTGCTTTAAAAGGTGAAAACTTCAATGGTAATACTTACGCAGAACAAGCACTAAAAAATGGAGCTAAATATTGTGTTATAGATGAAGAAGCATTCAACACATCTACACACACCATTCTTGTTGATAATGTTCTTGAAACCCTGCAAAACTTAGCAACATATCATAGAAATTATTTAAAACTTCCTATCATCGCTTTAACAGGTAGCAATGGCAAGACCACAACTAAAGAATTAATTAACGCAACGCTGTCTAAAAAATTTAAAACAACAGCAACGGTTGGTAATTTAAACAATCATATTGGAGTGCCATTAACGCTTTTATCCATGAACAGCGAAACCGAAATAGGCATTGTTGAAATGGGAGCAAATCACCTAAAAGAAATTGAAATGCTTTGTGCTATTGCCCAACCCGATTATGGCTATATCACCAACTTCGGAAAAGCCCATTTAGAAGGTTTTGGCAGTGTAGAAGGTGTCATTAAAGGAAAAAGTGAAATGTTCGACTATCTCATTTCAAACAACAAAACCATATTTGTTAACGGTAATGACTCTATTCAACTAGAAAAAACAGCAAATACTAACAGAATCGTTTTTGGAGACACGAACGAATTCAATGTCACTATCAATTTTATTGAAGCACAGCCCAACGTTAAGCTTAATTATAACAGTTTAACCATTCAAAGTCAGCTAATAGGTGCTTATAACTTCAATAATATTGCTGCCGCAATCACCATTGCAAATTACTTTGAAGTTGAAGATAATGATATAAAATCTGCAATTGAAAACTACTCTCCAACCAATAATCGTTCACAGGTTATTAACAAAGGTACCTGTAAAATCATACTGGATGCATACAATGCAAATCCAACAAGTATGCTAGCAGCACTTACCAATTTTGATAAACTAAAGGATACTAATAAAATAGCCATTATTGGAGATATGTTTGAACTTGGCCAGGAAGCTAAAGAAGAACATCAAAACATTGTTAAGTTATCAACATCTCTTAACATTGACAAGGTAATTGTTATTGGAGAAAATTTCTTTAACACTGAAACCACTGTTGAAAACCTGTTAAAATTCCAATCCTTTGAAGACTTTAAATCTAAAATGAACATTTCAGATTTATTCAACAGTACGCTTTTAATAAAAGGCTCCAGAGGTATGGCTATGGAAAGAATACTGGACTTATTATAATCAGATATAAAAAGTGCCTGAAATATATAAATATAACAGGCACGTATTTACTTAACTCTCCCTAAGAATTAATTAATAGCTTAGCAAAGATTGCACTTTATCGATTGTAGAACAATACTCAATTTGAGTATTTTCAACTATAAGTAGTGTTAAAAATAACTTTTAAATGATATTATTATTCATTTTTATAATTCCGATGAGCTCTCCTGTGGAAGAAATATTGAATTTTTTCAAAATATTACGACGGTGAGTATCAACTGTATTGGAACTTATATTTAGCTTCTCTGCTATTTCTTTACTGGAATAATTCAGTACCAATAATCTAATAATATCGCGTTCTCGATTACTTACTGCATCTGTTAATAACTTTTGAGAAAAGTTGTTAAAGTATACCGTTTCATACTCATTTTTATCATTCAATTTCTTAGCCGTAGCACATATACTCATTTTAATTTCCGGAGCCAATACAGTATAATGCGCTAAACCAATTATAGGCTTATTAGCAAGATCAAACTCAATAGGCGTGGTATTTTGCACTATATTCATATAAATGCCATCTCCGTTCATTAAACGATAGTTCCAGGTATAACTCATCTTACTTCTATCTTCCAAAGCTATTTCACTTAATGTAAATTTCATTAACTCATTTAACGCCTGAAGCCATTGCTCAACATCATCAGGATGCATTCTCGCCCAAAAATACCGCATACCTTGAGAATCGAATAAATTTTTATCCAATCCTAAACAAGCAGTCATATTTTTACTAACATATTCAAAAGTAAGATCTCGAGTATTGGTAATACAGAAAAATGTAGAACTATAAGGAAGATACTCATCTAACTCTATAATTTTTTGAATATGCTCTTCTAAAGAAGGATGTTCGTAACACCGGAACACTTCTTTGTAAACCCCTTTAATTTCATTTAAATCCATAATAGCAATTTATGTGTTGTTCTAAATGTATTAAAAATATGCTGAATGGTAAGATATAAGCGAACTACAAATAAAAAATGGTATAAAATAAAAAATCCTAAAGTATATTATACTTTAGGATTTTTCCTGTGGGCGCGAAGGGATTCGAACCCCTGACCCCTTGGGTGTAAACCAAGTGCTCTGAACCAACTGAGCTACGCGCCCGAATATTTTCGGGTTTTTAGATAATTTCTAAGTGAAATTAATCTTTCAATATGTCATTAAAACTTAATTATTATTTAAGCTTTAAACTTTTGTGGGCGCGAAGGGATTCGAACCCCTGACCCCTTGGGTGTAAACCAAGTGCTCTGAACCAACTGAGCTACGCGCCCGAATATTTTCGGGTTTGAGTAAATTTCCAATTGAAATTAGCCTCACAATATGTCATTAAAAAACCTGATTCTTATATCAGGTATTTTGAACTTTTGTGGGCGCGAAGGGATTCGAACCCCTGACCCCTTGGGTGTAAACCAAGTGCTCTGAACCAACTGAGCTACGCGCCCTTCAATTAGGTGTGCAAATATAAGCTAGTTTTTGATTCTACAAAAACATTTTTTGTAAAAATTTAAATTATTTCGGCAACAACAAAAGTGCTTCCCCCAATAAAAACAAAATCGTTTTCTCCGGCATTTTTTAAAGCCGACTTATACGCTTCATTAACAGAACCATATGTTTGACCTTTCAAATTATGCTGAGCGAAAGTATTCATTAAAACTTCGGCATCTAAACCACGAGGAATATCTGGTTTACAAAAATAATACTCAGCTTTTTTAGGTAGTAAATCGATAATGGAACTAATATCTTTATCATTTACCACTCCAAAAACAATATGCAAAGCATCAAAAGTTTCTTTTGATAGTTGTTTCATCACGTAAGTAAGTCCGTCTCGATTATGCCCGGTATCACAAACGACTTTAGGTTCTGTTCGCAAGGTTTGCCAACGCCCTAATAGGCCCGTATTATCAACAACATGTTTAAATCCTTCAGTAATGTGTGTTTCTGAAATATTAAAACCTTTTAACTGTAATTGTTTTATAGCTTGCTGAACAGTTACTATGTTCTTCGACTGGTAATCTCCAATTAAATCTGAAACGTATGTTTTTGACGGTTGTTGATCTGCAAAAATAATTTCAGATTGATTTTCCTGAGCTAACATTGCAAAAACAGCTGTAGTCTCCTTTTGCGTTTCTCCTATTACTACAGGAACATGCGGCTTTATTATCCCTCCTTTTTCGAAAGCAATGGCATCAAGTGTGTTTCCCAAAAACTGTGTATGATCTAAACCTATATTGGTAATCACCGAAACTTCCGGAGTAACGACATTAGTAGAATCTAATCGTCCGCCCATACCCACTTCAACGACCGCAATGTCTACCTGCTCCTTCGAAAAATAATCGAAAGCCATACCAACAGTCATTTCAAAAAAGGACAACTGATTGCTTTCTAAAAATGGTTTGTTTTCTTCAATAAAATCAATAACAAATGATTCGCCAACCACGTTACCATTAATTTTAATACGCTCTCTAAAGTCCTTTAAATGCGGAGATGTGTACAACCCAACTTTATAGCCTGCTTCCTGTAAAATAGAAGCTAGCATATGACTTGTAGAACCTTTTCCGTTGGTCCCAGCCACATGAATAGATTTAAAATTCTGTTCCGGATGATTTAACTTTTCAACCAGTTTAATGGTATTCGATAAGTCTTTTTTAAAAGCCGACTGGCCCTGGCGCTGATACATTGGTAGTTGGGTAAACATCCAATTGATTGTATCTTGATATGTCATGATATTACTGACCTAATTTGAAGTTTACTTTTACATACCCTATTTGCCTTGTAGGCGCATTAGAGTCTGCTTGCCATTTATGAGATAAGGCAATTTTTCTTGCTGGTTCCAGTAAACAAGCTGCGGTATTAGTCGTTCCTCTCGCTCCTGGTTTAGCTTCAATAACATTACCATTTTGGTTAACAACAATTTCAACGATAACCATGCCAGATTCATTACAATCTTGTGTGTAGGTTTTAAAACTAGCTTTTCCTCTTCCATTTAACCCGTAGCCTACACCACCACTTCCTGATCCTCCAGATCCAAAATAACTTGGAGCATACGGATCGCCATCAAGCTGACCTTTATCGCCTGCTTTATTGTCGTCTCCTTCTCCTCCTGTTGCTGTTCCTTCAGATTTACTAACCCCACCAATTAACGCATCGAGCTTTCTTTTCTTTTCTTCCTGCTCACGCTTTTCCTTTGCAACACGCTCTGCTTCTGCTTTTGCCTTGGCATCGGCTTCAGCTTGCGCCTTAGCTTCTGCTTCCTTTTGCTTCTTGATAGCTATTTCTTCAGCATTATCAGCCGTTAAAACTTCTTCTTTTGCCACAGCGGCTTTTGTTGGTTCAGTTTTAGTAACTTCAGGTTCTGTTGGACGATTAATTTCGTTTGGTTCAGATTTTATAGGTTTTAATGGTTGAACCTGGCCTGAACCGAAATCGGTAGTTCCAAAATTAACTGCAACACCATATTCCTCAGGCGGATCCATATAAGGAGCTCCTACAACAAACAACAATAACAAAAGGATAACAGTAATTAAAACTGTTAACTTTGCTGAATCTTTTTCGTGCTTGGTTTCGAAATATTTCATCAGTTAATTTTAATATCTTTTTTTAATGTATTAAAAAGAAGAAATGTCCATGATTTTAAAGTCTACAAACCATAGACATTTCTTTTATAAGTCTCCTCGACAATTAAGTGTTATCGAGTTTTAGAAACCTTAGTTATTTGGTCTTACCGCCAGAATAACTTTAAACTTGTTTCTATTCGCAATATCCATAACCTTTACTACATTTTCCACAGGAACCGATTTCTCAGCTCTTAAAACAATGGTTGGTTTTTCTTCTGAAGACAGTAAGGCTAACAATTCGTTTTCCAATACACTTTCACCAACACGTTTTTGGTCTATATAATAGGTTAAATCTTTCTTGATACTAACAGCAATTGATTTTTTATTCTCCGTTTTACCACTCGCTTTTGGTAATAAAATATCAATAGCATTAGTTGTTACTAAAGTAGAGGCCAACATGAAAAATATCAATAACAGGAATACAATATCTGTCATTGATGCCATACTGAACTCTGGCGTAACTTTATTTCTTCCTTTTAAATTCATTAAATAGGCTCATTTAAATGATCTAAAAACTCTACCGAGTGTGCTTCCATCTGGTACACCACTTTGTCCGTTTTAACTACCAGGTGATTGTAAGCCATATAAGCGACAATACCAACAATTAAACCTGCTACCGTAGTTGTCATCGCTGTATATAAACCATCAGCTAACAGTTTAATATCGATTTGACCACCTGAGTTAGCAATCTCGAAGATAGATAAGATCATACCAATAACCGTTCCTAAGAAACCAATCATTGGTGCTGCTCCTGAAATGGTTGCAAGCACACTTACGTTTTTCTCTAAACTGTAAACCTCTAATCGACCAGCGTTTTCAATAGCTGTATTAATGTCGGCAAGTGGTTTTCCAATTCTTGAAATTCCTTTATTGATTAATCTTGATACCGGCGAATTGGCCTGAGCACATAACAGTTGTGCTGAATCAATTTTACCATGCGTTACATGGTCTTTAATCTGATTCATAAAATTTGCATCTATTTTAGCGGCTGCCTTAATAGCAAACAAACGCTCGAAATAAATGTAAATCGCTGCAACGAGCAACACAAACAAAAGTAGAATAATTACTTGACCAGCAACTCCCCCACTACTGATAAGCTCAATAATAGAGAGTGTTTTTTCAACAGGCACCTCATCGGTTAATAACTCGGCGCCTTCTTGAGTGTTTTGTAATAAAGTGTTAAGCATATAATTAAGTTTTGGGCAATTGTATAACGTTAATTTTCTAAATAAAGTATGTTAGAATAATGTTCTGGTAACCATAAATGCAGCTGCACCTACCAGAAACCCTATTAAAGCTAACCAAGAAATCTTTTTAAAGTACCAGAAAAAGTCAATTTTTTCCATTCCCATAGCTACAACTCCAGCCGCCGATCCAATAATCAACATACTTCCTCCGGTTCCAGCAGCATAAGCTATAAAGTGCCATAATTCATTATCCATCGGTTCGTGGAACATCCCTAAAGACGCAGCAACTAATGGTACGTTGTCAATAACTGCAGAACCTAC
Organism: Aestuariibaculum lutulentum; assembly: GCF_032926325.1. NCBI lineage: Bacteria > Pseudomonadati > Bacteroidota > Flavobacteriia > Flavobacteriales > Flavobacteriaceae > Aestuariibaculum > Aestuariibaculum lutulentum. The sequence continues at coordinate 724,635 of NZ_CP136709.1, forward strand.
TCCTAATAATAACACCACTAAATCTGAAACTCCTTCACCTACGTGAATTTCAGTTCCTAACATTGGCATGGTATCTTGTAATGCACCTGCGAAATTGAATAAAATCCCCAAAGATTCTAAAGCTGCAACAGCCATTAAAATACCTAAGAAGAATAAAATACTAGGCAACTCAATTTTTGATAATGAATGGTGAACCGGACTATGGTGTGCATGTGCATCACTCTCCTCGGCTCCAAACTCAGTCATACTGAATTTTGAACTGCTGTATATTTCAGCAAAAACAGCTACTACTCCTAAAGATAACATCATACCTACGTATGGAGGTAAATGCGTTACCATTTTAAATACAGGCACAAACACAATAGCACCTAAACCTAAATATAACATCGTTGCACTATACTTCGACTTTGGTTTATCGTCTTCATCCTCTTCTATTTCTAAATTACCTTTAAATACTGGCAGGAATGACGCGATAAAAGAAGGCACTGCCATACATAAAAATGATGGAATAAAAAGATAAACAAATAAATGATCTGAAGATACTTTTTTACCAATCCATAACATGGTTGTAGTAACGTCTCCAATTGGAGACCAAGCACCACCCGCGTTAGCTGCAATAATAATTAAACCAGCATACCAAATACGAATATCTCTTTCTTTAACTATTTTCTGAAGAATTGAAATTAAAACAATTGTTGCTGTTAAGTTATCGATGATTGCAGATAATACGAAAGCTAAAATTGAGAAAATCCATAAAATTTTACTCTTTTTCTTTGTCTTAACAAAGCTTTTAATTGTTGAAAAACCATCGAAATAATCAATAATTTCAACAATAGTCATAGCACCTAAAAGGAATACTAAGATTTCTGCTGTTTTACCTAAATGATGTAATAAAGTTTCTTCCATTAGGTGAAGCTTCTCATCATGACCAAAATCGCCAAAACCATCTAACAAGGCATGTTTGGCAGAATCGAACCAATTTGGAAAGCTATCTAAACCTAAAGATATTAAAGCCCAACAAATAGCCATCATTACTAATGCCGGGATAAGTTTATCTATTTTTAAGTTATGTTCAAGAGTAATGGCCAAATAGCCTAATACAAATACTAAAATAATCGCTGTTTCCATAAAAAATTTAAAAATTACACAAGTTGGCTGAGTGCGATTTCATATGCCGTGGCACTCACACCGGTTTTATCTTTGTTTTTACTATATACGTTTTCTATTGCTTCTTTAATTTTATTTGATGTATCATTAAATATCGCATCATCTGTCATTTGTACACGGCGTTCCATAAAATATGCAAATACACGTGCCATACCACAGTTTGAAATAAAATCGGGAATTAAACTCACCTTATTATCGGTATGTTCCATAATTGGTCCAAAGAAAATTTCCTTGTCAGCAAACGGCACATTAGCACCGCACGACACCACTTCAAGACCACTATCTATTAATTGATTAATCTGACTTTCTGTTATTAATCGAGATGCAGCACATGGCGCGAAAATTTCGGCTTGAATACCCCAAATTTCATCGTTGATTTCCTCAAAAGGAATTAAATTATCGCTCTCTAAAGTGTTGCCCTTTTTCGCAAGAAATAAGGCCTTAATCTCCTCAAACGTAAATCCTTCCTCATTAATTAAACCGCCTGCAATATCGATAATTCCAACCACTTTTGCACCCATTTGAGCTAAATAATATGCAGCCGCCGCCCCAACATTACCAAACCCCTGAATTACAACACGTTTACCCTGTACCTCTCCGCCGTAAATATTGTAGTAATGTCTTACAGCTTCAGCCACACCAAAACCTGTAATCATATCTGCAACGGTATATTTCCTCAAAACGTCCGGTGAATACTGTGGATTTTCAATTACTTTTATAACACCTTGACGTAACTGACCTATTCGATTAATTTTATCAGCTTCGGTTGGTTTAAAATGTCCGTTAAAAACACCTTCCTGCGGGTGCCAAACGCCACTTTCTTCGGTAATTGGAATTACTTCATGAATCTCGTCTACATTTAAATCGCCTCCGGTACCATAGTAACTTTTAAGTAACGGGGATACCACTTTATACCAACGCTCTAAAACGCCTTTTTTTCTAGGATCTTTAGGATCGAAATTTATTCCAGACTTTGCACCTCCAATTGCCGGACCAGACACTGTAAACTTAATTTCCATGGTTTTTGCCAAAGACAACACCTCGTTTACGTCAAGGCCTAATCGCATTCTGGTTCCTCCACCGGCAGCACCACCACGCAGCGAATTAATCACTACCCAGCCTTCGGCTTCGGTTTCTGAATCTTTCCAGTTGAATATAATTTCGGGAGTTTTATTTTCGTATTTTTTTAATAATTCTTTCATTGTTGATATTTAAAAATTGATTCGTTTTAGCTAAGTTTTGATTGATATACATTCCATGGATAATAAACTAAAGCGTAGCTATAATTGAGTCATTTTTAAACAGTTTAAAATTATTAATCCACAAATATATAAAACTAAAAATCCTAACAGATTAATTTTAGATTATTTTTCAGGAAGGTAGATTTTGCCGGAACTATGGTCTCTATTTGCTCCGGTTACACTTTGAAGACAGTTATTTTCATTACGAAGTTTAAGTACTCCCAAGAACCCAAAAATTAAAGCTTCTTTAAATTCCACTATGGCATTTTCAGGTATTAAAATAGTATTATTTGTATAATGCTTTAGTCTTTCTATTAGATAGGCATTGTAAACGCCACCTCCTGTAACATACACCGAAGCCAGTTCCTTTTTATTAATTTCAGCTGCCAACTGTATGGCAATATGTTCAACAAACGTGGATAGAATATCTTTAATTTCAAGTTGAAAAGCATCGATTAAAGGAAAAATATTTACTTTCACCCATTCTAAGCCCAGGCTTTTGGGGTATGCTTCCTTATAAAATCCTAAAGCATTCAACTTATCTAACAATTCTGCATTGACAGATCCCGAAGCTGCGATAGTACCAGAATCATCATAATCAAATCCTAATTGCTTTACATAGTGATTCAAAACAATATTTACCGGACAGATGTCGTAAGCAATACGCTTATCGTTTTCATCTGTTGAGATATTGGCGAAACCACCCAAGTTCAAACAGAAATCGTAATCAGAAAACAATAGCTTATCCCCTATCGGGACCAAAGGCGCTCCTTGCCCTCCATATTCTACATCCTGAACTCTAAAATCACAAACGACTTTTTGCCCTAAAACCTCAGCAAGCATCTGTAAATTTCCAATTTGGTAAGTTAACTTCTTTTCCGGCTGATGTAACGCCGTATGCCCGTGCGAACACACCGCATCAATATCATTTAAATTATACTTTTTAATAAAGTCACCTATTACACCTGTAATATATTTGGTATACGCGACATCTATAACTTTTAATTCTTCAAAAGTATTGGCAACCAAACCTGTCAATTGCTCCTCCCAAAATTTAGGATACGCAACAGTTTCACTATAAACAATATCAAACTGCCATTGCTTTCCTTTTTCAAAAATTACATAAACCAAATCGATACCATCTAACGATGTTCCCGACATCACACCTATTACCTTAAATTTATTTTTTGCCATACCCAACAAAAATAAGAATGGTTTTTAATAAATTATCATTAAAAAGCTATATTTGTGTATATTTTTTACCAAATAAACAAAATAACTAAGAATTATGAATTTTAATCTTTCCGAAGAACATAAAATGATACGGGATGCCGCTCGCGATTTTGCTCAAAACGAATTGCTTCCCGGTGTTATTGAACGTGATGAAAAACAACACTTTCCTGATGAACTCGTTAAAAAAATGGGCGACCTTGGATTTTTAGGCATCATGGTAGACCCGAAATACGGCGGAAGTGGCATGGATACCATTTCATATGTTCTTATTATGGAAGAGCTTTCTAAAATTGACGCTTCGGCTTCGGTTATTGTTTCGGTTAATAATTCTTTAGTTTGCTATGGTTTAGAAGCCTATGGTACCGAAGAACAAAAACAAAAATATTTAACAAAACTGGCCACCGGCGAATTCGTTGGTGCTTTTTGTTTAAGTGAACCTGAAGCCGGAAGTGATGCAACCTCTCAAAAAACAACAGCTATAGATAAAGGCGACCACTATATTTTAAACGGAACAAAAAACTGGATTACCAATGGTGGGCGCGCCGATGTTTATCTGGTTATTGCACAAACCGACAGAGACAAAGGTTCTCATGGCATTAACGTCTTTATTGTTGAAAAAGGCATGGAAGGCTTCCATATTGGACCGAAAGAAAACAAATTAGGCATCCGTGGAAGCGATACGCACACCCTTCAGTTTAACGATGTGAAAGTACCTAAAGAAAATCGCATTGGCGATGATGGTTCTGGATTTCGTTTCGCTATGAAAACGCTTTCTGGCGGACGAATTGGAATTGCAGCACAAGCCATAGGAATAGCCTCCGGTGCTTACGAACTGGCTTTAAAATATTCAAAAGAGCGTAAAGCTTTTGGTACCGAAATTTGCAACCATCAAGCTATTGCTTTTAAATTAGCCGATATGTATTCTGATATTGAAGCTGCTCGTTACTTAGTCATGCGCGCTGCCTGGGATAAGGACCAGGGTGCTAATTACGACGTTTCTAGTGCTGTGGCTAAATTACAGGCCTCAAAAACAGCTATGCAGCATACTACAGAAGCCGTTCAGATATTTGGAGGCAATGGTTTCGTAAAAGATTATCATGTAGAACGCTTAATGCGTGACGCTAAAATTACTCAGATTTACGAAGGCACTTCTGAGATTCAAAAAATTGTTATCTCAAGAAGTATCACTAAAAATTAAGTTCCACTTTTCAATTTCTAGATCAAAAAACCGAAATGTTTTTAAGTCCGTTATTTCCATTGTGAATAATGGACTTTTTTTGTTAAGAATTTTAAAACCTTTCGACTTTAAAACTGTAGATTTCTATCTTTAAACAAAAAAGAATCATGCAAAAAACATATTACGACCCAGCCGATTTAAAGAAATTCGGAAAAATATCGGAATGGAATGAAGAACTTGGCGCTAAATTTTTCGAGTACTACGGCAAAGTCTTTGAAGAAGGCGCGTTAACCGAACGCGAAAAATCTTTAATCGCCTTAGCCGTTTCTCATACTATTCAGTGCCCTTATTGCATTGATGCTTATACCGGTGACGGTTTACAGCGTGGAATTACCAAAGAAGAAATGATGGAAGCTTTACACGTGGCTGCTGCTATTCGTGGTGGTGCTTCATTAGTACACGGCGTTCAAATGATGAACAAAGTGAATAAACTGGACATGTAATACAACTTACATCTTTTCTTAAAGTGTAAAAGAACTTAGTATTTATGATTAAATCCCTTCACAAGCGAGAAAGTGACTTAGCTAACGCAAAAAGGCAGGTTGAAATCCTATCTAATGGTATTTTCCAACAAGGCGAATTACCAACCTTTAAAGCTAAAATTTCAGAAACCAATCAGTTTCCTTTAAAAGCAAAAAAGCTTGAAATTTTACAAATTAATGTAGGCTACATGTGCAACCAAACCTGTAGTCATTGCCATGTTGATGCCGGTCCAGATCGAAAAGAGATTATGAGTAAGGATACCATGCTTCAATGCTTAGAAGCGATTAAAAAAACAGGAGCTCACACTTTAGATTTAACTGGAGGTGCTCCTGAAATGAATCCTAATTTCCGTTGGTTTGTAGATGAAGCTTCAAAAGCTGGTATTAAAGATTTTATTGTTCGATCGAATCTTACCATCATTACCGCCAATAAAAAATATAACGATTTACCAGAATTTTTTAAAAATCATAATGTTCATGTGGTAAGTTCGATGCCACACTGGACCAAAGGGAAAACCGACAAACAACGTGGTGATGGTGTTTTTGATGCTTCTCTAAAAGCTTTAAAAATGCTGAATGATGTTGGTTACGGCATACCAGACAGCAACCTAAAATTAGATTTAGTTTATAATCCGTCGGGGGCATTTTTACCGGGCAATCAAGCAGCCATGGAAAAAGATTTCAAAAAAGCCTTGTTTGAAGACTTTGGTATTCACTTTCACAATCTATTCGCTTTAACCAATTTACCTATTAGTCGGTTTTTAGATTATTTAATTGCTTCTGAAAATTATGAAGATTATATGTATGCTTTGGTTGAGGCTTTTAATCCGAATGCAGTTAAAAATGTGATGTGCACCAACACGATTTCAGTAAGTTGGGATGGTTATTTATACGATTGCGATTTCAATCAAATGCTGGAACTTCCTGTAAATAGTATAGCTAAACACATTTCAGAATACAACGAAAACTTATTAGAAGGGCGCGACATTGTTATTTCTCAACATTGTTACGGTTGTACGGCTGGCGCTGGAAGCAGTTGCCAGGGCACTGTCGCTTAATTCACAAAAACATGGCATTTTTAAACAAAAAAGGACAAGATGATGATAACGACATGACGTTTGATTTTCATTTTCCAACATCGAAAAAGGCTTTAATTATTTTTACCCGCAATCCGGAATTAGGCAAATGCAAAACGCGACTTGCTAAAACCATTGGTAACGAAGCGGCTCTTAACATTTACAAACACCTGCTAAAACATACCGCTTCAGTCACTGAAAAATTATCTGTCGACAAATTTGTTTTCTATTCTGAAAACATCATGAAGGATGATTTATGGAACTCAGACATTTTTAAAAAGAAACTACAAACCGGCAACGATTTAGGAGAACGTATGCAACACGCTTTCACCGAACTTTTCAGCTTAGATTACCACAAAATTGTTATTGTAGGAAGCGATGTATTAGATTTAAATGCCGATATTATAAACGACGCGTTTCTCCAATTAAATAATAGCGATTATGTTATTGGTCCAGCAAAGGATGGCGGATACTATCTGTTAGGAATGACACGTTTAAATTCAGAAGTTTTCAAGAATAAAAACTGGGGAACCGAAACCGTTTTAAAGGATACTTTAGAAAATTTACAAAACAACAACGTTTACATATTACAAGAGTTAAACGATATTGATACCTTTGAAGATATTGAAGACTATCAAGAATTAAAACCGTATTACACCCAATGATTAAGATAATAAACGAAACTACAGATTACTTAAAAGGCAAAGGCTTCGACAATCCTGAAATAGGTATTATTCTGGGAACAGGTCTTGGCCAGCTTGTTAATGAAATTGAAATTTTGCACGAGGTTAGCTATAACCACATTCCAAACTTCCCGACTGCTACCGTAGAATTTCATAAAGGTAAATTAATTTATGGCGTTTTAGAAGGGAAAAAGGTTATGGTTATGCAAGGGCGCTTCCATTTATACGAGGGCTATAGCTTACCAGACGTCACGTTCCCGGTTCGTATTATGGAAAAATTGGGGATAAATACCCTATTAGTTTCTAATGCTGCTGGTGCAATTAACACCAACTTTAAAAAAGGTGAATTAATGCTTCTCGACGACCATATTAACCTTCAGGGTGATTCGCCATTAGCTTTTAAAGGTGTTGAACATTTAGGTGAGCGCTTTGTAGATATGAGTGCCCCGTACAGTAGCGAGATTAACTCGAAATTTAAAACCATTGCAAAAAATCATGGCATTACTTTACACGAAGGTGTTTATGCCAGTGTTTTAGGTCCGCAATTGGAAACCAGAGCCGAATACCGTATGCTGAAAATTATTGGTGCAGATGCAGTGGGAATGAGTACTGTTCCTGAAGTCATTGTTGCAAACCACTTAAAATTAAAAGTAGCTGCTGTATCTGTTTTAACCGATGAGTGTGACCCTGACAACTTACAACCTGTTGACATTACCGAAATTATTGAAATGGCTAAAAAAGCTGAACCTAACATGATTACCTTATTCCGTGATCTTATTAAGTCGTTATAAACTTCAACATATAACTCAAAAAAGAAAGGCTTGGTTTTCACCAAGCCTTTCTTTTTTATATCTAAAAATTAGTAACACGTACAATCCTCAATCTTGAAAATAATACCTAAACTGTGTTGCCAGTGTTTAGTTAAATAATCTTCAAACGAATGCTTGTAAGTGGTTTCCCAACTTAAACCAATGGTTTCAGAAAACCAGTATTTTAAACCTACACTTGCATTGATAGTTGCAGCGCCAACTAAATCATCAGTTCCGTTAGCTGCCGAAAGCATATTATACTCTCCTTCCTGAATCCAAGTATATCCTAAACCTAAACCAGCAAAAGGCTCTACTTTTTCAGAATCAAACAGGTTATTGATATTTGTATTGATCATGGCATCGAAGCCTAAATAAGTCAATTTATCAACTTCAACTCGAGAATCACCTGTAAATTCACCCCATTTTCTTAATTTATTAAAAGAGGCTCTTACACTTACAAAAACATCATCATTTATGTATCTGGCAACCTTAACAGTTGGTAAACCAATATTCCAGTGATCGTTAACATTAAAGAACTCATCTAAAAACGGACCTTGGGGCGCATCCTCTCCCACCGAATACACATTTACCGCATTAATTCCTGCTTCAAAAACCCATGGACTGCCTCCATATTTTTGGGCAAATGCAGATAAAACAAACACCATTGAACATAAACTCAAAAAAATCTTTTTCATACTTTTCAGTTAAATATTAATAAATTTAGGGCTGGCGAAATTAGCAATTTTAGGTTATTTAAAACGTCACAACAACAACTCATATTGCTTTTCCTTTGAGTTATTCGATGAATGACATGAAATTGCAAACCCGACCCTGTATTTACGAGATGACCGAAAAAAAAGATGTTATCCATTATAAATTTGATGAACTTCACTGTTATTTTTACATCGGCATCCCGACCTAACTTTTATTAAAAATTAATACACCAAATGAGTTACCTTGAAACCACCCACAATGTTTACAAAGAAGCTGCTCTAACACCAGATGTTGGTTTATGTTGCACCACTAACCCCATTTGGGAGCTGCCTGGATTAAAAATCCCGAAGATTATGCAGGAAATGAATTATGGTTGTGGCAGTACAGTTCATGCTCGCGATTTAACCAACAACCCTAAAATGCTTTATGTGGGTGTTGGTGGTGGTATGGAACTTTTACAGTTTTCCTATTTTAACCGTGAGATTGGTGGTGTTATTGGAATTGATGTGGTAGATGAAATGCTGGAAGCATCAAGAAAAAATTTTAAGGTAGCCGAAACTATAAACCCATGGTTTAAAAGTGAATTTATCGACCTTAAAAAAGGAGATGCCTTAAGCCTTCCTGTTGAAGATAATTCTATTGATGTTGCAGCTCAGAATTGTCTCTTTAATATTTTTAAAGCTGAAGATTTAAAAAAAGCCATCTCAGAAATGTACCGTGTGTTAAAACCTCACGGACGTTTAGTTATGAGTGACCCAACTTGCGAACAGCCTATGAACGACATCCTTCGAAACGACGAAAGATTACGAGCTCTTTGTCTAAGTGGAAGCCTGCCAATTAACGATTATATTAAAATGCTTACTGATGCCGGTTTTGGAACCATTGAAATTCGCGCCAGAAAGCCTTACCGAATTCTTGACCCAAAAAATTACGCAACCGACGAACTTATATACATTGAATCTATAGAAGTGGCAGCTATTAAAGACCCAATGCCTGAAGATGGTCCATGTGTATTTACAGGAAAAGCTGCTATATACTTTGGTGAAAGCGGTTATTTTAATGATAAAAAAGGGCATATTCTCCTAAAAAATCAACCTTTAGCTATATGCGACAAAACAGCCAATGCTCTGGCGTCTTTAAACCGAGATGACATCTTTATAAGTAAATCTACCTACCATTACGATGGTGGTGGCTGCTGTTAATTTTCCGTTTTAAAATTTAAAAATATGGCTCAGTGTCCACGCTGGGCCAATTAATAAAAACTGAAGTTCTTTTAAAAAGGAAGGTTTATTTCCTTCATGCTTGTGACCAATAAACTGAAACACCCATGCTATGGCAAAAACAATTAACATAATCACCCATAAAGGAGCAATACCAAAACCATCTACAACCTGAATTCCAAAAAGTACCAAAACAGAAAACAGAAGCATGACAACAAACAATTTAAAAGACAATTTCAAATAATAGAACATCACCAATAAAATTCCTAAAGTCCCGAAATGCAAATAAGATTTTATCCATTCAGGGTTGAAATCTGCAAACAAATTTCCTATTGGGATACAAGCCAACAAACCAACAATTGAAAAGAAAATGGCAGGTACGCATACATAATGAATCCGTTTATTGTATGCTGTTTGATGGCTTTCGGAATACTCAGCCAAAAGGCTATTTAATGTCCTCATAATGTCTTATTTTTACGTTTAGTTTAGTCGCTATGGATAAATATATAGAAATAATACAAAAGTCTTACACCGGTTACTGGAATTACCTAAAGCACGAATTAATTACCATTAACCATTGGGACAATTACTTCTATGGTCTCATTTTTATTTCGTTAGCGGTTTGGCTTTTAGAAATTATTTTCCCGTGGCGAAAACAACAATCCATATTTAGAAAAGACTTTTGGTTGGATACCTTTTATATGTTTTTCAACTTTTTTCTTCTGAATTTAATCGTACTCATTGCTTTATCGAATACAGCGGCTCAGTTTTTTAACGATTTCTTATCTGTTCTTGGATTAAGCATTTCCAGCTTCCAACTTTTTGATGTTGATGCCCTTCCAAAAGTGTTAGGCCTATTTATCTTCTTTATTGTTGGCGATTTTATTCAGTGGAATACGCATAGACTTTTACATCGTGTTCCCTTACTTTGGAACTTTCATAAAGTACATCACTCTGTTAAAGAGATGGGCTTTGCAGCACATTTACGCTACCACTGGATGGAACCTGTAGTTTATAAATCACTACTTTATATCCCTATGGCAATTATTGGTGGTTTCGACGCTCAGGATGTAGCAATCATCCACTTTTTCAATATTACCATCGGGCATTTAAATCATGCCAATCTGGGTTGGAACTACGGCCCATTAAAATACCTTTTAAACAATCCGAAAATGCACATCTGGCATCATGTTAAAGATTTACCTAAACAAGTTAAATATGGTATTAACTACGGCATCACTTTAAGCATTTGGGATTACCTGTTTAAAACGGCTCATATACCATACAACGGTCGCGATATTGAACTAGGTTTTGAAGGTGACGAAGACTTCCCAAAAGATTTTTTAAATCAGGAATTGTACCCCCTAAATAAAAAATAATCAACTGATTATTACATTATAAACGGTGAATCGTCTATTTTTATAGTAAACAGCAATACTATGAAACTCACCTACACCTTCTTTTTTTGCTTTTTATGGCTTCATTTTTCTGTAACTGCCCAGGAAACTATTAAGGCCACTATTTTAGATTCCATTTCAAAAAGCCCCATTCCATTTGCAACCATTTCAACTACCAACAATTTTGGTGTCATAAGTAATGAATATGGTGAATTCCAAATTAATCTCAACAGTACAGACCAAATCGATTTAACTATTCAGTGTTTAGGTTACGAAAGCAAAATTATTCCGTTAAAAACATTTAAAGACAGTATTGTTTTGCTTCATCCTAAATCCATTGAATTAGATGAAGTGCTGGTTTCCAACAAACATTACACTGCAGAAGAAATCATTGATAAAGTAAAAGATAACCTGCTACAAAATTATAGTACAGATATTTCCAAAAATACGCTGTTTTCGAGAACGTCTTTCAATACAAAAATGCAGAAACAGGAGATTGATATTGAAAAAAGTAGTATTCCAGAACTTAATCAGGCCTTTATTGACAGTGTGATTCAATCACTTCCAAAAAACAACGACTACCATACCGAACTTTTAGGCAATCTATATACTAACAACTATAGCCATTCTCAGAAACTCGAAGTCATTAAAGCCTCAAAATTATATAATAAAGACACCGAAATCAATTTAAAAAGTTTTGAAACCAAACTTAAAGATATCGCTCAAAAACACATAAAACGGGATTCGTATATAAAAATAAAATCGGGTTGGTTTGGTACCAAGGAAAGTATAGACTCTTCGTTTTTTGAAACTGAAGAAGCTAAACAATCCAAGGCATTGCTCGACGAGCAGGAAACAGATGAAAACACTCGAAAAGAACTCTTTTTTATGAGCAATAAGCAAGCTATATCCAACTTAATTAATAAAAGCTTTATTTCCGAAAAAAGCGACCTCAACTTCATCCATAAATCCAGCAAATATGAATTTCAGCTTTTAGATTATGCTTTTTTGAACGACGATTTTGTTTATAAAATAAGTTTCACACCTAAGCGTGGTGCCGATTATCAAGGCATTCTATATATTAATACCGATGATTTTGCTGTGGTTCGTGTTGATTACAGAAATGTAAAAGATTTAAGAGACTTTAGTTTACTTGGTATTTCAATCAAAGAATATAAAAAAGAAGGCACTTTAATTTATGGTAAAAATGAAGACCATAGTTATACTTTAAGATTTGCTGAAAACATACAAGGTCATAATATAGGCATTAAAAGACCTTTAAAAATTGTTGAAAAGAATAAAAACACCCAAGGCCGAAGAAAACAAAACGAACTGGTTTCAGATATTCATTTCATCCTTTCAAGTTCATCGAAACAGGTTCTTGTTATTTTTGAAACCCAAATGATATCTGAAAGCAAATTCAATAATTTTAAGGAAAACCCAAAAGTAAAACCAACCTATTTACCCAAATATGATCCAGATTTCTGGGCGGGTTACAACGTTATTGAACCCAATCAGGCTATCAAAGATTTTAAAATCATGGAATAATTATCCTCTGTTTCGTCCTTTTTCGCCAGGATACAGATCTTTAACAATATCGCTTTGAACATAAGCTTTGGTTTCTACATTCATACAGGTAATGCGTCCGAAAAAAGCAGCACCGGTATCAATATTCCATACATTGGCCGCATTCATAGGTTCAAACGATCCAAAGTTTATGGTTGGAGTATGCCCGATAAAAATTTCGTTGTAATGCTTTAACCTATTTGGGTATCTTGATGAATTCTCATCGATGCTTTTATCCAGACCTAAAGCCATTTCCCAAAGTGTTCGATCTGTTGAAAAACTACTAACCATTGGCTCCTTACTCACCCCATGCATTGAAGTAAATCCGGCATGAATGAACAACCTGTTCTCATCATCTATATGATACCAAGGCATGGCTTTAAAGAATTCATGATGCAGTAGTTTTTCCTCCTTTGAAAAAGTAGCGTAACTGTCCATGGTTTCCTTTCCACCATGAATATACCAGGTCGGATTCACGTAATCGGATTTCAACCAGTCTTCGCACCACACATCATGATTTCCCTTGATAAAAACACAGTTTATTTTTTCAGATAAATCGATTAAAAACTCGATAATTTGAGCGGACTCACTCCAACCATCAACATAATCGCCCATAAAAATTAAAGTATCCTCCTCTTTAACTTCTAATTGATTTAATACCTGAATTAAAGCTTTAAAACCTCCGTGAATATCACCAATGGCATATGTACTCATGCTTTCTTTTTTATGCAAAACTAAGAGATTCCCTTAAAACTAATAAGAATGAAAAGTTATTTTAAGTTAAAATTGAAGATTTCATGAATACACAAAACAAGCGCTAAAAAATTAATAACGAGCGTACCAATCTTTAATAAAAACCTCAACGGGTTTATTTTGTGGTGTAAACATAAAATTCTCACTTCCTCCTGATGTTTCATGTTTATGATGCCACTTCCAGAGAAAACCGCCCGCAAACCAGTTTTCATCCCAACAGGTTTCAAATAAAGCTTGTGTTGCATTTAATTGGGCTTCCAAATTAACGGTATTCATTTGTCTATCGGATTCCCAAGGACGTTTCCCTGCATAATCTACACTTCGGTAACCAAACTCGGTAAACAAAATGGGTTTCCTTAAATTTTCTGAAAACATTTCTAAATCAGCTTTATAGTTTGTCCAACCTTGTTTGCAATCTTCAACTGTAGGCGTCAGCAAATCACTTACAGGAAAATAAGCATCAATTCCAATATAATCTAACGCATTCCAAAACGGAGTCCTATTATATTCATTCCAATTGGCGGCATAGGTTAATTTCCCTGAATAAATTTCTCTAATATGTTTAATCAATTCGAACCAGAATTCAGGACGATGGTCTATAAAGGTTTCAAGTTCGGTGCCTATACAAAATAATTCAACTTTTGTCTCTTCAGCTACTTTAGCAAAATCTAAAATAAAATTCGAATAAGTTTCTTCAAGTTCTTTCCAGGCTTCTTCAGAACTCATTTTTATTTTTCCGGTAAATTCGCCTCGACTTACCCATATTTGAGGTTTCACCATCACCCGAAATTGCTTGGCTTTAAAAGCATTTACATACTGCTCTACTCCTTCTTTGGTTTCACCAAACCATTGTCTATTTGAATTGTACGTAATCCGAGGGTGCTCTAAATTACGTATAAACCCAAAAGGCATTATTGCGACATAATTTGCATGAAGTTCAAGAACCGGTTTTATATGTCCGTTGTTTATTGAATCTCTCGATGCAACAAAACTAACACCATTAATCTTTTTGTTTGCATTGGAAGTTATATCGCAACTACTCAGCAAAACCATTAAACCTATAATTATAAAACATTTCATACCTGAAAAATAATGCTATATTTAATTAACATAAATGTTTATTAAACCTTTTTTTGAAAGGTAGCCATGCATTATATGACAAATTGAAAAAAATTATGAGCGAATTAAAAACCAAAAATCAAGAACCTAATATTTTTAAATGGGCTTTTAAATTTGCTGCATCAGCAGGTATTGCCGGCATTTTATGCTGTGTTGCACCTGCAGTTTTATTTATGTTTGGGCTAATGGGAGGCATTTATGCCATATCGTTTGCCGATTTTTTTTATGCTGAAGATGGCTCGGTTGGGTTAGGCTCTTGGATTTTACGTGTCATCGCAGTCCTAATAGGTGTTTATGGCATTTTTATGTTTAGAAAAAAACAAAACCAATGTTCTATTGACCCAAAACGTAAAAGAAAAAATTTAATTTTAGTTACCCTAATCATAATAATTTTAGGTATTGGTATTTTTCTTTCTTTAGAAAAATGGTCGTCTTGGTATTTTGACAAGCATATTGTTCCTGCCCAGCAAAAAGAATATCTTCAGCAGCACCAAACAAATTAAAACTAAATCATATTTTCTCTTTGTATTTCACCCAATATGACCATAATTAACGTTATCATTCCTGCCTACAACGAGGCAGATTCCATTGCAAAAGTTATTAATGACATTCCTGATATTGTTGATGAAATTATTGTTGTTAGCAATAACTCCACTGATCTTACTGAGATGAATGCAAAAAATGCTGGCGCCACCGTGTTAACCGAAAACAACAGGGGTTACGGCTATGCCTGCTTGAAAGGCATGCAATACATTGAAAATAAGATTGAAAAACCAAATATTATTGTATTTTTGGATGGAGACTATAGCGATTACCCAGAAGAATTAACCAAAATAGTGCAGCCTATTATCGAAAAAAATGTAGACTTTGTTATTGGTTCTCGCGTAAAAAATCTACGTGAACCCGGGTCCATGACAGGACCGCAAATTTTTGGCAACTGGTTGGCCACAAACCTGATGGCTTTATTCTTTTCTGCGAAGTATACCGATCTGGGACCTTTTCGCGCTATTAAATATGATAAACTATTGAATTTAAACATGATAGACAAGACTTACGGTTGGACTATAGAGATGCAACTAAAGGCTTTGCAGCAAGAATTATCGTACACAGAAATACCTGTAAATTATAGAAATAGAATTGGTGTCTCAAAAGTTTCAGGAACCATAAAAGGTAGTATATTTGCAGGCATTAAAATCTTAGGTTGGATTTTTAAATATAGTATTAAGAAATGATTTTAGAAACAACAGTTATCATTATTTATAGTGTTGCACTACTGCTAATCTTTATGTATGCTTTAGCGCAATTAAATCTTCTTTTCAACTATCTGTCATCAAAGCGATGTAAAGAAAGTTGTGAGACGTTCGATTTATCGAATTCAGACGAAGTGCCATTCGTCACCATCCAATTACCGGTTTATAACGAAATGTACGTTATGGAGCGTTTATTAGATAATATTGCTAAAATCGATTATCCAAAGGACAAACTTGAAATTCAAGTCCTTGACGATTCAACCGACGAAACAGTAGAATCTACTCGCGAGCATGTTGAAAAACTGCAAGCAACAGGATTAGATATTCAGCACATTACCAGAACTAACAGAACTGGTTTTAAAGCCGGAGCCTTAAAAGAAGGTCTTACAATCGCCAAAGGTGAATTTATTGCCATTTTCGATTCGGACTTCTTACCTGAAACAGACTGGTTAAAACGTACTATTCCGTTTTTTAAAGACGAAAACATTGGTGTTGTACAAACCCGCTGGGGGCACTTAAACCGTAACTATTCGTTATTAACAAAAATTCAGGCGTTTGCTTTAGATGCTCACTTTACTTTAGAACAAGTTGGAAGAAACTCTAAAGGACACTTCATTAACTTTAACGGTACGGCTGGTGTATGGCGTAAAGAATGTATTCTTGATGCCGGAAACTGGGAAGGCGATACCTTAACGGAAGATTTAGATTTAAGTTACCGTGCACAGTTAAAAAACTGGAAATTTAAGTATTTAGAAGATGTTAAAACTCCTGCCGAATTACCAGTAGTAATAAGTGCTGCACGTTCTCAACAATTTAGATGGAACAAGGGTGGTGCTGAAAACTTTAGAAAAATGCTTTGGCGTGTATTAAAAAGCGAAAACATTTCTGCTAAAACCAAACTTCATGGTTTATTACACCTTTTAAACAGCACGATGTTCTTAAACGTATTAATCGTTGGTATTTTAAGTATCCCGATGTTATATATTAAAAATGAGTACACGCATTTAAAACCTTACTTCTACGTGATGAGTTTCTTTGTGATTAGTACCATTATTTTCTTTGTATGTTACTGGTTTATGTATAAGAACACGTATGGTGGTGGTATAAAGAATTTCATTAGATACATAGGTATGTTCTTTGTATTCTTCTCAATAGCTATGGGCTTTTCTTTACACAACTCAATTGCTGTATTAGAAGGTCACTGGGGTAAGAAAAGTGAATTTGTACGTACGCCAAAGTTCAACATCAATACACTAAAAGACAGCTGGAAGAAAAACAAGTACCTTAAGAAAACGATTTCAATTCACGTTGTCTTTGAAGGTTTACTTATGCTTTATTTCGGATTTGGAATGTACAGCGCTTTCATCGTAGGAAACCAAGGTGGAGACTTCGGACTATTCCCTTTCCACTTAATGTTATTCGTAGGATTTGGATATGTATTTATTAAATCATTAACCTCTAAAGTATAATTAAGAGGGTTCAAGATAAAACCATAAAAAAAGGCTTGCTAAGTAATAGCGAGCCTTTTTTATTATTCAAAAGTTTCAATTGATTTAATCTTCATCCATTTCCATTATTAAGTTAGCTATTAAAGCTGTCCAGCCTGTTTGATGAGAAGCTCCTAACCCTTTTCCGGTATCGCCATCGAAAAACTCATAAAACAAATGCTCGCTTTTAAAATGTTCTTCTTTTGCGAACATATGATTTTCATCATCAGAATGGTATTGATATTTTCCATCTTCATTACGTTCAAAAAGCTTTACCAATCTTTTAGTTAATTCATTCGCTATTTGCTTTAGTGTTAATTTATTTCCTGAACCTGTTGGAAATTCATAGGTGTATTTATCTCCATAAAATTTATAATACTTTCTAAGCGATTGAATAATCATATAATTTAATGGCATCCAAATTGGGCCGCGCCAGTTAGAATTACCACCAAACATATTCGATCGGCTTTCACCGGGTTCATACTGAATTTGATGATGACCATGGTATAAAAACACAAACGGATGTTTTTCATGATATTTTGAAAGTGACCGAATACCATAATCAGAAAGAAATTCATCTTCATCCAATAAACGCTTTAATAAATGCTCCAACCTGAATCCTCTCATTATTGCAAACAGGTAATTACCTTCCTCGTTGGTGTGATCTAAATTAGAAATCAACGAAGCCAAATCCGGACGCGTTCTGATAATCTCATTGGCTTTACGTCGAAACTTTTTCAACTCTTCAAACAAATCTTCATGCATAATTTCTACAGCAAACATAGGAATAACACCTACCAGCGATCTTACTTTTAATCGTTCGGTTGCACCAGATTCCATTTCAACAACGTCGTAATAGAAATTATCTTCATCGTCCCAAAGCGATATATCTTTTTGACCAATATGATGCATGGCCCACGCTATATTTAAAAAGTGTCTGAAAAACTTAGCTGCTACTTCCTCATATATTTTGTTGGTTTTAGCCAATTCTAAAGACATTCGCAGCATGTTTAAAGTAAACATAGCCATCCAGCTTGTTGCATCGGCTTGCTGCATTCTGGTAATTCCAGGAGGCATATGATTACGGTCGAAAACACCAATATTATCTAATCCCAAGAATCCTCCCTCAAATAAGTCGATACCGTTTTTATCCTTTTGATTAACCCACCAGGTGAAATTTATAAGTAATTTTTGAAACACAGTCTCCAAAAATTTGGTATCTCCCTTTCCGGTATATTCTTTATCTTTTTCGTAAACCTGCCAAACTGCCCAAGAGTGTACGGGTGGGTTTACGTCACTAAAATTCCATTCGTAAGCCGGAATTTGTCCGTTGGGATGCATATAATTTTCCTGAAGTACCAATTGCAATTGCTCTTTAGCAAAATACGGGTCTATTTCAACAAACGATGCCATATGAAACGCCAAATCCCAAGCCGCATACCAAGGATATTCCCATTTATCAGGCATAGAAATAACATGCCTGTTGGTTAAATGCTGCCAACTGTAATTTCTTAGGTTTATTCTATCGGGTTTAGGCTCTCCTGGACCTCCAAATAACCATTTAAACACATCGTAGTAATAAAACTGTTTGGTCCATAATAATCCTGAAAAAGCAGCTTTAGCGACCTTTTGATGTGTCTCCGGAACATGAGCTTCTATTGTCTCATTATAGAAGGCTTCACATTCTTGTAATCGTTGTAAAAAAATGTCATCAAAACCCTGAAAAGGAGATTCCATTTTATCTTTACTCAGTCTGACCTTCACACTTCGTTCCTCACCAGGTTTTAAACTAAACTTATACCAAATGGCTAGTTTAGATCCTGTTTTATCTGGATTTACAGATGCCTCACCATTAATAACATGATTATTTATTCCGTCTTTCACATAATCGACATCGTTAGGCACATTGTAAATTCGTTTATTATTAGTCTCATTTTCACAGAACAACTGTTCGCCGCCTTCATGATAAAAATAATAACGCCCATTTCTAACACTTCTCGCAATAACTGTTTCGTCTTGCGAGGTAGACAACCTCATACTTGGGCGCTCAAAACGTTTGTTATGCTTCCAGAAATTTCGATACCAAAGGTGTGGTAAAACATGAATGTCTGCAGCCTTCTCTCCTCGATTTACAACCGTAACTTTTAGCAAAATACCATCTACATCAGCCTTGGCATATTCAATATAGCAATCGAAATACGCATTATTCTTAAAACAGCCGGTATCAAGAATTTCATATTCCGCTTCGTCACGACTTCTACGATTTCTATCCACCAAGTCACTATATGGAAATGCATTATGAGGGTACTTATAAAGATATTTGTTATATGAATGTGTTGGTGTAGATACCTGATGAAAATAAAGCTCTTTAACATCTTCGCCATGATTTCCCTGATTATTGGTTAACCCGAATAAACGCTCCTTTAAAATAGGGTCTTTACCATTCCAAAAGGCAGGTGCCATGCATAAAATTTCACGTGAATCACAAAAGCCACCAATACCTTCTTCTCCCCAACGAAACGCATTACTCCTCGCTTTATCATGATCTATAAACTCCCAGGATTCTCCATACAAACTATAATCTTCTCGAACGGTTCCCCATTGCCTTTCCGCTAAATACGGCCCCCATTGTTTCCACTTTCTATAATTATCTTCGGTATGCAATCGTTGTGCTTCAGGTCCTTTTTGCTTCATATCAATCTTTCTTTTGGTTAGGGATTAAGCCTCTAAACGTCAACTAAGAACTGTTACGGACTCACATAAATTTAAGTTTTTTATTTCCAAAAAAATCCTTTCATTCAAAGAATTAGCTAATTGACTTTATTAAGGCAATTCTATTAAAATGTCTGTAAAAAAATGAAGCAAAAAATTAAGGAAGTTGAATGTTTTTAGACCTATAGGACACCGAAAATGATATTATATTTGAACTATGCTGAATAACTTACAATTTACGAATTATAGAAAAAGCGGATTTCTGTTCGTTCTAGCTTCAACGATTTTGTTTTTTGTATTTGCATATTATTCAAAAAGAACAGATTACAATTTGCTGATTTTACTTTATAGCACATTATTTATTCTGTTTTATAAACTTATACAAGTTTACAAAGAAAACATTGGTTTATTAACGCTAATATCCTTTGGCTTCCGAGCCTTATTTATTCTGGCTATTCCTAATCTTTCTCAGGATTTTTATCGATTTATATGGGATGGCCGGATGCTATTAGAAGGCTATAACCCTTACTTATTTACAGTAGAATCGTTTATTAACAGTCATGAATACCCTGTAGCACAAGCTGAAGAATTATTTCATGGCATGGGCGAGCTCAATGCCAGTCATTTAACCAATTACCCGCCATTAAATCAGTTGTGTTTTTTAATTGCTGCCCTATTTGCTAAAACGAATATTTTAGGCTCTGTTGTTGTAATGCGTCTACTTATTATTGCTGCTGATTTTGGAACCTTACACTTTGGAAAGAAACTTTTAAAGGTTATTAACATTCCTGTTCATAACATCTTTTTGTACGTACTAAACCCTTTTATAATAATAGAATTAACAGGAAATCTACATTTTGAAGGCATCATGATTTTCCTTTTAATCTGGAGTTTGTATCTACTCCAAAAAGGTAAATGGATGCTGTCGGCAGTTGTTTTTGCATTATCGGTTTCTACAAAGCTTATCCCTTTAATGTTTTTACCTTTATTATTTCAATGGTTTATTAAAAGAGATACTTCTAAAAGTAAAGGATTAATAAAATTAATGACGTATTATGCATTGGTCCTTTTAATAACCATGACGAGTTTTCTACCGTTCTACTCAACAGATTTTGTTAACAACTATGCACAAACCGTTGGTCTATGGTTTCAACGCTTCGAATTTAATGCCAGTTTGTATTATATAGCTCGAGCTATTGGATATATGTTTAGAGGCTATAATGAAATCGGCGTCATTGGGACATTTATTCCAGTTTTGGTTATTCTTTTCATTTTGATTTTAACATACTTCAGAAATAATAAATCAATACAACAACTAATAATAAGTATGCTATTTGCGCTGAGCTTTTACCTTTTTACGGCAACAACTGTGCACCCGTGGTATATTGCCACGCTTTTAATATTATCGGTATTTACAAATTATAAATTTCCTTTAGTATGGAGCTTTGTTATTATTTTAAGCTATTTGGCTTATGCCAATACCAACAATATTGAAAACTTGTGGATTATTGCCTTGGAATACCTTATTGTGTATACCGTTTATATTTGGGAAGTCATTTTAAATAAACCTTTAAAACTAAAAAAGTCTGCCGAAAAATAAACGACAGACTTTTAATATAAGTTTTGACTTTTTAATGACTTGAAATTATTGAATTGGTTTTAAACTTTCAATTCTATAAATACTAATTTCTTCATCGTCATCTTCAAAATCTTCAACAAAAGTTATTTTAAATTCCTGATCTATATAACTTTTATCGTTCTTTAAATCGTATTGTTTTAGCACTCTTGGATGTACTTCTTCGAACACCAATTCCTCTCCATTTTCAAACCAAAAAGTATAATACCCTTTTTTGTAAGACTTAAAAACAGCTGTTCTCATTTTATACTACAATAATTTATTCGTTATCGTCGTCATCATCTTCTTCTTCGTCATCAGCCACATCGTTAGCCGAATCATCGTCATCGTCGTCGTCTCCTTCTCCATCTTCAACTTTTACGCTTTCAAAATCAACGTCAGTATCATTTCCGTCGTTGTCATCATCACCAAAGTCTTCCATTGCCTGTACAAGACGTTTACCAACTTTTACTAAATAAATAGTATCATCGGTACGCACCTCAACCGCCTCTATAATTTCATTTTGAGCATTTCTAAATGAAATCACATCGGTGTCATCATATCCATCAGGAAACTTCTCTACAAGAAGATTTAAAATATCCTGATTCAACTTTTTGTAATCTACAATTCTACGTAACATTTTATTTTTTAAGGGTTGGTTATATTATTGATCTAACAAATATGCAAAAATTAACGGAGCAACAATAGTTGCATCACTTTCTATTATAAATTTAGGGGTGTCGATATCTAATTTACCCCATGTAATTTTTTCGTTTGGTACTGCTCCAGAATAAGAACCGTAACTTGTTGTAGAGTCACTAATCTGGCAGAAATAACTCCAGAAAGGTACGTCATGCATTTCCATATCCTGGTATAGCATTGGCACCACACAAATTGGGAAATCTCCAGCAATACCTCCTCCAATTTGAAAAAACCCTACGCCTTTTCCTGAAGAATTTTTTGGATACCAGTCGGCTAACCACATCATGTATTCAATACCACTTTTCATGGTTGAAGCTTTAAATTCGCCTTTAATACAGTATGATGCAAAAATGTTACCCATAGTACTGTCTTCCCATCCTGGAACAACAATTGGTAAATTTTTCTCGGCAGCAGCAATCATCCAAGAATCTTTAGGATCAATCTCGTAGTATTGCTCTAAAACGCCTGAATTTAACATTTGATACATGAATTCATGTGGAAAATAACGCTCTCCAGATTTATCGGCTTTATTCCAGATATCGTATAAATGTGATTGTAATCTTCTAAATGCCTCCTCTTCCGGAATACAAGTATCTGTAACACGATTATAGTGGTTTTCTAATAAATCCCACTCTTCCTGTGGCGATAAATCACGGTAATTTGGCACACGTTTATAAGAATTGTGCGCTACTAAATTCATGATATCTTCTTCAAGATTTGCCCCTGTACAAGAGATGATATGAACTTTATCTTGACGAATCATTTCAGCTAACGACTTTCCTAACTCGGCAGTACTCATTGCACCCGCCAAGGTCACCATCATTTTACCTCCTTCTAACAAGTGTGTTTCATAACCCTTTGCGGCATCTACTAAAGCAGCTGCGTTAAAGTGTAAATAATTTTTTTCTATAAATTGTGAAATTGGTCCTTTAGTACTCATTTTCTTAACTCTTTAATATTGTTTTTGTAGAATCTCAGATAATCACATCCTAAATCTACATGTATAAATTTATAACTTAACCTTTTATAATACAATCTTGCTTTTAAACAATTCTGAAATTTGTATTCATTCTAAAACCTTAATTCAATAAATACGCATTTCTTATTCGTTTATGCTTTAGTTCTCGTAACCTAAGATTTTAAGCAGATCTTCACTTTTTTGTTGTTCACTAAATAATGATGTTGTGATGTTTCCATCTTCATCTCTATCAATTAAAATATGCTTTGGCGACGGAATTAAACAGTGCTGTAAGCCACCAAAACCACCAATCGTTTCCTGGTATGCTCCTGTATTGAAGAAACCAAGATACAAAGGTTTTTCTTTGTTATACTTCGGCAGGTAAATAGCATTCATATGCTGTTCACTGTTGTAATAATCGTCACTATCACAGGTTAGACCTCCTAATAACACACGCTCATAACTTTCATGCCAACGGTTAATTGGCAATAAAATGAAACGCTTGTTAATAGCCCAGGTATCAGGAAGTGTGGTAATGAACGATGAATTAATCATATTCCACTTTTCACGGTCGTTTTGTTGCTTTTGGTACAACACTTCGTAAATAGCTCCACCACTTTCTCCAACAGTAAAACTACCAAACTCAGTAAAAATATGTGGTACTGGAACTTCTTCATCTTCACAAGCTAATTTAATCTGATTGATAATTTCATCAACCATATATTCGTAATCAAATTCAAATGCTAATGAATTTTTAATTGGGAAACCTCCTCCAATATTTAAACTATCTAACGACGGACAAATCTTTTTAAGACTCGTGTAAACTTTTAAACATTTATGTAACTCGTTCCAATAATAAGCGTTATCGCGAATACCTGTGTTAATAAAAAAGTGTAACATTTTAAGTTTTACCTTTTTATTTCCCTGGATTTGATTTTTATAAAACGGAACGATGTTTTTATATCCAATACCTAATCTTGAGGTATAAAACTCGAACTTTGGCTCTTCCTCTGATGCTATACGAATACCTACGTTAAATTTACCTTCAATTTCCTGAGACAATAAATCTAATTCTTCGTAATTATCAATAATTGGAATCGCATTTTTATGACCATTATTTATAAGCCTCGCAATGTTAGTTACATATTGTGAACGCTTAAAACCATTACTAATCACATAAGTTTCATCGGTAATTTTACCTTCCTTTTTAAGGTTTTCAACTATATCAATATCAAATGCTGATGATGTTTCTATGTGAATATCATTCTTTAAAGCTTCGTTTAATACGTGCTTAAAATGTGAACTTTTTGTACAATAGCAATAATGGTATTTTCCTTTGTATTTATTGTTTTTTAAAGCTTTTTTAAACCACCCTTTTGCCTTGTTAATATTATTTGAAATTTGCGGTAAATAAGTAAACTTTAAAGGCGCACCATACTCTTCTACTAACGCCATTAAATCTATATCATGAAACTGTAAGTGCTTTTCTTCCAGTTTAAATTCTTCTTGTGGAAAATCGAAAGTTTGATTAATTAAATCTATGTATTTGGTATTCATTATTTTATTTTAAATATTTAAAAATGAGAATTATAATATAATTCATTATTAAGTTAATATCAAATAAAATATATCAAACTTGTAGTTGAGGATGGGTCGTAGGAATAAAGCCAAACAAATGTTGGCTTAAAAAAACATAACATGCGGAAGCTAGCTCTAAAATTCGGTTACTTAATCTATAAGCTGCTCTTGAAAATGACTCCCTATTGTTCAAAAGCCCGAACATAAAAACAGATTTCAATTGTTCAGCTAAATAAGTTACAAATGAACTACAAAAAAATGAATTTCAAACTCTTTTGAATATTTTTTTTGAATATTTTTTTCAACCAGTAAACACGGGACATTCCGCTCCTATACTGCCTTCAGACACTTTTATCTCTTGTAGTTTTTACTACAAAACTCCTTAGTATTAATCAAAAAAAAGACCAGCGTATAAAAATTCACCGGTCTTTATATTTTTTGGCACTGGTATTTACTTCTTAAAGCATTTTTAAACTGTTCAGTTCCTGCTCTGTTAAATGCTTCCAGTGACCTCTAGGTATATCCTTTTTCGTTAAATGTGCAATAGCTACACAATCTAAACTTACAATATCATAATTCAGGTGTTCAAAAATAGTACGGATGATATTATTTCCGGTATTTTTAATTTTTAAACCTACCTCTTTTTTAGAAGCTCCTTCGATATAGCTAATCTCTTCTACAGTGATTAATTTATCTTCAACTTTTATTCCTGCTTGAATCTTCTTTAAGTCTTCTAACTTTAAATTTTTACTTAATTCAATATGGAATAAACGAGGCACACCGTTCTTAGAATTTGTAAACTTATTAACAATCGTTTCATCGTTTGTAAATAAGATTAAGCCTTTCGAGTTACGTCCTAAACGACCAATAGGCTTAATTCTTGAACTCGTTGCGTTAGCAACTAAATCCATCACGGTTCTACCTTTACCCTCACTTGTTGTTGTTGCAAATCCTTTAGGTTTATTTAATAAAACATAGGCTTTTTTCTCAGGGTTAATGCGAGAACCATCGTAACGTACTTCGTCTCCTGGCTTTACTTTGTATCCCATTTCGGTAACCACAACGCCATTTACAGTAACAAGACCGGTAGCAATGTGTACATCGGCTTCTCTTCGAGAACACATACCAGAATTAGCGACATATTTATTTAAACGAATCTCGTCCGGATTCGATGCTTTTTGATTTGAGCTTGTCTTTTTTACAGGTGCATTTCCTCTTGCAAAGCTTTTTGTGTTTGAATTAGCAACACCTCGGCTGCTGTTCTTTTTTGCACCACTTTGCTGCCCTCTTCCTGAAGGTTTTCCTTTTCTATTTGTCCCTTGATTTCTGCTCATTGCTTACTAATTATTTTGTGCAAAGATAATCTATAATTCGTTGCCTAACGCATTAATGTAATTTTATTCAAAACCAGCGAAATATCAATAAGTGGAATACTAAAAACACCAGCGAGAATAATGAATTTTAAAATATTATGAAGTATTAAATACTGTAATTTACTATTTGATTTCCAGAGTAAAAACTGAAACACGACTAAAAGAAAGATACTCGCATAAAAGAAATAACTCATCTTCCCCACATGAAATTTATCTATTAACAAATACGCAGGAATCACGGTTAGAACGCCAAGAATAGTCAACATTACTTTTGAAGCTTTCTCGCCGTAGACTATTGGAATCGTTTTATAATCCTGTGCCATATCGCCCTTTATATTTTCCAGGTCTTTGGTGAGCTCACGCATTGAAATCATTAAAAACAAAAACATGGCGTGTACAAATATGACATGCTCGAAATTTTTATAATAAATGAAAATGATAAAAAATGGCGTGATGGTTAGAATTGCCGATGTTAAATTCCCAACGAATGGCAACTTCTTAAGTTTATGTGAATAAAACCAGATACCGAAAATATACACCGAAAAGAACACGACTGCTCTAAACGACACATAACTCGCCAGAATAACAGCCAGAAAATTAAGAACAAAATACAACGAAAGCTTCGTATTCTGACTCACCAACCTATCTAGCATGGATTTTTGTGGCCTGTTGATTAAATCTTTCTCCGAATCGTAAAAATTATTAATAATATACCCCCCTGCAATGGTCATCCCACTAGCCATTACCAGCATGAATAAATTTAAATCAAAAACCACCGACTTTACCGGTAAATGATTTCCTAAAATATAAATACTCGCTAAATACTGCGCGATAACAACAATAAGAATGTTGTAACCACGAACCACAGAAAACATACTAAAAAATTTAATTAAAATATGTTTCTGTCTTCGGTTAAGCATAGGGTAAAATGTTTATGAGATTCTGAAAAGTTTCAGAATGACAGAAGTTTTAGAAGTTATAAACAACCTCTAATTTATATTCAGATAGAGCTAATTTGGCTTTTTCAATATCTTCGGTAAACCCTAAAATATAGCCACCACCACCAGAACCACAAAGTTTAAGATAGTAATCGTTAGTCTCCAGGCCTTTTTTCCAAAGCCCGTGAAATTGTTTTGGAATCATGGGTTTAAAATGACTTAACACCACTTTAGATAACTGCTTTGTATTTTGAAATAAGGATTTCACATCGCCTTTTAAGAAATCATCAACGCAGGCATCGGTATGTTTTATAAACTGATCTTTAAGCATACTACGGAAACCTTCCTGTTTCATGTTTTCCATAAAAATACTAATCATTGGTGCGGTTTCACCAACAATACCACTATCTAATAAAAATACGGCGCCTTTACCATCTGGTTTTTGCGACGGAATTCCAGTCGCTTCAATATTATCTTTAGAATTGATTAAAATTGGAATACTTAAATAACTGTTTAACGGATCTAACCCTGATGATTTACCGTGGAAAAACGACTCCATTTCAGAAAAAATGGTTTTAAGTTGTAACAGTTTTTCACGAGTTAGATTTTCTAAAACCGTTATTTTATCCTGAGCATAGTTATAATAAATAGCAGCTACTAAAGCCCCACTACTTCCTACACCATACCCTTGAGGAATAGAAGAATCGAAGTACATACCTTCTTCAACATCTTTCTTTAAAGCTTCAATATCGAAGGTTACTAATTCAGGATTAATGGTTTCTAAATAATCAGCGAAACGCTTTAAGCTTTTATTCGATTGAATAGCCTCTTCGGTAGGGTTCTCTGAAACTTTCAGCGCCCCATTATAAAAATTATAAGGAATAGATAAACCTTTGGAGTCTTTGATGATTCCATACTCACCAAAAAGTAAAATTTTCGAGTAAAAAAGAGGTCCTTTCATAAGTTATATTCAATTAGCTAAGCGCTTAAAACCAATATTTTATACAAAGATAAGAATATTTATTGTACTTGTTTCGCACCGAAACCTATCTGGTCGCAAATATATTGCTCGTTTTGACAATATGCAACTAACTCGTTCTTAATAAATTCAAGGATTTGCTCAGATTCCTGTTTCGGGTATAACACATGTACATTTGCTCCGGCATCTAAAGTAAACCCAATATGCGCCCCAGTTTCATTCCTAAACGCCCAGATTTTATTAATAATTTCCAGAGTATTTGGTTTCATTAAAATAAAATATGGCATACTGGTCATCATCATGGCATGAAGCGTTAAGGCCTCACTTTCAATCAAGCTGATAAACGCATCCAGATCACCGGACTCTAAAATAGGCTTTAGCTTTTCCAAATTATCATGGGCCTGAGCAAATCGGTTTTGTGCATACGGATGTTTAAACATTAAATTATGACCAACCGTGCTACTCACCTGCTTTTCGCCTTTATCAACCAACAGAATGGTATCTTGATACTCCTTAAAATTCTCATGAACAGCATACGGATATTTCACACCAAACAAATCACTACTTCCTTCAACAACTTCGTTTTCACCCCAAACAATTAAATCGCCTTCAATACTTCTACAAGCACTTCCTGAACCTAAACGGGCTAAAAACGATGCTTTTTGATTGAAATATTCTTCTGAAAGTTCTTCTAAAACCAACTGTTTTTCAATACTCATTAAACACAAAGCCATGGCACTCATCCCACTTGCAGACGAAGCAATCCCCGAACTGTGCGGAAATGTATTTCGTGTTTCAACTACAAATTTATAATCCTTTAAAAAGGGCACATACGCTTCAACGCGCTTAAAAAAAGTTTCAATTTTAGGCTTAAAATCATCTTTTTTTTCGCCATCTAAATACACTTCAAAATCAAAATCGGACGCGTCATCCTTTTTTTCAAAAGTTAACGTCGTTATGGTTTTACAGTTATTAAGCGTAAAACTGATAGATGGATTTTCCGGAATCTGATTTTTCTTCTTCCCCCAGTATTTCACTAAGGCAATATTACTTGGCGACTCCCAGGTTACCTTACCCTGAGCTACTGTTTCTGTATATGTTTGAGGAATAAATTGTGCTTCGGTCATGTCTTAATATTCTGCCGACAAAGATAACAACTTTAGCATAGTATTATAATTTCTTGCCGTTGCTATGACGTTTAATTTACGCTCGAAAAAATTATTATTGAATTTCGTTTTACCATATCCGTTTGAACTGAAGAAATAAATACAATTTTCGGTAATAGTGAATTGTTCTTCGGAAGCACTTAATTTCTGAATTCCTTTAACTAATTCAGCATTTGGCTCATCAAACAACAACATAAAATAGCTTTTCTTTAATACTTCTTCGGAGAACGGACTCGCTTCGAAAATAGTTTGAAAATTCTCAGGAGTTTTCACCAAAACAGAAACATCGAAACCGAATTGCTTTAAAATGGCTTTTGAAATAGTTTCTGCAATTGTTTTTTCATCATTTAAACCCGACAGAAACACCAAATTACCACTTTGAATATAGGTTTTAACATTATTAAATCCTTCTTCAGTGAGTAACTTACGTAAATCTGCCATCGGAATTTTCTTTTGACCGCTAACGTTTATCCCTCGAAGTAATGCGATGTAGGGTTTCATTTTGCTATAGCCTTTGAAGCAATATACGCGCCTGTCCAGGCATTTTGAAAGTTAAATCCGCCAGTTACGGCATCTATGTTTAATACTTCTCCAGCAAAAAACAGATTTTTATGAATTCGGCTTTCAAAAGTTTTAAAGTTAATTTCCTTTAAATCGACACCACCAGCGGTTACAAATTCATCTTTAAAGGTGCTTTTTCCGTCTACATTAAAAACGGCTTTGATTAACTGACCAGCCAACGCTTCTAATTGTTGTTTATTTAATTCGGCCCAACGGGTTTCTTCATCCATATTAGATGCCAACACCAACTGATGCCATAAGCGTTTTGGCAAATCGAATTGTGTCGATTTGAACACAGTTTTCTTAGCCAAATCCTGTTTCAAAACTTTTAATTCTTCCAGACAATCTTCGAACGACTGTCTGATAAAATTAATTTCTATTTGAAATTTATAATCCAGCTTAGCCAGCTCCACCGCACCAAAGGCCGACAACTTTAAAATAGACGGTGCACTCATTCCCCAATGCGTAATTAACAATGGACCTTCGCTATACAAATTGGTTCCTAAAACCGAAACCTCAACATGCGAAGCCACAACTCCTGGAATATCTTTTATACGGCTATCGTTTATATTGAACGTAAATAACGACGGAACGGGTTGCGAAATGGCATGCCCTAAATTCTCAAGAAGTTTCCAGAATTTCACACTGCTTCCGGTTGCAATTAACAAGGTTTCACACTGAAACATTTCGTCTTTGGTATGAATCTCAAATCCTTCATCTAAAGGTTGAATATCTGAAACATTCTGACTGTACAATATCTCAACCTGATGCTTTTTAGCTTCATTTAAAAAACAATCGATAATAGTTTGTGAAGAATTCGACTCCGGAAACATACGTCCGTCATCTTCAATTTTTAAAGGCACGCCGCGTTTTTCAAACCATTCAATAGTATCACCTGTCATAAACTGATGGAAAGGTCCTAAAAGTTCCTTCTCACCACGCGGGTAATTCTTTATTAATTCCTGCGGAATAAATTCGGCATGCGTCACATTACAGCGACCACCACCAGATATTTTCACCTTTTGAAGTCCTTCTTTTGCCTTTTCTAAAATAACGACTTTTAACTCCGGATTCTGCTCCGCAATGTTGATTGCCGCAAAAAAACCAGCTGCACCACCGCCAACTATAATAACATCGTATTGCTTCATATTCTATCTGGATAGTCGGAAATGATACCATCTACACCATAACTTTTCATTCTGGCTATAGTTTCTTCATCATTAACCGTCCACGTATTTACTTTATACCCTTTTGATTGGGCAAAATTAACGTTCTCGCGAGTTAATAAAGCAAAATTGGGATGAATAATTTTTGAATTAATAGTTTCAGCAAATTCAATAGCTTCAGCAACATTGGCTTTCGTTAAAACTGCCAACGGAATTTGCTTATTCAGTTTATAAACATCTTCCAACTCGTGATGCTGAAAACTGGACACGATAAAATCGGAATACTTCCAGCCTTTCTCATTAACATAAGTTTCAATTATGTCACAGGTTTTAGCTGCAGTGTGTTTTCCTTTTAATTCAATATTCAACAAGCAAGTTTTGTTTATTAAATCCAGAACTTCTTCAAGTGTTGGTATTTTATAATGTTCGTTAACATTAATTTCTTTAAGTTCTTTTAAAGTCCGTTTACCAATTTCACCTGTGCCATTGGTCATTCTATCTAAAGTAAAATCGTGAAACACAACCAATTCTCCCGAAGCACATCCATGCACATCGATTTCAATACCATCAACATTAAAACTCAATGCTTTTTGTATCGACTCGATAGTGTTTTCTGCTACATATGCCAAAGCGCCTCGATGTCCCACTTTTAAACCTTTGTAATTCATTATTTCTTTTTAATTGGTCGCATTAAACCTTCCTGAGTTACAGACGCTACAAGCTTGCCGTCTCGGGTAAAAATATTACCTCGTGCAAAACCTCGAGCATTTGATGTATTGGGCGACTCTATAGAATACAGCATCCAGTCATCGAAATCGAAATCTCTAAAATACCACATCGAGTGATCTAAACTGGCCGTTTGAGTATTCCCATAATGTGCTTTACTGGCATGACGGTTCATGGCTGCTGCCAGAATATTATAGTCTGATATGTAGGTTAAAATTTGTTGCTTTGTGGCATGATCTAAGGATGTGGCATCCCCGTTTAGTTTAAACCAAACATGGGTAAAAGAGGGCAAATCTTCTTTATTAAACGGATTCACCACTTCCACCGGCTTAAACTCTATTGGTCGCTCGACTTCAATAAAACTTTTGGTACGAGATGGAATGGCATCACCAAACTGATCGAGCATATCAGTCCAGCTTAGTAATTCTTCCGGCTGTTTTATACCT
Organism: Aestuariibaculum lutulentum; assembly: GCF_032926325.1. NCBI lineage: Bacteria > Pseudomonadati > Bacteroidota > Flavobacteriia > Flavobacteriales > Flavobacteriaceae > Aestuariibaculum > Aestuariibaculum lutulentum. The sequence goes on from NZ_CP136709.1 coordinate 756,989, forward strand.
TCCGGCATATCTATTTGATGATTATAACCTTCCTCTTCCTTATGAAAGGATGCTGACAAAATAAAAATGGTCGTGCCTTCCTGAGCGGCTGTAACCCGACGAACCGAAAAACTTCCACCATCGCGGACAATGCTTACATTATATTCAATGGGTTTTGTTAAATCCCCCGCTTCTAAGAAATAAGCATGCATAGAATGTAGAATTCTATCGTTTACACCTGTTCTGCTTGCGGCATTAATGGCCTGCGCCAAAACCTGACCACCAAACACATGCGGACTTCCAATCGTTACACTGTTACCAACAAAAGTAGTATCTCCTGTTTTTCCTAATTTTATAAGATCTATTAACTGATTAACCGTTGTCATGCGCTCGTTTTTCTAATGAATCTATAAATCTAATAAATGAAAATAAGCCGACCATATTTTTTAAATACTTAATTTTGCCGAAAATCATTAATCATGCCCTTAAGAATTCAATATATCCTTTTTTTCTCTTTCTTATTTATTGCTTGTAGCACCGGAAAACTTACTGTTGTAGCCGATATTCCTAACGAATTAAAAGAAGTTTCAGGAAACGAAATTACCACCAATTCCGATTTAATCTGGGTGATTGAAGACGCTGGAAACCGCAACAATGTATATGGCTTAAACGACAAAGGTTACATTGTAAAAGACATCGACGTTAAAAATGCCAATAACATGGATTGGGAAGATTTAACGACCGACAATGAAGGAAATCTGTATATTGGCGATATTGGAAACAACGATAAAAACCGAAAATGGTTGAGCATCTTAAAAATATCTAATCCGGAAATAATTGAAGACGAAACCACAGCTGAAGTGATAAAGTTTAAACTTCCTAAAGGCGAAAGTCCTAAAGACTTTGAAGCTATGTTTTTTTACAACGATTTCTTCTATTTATTTAGCAAAGAACCGGGAAAAGCTATTCTAATAAAAGTGCCAAACATCATAGGAAAACATACCGCTGAAATTTTGACCGAATTTAACCTTAACGGAAAAAACAACCAAATCACATCGGCAGACATAAGTGATGATGGCAAAACCGTGGTTTTACTTAACCATGAAAAAGTCTGGATATTAACCAATTTCACCGACGATAATTTCTTTGGAGGAAAACTAACAAAACTACCTTTTGAGCACGATTCTCAAAAAGAAGGCGTTTGTTTTGAAGACAACAATACTATTCTGATTACCGATGAAAGTAACGACGATTTAGGCAGTAACATTTATAGCTTTGAGCTGAATAAATAAGAGTTCACTTCTCACCTCTGTTCGGACGAATACCTACTAATTTTATCTATTAAAACTTCATCCCAAAACCGAAAGAAAAACGCATACCATCTTCTCCGTTAAACAGATTAAATGTTGCCGAAACGGTTTCTGCAGCGGCTACCCAAAAACCACCACCGTAATCGTTATGCCATTTATCTGAATAATCACCACGCAACCAAACACGACCTACATCGCCACCTGCAAATACGCCAATTTGCAACGGTACAAATCCGGTTTTAAACGAATTAAAGCTATATCGCAAATCGGCACTACCAATAAACGAATTACGACCTGTAAAACGCTGCGTGCGATAACCTCTAAATCCGTTTTCACCTCCAATGTTGGCTGCCTGATAAAAAATTAAGTCGTCACCAAAACGAAATTGTGTTCTGGCATCTGTCTTCAAAACCCATTTTTTATTTACCGATAGCGCATTATAAAACCCTAAATTTGAATTGATATAACCATAGGTAAAGGTTGATTCCTTAAGTTCGGTTTTTCCGCCAACTTCAGCTAAAAACGTCATACCTCGCAAAGGGTTTAACTGTTTATCAAAACTGTTGTAACTGTAATTTACTTCCGCTCCTGCGAAAAAACGTCTTTCGTAAAAATCAAGATTGATAAGTGGTTCAAACTCTGAAATAAATCGGTTAGGTGTATCTTGAATTTCTATGCCTTCAAACATTAATTTTACTCCAAAAGCACTCCCGTAATTAGTAGTTTTTAACAACCCAATATCGAAACCATAAATTCCGGTTTTCACCCGGTTGTAATCTAAGCCCAAATCGTCATCATTATTTTGGGTCTCATTGCCATAACCAAAGAAGTTATTGGTGAAATTTTCACTTGCAAACACACCTCCAACCGCTAAATTCCACTCTCCAAGAACATTTGCAAATTGTCCGTTGTAACGAATATCATAACCTTCGGTAGCAAAGTAATAACCTGCTCTAAAACGGTGCTGTGTTGAAAATGGATTCCGTTTAAATCCTTTAGTAGTTTTTGTAAAGGACACACCTAATTTCATTCCATCGTCTGGATTATAACCAATACCGGGGGCTATAAAATTGGTTCTGGTAATGCCTTTTTCAAAATCGAAAAGATTCAGGTTATAAATATCTGTAAAATTGATTCCGGCGCCATTATTTTTTTCAATGGTGTTTTTCTTGCTCTTATGGTCGTAAACCTTAATACGATTTCCGTTTTTTATGATATAGATATCGTTATTTTGTCCGCCAATTAACCGCGTAAAAATAGGATGCTTTCCTTCTCCTGAAACTTCAAAAACATCTTTATCATCCAGACCGTAAATCCAAAGTTCTTTGGTTATATTTCTATCGAAGGTTCTATCGACAAGAACCTCTCCTTTTTTACCATTTTTAATACGAGATATGACCACTTTGGTTTTATAATCTTCAACGCGCTGTACTTCAATATAATCGTCTTTATCTGTTGCTGTTATAACTACCAACTCGTTTAAATAGACATAATAGCGACTGGCAATATCTTTAAGATTTCCACGTCTTCCTTTTAATTTGGCTTTGATGTCCTGAAGTTGCTCATTTTTTACTTCATCAGGTACATCTTCAAAAGCTTTTTCTATAACTTCATCAGTAATGTGTTTCTGAAGAAATTCAGCTTGCTGTAACCATAAATCTTCTTTTGCATTCTGAATCAATACACGATCTAAACGAATTCCAGCACTGTTTACCCACTTTATATCTTTCAGTTCGGCATCGTAAACCTGAAGCTGTTTAACCGGATTACTTATTTTTTTCAAAAGTGTTAATAATCCGCCATCAAAATTTGAAAATGCCTGATCGCGATCTCTCGGAATTGGTCTGTATAATTTATCACCATTTTCCTGATTAAATTGTGCCCAACGCCATTGGTCCTGATGCCTATCCCAATCGCCTATAAGCATATCGAATAAACGTGCTCTTATGTAAGCTTCTTCATCAATTTTATATTTTTCGTCTTTTCTAATTTTAGCAATAATATCGTGAGAACTTTCAATATCAGCGGCATAACCAAAACTCTCTTTATACGCCTGATTTTCCTCTGGACGTTCTTCAATTAAATACAACTCGTCACCGTATTCATCGTTAAAATCACCTAAATATTTATGTTTTGGAATGTAATACAGTTCTGGTTCGGTATGATACACCTTTGCTGCTTTTGAAAGCTCCGGAATAATTGTAAATGTATAAGGATGAGCCGCAGTATAAAAGTCTAAAATAAGCTCTTCTACTTCGGTTTGCTTAAAATCGTTTTCAATATAAATATCTTTAAACAAGACGGCTTGTAGATATTGTGTCGCACTCTTTTTAAGAGCACGCATATTAAACTGACGACCGTCTTTGGTTTTTAAACGCAAGGACCGGGTTTGGTGTCCTCCGCCTTTTCTAACAATTTCCAATCCGCCGTAAAGGGTATCTAAAGTTGCTACGCGCGCCTTGATTTTTGTACTGTATAAATCGCGATAATGGTCTCCCCAGAAAGTTTTAAACGCTTCGGAACGATTGGTTTCTTCTTCGGTATAAACTGAAACATCAAGTGTTTGCGGAAAATGCTCTTCTAAATCGGACACATCAAGTGGTTTGTAAGTTGGATACACTTCCTTTTGATACAATAATTGGGCAGTCCCTCCTTCTGATGAATAAAATTGCACATGACTACTTCCATCCTTAAAAACAGTATACACGGCAAAACCCAGTTTTCCGTAAGAGAACAATCCGTCATCGCCTAATGCAGCATAAGACTCTTTTGAACCCGCTCCGGAAATAATTTGTTTTATATCGTCATGCTCTATGTACTGTAAGGTATGCTCATGCCCAGAAACAAATACAATGTTTCCGTTATTTATAGACATGGTTTCTATGCGCTGCATCAATTGGTTATACCGTTTGTTGTAGCGATCTTGAGGAGAGACTCCTCCCTGTGCTCGTAACTGTACTGCCAAAGACGCCAACCCCGGAAGTGGAATTGGCTTTTGAGTAGGAAACAAATGTTTTGCTGCTGCAAATTCACCACCGTGGGCTCCATTTGAGAACATAGGATGGTGCATGGCAATCACTATCGTTTTTCCCTGTCCCTTTTTGATTTCACCTTCTAACTCATCGAAAAAGAGCGCTTCAGTTTTTATTTCACAATCGTCGTTTATCGTTGGATTTTTATTCCAGTTTTCAAGATACCATTGGGTATCTATAATAATTAATTGTACCTTATCGCTAACCTCAATACTTTCCAAAGGACAACCATTTGCGGGTAAGAACGTATTTTTACCTAAGGCCTTTTCTATATATTTTTCTTCCTCTTTTAATCCTACAAGTCGGTTGGCATACCAATCGTGATTTCCAGGAATAAAAATAGTTTCCCCTTGAAACCCTTCAACCGCCAGCACTTGAACATTCAAACTTTGTTCGGCTTCTGCCCTTCCCTTTTCATCCTTTTTGGGCATTCCGGCCGGATAGATATTATCACCTAAAAAAAGCACATAATCATTCTCTGTTTTCTTCCCTTTTATAAAATTCTGAAAGGCTTTAACAGCTGACGAAGCTTCATTATTATATACTAATCCACCGTCTCCAATCAAGTAAAACCTAGTTTCAACCTCTTTCTCAGGAAAAGCCAACTGCGCAGAATTATCACTTTTATACTGTGCCTTTTTTGTAGCACAGGCTGTTAAAATAGTGAAACTCACTAAAACTGAAATGGTTGAAACGTATAACTTCATTAAGGTTATTTTTAAACTATAAAGGTACTAATTTGTGATACTCTAGGTTATAAAACCCGTAAAATCACATCTCTTTAAAGATAACTAAACTTCGCTTAATTAAGTTAAGAAGATTTTTTAATGGAAAAACATTAATTTAAGAACGCACCGAAGGCTTTATGCATCCTCGATTATCAAGTAAAATTACATCTCTTTTAGTTTTATTTAGTAATTTGTACCCGTGTAAATTCAAGAGTATTTATGTCGCAATTAATAGAAACCACCGAATCGTTTGTTTTTAATTTGTTTAAATCGCAATTAGACCAGACCTTTTTATATCATAACCTTACACATACCGAACGTGTTTTAAGAAGCCTTCGAGAAATCATATCAAATTCAGATATTAGTCAGGAAGACGCTGAAATGCTACAGTTAGCTGCCTTACTTCATGATACGGGTTATATTAATTCCAGAGAAAATCATGAAGAAGAAAGTGTAAAAATTGCGACCGAATTTTTGAAAGAAAATCAGGTTAATCAGTCTACCATTGAAGCTATTAGTAATTGTATCCTGGCGACCAAATTTGAAGGCAAACCAACAACCGAATTAGAAAAAATTATTCGAGATGCCGACTCATCACACTTTGGCAAACCTTATTTTGATGAAGCCAGTGAATTTTTAAGGAAAGAACTTGAAATTCAAGGTGTAAAAAACTATTCAACTTCAGAATGGTTGGATGAAAACATTAAAGTATTAACTAAAAAACACGAGTTTTACACCGATTACGCTTTACAAAACTGGCAAAAACAAAAAGAAGAGAATTTAAGTAAGCTTATTAAGCAAAAGAAAAAATTAAAAGATCAATTAAACAAAGAAAAGCTTAAAGCCAGATACAAAGCGCAATACAAAAGTGAAAGCCCGGAGCGCGGTATTCAAACCTTTTATCGTGTTGCTTTAAGAAACCATATTAAATTGAGCGATATTGCCGATACTAAAGCCAACATTCTGCTTTCGGTAAATGCCATTATTATTTCGTTGGTGTTATCTAATCTGTTTTCAAAATTAGATAATCCGAGTAACGCTTATTTAATTATACCTACCGCCATATTTACAACTTCGAGTGTTATTTCTATGGTTTTATCTATTATCGCGACCCGACCAAATGTAACACGTGGCCAGTTTTCAAAAGAAGACGTTGCTAACAAAAATGTAAATTTAGCCTTCTTTGGAAACTTCCATAAAATGGAATTAAACGAGTTTGAATGGGCTATTAGTGAGCTTTTAAAAGACAAAGACTATTTATACACAGCTTTAACCAAAGACTTATACTTCTTAGGAAAAGTACTTGACCGCAAATACCGTATTTTACGTATTACCTACTCTTGCTTTATGATAGGCATTATTGTATCAGTATTAGCTTTCGCTATTTCGTTTAAACTAATGAATTAAAGTAATTGTTGTTTCGCTAAGCCTTGATAGTTTTCATTAAATCGTCGTACGAATAAAATTCTTTGGCATTTTCCTCCTGTTGGTATAAGATCCCTACACGAATGGCTTTTACACCGGTAACGCCCTGTAGGTCTTCCAATTCAACAATTTCAACTTCATTATTTAATAACTTTTTATGCTGAAGGAATTTAATATATTCTAAATATTCTATTTCATCTGCTTTTTGAGAGTAGATAATGGTTATTTTACCTTTTTCGGTAACACGTTTTCCTGTACCTTTAATAACGGCTTTATCTACACGCTTTTTAACTACCTCGTAACGTGCATTGTAAGTCCCATCAACATCAAACTGTTTTTCATCCATTCTAAAACTAATGGTTAACGGCTGATTAAACACCAAAATCATGGAAGCAACATCTAACTGCACCGGATACTTATGACGGTTTTGGTAATAATCATTCTCCATTTCACACATCACCTGTAACTGCCATAACCTTAAATTATACAGATATATAGTATTAAAACTTTCTTCTTTGGTAATAGCTTCACCAATGTACATGTTATGCTCTACCCCATCGGTTTTAAAACGTTCGAAGTAATGCGGATACATTTGCTGAGCATCTTTCTGCTTTTCATCCAGAACAGAAGCCATATTTTTATTGATAAGCGCAATGGTTTTATCGAAATCCTTTCGGTAATGATACACTACGTTTAGATTCGGATCTATCTTACTAAAATAATCTTCTATCGTTTCGCGATACATCTCCTTTTTAGCCATAAAAAACTTAAACAACGGCTCTATTTCCTGTTTAAGGAAATTAGCTATCTGCTGTTCGCTATCTACTTTAAAATCTTCATTAAGCTGTTTTCTATAACTATCTATTTGAAATTTTAATTGTCCGTAAATGGGTAGTGTTTCTTCTGCAAGTACATCATGAATAATACTATTCACCAATGTTAACTGAAGTTCTAAATCGCGTTTAGTCGCCAGATTTCTTACTTCTGAAGAACCTTTAACATCTATTTGTCCGAATAACGGATACACATTTTGAAAGCTAATTTTACTAAACACAGCATTATTACCAACCTCTTGTTTATCCTTTAAAAACTGACGTGCTGCATTTTCAAATTTCCAGCTTACACTACTATGAATTGAAGTACATTCCTGCTGAATAACTGCCTCGATTAAATTTTCATATTCACGCTTAGAACGCTTTACAGCCGATAAAATAAACGGCATCACATCTACCAGCTTATTCGCATTAACGCTATTTAGAATTTTAGGGGTTTTCGAAACGATCTCTAAAATACCTAACAATTCATTTTTATCTGAAATAGGCGCAAAAATAGCACTCTTAATGCCCTGCTCCTTTAGTATTCTAAATTGAGCAACCTTCCCTTTAGACATCTCGTAATACTTGTCGACATCTGAAATAGAATATGAGGTATTTTTATTAATTAATGCTTTATAAGAAGCCTCACACAATACCGTTTTACAAGGCGACTCTTCTATATCTTTTAATAAAAAACTTTCTATGCCCTGCTCGTGAACACAGTCGAAACTATCATCTGTTTTATTGTAAATCGAAAAACCAACCTGTAAATCCTTAATCCCTAAAAGCGACTGAAATATAGACTGAAATTCGCCCATAAACTGTTTGCTTTCATGTTTACTTTCGGCTATTAAAGTAGACTTCATATTCGATATCGACTGATCATCGGTGACATCGAACATGTTCGAAATCACAAAACCTTTAAACAGGTAACTCTTTGGTGGGAACTTCGTTTTCCAAAGTTCAATATCTTTAAAATTATCGATTAACTCATTAAAGTCATCCTGAGTAATTTTAGGTGCATTTTCGGTAGGAATAATTTCTATGAAATCGGCATTATACGCAATTTTATAAAAACGCATAATCCCTTCAGCATCCGGTATTTCGTATAAAATAGGACGCTTAAAATTTAAATTATACCCGTAACACGCATTTAAAATAACCGCACAAGACATGATATAAATATCATTCTCAGGCATATTTTTCATTTTCAACTCAAAACCTTCGCCTGCTTCTTCAATTATTTTTTTAAATCGATTTGACGCATTAAACACAACATCTTTAAAAGGCATTGATGCTGTTTTAATTTCATTATTGCTTAACACTTCACTAAACGAATCCTGTAAAATAAGTTTAATTTCCTTTTTATAAGTTTCAAAATAATCAGGATCACTGAAACCATCTCTTAAAATAGGATACGGTTCCTGTACCTCTAAAACTTTACGGGCTTTTGAAGCAATAAATTCGTCTTCGCTTGTTGCTAAGCGCTCATAATGCTCAATAAGTTTATTGAAACTTATTCGCAAATCGAAAGGCGATGGTGTATTTTCGTTGATATCTATCATAGCTTTTACAGATGCAGCAAAGTTACAAAATTAAGAACTACAGGATAACATAGAACAGCCAACTTTGTGCCTTGCCCATTCTGGGCGTTTCACAAACCATTTTTCCTGACTTGGTTGTTCGTCATAAGGCTGTTTTAACAGCTGAAACAACTCGTCTATTAATTTATAATCTCCATTATTGGCGGCATCGATAGCCAGTTGTGCCATATAATTTCGGAGTACGTATTTGGGATTTATCTTATTCATTTTTACCTGACGCTCTTCATCAGATAAAGATTCCTGTTGTAATCGGTCTGCATAACGTTGAAACCATGCCTGCCATTTATTAATAACTTCACCGGTTAATTCTGAAGGCGCATAAAAAGCTTGCTCAACCAATCGGGTACCTTCCAGATAATTTTCTTTTTTAAACAGCCCCAGGTTTCTAAAGAAAATGGTCATATCGGTTTCTAACAACAACAGATTATCTTCGAGATCCTGAATTAATGATTTATCGAAAACATCTTCATTTTCTAATCCAAGTTTGCTTCGCATCATTTCAAAAGATTTCTTATCAAAATCTATTTTGTAAGCATCTAAAATAGCTTCCAAAGGTTCTGCTTCTTCAATTAATGGATACAATGCATTTGCCAGCTTAAAGAGATTCCAAAGACCGATGTTGGGTTGATTACCGTAGCGATAGCGCTTATGCTCTCTATCGGTTGTATTTGGCGTCCAGCCATAATCGAAGCCTTCCAACCAACCATAAGGTCCGTAATCTATGGTTAATCCTAAAATAGACATATTATCGGTATTCATAACCCCATGAACAAAACCTACACGTTGCCAGTGAATAATCATTTCCAACGTACGATTCGTTACTTCTTTAAAGAAAGCCAGATAGGTTTCTTTACCTGGTTCACCTAAGTCTGGATAATGCTCTTTTATGGTAAAATCAACTAATTTCTTTAAGTTATCAACATCTTGTCGAGCAGCAAAAATTTCGAAGTTACCAAAACGTAAAAAACTTGGTGAAACACGCGTAACAATGGCTCCTTTTTCGTAAGCGGAATTACCATTATACAACATATCTCGCATAACCTGATCGCCTGACAAAGCTAAAGACAAAGCACGAGTAGTTGGTACGCCCAGATAATGCATCGCTTCGCTACAAAGATACTCTCGAATAGATGAACGCAAGACCGCTAATCCATCAGCTGTTCTGGAATACGGTGTCTCTCCTGCTCCTTTTAGCTGAACGGCCCAACGTTGATTATTATGATTAACCTCAAATAAATTAATGGCTCGCCCGTCACCTAATTGCCCTGCCCAGCTACCAAACTGATGTCCGCCGTAGCACATGGCATAAGGTTTTGTATTTTGATAGATTTCATTACCTGTGAACACCTTTAAAAACGTGTCGCTTTCAACATCCGTTTTTGACAAACCCAGGTTATCCAACATCGCCTCAGACACATGAAGTAACTTTGGGTTAGCTGTCTGTTTTGGTGCAACAAACGAATAGCACGCCTGTTCTACCTGACGCCTTGAATTTTCCTGTATCGCATCGGCAGGTAAACTATTTATGAATGTATTATCTATTTTAAGGTTCATTCTTATTTTAATTTTTCGGCATGGATTTTCCTAAGCTTCACCAGTTTAGGTGTAATTACGGCACTACAATACATTTGTTCCTGATTGTTAGCGTAGTAATTTTGATGATAATCCTCTGCTTCATAAAAAACACCTAACGGACTAATTTCTGTTACAATAGAATTATCATAATATGGCGCCATTTCTTCAACAACAACTTCAGCCATATCCTTTTGCAAATCGTTATGAAAATAAATCACTGAACGGTATTGTGTCCCAACATCGGCTCCTTGGCGGTTTAAAGTGGTCGGATCATGACTCGTCATAAACACAAGTAATAAATCTTGATATGATACCATATTTGCATCAAACGTAATTTGAACCACTTCAGCGTGACCGGTTAACCCTGAACACACTTCGCGATATGTTGGTTTTCCTGGAGCTGTTCCACCGGTATAGCCCGACACAACCTTTTCAACACCTTTTATTTCATTAAAAACAGCTTCGACACACCAGAAGCAACCTCCACCAACAGTCATTAATTGTAATGCTTTATTTCCCATTAATTTGATTCTTCTACGGTTTGTAATGTTAATGATTCGGAATTTACGCAGTAACGCAATCCACTTGGTTCCGGTCCATCTGGAAATACATGACCTAAATGTGCATCGCAGGTATTACACATAATTTCTACGCGAACCATTCCGAATGACACATCTTTTTCATATTTAACAGCATTGGATTTAATAGGTTGTGTGAAACTTGGCCACCCTGTTCCTGAACTAAACTTAATCGTAGAATCGAATAACGGCGTATCGCAACATACACAATTATATTTCCCTTCTTCATAAGATAAACAAAGCGCTCCGGTGTGTGGCGCTTCGGTACCTTTATGGCGTGTAATTCTATATTGTTCAGGTGTTAATTGCTCCTTCCATGCTTCTTCTGTTTTTTCAACTCGAGTATCTGGTTCTGGGTTACCATTAACCGCAAAATTTATAATGTCTTTCCAAGTCAACATAGGCTTGTTTTGTTTCTTTAATATTAATGCTTCACAAAGTTAAAGAATAGTCGATAGAACTAGAGCTTCCTTACTATTATTCATTGAATTATACCAAAGGAAAAAGCTGTACGTTTTACTAAATGCAAGACATAATCTATTAAAATTGGATTTTTTTCATTTTTTTGAGAGGTTCACAGGTAAAAAAGCATAAAATCATCTACCAAAAATCCTTTTGCCTGTATGTAAAATAATTCCTCATTATTTACAGAGAAATTAAAAGAGAATTTGAATTTAAAACCCTATATTTCAACTACAAAAACCAACTTTATTTTATCCTTAATTAAACTAAAAAATCAATATGACATCAGGATTTGAAACATGGGACTATGCTGTATTTATAGCATATGCCATATTAATTTTAGGTGTAGGCCTATGGGTATCGCGAGACAAAGGCGAACATCAAAAAAATGCAGAAGACTATTTTTTAGCAAGTAAATCGCTACCTTGGTGGGCCATTGGTACATCACTTATTGCTGCAAATATTTCTGCGGAACAGTTTATTGGCATGTCTGGCTCTGGATTTGCCGTTGGTATTGCCATAGCTTCCTACGAGTGGATGGCAGCCCTAACACTTATTATTGTAGGAAAATATTTTCTGCCCATTTTCATCGAAAAAGGTCTTTACACAATTCCAGAATTTGTTGAAAAACGATTCTCTACGAACCTAAAAACCATATTAGCTGTATTTTGGATTGCTCTCTACATATTTGTAAACTTAGCATCTGTTTTATACTTAGGAGGCTTAGCCATCGAAACAATAATGGGTATTGATATGATGTATGCCATTATTGGGCTAGCCCTTTTTGCAGCTGCCTATTCGCTATACGGTGGTTTATCGGCTGTAGCCTGGACCGATGTCATACAAGTAGTTTTCTTGGTTTTAGGAGGTCTAATTACTACCTATCTAGCTTTAAATACGGTTTCTAATGGGGAAGGCATTTTAGTAGGCTTTTCAAAGGTTGTTGAAGCTGCTCCGGAAAAATTTCATATGGTTCTTGATGAATTTAATTCCGATGGTAGTGTAAACTCCAACTATCTGGATTTGCCTGGAATATGGGTATTAATTGGCGGATTATGGGTTGCCAATATTTATTACTGGGGATTCAACCAGTATATTATTCAACGTACATTGGCTGCGAAATCACTTAGAGAATCGCAAAAAGGAATTCTTTTAGCAGCATTTCTTAAAATAATAATTCCATTAATTGTGGTTATTCCTGGTATAGCAGCGTATGTTATGGTTAATGACCCTGAGATTATGTCGAATTTGGGAGATCTAGCCCAAATGAATATGCCAAGTGAAACCCAGGCTGATAAAGCCTACCCTTGGTTACTACAATTTTTACCCACTGGACTTAAAGGTGTGGCATTTGCAGCCTTAGCTGCAGCTGTAGTTTCCTCGTTAGCTTCTATGCTTAATTCTACCGCTACCATTTTTACAATGGATATTTACAAACAATACATTAATAAAAATGCCAACGATAAAACCACGGTTAATGTTGGACGTATAACCGCAGCTATAGCTTTACTTATTGGTGTAATAATGGCACCTTTATTAGGAGGAATCGATCAGGCATTCCAGTTTATTCAAGAATATACAGGTATTGTAAGCCCAGGAATTTTAGCGGTATTTATTCTCGGACTATTTTGGAAAAAAACAACAAATAAAGCAGCCATATTTGGAGCCCTTTCATCTATACCAATCGCTTTAGGTTTAAAATTTTTACCTATCCCTGGTTTAGAACCATGGATGCATCAAATGGGTATTACCGCATTATTAACCATGTTAATAATTGTTTTGGTGAGTTACTTAGAACATAACGGTCAAGATGACGCTAAAGGCATAAAACTAACAAAACAACTATTTCAAACGTCACCACTTTTTAATGTTGGCGCCTTTGCAATTTTAATTATTCTAACGGTATTGTATAGTCTGTTTTGGTAAAGACATACAAAAAAAACAAAGCCACTAAGATTTAAACTCCTAGTGGCTTTTTTTATTTTCAAAAATTCTATTTTTATTAGAATCCTTTGTTTATTGCATAAGCTGCGTCATTCCAACGTAACTCTTGCTTAAATCTGTATAAATCGGTTTTCTCATCGATTAATAAGAATTCAATATCCATAATATCAGCATAATCTTCTAGGGACTCTGCAGATATATTCTGACTGTAACATGTATGGTGGGCACCACCAGCATGAATCCAAGCAGCAGCAGCTGTTTGTAAATCTGGTTTCGCATCCCAAAGCACGCGAGCTACTGGTAAGTTAGGCATTTCGTCTTTAATTTCAACAGCTTCAACTTTGTTTACTAACATTCTGAAACGGTTACCCATATCAACAACAGAAGCATTTAAAGCTTTACCAGCTGCACTGTTGAATACTAAACGAACAGGATCTTCTTTTCCACCGATTCCTAACGGGTGAATCTCGCAAGACACATCGCCTTTAGCAATTGTAGGACAGATTTCTAACATGTGTGATCCTAAACACGTCGTATTTTCTGGATCGAAGTGGTACGTGTAGTCTTCCATGAAACTGTTACCACCTTCAAGACCAGCTCCCATAACTTTCATAGTACGCACTAAAGCAGACGTTTTCCAGTCGCCTTCGCCACCAAAACCGTAACCGCTTGCCATTAAACGCTGCGTTGCGATACCTGGTAATTGTTTCATACCGTGTAAATCTTCGAATGTATCAGTGAATGCAGAATACCCACCGTTCTCTAAGAATGCACGCATACCTAGCTCAATTTTAGCCGCATCTCTTAACGATTGACGCATCGCGCCATCAGCTTTAATTTTTTGAGCCATTACATAAGTATCGTCGTACTCTTGTACTAAACGGTCTACTTGTGCATCGGTAATTTGATCAACGAAATCTACTAAATCTCCAATTCCGTAACCGTTAACTTCGTATCCAAATTTAATTTGAGCTGATACTTTGTTTCCATCGGTTACAGCAACCTGACGCATGTTATCACCAAAACGAGCCACTTTCATACGACGGCTATCTGCTACGGCATTAGCCACACGACACCAGTCTGCTACTTGTTTGATAACTTTTTCATTTTTCCAGTGACCTACAACCACTTTACGGTTTTTACGTAAACGCGATACTAAGAACCCGAACTCACGGCCACCATGTGCCGATTGGTTTAAGTTCATAAAGTCCATATCGATAGTTCCCCAAGGAATATCTCTATTAAACTGCGTATGTAAGTGCAAAAATGGTTTTTGTAAAGCCGTTAAACCAGCAATCCACATTTTTGCCGGAGAGAACGTATGCATCCAAGTAATAATACCAATACAGTTATCATCGTTATTTGCAGCTTTGCAAATCGCGTGAATCTCATCTGCCGTCTTAACTGTTGGCTTAAAAACTACATTTACCGGAATCTCAGCATTTGCCGTATAGGCATTTGCAATTTCTTGTGAATGTTCAGCAACCTGTTTTAAGGTTTCAGGTCCGTACAGGTGTTGACTTCCTGTTACAAACCAAACTTCGCCTTGTTTAAAATTAATCATTATTTATAAAAAATAGTTTTTGTTAATTGTTATGATAAATAAATGTAAAGCGCTATCACAGCCGCAACAACAGCAAAACCAACTGGCTTTAAATACTGCCAAGGCGTAATATCCACTTGTTTTGTATACTCCTGATTGTAGTCTGTTTCTCTTGGTATAAAAGAACTTACTACGTACATGATGATTACTGTCAATACAAACAAAATACCCATTAAGTGTAAGAAACTAATATCTGGCTTAATAACGTATAAAGTTGTTAAGTATGTTACCACACTAAATAAGATCGATATGTTGGCCGCCTTTCCTGATACTCTCTTCGAAAAGATTCCAACTAAAATAATAGCTAAAATTGGCACACTGTGTGTTCCGTTTAACTCTTGTAAATACGTGAAAATTCCACCTTCAACACCATATAATAATGGCGCAATTGCCATAGAGAATACAGCTAAAACAATTCCGAAGATTTTACCGGCTTTTACCACTTGTCTTTCTGAAGCATCGTGGTTGATATATTCTTTATAGAAATCTAAACCGAATAAAGTAACCGAACTGTTTAAGGCACTATTGAAAGAACTTAAAATCGCACCGAAAAGTACAGCTGCAAAGAACCCGATAAATGCTACCGGTAATACCGCTTTTACCACCATTGGATAAGCTTCATCGGCATTTGCTAAGTCTCCATTAAATAAATAAAATGCAATAATACCTGGAAGTACTACGATAAATGGTCCTAAAATTTTAATGAATGCAGCTAATAATAATCCTTTCTGACCTTCTTTTAAGTTTTTAGCTCC
Organism: Aestuariibaculum lutulentum; assembly: GCF_032926325.1. NCBI lineage: Bacteria > Pseudomonadati > Bacteroidota > Flavobacteriia > Flavobacteriales > Flavobacteriaceae > Aestuariibaculum > Aestuariibaculum lutulentum. The sequence continues at coordinate 772,799 of NZ_CP136709.1, forward strand.
TAAGGCTCTTTGAATAATAGCCTGATTGGTCCCCCAATAGTAGAAATTTACAATTAACATGCCTGTAAATAAGGTTGCGAAGGGTACATCAGAATCTGGTCCACCAATAATATTAAATTTCTCAGGTAATGTTGTTGTTAATGTTTTTAAACCTTGAAAAACACTTCCATCGCCGATTTTCATTAAACCGAAAATTGGAATTAACGACCCTCCTATGATTAAACCTACGGCATTAATAGAATCGGATACAGCTACCGCTTTTAATCCACCGAAAATCGCATAGATACTACCAATAATACCGATAGCCCAAACCGTAACCCATAATGCTGGTTCCGGATCCATTCCTAACATTTCAGGAATATCAAACATGGTATTAATAGCTAATGCCCCAGAGTACAATACTGTAGGAAGCATTGAGATAGCATACCCTAACAAGAATAATAATGAGACAATTGTTTTTGTGCTCTTACCGTAACGGTTTTCCAAAAACTGAGGAATGGTTGCAATACCACTTTTAAGGTACTTAGGTAATAAAACAAACGCTGTGAACACCATTGCAATGGCTGCTACAACTTCGTAAGCCATAATTGGAATACCGTCTCTAAACGACACACCATTCATTCCCACAATTTGTTCTGTTGATAAGTTAGTAAGTAATAGCGACCCTGCAATTACAGGCCCTGTAAGACTCCTTCCTCCTAAGAAATACCCATCAGATGAATTCTCATCTGTTTTTCTTGTTGACCACCATGCAATTACAGCAACCAACAAAGTAAAAGCGACAAAAGATAAAATACTCATAATAGTTTATTTAGTTTTAGTTATTAGAAATTATTACGCCATTAGCACCCCTGACCATAATAAGCATCTTTTCCGTGTTTACGTTCAAAATGCTTTTTCTTCAAGGCATCTTTTAAAATAGCTGCATTAGGGTTAATTTGCAAGGTTAAGTAAGCCATTCTTGCTACTTCTTCACAAACGGCGCTATTATATACTGCTTTTGCCGCTGTCGCACCCCAAGTAAACGGCGCGTGATTTCCAACAAGTATCATACCTACTTCGTTGTAATCTAAATTACGCTCATTAATACAATCTATAATTTGATACCCTGTCATGTGCTCATAATCACCCGCAATATACTCATCTTTCATTGGCGGAGCACATGGAATATCAGAAATTAGATGATCGGCATGTGTGGTTCCAAAAATCGGAATATCCTTGATAGCCTGAGCCCAAGCAGTACCATAGGTTGAGTGTGTATGTACTACACCTCCAATTTTATCCCACTCTTTATATAAAACGGCATGTGTTTTAGTATCTGAAGACGGTCGCATAGATCCTTCAACAATCTTAGCATCGAAGTCACAAATCACCATATCTTCAGGTTTTAATTCCGAATATGGTACACCACTTGGTTTAATAGCAAAAACGCCTTTATCACGATCTACAGCACTGGCATTACCAAATGTAAATAGCACTAAGCCTAACTCCGGAAGCTGCATATTTGCTTCGTAAGCTTCTTCTTTTAATGATTTATAGCTACTCATAATCTTATTTTTTCATTATGTGGTTTTCCATAGCAACACATAGTTCACTATAGTCGTTATATACTTTTTTATAAGCCTCAACATTTTCTTGAATTGGCTCATACACTTTCTCAAACGGACTTGCCATTGCATCCATAGCTGCTTCTGTATTAGCATGAACTCCAGCAGCAACAGCTCCAAATACTGAAGCACCTAAAGCACAAGCCTGCTCTGACTTAGCTACTTTTATTGGTGCATCTAAAACGTCGGCCATGATTTGCATCACTAAATCTGATTTTTTAGAGATACCCCCAATAGCAATTACACCGTTAATAGCGATACCTTCTTCAACGAATCGATCGGCAATTTTTTTAGCACCGAAACAAGATGCTTCTACTAATGCTCTGAATACTTTTGGAGATGTACTTCCTAAGTTAATTCCTGAAATCACACCTTTTAAGTTCTGATTTGCATCTGGCGTTCTTCTACCATTCATCCAATCTAAAGCCAACTCACCTGAAGCACCAATTGGTTCTTTTGCCGCAGCTTCGCTTAATTTTGGTAAAATGTTTCCTAAAGCTTCTTCAACTAATTGTGCTTTAACTTCTTCTGAAATTAAATTTGTACCACCAATAAGTTCTTTAATTGGCCAGGCAATTAAACGCTCATACCATGCGTAAATATCTCCAAAAGCTGACTGACCAGCCTCAAGACCTAACATACCTGGAATAACAGAACCATCTACTTGTCCGCAAATACCTTTTACCAAATGTTCTTCATCCTGCATTGGTGTTACCACGATATCACAGGTAGACGTTCCCATCACTTTTGTTAAGTGGTAAGGTTCAATATTCACCCCAACAGCTCCCATATGACAATCGAAAGCTCCAACAGCAACTTCTACATTGGCAGGTAACCCTAAACGGTTTGTCCACTCTTCTGAAAGTGTTCCAACTGAGACATCAGAGGTGTAGGTATCTTTAAACAATCTATCGGTTAATCCATCTAAAACAGGATCTAAAGCTACAAAGAAATCGTTTGGTGGTAATCCGCCGAAAGACTCATGCCATAAGGCTTTATGACCGGCAGCACAACGGCTACGTTTCATTTGTGTTACATCGTCTCCTCCCGTTAATAAAAACGGAACCCAATCACAATGTTCTACCCATGAATAGGCTGCTTCATGAACGGCCTTATCTGCTCTTGAAATGTGTAATATTTTAGACCAAAACCACTCTGAAGAATAGATTCCGCCTTCATATTTAGAATAATCAATATCCCATTTTGCACAAAGGGCATTAATTTCGTCTGCTTCTTTAATTCCTGTGTGATCTTTCCAAAGTACGAACATCGCATTCGGGTTTTCTTCAAAACCTTCCAACAATGCTAATGGCGTACCAGTTTTATCAACAGCTACTGGCGTAGAACCTGTTGTATCTACTCCAATACCTACAATGTTATTTACAACATCTTCACTAACCTGAGCTACTACCGATTTAATGGTAGCCTCTATACCTTCAACATAATCTAAGGGATGTTGTCTAAACTGACTTTCCGATGGAACGCAATATTTCCCTTCTTTCCATCGTGCATAATAATGAACTGCTGTAGCCAACTCTTCACCGGTAACTGTGTTAACAATTAACGCTCTAACCGAATCTGACCCGAAGTCCATTCCTATGGTGTATTTTACATTATTCATAATATGAATATAACAATTTTAATTATTCTTCTTTTCTAAAGAAATAAGCATTGCAATATAACATTTATTTTAAAAGTGTAACACTCACACTTTTAAAAATTTAGTCAAAAAAAATAACTTATTAAAAGTTATTTTTTTTGTGTTATAAATTGAAATTCAATTCTTTGTTATAAAGTTCTTCGTCAAACTGATAGAAATAAGCACCTTTTCTGGATTCAGACATGTCTTTTTCTTCTAATCTAACCAAGTAATTCATCTGTGATACTTTCCTTCTGAAGTTTCTTTTATCAAGTTGCTCACTTAAAATACCTTCATACAGCATCTGTAACTGCGGTAAAGTAAATTTAGCCGGTAATAAATTAAACGCTATCGGGAAATTTCTAACACGACGTCTTAAACGTCGAATTGCGGATCCTACCATCTCACTGTGATCGAAAATAAGCTCTGGTAATTCTTCAATTGGAAACCACTTAGCATCGTATTTACCTACACGTTCCTCGTTATACTCCGATTTTAAAATCATCGCACTATACGTGGTAGATACTACGCGCCCTGAAGGGTCTCTATCTGCCTTACCAAATGTTCTTACCTGTTCCATATAGATATTCTCTAATCCGGATAAATCATACAGAACACGATTAGCAGCATCGTCAATATCTTCATCGTTACCAACAAAACCACCAATTAAAGACCATTTACCTTTTTCGGGTTCAAAACCACGATGTACCAGAAGTAACTCCAGCCTGTTGTTATTAAACCCGAAAATGATACAATCTACAGCGAGCTTAATTTGTTGTTTTTGTTCCAATATCTTATTCACAACAAATTAGTCTTACTATTATTGATTTCCTTTTTTGTAATCCTCTAAGAACTTAGCTAAACCGATATCTGTTAAAGGGTGTTTTAATAATCCTGTAATAGACGATAAAGGTCCTGTCATCACATCACTACCAATTTTAGCACAGTCGATAACGTGCATTGTGTGACGGATTGAAGCCGATAAAATTTGTGTTTCGAAACCGTAGTTATCGTAAATCTGTCTGATTTCAGCGATTAAGTTTAATCCATCAGTAGAGATATCATCTAAACGCCCTAAGAAAGGAGATACATAAGTTGCTCCTGCTTTAGCAGCTAATAATGCTTGCCCCGCAGAGAATACTAATGTTACATTTGTTCTGATGCCTTTATCTGAAAAATATTTACATGCTTTAATACCATCAGCAATTAAAGGTAATTTAACCACGATTTGTGGGTGAAGAGCAGCTAAAGCCTCTCCTTCTTTTACCATTCCTTCAAAGTCTGTAGAAATTACCTCAGCACTAACATCACCATCAACAATATCACATATCTTTTGGTAGTGTGCTAAAATATTTGCTTCACCAGTAATGCCTTCCTTCGCCATTAAAGATGGGTTAGTTGTAACACCATCTAATACCCCTAAAGCCTGTGCTTCTGCAATTTCGTCTAGGTTTGCTGTATCAATAAAAAATTTCATTTTATATCCTATTTTATTAGTTGTTATATGCTTTTAAATACTCTAAAACCTGTTGGCTTACCTGTGGTCCTGTAAATCCGAATTTCTCATCAAGAACACCTGCAGGGGCAGAATATCCGAAGTGATCTAATCCGAATACTTTACCTGCATCACCTACTAAACCTTCTAAGTTTACCGGTAAACCAGCTGTTAAACCAAACAATGGTTTGTTTTTAGGAATCACGCTGTTTTGGTACTCTTTAGATTGAAGTCTGAATACCCCTTCTGAAATTACTGAAGCAATATTCACTTTTAATCCGTTTTCGTTTTCTAAAATTTCAGCAGCAGCTACTAAAGTTGACACTTCCGATCCGTTAGCGATTAATACTACGTCTGGATTTTCAACTTCTTTCACTAAATATCCACCTTTTTCAGCAGCTAAAGCTTCGTTATATCTTGAATCTCCCTGTGCCGGAACATCTTTAATGTTTTGTCTCGATAAGATTAAACCTGAAGGTGTCGTTGTATTTTCTAAAGCCATTTTCCAAGCTACAGAAGTCTCGGCAGCATCAGCAGGACGTAACGCTAAGAAACTTGGTTTTCCGCTGTGGTTTTTAAGCTTTTCTAATAAACGAATTTGAGCTTCCTGCTCGATTGGCTGGTGTGTTGGACCATCCTCTCCTACTCGGAACGCATCGTGCGTCCAAACATACTTAACTGGTAATTCTTGGATACCACTTAAACGAATGGCTGGCTTCATGTAATCTGAGAATACGAAGAAGGTTGCCACAACAGGAATAATACCACCGTGTAATGCAATACCGTTAGCGATAGATGCCATAGTTAACTCGGCAACACCTGCTTGCAAGAATCCTCCAGAGAAATCACCTTTTTTAAGTGCGTGTGATTTCTTTAAGAAACCATCTGTTTTATCTGAATTTGATAAATCGGCAGAAGACACAATCATGTTTTCAACGTTTTCAGCTAAATAACCTAAAACTGTTGAAGATGCCACACGAGAAGCTACACCTGGTTTTTGCTCGATTGCCGAGAAATCTAATTCTGGCAATTGACCAGAGAAGAAGAAATCTAATTTTTCAGCTAATGCAGGATTTGCAGATCTCCAAGCGTTAATTTCAGCTTTTTTCTCTGCTGCCTGAGCTGTTTTTTGAGCAAGAATATCTTTGTAGAATGCTTCAACTTCCGGATAAATATCAAACGGTTTTTCTGTATCTGCACCTAAATTTTCCATGGTTTTAGCATAATCTGCACCTGTGTGTCCGATTGGCTGACCGTGTAATTCACAGTGACCTTCAAACATACTACCATCGGCAGCTACACAACCTTTACCCATAATCGTTTTACCGATAATTAAGGTTGGTTTTTCTGTTTCAGCGTTAGCATCTTGTAATGCTTTACGAATTTCGTCGTGGTTGTGACCATCGATGGTTACAACTTTCCATCCCCAAGCTTCATATTTCATTGCAGTATCTTCAGTTGTTACCTCATCTGTTGAAGTTGATAGCTGAATATCGTTAGAATCGAAGAACATGATAAAATTACTTAATCCTAAGTGACCTGCAATACGACCAGCACCTTGAGAAATCTCTTCCTGAATACCACCATCTGAAATAAATCCGTAGATTTTGTGGTTCATCCAGTCTCCAAATCGTGCCTGTAAAAATTTAGCAGCGATTGCAGCTCCAACTCCCATAGTGTGTCCCTGACCTAATGGTCCAGATGTATTTTCAATACCTCTTTTAACATCTACCTCTGGGTGACCTGGTGTAATAGAACCCCATTGTCTAAAATTAGCTACATCATCCTTTGCATAATTCCCTAATAGATAATACTGAGCATACATTAATGTAGATAAGTGCCCTGCATCCATGAAAAAGCGGTCTCTAAACGGCCACTCCATATCGGTTGGATCGAAGTTAAAGAACTCTGAATAAAGAATGTGCATGAAATCTGCACCTCCCATTGGTCCTCCAGGGTGTCCTGAATTTGCTTTTTCTACCATCGCTACAGCCAATGCTCTGATATTATCTGCTGCCTGCTGATCTAATTTTTTGTTCATTTTAATTTAGTTAATTTAATAGTCAACGTCTTAGTTTGTTGAACGCATTTAAAATAATTGTGCAAAAATAAAAAAACATTTTACCTAAAGCCTATTTTAAACGCATTAGAATTTGATATTCACAAATATATAACATTTATTTTATAAGTGTACTATAAACACTTATAAAATTTTTGACGAGTTTTTAAAAAAACTAAAATTTTATTTGAAACTTATTAAAGTAAAATTCTGTTAAAGCTTGAAAATACTATCGAGAAGCATCCATTTTTCACCGGGTTTTGCCATAGGTAATTCCTGCTGAAATTTCCACATAAAATTTTCCCATTCCTGAACTTTTGGATTATTTATATCCATTTCTGCTTTCTTATCGAAAGAAAAATCATCGTTCACTTCCATAATCATGAACAATCTATTTTCAATATTGAAGATTTCCATGTCCTCTATACCGGCTGCCTTTATACTTTCTAATATTTCAGGCCATACGTTTTTGTGAAGCTTAATATATTCAGCTATTAATTCAGGATTATCCTTTAAATCACAGGCGAGTGCGTATCGTTTTGTTTTCATCTTTTAAAAATTCTTTTTATATACCATTATACCATAATAACCAATAATGAGGAAACATGAAGCTGGCAATATGAATGAAAAATTAACTTCAGGTACGCCTAAAATTTTAATATCAGTATAACCAACGCCACCCATATCTAAAATTAAGCCTTGTAACGTAGGCATTAAAGCTCCACCAACAATAGCCATAACTAAAAAGGCTGCACCAAACTTAGCATCTTCACCTTGTCCTTCAAGCGCAATACCATAAATGGTTGGGAACATTATTGACATGAAGAATGAAATACCAACTAAAGCGTAAAGTCCGATCATGCCGGGAACAAAAATTGTAGTTAAAGTACAAATCAATGCACCTATTGAAAAATAAAACAACAGCCTTCCACTGTTAATATATTTTAAAAGGGCTGTACCAACCCATCTACCGGTCAAAAATATCACTAAGGCACTTATACCATAAGTCACTGCCGATTGATTATCGATACCGATAGACTCCGCATATTGGTACAAGTATGTCCAGCACATGATTTGTGCACCCACATAAAACGCTTGGGCAATAACACCCCAAACAAACTTCTTTGAAGAAAATAAACGTTTTATAGAACCGACTACAGACACTTTGGTTTCCTGCTCTTTATTTTGAGGCATTTTCATCATGGCAATCAGAATAAAAAAGCCAATAACAACCACACCTAATAATACATACGGATTACGAATAACCTGTAAATCGGCAGTTCTAATCACTGACTTGGAAGCTTCATTTAAAGTTTCAAAAACCGAAGTTCCATCAGCATTTAAATCATCTGATTGAAGCGAACCTAAAATAAACTTTTGAGCTACAATTAATCCGCCTAACGCTCCCATTGGGTTAAACGCCTGTGCCAGATTTAAACGCTGGGTAGCTGTTTCCTCCGCTCCCATAGAAAGAATATACGGATTCGCAGTGGTTTCTAAAAACGCCAATCCGAAAGTTAAAATATAAAGCGCAGCTAAGAAGAATCCAAAAGCTTCAAATTCGGCTGCCGGATAAAACAAAAGTGCTCCAATCGCGTACAGTGCTAACCCCAATAAAACACCTTTCTTATAAGAATATTTATTTACGAAAATTGCCGCGGGAAGCGCCATGGTAAAATACCCGCCATAAAATGCCATTTGAACCAGAGAAGCCTTAAAATTATCGAGTTCTAATACTTTTTTAAATGCTGAAACCATGGGGTTTGTAATATCGTTTGCAAATCCCCAAAGGGCAAATAAAGAAGTAATTAATATAAACGGAACGATAACAGTTTTCGCTACCACTGGTACTTTAGCCATAATGTCTTATTTAGTTTTGTTGAATTTTTAATTATTCGGTTAATAACGATCGGTCTAAGTGAACATAACCACCATCTACAAAAATGAATTGTCCTGTAGTATGCGACGATCTGTCTGAAATGGTAAACAAACAGGTATCTGCAATTTCTTCAGGCGTTGTCATACGGTGTTCTAAAGGAATCTTCTTCACGATAGACTGCAATTTCTCCTCACCGTTTTCAAGAGTTTTAATCCAGGTGTCGTAAGCCGGTGTCCAGCTTTCTGCAATAATAATCGCGTTTACACGGATGTTTTCTTTAATTAAATCGACAGCCCACTCGCGTGTTAAACCAAGTACGCCTCCTTTTGAAGCTGCGTAACCCGATGTTCCACCTTGTCCCGTCATTCCAACTTTAGAACCGATATTTAAGATATTTCCTTTAGACGCTTTAATGTATGGTAAACAATACTTCGTCATTGCAAAGAAACTAACTAAATTTAGTTTCAACGACCACATAAAATCGTCGATTGACGCATCTAATCCTGCACCGTCATTAACCCCAACGTTGTTAATCAGAGCATCAATTCGTCCGTATTTTTCAGCAATGGTTTTTACTGCCGCTTCAATTTGAACAGGATCGGTTAAATCGGTTTTCACAAAAATTGAATCGACACCACGTTCCTGTAATTCCTTTTCGTAACCAAAACCACGATCGTTTCTACAAACAATCACTGGAATAGCGCCTTCATCAGCTAAACGCTGAACAATAGTTTCACCAATACTACCTTTAACTCCGGCAGCACCAGTAACTACAACTACTTTGTCTTTTAAATGTAAATCCATGTCTTATAGTTTATAAAATTTTACCGCATTAGTCCCCATAATTTGCTGTTGCTCACAGGCACTTAATGTTGCAATAAAATTTGTTGTTAATTCTTTTACTTTTGTGTAGTTGCCTGCTACCAAACACACTGGCCAGTCTGAACCATACATCACACGATTTGGACCAAAAACTTCTAAAACCAACTCCATGTATGGATGAATTTGCTCAGGCGTCCAGGTATTATAATCGGCTTCCGTAATGATCCCAGACATTTTACAATACACGTTTTCATACTTTGCTATTTCCGTCATTAAAGCAGCCCAACCATCGTAAAAACCATCTTTAATATAAGGTTTCGCGATATGATCGATAACGAAATTCATTTTAGGAAAACGCTTTACAAATTCTAAAGCAGCCCCTAATTGATGCGGAAAAATTAAAATATCGTAAGTATAATTCCTTTTCTGAAGCACCTCAATACCTCTTAAAAAATCAGGGCGTAACAAAAAATTATGATCCGGTTCGCCCTGAACCACATGTCTGAACCCTTTTAATTTATTGGCTTCGCTGTATTTTTCCAGTGTCGTTTCTAAATTATCGGCTCGTAAATCTACCCAACCTACAACGCCTTTTATAAAACTGTTGTCTTTTGAAAGTTGAAGTAAAAAGTCGGTTTCTTCAAGGGTTTGATCGGCTTGAACCGCCACACAACCGTCAACACCATTTTCCTGATAAACAGACTGTAAATCGGAAGGCATAAAGTCCTTACGAATTACAGCCATGTTATCATCAATCCATGCATGTTTTACGGGTTCGTATTTCCAAAAATGTTGATGACTATCTATAATCATTTTCCTGGGTATGCGATAACGTTTTGTTTTGATACTCCTAAGCCTTCAATACCTAATTCCATAACATCGCCAGGCTTTAAATAAAGTGGAGGCGTTAAACCTAAACCAACACCGAATGGCGTTCCTGTTGAAATCACATCACCTGGTAATAACGTCATAAACTGACTGATATAACTAATCGACTCCTGAATATTGAAAATAAAATCTGAAGTAGAACTATCCTGCATCATTTCACCATTTAACTTTAGCCATAAGTGTAAGTTATTCGGATCTTTAATTTCGTCTTTAGTTGCTAAGAATGGTCCAAGCGGCGCAAACGTATCGCAACCCTTTCCTTTACACCATTGTCCTTCTTTTTCAATCTGGAAAGCACGCTCACTTATATCGTTATGCAACACATAACCAGCGATATGGTCCATAACCTCGTCTTGTGAAATATAAGAGGCTTTTTTACCAATAACCACAGCTAACTCTACTTCCCAGTCGGTTTTTTCACTGCCTTTAGGAATGATAACGTCGTCGTTAGGACCAACAATAGCTGTTGTTGATTTGAAAAACAATACAGGCTCACTTGGGATTTTCATACCTGCTTCAGCGGCGTGTTTTGCATAATTTAGTCCGATACAAACTAACTTTGAAGGGCGGCAAATTGGTGACCCCAATCTAACATCTTCTTCAACTACCTCACATTTCGACTGATTAATTTTTAACCATTCCTCTAAACGCGCTAATCCGTTAGTTTCGAAAAAGCGTTCCGTATAATCTTCAGCGAAAGCTGATACATCTATTTTTTTTCCGTCTGGTAATTGAACTCCTGGTTTTTCTTTACCAGCTTCTCCAAATCGTATTAATTTCATCTTTTATAGTTTATTAGTTTTATCCGTTTAACTTTATAAATCCACCATCTATTGGAAAATCTGTTCCTGTGATAAATGATGCTTCATCTGAACATAAAAACAGTGCTAAATCTGCAATCTCCTGAGGTTTACCCATACGACCGATTGGCTGCGTTTTTGAAAGTTTTTCAAACATTTCAGCTTCTCTTCCCGGATAATTATTTTTTAAGAAACCATCAACAAATGGCGTATGCACACGTGCTGGAGAAATACAGTTACAACGAATACCGTCGTTAATATAATCTTTAGCCACCGAATAGGTCATGGTTAACGCCGCTCCTTTAGACATCGAGTAAGCAAAACGATCGTTTAGTCCTACAGACGATGCAATTGATGCCATATTAATAATCACACCACCTTTAGCTTTCATGTGAGGAACCGATGCAAAAATACAGTTATAAACACCTTTTACATTCACACTATACACGCGATCTAAATCGGCCTCTGGTGTGTTTTCAACATTACCAATATGTGCGATTCCTGCATTATTTATTAAAATATCAAGTCCGCTTTCTTCAGCAATTTTATTAATGACTTCAACAACGTCGGCTTGATTTACCACATTACATTGGTGTACCGCTGCTTTTCCGCCATCGGCTTCGATCTCGGCTTTAGTCACTTCGGCATTTTCAACATTCAATTCTAAAATATGAACAAAAGCGCCTTGACCAGCTAATGTTTTAGAAATAGCTTTACCTATCCCGCTTCCGCCTCCGGTAACAATAGCTGTTTTGTTTTTTAAACTAAATTTCATCTGTTTTATGTTTTTCTCAGGATTACGAATTTACTCTGCACTAAAATTAACCATCGCTTTAATCACCCCGTTCTTTGGATCTAGCCAAGAATCGAAGTTAGCAATCATTTCGGTATAAGGTACCTGATGAGTTACAAATTTATCTGTCGGAAACTGCGGAAGGTTATCAATAACAAATTGAAAATCTTCTAAAGTCGCATTTCTACTACACATAATCGTAGACTCTTTAGCGTGAATTCCCGGGTGACTAAACACCAACTCGCCTTTTGAAAGTCCTACCAATACGTAACGTCCGCCATGAGACATGTAAGCAATACCACCTTCAAGCGCGCGTTTGTTTCCTGTACAATCGAAAACCGCAGTAGCTAAGTCGCCATTGGTAATTTTAGACACTTCTTCGGCTGCTGTTTCTGAAACTTTCACCACATGTTTTACACCAATTTCATTTTTTACAAACGCTAAACGCGACTCGTCAACATCGATAGCAATCACTTCAGCACCTTTAATTTGTGCCAGTTTCATTAAACCAATTCCGATTGGTCCACAACCAACAACTACTATAAATTCACCAGCTTCAACATCGGCTCTACGAATGGCATGTGCTCCAATAGCTAAAGGCTCTACGATAGCCATTTCTTCATAAGACAAGGTATTTGCCGGAATTAATAAATCGGTTCTTACCGCTACAACTTCCTGCATTCCGCCGTCGGCATGAACACCTAAAACCTTTATATTACTACAACAGTTGGTTTTTCCTTTTCTACAGGCAATACATTCTCCACAGCTTACATAAGGCATAACGATAACCTTATCGCCTACTTTTAAGTTCTGATTGTTTTCTCCAACCTCTAAAACTTCTGCAGCCAACTCGTGACCCAAAATTCTAGGATAAGTAAAAAATGCCTGATTTCCTGAATAGGCATGCAAATCGGTACCGCAAATTCCAACGCGGTGAATTTTAATTAACGCCTGATTCGCCTCGCGAACCGGTTGTTCTTTTTCTTTTAACGCGAATTTTGTTGGTTCTTCGCAAACTATATAGTTCATTATTTCTGAATACTTAATTATACTAACTCTCTTTTCTCTATAACGACATTCCTCGTTTCCAAGGAATGAAATCGTTCTGTTCTAATTTTCTTGCTTTAACCTGTTTTCCACTGGCAACTTCTATTACAAATTCCAGTAATTGTTCACCTGTTTCTTCAATAGTCGCTTCGCCATCAATAACACCTCCTGTGTTAAAATCGATGATATCGTTCATTCTATTGAATAATTTTGTGTTTGACGACACTTTAATCACTGGTGTAATCGGGTTTCCTGTTGGCGTTCCCAAACCAGTTGTAAATAAAATAATATTGGTTCCTGAACCTGCCAATCCGGTAGTCGACTCAACATCGTTACCCGGTGTACATAACAAATTCAGTCCCGGTTTAACCACTTGTTCAGTATAATCTAAAACGTCTTCAACTGGCGATGTTCCGCCTTTTTTTGCAGCACCTGCCGACTTTATCGCGTCGGTGATTAATCCATCTTTTATATTTCCTGGTGAAGGATTTGCTGAAAATCCGCCGCCTAACAACGTCGCCTTTTCATTATAAACAGCCATGATATTTGAAAACTTATCGGCTTTCTCTTTCGACTGACATCTATTGATTAATTCCTGTTCTACTCCGTTCAACTCCGGAAACTCAGCTAAAACAGTTGCACCTCCAAGTCCGACTAATAAATCGGACACATAACCTAAAACAGGATTCGCTGAAATACCTGAAAACCCATCAGAACCTCCACATTCCAGACCGATAACCAATTTATCTAATGTCGCTGGTTGACGCTCGACTTTATTTGCTTCGATTAATCCGACAAAGGTTTTCTTTACAGCTTCAGCCAATAATTCTTTTTCAGAATTCATGTGCTGCTGCTCTAAAAAATATACCGGCTTATCGTTATTTGGTGCCATTTTACTTAAGGCATCCTGTAAAATTTTAGACTGTGCATGCTGACATCCTAAACTTAAGACTGTTGCTCCAGCCACATTCGGATTGTTGATATAACCGGCCAACAAATGACATAAAGCAATAGCATCAGATGTTGAGCCGCCGCAACCTCCATCGTGGGTTAAAAACCGAATACCATCTACATTTGGGAATAATGGGTTTTTATAAACCTCGTCAGCTTCCTTTAAAATATCTTGTTCTAAAATGGCTTCAACTGAACCACCTGATTTATAGGTTTCAATTAAAGTATCGACATTTAAACCTAAATGCTGTTGTTTACCAAAACCTAATTTATCGACTAAGGCACTTTTTAACACCTCAACATTTCTGTTCTGACAAAATACCAAAGGAATGATTAACCAATTATTTTCAGTTCCAACGGTTCCATTAGTCCTATGATATCCTAAAAAGGTTTTATTCTTAAACTTTGAAATATCGGGTGCCTGCCATTGTACTTTTTCAACAACATGGTCGGCACTGTAATGCTCGGTGTCATGTTCTAAATTTTCGGTAGTAATAAGCCCACCTTCAGGGATATCGATTTTAGCTCTTCCTACTAAAACGCCATACATGTAAATTGGATCGCCAACCTTAAAGTTTTCGGTTGAAAATTTATGTTTGGCAGGAATAGCATCTACCAACGTGTATGATTGATTTTCAAACGAAAGTTCGGTGCCTTTTACCAAATCGGTTAAAGCCACTAATACATTATCTTTCGCATGTATTTTTAGTATTTCTTGTCTATTTCCTATCATTTATAAATAAGATTAATAATTGCAATACTATAAATATTAAATCATCAAATCTTCCTAAATCATGACTAAACATGATATTATTTTTGCTTAAAATCTCACCAAGTTGATTTAAAAGCAATAAATATACCTCTAAACCAGTTCATTCTCTTGATAAGAATTAACATGTTGTTTTATATATTCTGATGGATTACAGTCCATTACAATTTTAAATTGTCGGTTAAAATTTGAAATATTATTGAATCCTACTTCATAACAAACCTGAGAAATATTCACCTTCTGCTCCAACAACAACTTACAGGCATACCCAATTCGGATTTCGGATACATAACGTGAAAATGGCTTACCATTAACACGTTTGAACAATCGGCTAAACGCCGTCGCATTCATATTGGCAATCTTAGCGACTTCATCTAAAGAAATATCTCTATTGAAATTCTTAAAGATATAGGCATATACCTTATCGAGTGTTTTATTCGTTTTTACTTTAAAGGTTTTCATATATCCCGAACTTGCCAATAGCTTAAAGTTTTTATGACTTGAAAGCTTATTCAGGATATTTAAAAACGCAATGGTTTTATGAAATCCGTTAAGATTTAACATGTTTTGAACCGTTTCTATGAGTTCTCCTTTTAGATTTAAAAACTTGATACCAAAACGCGCTCTATCAAACAACTCAGACAGATGATGCATCTCGGGGGTTTCAAAAAAATGTTCTCCTAAAAAATCCTTTTTAAAGTGAATAGCTATGGACTTGGCAACCAACTCTGAATCGTCTGCGAAATAGGCCTCCTGATTCAGCCACATGTGAGGTGTGTTCTTTCCTATTAAAAACACATCGCCGGGTTCAAACTTTTCAATACCATCCCCAACAAAACAATTGCCGTTGCTTTTTAAAATAACGACCAGTTCCAGCTCGGGATGGTAATGCCAAAGTTTTAAAAAATTAGAATCTTCATGTACTTTAGCCGTAAACGACGTGTCGCTTGGTGTACTCCTATCAAGTAAATGAAGTTTCATTATTTTTAATATTTATTTTTATTCTACATCAATTTGAACAGATACCTCTTTTAAGCCTTCAGAAGTGGCTTTTAACTGAATATTTTCTGCTTTACCATTCGATTGAATAATAACCACACATTTTCCGTTATACGCTTTACGGTAGTTGGCTTTAAATGATTCTAAACTCGCCTGATAACCGTTATCAACACCTACTATTTTTCCACCACCTGTAACTTCAAACTGAATGAGGTTATTGGCTCTTGGAGATAAGTTACCTTCCTCATCATTCACACTCACAGTTACATAAACTAAATCGTAATTATCGTTTGAAATCGCTTTTTTATCAGCCTCTAAAGCTAATTGCGAAGCAGTCCCTGCCGTATGTACTTCTTTCTCTAAAACCACTTGTCCGGCTTTTCGAGATACGACTTTAATGGTTCCTGGTTCGTAGTTCACCTTCCAAGATACATGCAACTCTTCATCTTGTTTAGACTTTACGCCTTGCGATGTTCCGTTTACAAAAAGTTCTACCTCATCAGCGTTATTATAATAGGCCCAAACATCAACTTCCTGACCTGCATTCCAGTTCCAGTGTGGTAAAACGTGTAATACAGTTTTATCGCTCCATTCACTTTGGTACATGTAATACACATCTTTTGGTAAACCTGCTAAATCGACAATTCCGAAATATGAACTACGCGCCGGATACGGATACGGAATAGGCTCGCCAATATAATCGAAACCTGTCCAAATAAATGTTCCTGCGATATAGTCTAATTTCTTAACGGTTTTCCAGTTTTCTTCGTGGGTAGTTCCCCAGTAAGCCGCTACATTATCGTAAGCTGAAACTGTATAATCGTCATTACCATCAAACGGTTCGTTATGAGCCGGAGGCCAGAATTTAATTTCCGACGAGGTGGCATCGTAATGACCACGTGTTTCTAAAGCCGATACACTTTCGGAAGCTATTATTTTTTGACCTTTAAAATTTTCAGGGAAAGTACCGTAATCTTCATGTTTGTAATTAAATCCTAAAAGATCTAAAGCACCTGACTGATAGATAAAATTTTTCTCAGGAATATTTTCTGTTAAGGCACAGGTTACTGGTCTGGTCTGGTCTAAACTTTTAACAATTTTCACTAAATCTTTAGTCATCGCGATTCCTGTGCTATCAAACTGCTCGCGAATTTCGTTACCAATACTCCACATCATCACCGACGGGTTGTTACGGTCGCGACGAATTACATCCTGTAAATCGCGTTTATACCATTCGTCCCATTCTACATTGTAATCAAATTTCACTTTACGTTTTTTCCAAACATCGAAAGCTTCAACCTGAACAATCAGTCCCATTTCATCACATAATTGTAATAACTCTAAAGACGACGGATTGTGCGCCACACGAATGGCATTCACCCCCATATCTTTCATGATTTGAAGTTTTCTTTTTATAGCCGATTTATTTGCAACTGCTCCCAAAGCGCCGTTATCGTGATGCAAACAAACACCATGAATTTTAGTTGGAACGCCGTTTAATGAAAAGCCTTTTTTAGCATTGAAGCTGAAATAACGAATACCCAGTGGCGTTTCGTAATTATCCACTAAGTTCTCACCTTCATAAATTTTTGTTTTCACGGTATACAAATACGGGTTTTCAACACTCCACAATACAGGATTTACAACTTCCATTTGTTGTCTAGTGACATAAGATGTATGTGGTTGAATACTATCTATTTTCTCTGAAACGGCAACTTCTAAATTATCGGCATCTAAAACGGTATTTACCAATTTAAACACTCGTTTTGACGTGCTATCGTTTTTAATCGTGGTTTCGAATGCAACCGTTGCTTTATCCTTTAATACTTTAGGAGTCGTAACATAGGTTCCCCAGTGGTCAACATATAAATTTTCGGTAGCTACTAAACGTACATTTCTGTAAATTCCAGAACCGGTATACCAACGCGAATTTGGCTGTTCACTATTATCGACTTTAACGGCAATGACATTTTCCTTTGTTCCAAAATTTAAATAATCGGTCAGATTATAAGCGAAAGAAATGTAACCATACGGACGTTTACCTAAATAATGCCCATTAATCCAAACCTCACTATTTCTGTACACGCCATCAAACTCAACAGAAACCGATTTGCCATTCCAATCTGCTGGCAAAGTGAATGTTTTTCTGTACCAACCTGTTCCTGTTGGCAACGCACCACCTTCTGGTTTTGCCGGATTATCTTCACTAAATTCGCCTTCAATACTCCAGTCGTGTGGCAAGTTAAGTGTTCTCCAATCGGTAGTATTAAAATTGGCTTGAGTCGCTTCAGGAACATCTCCTAATTTAAAATTCCAGTTGAAATTAAAATCTTCAACAATACGCACATCTCTTTCAACAATTTCTTCGGTTTTACTACATGAAAAAATTAAGCTGACTAACAGCAACAGACTAAAGATTTTTGTTTGGTTTAATGTCTTGTTCATTATCTATACTCGTAATTAATAATCGCTTTTATTGAAATTCAAAGGATTCAATTCGAAGTCCTTTCATATTGTCTGATTCTAACTGAATTTTATAGGTTCCAGCATTAATATACCCGCCCGATGTGGTGTTTAAAACCTTCCATTTATCGTTTCTAACAGGAAATTCGATATCGTCATTTCGCAATAAAATACCGTTAGCATCTTCAATTTTTAACCGCACTTTTAATGGTCCTTCGGTCATATTCATATACCTGAAACGCATCAAATAAATATTGGCAACGCCCGGCGTGACTGTAAAAGTAATACTGTTTTTTGTGTTTTCGGTAAACTCTATGTAATCACTTTTCTTAAAGAATGCTTTTTTAACGCCCGACCCTGTAGTTTGAGCATCGCTTTCGGCTTCCAGTTTTACAATTACTCGGTCGTCTTTCTCTTCCATGGAGTAGGTTGGCACAACGGCTATGGTTGCTATTCCTTCTTCCGAACTAAAGGCAATATTTTCACCTTTCTTAGCTACTCGCTTATAAACGATGAAAGTTTGATTTAAACTATTTTCAGCAGATTCTTCCATCGCTTCATAGCCTTCTAATTGTTTTATTTCTGAATTTACAAACGCGTAAATCGTGGCATCGGTCTTCAAGGTAAAATGTCCTGAAACAGTTTTATTTTCTTCTGAAATCGGGAATTTTAAATAATCGGCCCCATAAACTTCGGAAGGCAATTTGGTAAAACTAACCTTTGAATTTACAAACTGTTTATCGGTAATATTTAGCCAGGTTGATACTTCAACATCTGTATTCGCTGAAAGATTTAAAATATTCTTATCGGAAGGGTTTGCCGGATTTACATTATAGTCTTTTGAAGCAATAGCTATAGCCGAAATTACCGCCTCACCGGAAGCGACATTCGGGAATGAAATGATTAATTTTCCATTGTCACTTTTTGCTGAATATACTTTTTTCAAAGCCGCATCATGACCAACAGTTTTCCAGATATCTAAATTCTTTTCAACAATATTATTGTTAATTGCGATATCAAAAACGCGCCAATCTTCGCAATCCATACCGCCTCCAGTACCGTACCAAGCCTCATTAAAATACAATTCTACCTGATATTCGCCATCTGGCACAGGGAATTCGTAACGTAACTTATCGGCTCCATATCTAAAATCCTGAAATAACCTCCAGTCTTGCGTTCCTGCAATCGGGTCGTAAGTGGTACGCTGACTCGCATAATACGCCGGAAGGTTTTCAAAAGTATCGGTCCATGATAACGAGCCCCATGAATTTTCATCGGTTTTATGCACATCGGCTAACCAGGCATTTCCGAAAGTATCGGTATAATCTGCTCCACCGCTATTCACACGATATAAGTAATTAAAACCTTCGGCTGGTTTTAAAATATCGTTTGTTTCGCTCACCAAGGCATCAAAATGTGGTGCTTCTGGTAAATTATTCAATACGATATAATCTTTAGCAACAGGTTGTCCATCAACATAACCAACAACGTACAATATATTGTATTTAACATCGACATTATTAAACTGAAAATGTTTGCCTAATCCCGTATTTTTTAGTTTTCCTAAAGATACTTCATCAACATCATTAAACAATTCCACTTCATCACAATTTGAATACACATCGATACCATTTTTTGTTCCGCCTTCATTCCAACGGGTCGGCCACGAATGCGAAACGATGTACACCATCGGCTCTTTTTTGTTAGACACATAATTAGCACGGTACATATAAAATGCATCTAAAGGTTCACCCCAAATAGTGAAAATCCCTTTATAATTAACTGGGCCAACTTTATCGATATCGCGATACCCTTCACCGTTTTGCGAACGCCCCGGATTTTCGTGAGAATATAATAACCAATGGTATTGCCCTACGATTTTATCGCTCACCGATTCGGCTTCAGCAACCTTAATTTCCATCAATTGTGAAAAACGATTTTCGCTTAATTCACCTTTTTGATTGAATTCGCCTTCAGTATGTAAATCGGCAGAACGCCAGGCACCATACTCTCCATTTAATAAATGTTCGGTCATTTCTTTACCGTAATTATAAGGATCGCCGCCGTAGGTTCCCGACCAGTTTTGAATCACGTTCCAGTCACTACCTTCCCCTCCGTTACAGGTCGTTACTAAACGCTGCGTTGCAGTTGGGTCTAATTCCCGGATAATTTGCGTACATTCTTCTGCAAAATCCTTCGGAATGGTGCTTTCATTTTGTAAGCCCCACATCACCACCGACGGATTGTTTCGACGTTCTTTAATCCATTCCTTTAATAAGGTTTTAAAATTTTCTTTAAACTCAGGGGTATCATACCAGATATGCGCTGAAAATTGACTCCAGAATAAAATACCATCTTCATCTAAATGTTGCTGATATCTTAAATTATGTGGCTGGTGACCTTCACGGAAGGCATTATAACCAGCGGCTTTAATTTGTCCGATTCTGGCTTTTACATCTTTATCTGAAAACGAATGACTTCTGCCAATAAGGTGCTCGTATTCACAAGTACCGTTAATAAAAATTGGTTCATCATTTAAGAAGAAACGATTATCATCGCTTTCACGATTAATTGGCCAACTTACCCAACGAATTCCATATGGTGTGGATAATGCATCTTTTAAATCGCCATTTTCGTAAACTTTAGTGACCAGTTGATACAAATACGGATCTTCAGGCGACCATAATTTAGGATTTGAAAACTCTGGCAAGGTTTGTTTAATTTCCTTTAAACCGGAAACATTTTCAACATCAGTTTTCACTGAAACAACCTGTTTTCCGTTAGTATCTAACAACATATTTTCAACAGTGATTTTCTTTGCTGAATCGCTATAATTTTTAACCTCTGTAGTTGTATGAAGTAAAGCGTTTTCTTTATTAGTTGATGCATCATTCCACACATGAACCCCGAAAGGTTCAATACGCAATTTATCGGTAACCACTAAAGATACGGGTCTAAATATTCCCATTGGTTGTGAACCTTCTGAAAAACCCCATTCTCCCGAACAGCCACCACAAACCCAAGGTAAATCGGCAATAAATGCCGGATGTGCCGCTTTCACTACAATGTTGTTTTCAGTATTAAAATCAACCACATCGGTAATATCTAGAGTAAAGGTGGTTCGTCCGCCTTTGTGAGCGCCCACTTCTTTGCCATTTACCCAAACGGTCGCATACGAGCCTACGCCTTCGAAAAACAAAAAGTGTTGTTTTCCTTGGTCTTCAGCATTTAATTTTAAGGTTTTATAATACCAGGCTGTACCGTGTAAATTACCATGTTTCATACGACGGAAACCATAATACTGATCCCAGTTGTGCGGCACAGAAACAGCTTTCCAATTGTCGTTAATATTTATGTTTTTAACAAAATCGGCTTCCGACTGATTCAAACTATCTAAATGAATCGTGTACCAATTATCGTTTAAACTAATTTCTTTTCGAACAGCATCAACCTTCACATCTTTTCCACAAGATATAAACATTAAAATGCTTGCTAAAACTATGTATTGTAACTTTTTCATCAAACAATGATTCTAATAAAATTCTAAATTTAGAGACTCTGAAACAAGTTCAGGGTGACAAGACGTGTCTTGTTAATAAAATAACCAATCTATGGCTTTACCTTCTTCTTTATTGGTAATACCTGCATCGTGAATTACGATTTTTTCGTTTCCGTCGATAAATCCTAAAACTAGAACACGTCCTTTTCCTAACTTCAATTTATGTTCACCAGGTTCATAACGATAACTATAAATATTTACCGGATATAATCCAGAAACCAACATGGCATTGGCTATTTTAATATCGGCTTGCCCCCTGTTGTTGGCTTGCGCATTGGTTTCTAAAGTTGGCGGTGCTAAAACAGTAAAACTGTTGGTACTGAAATACCCCACCAAAATTTTAACAGCTTTGTCTGTTTTAAAATGTAAAACGCTGCCGTTTTCCTGTTGGTCTTTATCTGAAAATTTCACGCCCGACAGGTGTCTTAATTCTTTAGCAACCTCATCTATTTCAGCTTCATTATCGGTATAAACTTTTTGTCCTTTTTTTAATGAAAAACGGGTAGCGTCTTTATTTAGAATATCGACTTTAACAGGCTCTAACGTCTTGAACGTTTTTATAATTTCTCCAGCATTATCTGATTTTAACATTTCAATATTATGCTTAAATACCTCGAGCTCCTTTTCAAAATGTGGCAACAACTCTTCCCATGTTTTATTTTTGCCATCGTTACCTCTAATAGGAATTCGGCGCAGTTCGGTTTGCATACTATTGGCGTATAAATACGTATCTTTTGTTCTGTTGACCAACTCCTGATAATAAGCAACACTTCTTTCTAAATGTGGCAAGGCCTTGTCTAAATCTTCAATAGTATTTGAATAACTATAACGCAATATCAACAGGGCTGCTTTTACCTTTTCTGAAAAGACATTAGCAAACAAGTTGTAGCAATAGATATCATTTTTTAAGCGGTTGAATTCGGTAACATCCTTAGTAACATGAGGTGCTGCAGCATCAATAGCCTTAACCGCCGCTTTACCGTGATTGACAATCTCGTTGATGATTTGAAGCGGTGTTTCTCCAATATGTGGCTCGCCTTCCCATTCCTTTTTAGCGTATTCCAGAAGAATTTCACCTTTGGGACCACAAGATTCGTAAAATCCGGGATACACACGATATTTATATGGATTTACTAACTGACTTGCGAACATGCCCAATAATAAGGTTTGTCGGTTACCTTCGGTAATTCCAAATCGGCGTAAGGTTTTAGGTGCAATTTCACCAGCTTCCTCATAAGCTTTTAATATACCTGCTCCTGAACCTACACCATATTTCTGACTTAACTGATCTTGCCAAAAACCGATTTCTTCGGTTCTATCACGCTGACTATTCCAAGCATAGCGCGCCCAGGCTTTGTACCAAATCCAGTCGCGTTCCATTTCCAGTAAACGCGGTTCGGTATTATCAGGGGCATACGGCCAATCCCAATACGAGGTCTGCGGAAATAAGTGCAGCGCATTAGCGCCATGAACATTGTGCATGGCTTTTACACTTTTCTGAATAAAGTCTGGTGAACCATATCGGAAAGGTTCTAAATTTGCTAAAATATGTACGTTCGAAATATGCGTTGACCCCGCTTCGCTTAACTTTCTATGGGTTTCTGCCCATGGACCGCGAGGTTCGTAAGTGGTTAACGATTCGCCGTTGTATTTGTTCATGGTATACAGATTCTTATACAGCGGCAATGCTTTTTCCATAACCAAAGGGGCATCGGTATCGTGACCACGAAGAATGATGGGTGGCTCGTTAGTTTCGCCAATAACCTGTAAACCGTCCTGAACCCCTGGAATAATCACTTTTGTAAACCATTCAACATCGTCATCAACGGTGTTCATGGCTTCACCCAAGGTAGTTAACAAACCAACGTTCGGATATTTTTCAATAAAAGCCGCAATCGATTTTCTCGTATAATCAGCTAAAAGCGGAGTGATAGGTCTTGAACGTTCCTGAGTTTTTATTCCGTAATGTTCAGCAAATGGTTTTGATACCAGAATATTATAAAACATTTGAATGACCCAAATGCCACGCTTATTGGCTTCTTCGGTAACGAATTTGAAAATCTCCTCGTTCTTTTTAAAATCTTCGTCACTAACCTCAACCGCAAACGGATAATCGTCTAACTTGACTAACGACGCAAACGGATGGCCATTCCACAGATAAAGTGAATTAAAACGGTTATCGACCATCATATCCAGATACTCAATCCAAAGGTCTTTATCGTAAAACCAAGGGAAATTTTCTGGTGTATAGGGGTATTCGTAAACTGTTCTTCCCGGCAAATATTCTGGTTTTTGAATGCCAATAACAGTACCTCGTAATACCATTTCCGGAGCATCTTTTTTATTAATACTATCTGGTAATACTTTGGTTTCTGAAATTCGATCTACCAAATCCAAAGTGCCGTATAAAACACCTGAAGCATCCGTACCTTCAATATAGGTTACCTGTGCAGATGTCGTAATTTTAAAGCCTTCCTTTTTAATAAGGCTTGAATCATCAATATTTAAATCTGAAGTATTTAAGTTCCAGTTTTCACTTTCTTTTTCACCAATAATAATGGTTCTATCGGTATTATTTTCGGGCAATCTATCGGAAATGGTTACATGGTAATTATTCTCCAGTAATACGCCTGAAAGCTTATCCATAGCGTAAGCCAATCTTGGCGAATCCAAATCGCCCACAATAACCACATGCTTGGTTTTAGCACAGCATACTACCAGAAAAAGAAAACCTAAACTTAAATACTTCATCTTATTTTTTATTCACCCTGAAACACTTTTTTAAGGTATGCGACATTCGCTCCGTAGTTTTTCACCACGTTATGAACATCGGTAGTATCGCGAGAACGCTCTACAATTAACCAACCTTTCCAATGCATGTTATCAAGCGTTTCTTTTATCTTCGGAAGATCGATTGCCGGGTCGTTTTCAATCCAATGCCCATCGGTATTCGAAGCATGAATTTCTCCAATATTATCGCGACCAAGCGTTTTTAATTCCTTTGAAATATCCCGTCCGTTTTTAATGGCATTAGCGAAATTGAAGGCAATTTTAATATTTCTGTTACCAACTTCTTCTAACAATTTCTTTTCTTCTTCGGCTGATAACGATGTTTCAACAGCAATAATCCCGTTAATCTTATCGACCTGCTCACCTGCCCAACGTAAACGCTCAACAATAGCTGGACGCAATTCCGGATATTTTACCAAATCGCATTTCGTTCCTAACGGTAAATAAGCCACTTGTACATCGAAGGTTTTCATCACTTCAATACAATCGGTCACCATTTTTTTATACGTTGGACGCTCGGCAAACGATTGCCCGTAGAATCCAGACATGGCAATAGAACTGATACGCACACCGGTTTCAGCCATTTTTTCATTCCAAACCCTTACGCTTGCGGTATCGCCATTAACAAATTTGCTATCGAAAGTTTCACGGTCTCCTAAACCGCCCATATCCATTTCAACGGCATCAGCACCAATTTCTTTAGCACGTTCGAATTCGCCTAATTTCTGACGTTTTAAAATCATCCAGTCACAAACGGCAACTTCGTAACGCTCCTTTGTTGGACCCGGCCAAACACCATCAACAATTGGAAAAGTTACCAGCTGTGACGGATCAATTTTTACATATTTAATTTTTTGACGTCTCCATGTATACACACAATGTAACATACCATCGGATCCCTGAATAATTGACGGGTATGAATACTGACTGATTTTAGAATCTTCTAAAACCAAAGCGGCGTCCCAGTTTACACCATCTTTTGACGTTGCAATATTTAATGGACTTCTGTAGCTTTTAAACATGTCTTTATTTGGCCAAACATGGTTGTAAATTAAAGCATGCTCACCGTTTTTCATAGTAACCGCGTCGGTACCTGAATTGTTATTTGGCATATTTAACAACTCTAAAGGCGACCAGGTTTGACCGTTATCTTCAGACCAGGTTGTAAACAAATGACTGTTTTTCGTTCTTCCTATTTGCTGTAATTTTCCATTGTCATGAAATAAAATACTTGGCTGAATAGCGTTAATATCATTTGGTCCTTTTGGCAAGGTATCCTGCATATTCCATGTTTTCCCGAAATCTGATGTTGATTCCATTCGTAAATGCCAACCACTGTCGCCTTCAATACTAGACGGTAATAACAAGTTACCATTATCTAATAATTCTGGTTTGTTTTTAATTGGCCCTAAAAAACCTTCCGGCAATTTTTCGGCTTCAGACCAGGTTTCACCACCATCTGAAGAACGTTTTAACATACCCCACCAGGTTGAAGGATGTGGCCCGATTTTGTAAAATAACAATAAATCGCCTCCTGGAATTTGATACAACACAGGGTTCCAAGTTGGGTAACGTAAGGTGTCATTTTGCACTCCGTTAGCTACTTCAACAGCTTCTGTCCATTTCCCGTTTTTACGCTTACTTACGTAAATACAAACATCAGGGTTACGTTCGTGTGTTCCTCCAAACCAAGACGCGACCAATTCTCCATCGGTATTTTCAACAATAGTTGCGGCATGTGCAGACAGGTATGGTGCTTTATCGTAAATAAACTCATCGACAACAATACCTTCACGCCAGGTTTTATCTTCTAAAGCTATTTTCTTTTCAACAGGTTGTTTACAACTCCCTAAAAAGATGCTTCCTAAAAGCACCATAGCTATTTGAAACTTTTTCATTTTATCTCTTTTATCTATTATTCAATTGGTTTTCTCTTTTTTAAAGCTTCGCTGAAATGGTATAAGTTCCTGATTCGAGCCCTAAAACTATCTTGTCATTTTCTGATTGATATATTTCAGAATCTATTTTTTTCCCATTAAGCGTCACTTTTGAAGCATCGGTGGTTGGCACATACACTTTGGCCGAAGTATTTGCAGGCACCGTCACTTCCCAATGAAGCTTATTTCTGTTTAATTTCCAGTGACTTTTAATCTCTCCGTGAATCGACTTATAAGATGCGTTTACATAACTTAACCCAGCTTTAAAATCGGGTTTCATGATGATTTCTTTAAAGCCAGGCTTTTCAGGATTGCTCTTAATGCCTGCCATGTTTTCGTAATACCAAATCATTAAATCCCCCAAGAGCATCACATGGTTTTGAGAATTCATTTTTGGGTCGGCTGTATTACCATTCCACAATTCCCAAATGGTAGTTGCGCCGTTTTCAACCATGTAGCCCCAGCTTGGGTAGGTTTTATTCGATGCCAGTTTAAAGGCTAAATCGCCACGACCGAAATTGGTTAAGGTTCGCATTAAAAACTGCGTTCCTACAACCCCGGTACTAATATGACCTTCTTTAACCACTTCAATTTGATATACCATGTTTTCAAAAACCTTATCTGCTAATCCATCAGGAACCATATCGAAAGCTAAAGGCAACACATTTGCGGTTACTGTATTATTGGCATAGCTATAATTTTCTCTGTTGAAATACTTCGCATTGAATGCTCTTTTAATACGTTCGGCTAAATCATCGTAATATGGTATATCGGCATCACTGTTACCTTCAATTTTCGCGAACTTTTTCATGATTTGAAGCAAGTGATAATAAAACGCACTCGACAACAATTCGCCATCGGTTAAACGCGTTGGATCGCTGGAACGGATAATTTCCAAAGATTCCGGTGGCACACACCAATCGCCGTATTTATCTTTGGTCATTAAATCATCTTTCAGATAATTGGCTTCCATATACAACAACCATTTTTTCATAAACGGATAATGATCTTTAATCACTTTCTCATCTCCAAACTGCGTGTATAACATATCGGCTACTTTCATGTAAGCACCTTGCCAGGTTACCCCATCACCGTAATAACGCCAGAATGCAGGTGCTACATCTGGAATACCACCATCTAAAGTTTGTGAATATTTT
Organism: Aestuariibaculum lutulentum; assembly: GCF_032926325.1. NCBI lineage: Bacteria > Pseudomonadati > Bacteroidota > Flavobacteriia > Flavobacteriales > Flavobacteriaceae > Aestuariibaculum > Aestuariibaculum lutulentum. Next base: position 800,453 of record NZ_CP136709.1, read on the forward strand.
ATATCGTCCAGCCATTTTGCATAAAGCGTTTGATTGTCGAAAATAAAACTCTCGCCATAAGCGCCTGTGGTACGATCGCCCAACCATGGTTGGCGTTCGTTACGTTGCGGACAATCGATAGGCATGCCTTTGTAATTTCCGCTAATGCCCCAAAACGCATTTTTAAAAATCTGATTCATGGTTTCGTTAGAACACTCGAACGTTCCCGTAGTTTCCATGTTATCGTAAACCACTTTTCCTAAAAACTGATCTAAAGATGGCTTCGATTTAAAGCCTGTAAGTTCTACAAATCTAAACCCATGAAAGACGAATGTTGGCTCCCAGACTTCTTCGCCGTCCCCTTTTAAAATGTATTCATCAGTAGTTCGGGCATCACGTAGGTTGGCAATGTAAAGTGAACCATCGTCCTGTAAAGACTCGGCAAATTTCATTGTGATTTTATCGCCACGATTACCCTTCACTTTTATTTGTAACCAGCCCACCATATTCTGTCCCATATCCAGAATATAAGTTCCTCTGTTAGTTGCTGAAATAGAAACCGGTTTTACGGCATCCATGATTTTCATGTTGGGTGTCATTTGTGCTTCGAAGAATCCGCCAGGTTCTTGAACCCACATCATGTTTAGCCAATCGCTATCATCAAACCCAACGTTGTTCCAGTTTGGCATTTCCTTTCGCGCATCATACACTTCACCATCATATTCATTATTGCTTCTAATTGGTCCGTATGGTGTAAATTTCCAGCTTTCATCGGTTTTAATGGTTTCTTTGCTACCGTCTTCATATTCCACATCTAACTGCAATGCCATTTTTGGAAAACCAAAACTTTTAATTTTATATGGTTTGTATTCCTGACGCATCGCAAAAAAGCGTCCGTTTCCTAAAATGGTTCCTAACACATTATCTCCTTCCTGTAACTGAGACGTTACATCGAATACATTATATTTTACATTTTGAGTATAATCGGTAGGCACCGGTGCTAATACCTGGTCGCCAATTTTTTCACCATTAATATAGAACTCATATAAGCCCATTCCCATAATGTAAACCTTGGCATTTTTAACCTTGCTTTTTAAGTTGATGGGTTTTCTAATATAGCGCGCTGACAATTTTGCAAACTGACTTACGCTATCTCCTGGAAATAATTGGTTGTAGCCTATCCATCGTGTTGATTTCCATTCGGCATAGGTTAAAATTCCCATACTCCACAATGCTGTTTCACTCCAGTTACTTTCTCCTTTATTCGTCGATACTTTTACTTTCCAAAAAGCTTCATCTTTACTATTTAAGCGTTTTCCTGTATATTGAATATTTACAGTGGTATCGCTATTTACTTTTCCGCTATCCCATAAATCAGCTTCATTATTGGCTAACTTTTCAGGTGACGACGCTACTAAAATATGATATGCAGTTTGTTGTACCTGAAATGCATCTGTATCTAATTGCCAGCTTAATCGAGGTTGTACCACATCAATCCCTAACGGATTGGTTAGCATTTCGCATTGAAGATTATTCAACTTAATTTCATTTTGAGCCAAAGCCGACAATGAAATTAAAAAGGCTAATGCCAATGAAAACGCTTTTTGAATTCTATTTGATTCTATCTTTTTTAGAATTTGCATTTCTTTCAGATATAATAATTAGTTCTTTGCTAATGTGAACCTGAAATACCCTTCGACTCCGCTCAGGGTGACAGTTCAGGTTAACAAATGTTGGATTTATTCAGAAATCACCTTCTCCAACTTACTTGAAGATGCCACTTCTTTTCCGTTTCTAAATACTCTTAGTCCTTGACCTTTATGGTATTTTTCTCCGGTTTTATCCCAAAGGATGGTAATAATATCACCGTGATATAACACGTTATCTAAACAAAACCAATCCCATTTATCTTGCGGAATTAACGGATTTACTTCAATTTTTTCATCGGCACGCGGACGTAAACCAACCAAACCGGTAATCATTAAATCGTTAAATGTTGAATGGTTGTAATAATAACTACGCTCGCGGTCTCCCATTAACCAGTATCCGGTAACTTCATCTAAATACTCTCCGATATAAGGACGCCCTCTGTGGTATTGCGACTCCACATATAAATTCATTTGAGTGAAATAATCGACTTTACCAACAACTTCCTGATTGTAATTATTTAAAAGATTCGCCATAGCAGTTAAGGTTTGCGCCGATGCAAATGGCCAAACTGCACCATCCCACTCACAGGTTCCTGTACCGTGTGTTCTGAATCGCGGATGTCTGCGTTCGGCAGTTGTTAATCCATAAGGTGCTAAAAAACCTCCTTCGTCTTTAACCTGTTCCCAGGCCACTTCAAAACCTTTATTTTCTGATGGCAAATTGAAATACCAAGGAATAAACCCGATAGCTTCACGAACTTGTGAAGAGGTATCTTTTTCGGTTAAAGTTTCAAAAAACTCATGGTCGGTATTCCAAAGTTTAGTTTCAACCAAACCTTTTAAAGTCTTCGCTTTTTTATCGAAATACACCGATTGCTCACTATCGCCTTTCATTCTTGCCATAGTTGATAAGGCCTTAGCATTAGCATACATATAACTATTAATAGTTGGACGCATATTTTGCACACGACGCCCACCACTTAACGATTCTTCCATACCATCTTTAACATCGTGCTGCCAAAACAAACCGTTAGGGTTTTGACGTTCATTTTCCCAGGCCGCATAATCGGCTACCATATCTGGATACATGTCTAAAAGATAATATTCATCTTTATTTACCAGATACATATTGTATAAAGCATCGGCCGTCCAGCTACTAAATTTATGCAATTTCCCCATGGGTTTACCCTCATTTCCTCGATACCAAACATGTACATTCTGCTCGATATATTTCGGATCGTGAGCCCAACGGAATTCATAAATATGATGTCCTAGAGCACAGGCAATTAAATTATACTTATCGGCATACGAACGGTCTACCAAAAACTCGGTAATCGCATAACCTACAGGTGTGTCAGTAATGTGCTTACGCAAACTCCACCAACGGAAATAGTACATTTCTTCAAAATTATCCTGAGGACATTCAAACAGCGGAATATTGGTTTTCATCCATGACCAGGCACTATCATTTGGCACAGCCTTGGCAATATTTTCTTTTTCCATTCGGTTGAAATAATCAACGTAATGTTTAAAATCATCAGCCTGTAACACCGTTTTTGACTCCGTAGTTTTTACTTCTGAAACCGGCTCTGAAGATTTACACCCTGCGATTAAAACAGGTAATACCAGTAATAAAGATTTTATCTTGTTCATGTTCATTTGTCTATATTTTATTTACCGTAAAATGTATAGGTTTCTCCGGCTTTCATCGGTACATCGTATTCGTAATATTTCGGAAGTTTTAACTTTTCCAGTTTTGCCGAATTATTAACAATCGGTTCTTTAACCATTACTTCATAAAAGAACGGATTATCATTTTTGCCTTTCGCTTTGCTTAAACCCGCTCCTCGTAAAGGCGATTCTAAACGTAATCGGCAATTACCATCTTTTGATGCTGTAATTTTTAATTCTGAAACTTTGTTTTTTTTCCAGTTCATATCCAATTCGTAACCACCTCTGGTTTTTAAACCTTTTATTGCCCCCTCTTTCCAAACGGAAGGTAAGGCTGGTAATAATTGAATAGCGCCTTCGTGACTTTGCATCAACATTTCGACAATACCAGCAGTACAACCAAAGTTTCCATCAATCTGGAATGGCTGGTGTGCGTCTAACATATTCGGATAGGTTCCTCCGCCTTTTCTTTGTTCAGGTGTTACTAAGTGTAACTGATCTTGTAATAACTTGTAGGCATGGTCACCATCTAACAAACGCGCCCATAAATTTACTTTCCAGCCCATAGACCAACCTGTAGATTCGTCGCCTCTGAACTCTAATGAGGTTTTAGCCGCTTGAAATAATTCTGGTGTTCTAATTGGTGAAATTTGATTACTTGGAAATAATCCGTATAAATGTGATACGTGACGGTGATTATCTTCCGGGTCATCCCAATCGATTAGCCATTCCTGTAATTGACCATGTTGTCCAATTTGCATTGGTGCCATTTTATCTAAAGCTATTTGAAGTTCTTTAGCAAACCCTTTATCTTCCGAAAGAATATCGGTGGCACGCATAATATTTGTAAACAAATCGAAAATTAACTGATTATCCATAGTCGTTCCTGCAGTAATAGTCGATTTTCCATCTTCACCACCATGGGTGTTTTCAGGCGAGTTTGAAGGCACAATAACTAAATATCCAGAATTCGGATCGGTAATCATGAAATCTAAAAAGAACTGCGCTGCGCCTTTCATAATCGGGAAAATCTCCTTTAAATACTCGGTATCTCCCGTGTACAAATAACGCTCCCATAAATCCTGACATAACCACGCTCCACCCGTTGGCCACATACCCGATGCCGCCATATCGATTGGTCCTGTTATACGCCAGATATCAGTATTGTGGTGCAATACCCAACCGTTAGCGTTGTACATTATTTTTGCAGTTTCTTTACCAGTTTCAGCAACTTCTCTTGCCAGCTGAATAAACGGCTCGTGCATTTCAGAAAGGTTCGTTAATTCCGAAGGCCAATAATTCATTTCGGCATTAATGTTCATGGTGTATTTACTTTCCCATGGCGGAAATAACATATCGTTCCAGATACCCTGCAAGTTTGCTGGTTGTCCTCCTGGTTGTGAACATGATATTAACAAATAACGTCCAAATTGAAAATATAACGCCGCCAATTCCGGGTCGAACTGACTGTCGAATTTCTTAATCCTGATTTCAGTCGGGTCGTTATCAACATGACTTTTTCCTAAATCTAAAGACATACGATTAAAAAACTTCTGGTAGTATTTTACATGTGCATCTTTAATAGTTTGAAAATCTTTAGTAATGGCTTGATCTAAAAGCCCTTTGCTTTTCGCGATATAATCAGCTGAAATATCTTTGTAGTTTACAAAATTGGTCGCGATAGAAATGTAAAGCGTTACTTCATTTGCCTTTTCAACGCTAATGATACCATTTTTAACTGAAACCTGTCCGCCATCATGCTTGGCAGTCATGCGCCCCTGAAACTTCACTTTTCCTCTGGTGCCTTCAACCGTACTTGTTTCTCCGGCTAAAGTGATTTGATCATCTTCAGTCGTTGTTAAGGTTTTATCAAACGGACTATTCATAAAGGTATTGAAGGTAATCATACCCGGTTTGTTTGCCGATAACTTAACCACAATAACGTCATCTTGAAACGCGGTTAAAATTTCACGCGTATACTCAACACCATCCACCGTATAATTGACTTTAGCCGTAGCGTTTTCAATATTTAAATCGCGATAATAATTGGTATAATTCTGATGGCCCGGAAATGATACATACACACTTCCGAAAGTCTGATACGGCATTCCGTTATTGGTTTGAGAACGGATATCGGATGTTGCTAAATCCTGAGCTTCTTTATAGCGGCCTTCAAAAATTAACTGACGTACTTTTGGCAAAGCCACCAACGCTTTTTCGTGTGCATTACTGTTTGGCGAACCTGCCCAAATGGTCTCTTCGTTTAACTGTAAACGCTCAACCGCAGGGTCTCCAAAAACCATGGCACCTAAACGGCCATTCCCTAATGGCAAAGCTTCGTTCCAGATTTCGGCTGGCTTATCGTACCAAAGTTTCAATTCATTTTGTGCCGACACTTTTAGCATTCCAAAAAGGAAAACCAACACAAAACTTTTTAATATTATATTATTTCGATTCATAAACTCTTTCATTTTTTTCTCCAAACAATTCATATAATGCTTCAATATCTTTTATGGCGTTTTTTGGTAAGTTTTCAGGGTTATTTCCAAACACATAAAGGTTTTCATAAGGTTCAACAGTTACCGTTGATTCATTAATGCCTCCGTTTTTATCGGATACTTTTTTCAAATTCAATTTCAAATGTTTCGCCATAAACGGGTACATCGCCATACGCTTTGACTCCTTGTAATTATGCCCTTCTTTTGGAAAATGTGCATTTTCAACCAAATGGTTTTTCCCGTAAAATTCATAAATACGTTGAACAAAAGGATACTCCAATTCAGGTGTATGATTGGTCCAGTCACCACCATCTGAAACTAACAATTGTGGTTTTGGTGCAGCCATGGCTGCGATTTCAACATTATTCGTTCCGTTACCGCATAAATGAATCCCACGACCACTTTCACAAGGACAACCACCCGAATGATACGACGATACCATAACCACAGGCACCGATACGGTAATTCTATCGTCAAGCGCCGCTAAAAATACCGTTTGCGAACCACCACCTGAACCTCCGGTAACACCCACACGAGACATATCGGCCTGTTTTAAAGTAGACACATAATCTAACAAACGCATGCCTGTTAGTACCTGAACGGTTGAGGCTATACTGTTTCTATGATATTTTGAATCGAATTGCAACTGAGATTCATCCCAGGCAAACAAATCGTAATTCACTACAATGGCACCCATTTTAGCCAACATGGCACAACGTATTTGCTCACTTTCGCGGAAACGACCATCACCAAAATGTCCGTTAGGCGACACAACTACGGCCGCCTTTTTGGGCATAGGATTTGGCTTGTAAATCGACCCGGTAGCGTAAACTCCCGGTAATATTTCTAAACCAATGTTTTCAACCGTGTAACCTTTATACTTTCGCTTTTTTGTTAGGATGGGTTTGGAATTAGGCATGGCGGGAGCTTTATCCAACCCAAAAGCTGAAAACATACAGGCTTTTAATTCGACTTTACGACCTTCCCAAGATTTTAAATCTGAATACAACGAAGCTAAATACTGAAGACGCTCCGCCCCTTTTTCTTCAGTTAACTTATGGTATTGAAACGGCTTAATTTTATAGGTTCCATTATTTTGCTTTACAGCAGACAGGTTAAACGGACTCAACACATTGGCGAAAGTCACTTCAAGATTGGTGGCATCAATTTTCCATTGGCCATAATCAAGTTCTTTATCTTTTAACAATCCATCGTTATCTATAATTTCAATATGAAAAACCGTTTGAATGGTTTTTACCATTTCGGTTAAAGCTTGTTTAAAATTAGTATCAGAGGTTTGCGCATGCCCTTTCGGCAACATGAAACATGCTACAAAAAACAGAACAAACGCTATGTTTTTTAATTTCATCATTATTTTTTGCAAACTATATTATACACCCCAGAACCGACTAAATAAGTTGGTCTGTTATGCTCTACATTCGACTTTTCAAAATCCTTTCCGTTCACTTGAATGTGCATTGACATATCTACCGGTAACGTAATGGTTGCAGTGGTATTTGCAGGTACTTCTACTTTAAAAGTAATCGAATCATCTGACACATGCCATTCTGAAACAATCGTTCCGTAAAGTGACTCGTAACTTGCCTTTACAAAGGTCATATCACCTACAATTTCCGGTTCGATAAAGAAATGTTTAAATCCTGGATGCTCCATATCTGGTGTAATTCCAGCTAAACTGGTATAAAACCATTCTTCAATTTGTCCCATCATGAAATGGTTCCATGAATTCCCTTTTCTTGGATCCCATTGCTCGGTTAATGTCGTTAATCCGAATTTTATCTGGAATCCATAACCAGGAGTATCGTAGTGGTTATTCATTTTGTACATGGCTTCATTTTCACCATTTCTTGCCAAGGCTTCAAACAAATATCTGTTACCAACATCACCCGTTGTTAAGCGGTAGCCTCTGTTTTTGATATCAGCCAATAAATTATCCATCACCGCTTGCTTATACTGTGGCTCAACAATATCCATAAACACAGAAACGGCATTACTAAACTGACTCCCCGTGCCGTATTGCTTGGTTTCTAAATTGAAAAACTCATTATTATAAGCCGTTTTAATATCCTGAGTTAAGGCTTCATATTTCGCAATATCTTCGGTTTTATTCAAATGCTTAGCTGCTTTTGCAAACAAGTACGCCGCATAGTAGTAGTGACTTGTCGCCGATAAAGCTATCGGGCTGTTTTTAGAGTAGCCGGCAGCATGCTCACCATAATCGTACCAATCACCTAAACCATGAGACACAATGTAATTATCGGATGTACTTGTTAGGTAATCGACGTACTTTTTCATCACGTCGTAGTACTCACGAATTAAGGAATCGTCTCCATAATACTCGTAATACATCCAGGGTAAAATAACTCCTGATGCACCCCATTCCGGTGAATCGGTAAAATCGCCACCAAACACCACATATTCTGGTGCGATAGTTGGTATTAAACCATTATCACGTTGCGCATCTTCAATATTTCGCATGATGGTTGGGAAATAAGCTTTCATATTGTAATTAAACATTAAGCCTGGTCCGTTAAGGTGCGCCTCTTCCAACCAACCTAATTTTTCACGATGCGGACAATCGGTTAATACGGCTTGAAAGTTACTTTTTATAGCATTGTTAATCAATTCATGAGCTTTATTGAAAATCTCATTTGAACTTTCGAACGACCCAATTTCCCCTGCCGAATTATATATAAAATTTGATTTTAAATCGACCAAAGTAGGTAAACTATCCACTTTGGCTTCTTTATAATTGATGTTTTCAATTTGAATATACTGATAGCCATAATAACTAAATTTAGGCTGCCAGGTTTCAGTCCCTTCACCCTTCAGCGTATAATCGTAATAATAAGGTTTTCCTGAACGTCCCTGACTGATAGTGCCATCTTCTTTTAAACCTTCACCAACCCAAACACGAACGGTTTGCCCCTGTTTTCCTTGTACAGAAATAGTTGGAAAACCAGACAAGTTTTGCCCCATGTTAAACACATAGGTGTTTGGAGCAACTTCATTAAATTCTTTAACGTCGTATTGTTTTTGAACAGTAATAGGCGGCGCAATCTGAGCTTTCAATTCGCCTTTTGGTGCTTCCTGAATAACAACCGGATTCCAGTTAGAAGCATCGAAATTTGACGTGTTCCATCCCTTTTGTTCTAAATTCGCGTCGTAATCTTCGCCACCAAACATCCCGTTATAAGTAATCGGGCTTAGACTATATTTCCATGTTTCATCTGAATTTAGAATAGTTTCAGAACCATCTTCAAAAGTCAACTCCATTTTAAAGAATAAAGTCGGAGGCCCAAAACTCACAAAAAACTTGGTATAGCGCCCCTGTACCGTATTGTACATCCCGTTTCCTAATAATACCCCTACAACATTTTCGCCTTTATTTAAGGACTCTGAAGGAATTTCATACGTATTATAATTTACGGTTTTATCGTAATCTGTCCATAGCGGCGCAAATTCACTATTTCCGATTTTCTTACCGTTAATACTTAACTCGTAATGCCCAAGTCCAGATACGTAAACCACAGCCTCTTTAATAGCTTTATCAACATTGAAAGGCTTGCGAAGCATGATACTTTTACGCGCTAAAGAATCGGATGCATTAATGATGCTATCGCGTCTGGATCTTTTAATAACTGCCGTATGATAATGTCTACCTTCCGGTAAATGGCTATCAGCCTTTTTAACTGCACCAATCCATGATGGATTTAAACTTGAAGCTTCAGGCACAGTTCTAAAAAATGACGTAGGACTCCAATCGGTTGTCTTATTATTGTTAGCCCAAACTTTTACTTTCCAATAATATTTCGTTTCAGCATTTAAGGGTTTTGCTATGGTTACCAACTGACTTTGATCTGAATCTACCTTTCCGCTATCCCAGATATCGGCTACATTATTTTTTAAATTTTCTTCAGAAGACGCCACTAAAACCTGATAAGCCTGTTGAGTTACATTGCGTAATTCCGGAGCCTTAATCTGCCAGCTCAATCGTGGTGTAGTCGATTCAACTGCCAATGGGTTTTCAGCCATTTCACAGGTTAAATCAGACAAAAATACGGATGCATTGTTTGATGGTTTACAGGCTATAAACACCAAAACAAATAAAACTATAGCTTTTAATACCTTCACCTTATTGCTTTTTAGTAATTAATGATTGTATGTGAAATACCGCTTCTTTAATTGGTAAACCGGTATTTGGTAAATCGTCGTAATCTTCTCTATCGGCAGGTGTATCCGGATTTGGGAAATGACGTTGCTCACCAGTACGGAACATGATACGCTCGATACCATCGGCCGGTGCATAAAATATCTGGCGTGATGCTTCACCCCCGTTAACACTTACTGTATACGATCGCGAAGTCGCATCTAAAATAACTTTAACCGTATAGGTTTTTCCAGCTTCGTATTTTGAAATGGTTCTGAAACGCGATCCTGCTTTGGTTTTTAAAATTCCATCGTTATCAAAAACTAAACGAATAGATGGCAATCCGGTTTTATTCTGAAATTCAACCTGTAATAATCCGTGATCGTTTTGCTCTGGTGTTACTGTAAATTCAGCTTTCATTTTTTGAGCAAACGGAATCACACGATCAACACGCGCATAATCAAACGGATCGTGGTCGCGAAGCGTTAATGTTTTTTGGTTATTTGCTTTTTCAATTTCGGCGGAAGCCCAGGATAAATTATAAACATTCCAAAGATCTAATTCTTTACCGTCTTCTAAGTTGTTAAACACGTCGTTTACATCGCTATCAACAGAACTTTTAACAGGTACCGGAACCGAAGCTACCCATATATCTTCTTTGTTCACACTATAACTCACCCATAATTTACCATCGTCAGGTGTTCCGTTATTTTCAGTAATACCGCGAACATACTGAGGACCATACGACTTATAATTTCCACCATAACGCATTGGTGTAATTTCACCGTGAACCAATAATAAATCGGTATAATTTAAACCATCATCACTGGTTGAAATGGCTAATGGCCAACGGTACTCTGAAGGATTATAAACGGTTGCATATCGTCTGTCTGTTGTTTTTTGACCCCAAATTTTAGCATTGCTATTAACAAAACCAGGTGCTCTTAAAGGCGTGTATTCCCAGGTTTTCCCGCCATCTTTACTTATTGAGGTTAAAGCATGTTTCCATAACCCTACCACATTTCCGTTTGGTAAATGATAATAGCTAAAGGCTTTGTATTGTTTTTGAAGCGGAATTAAAGGATCGTCTCTATCGGCCTCTTCAACCCATTGCTGCATTTGTAATGGTTGCGATAATAATTCTTCGCAAGCCTTTTTGAAACCTCTGTCTTTACTCTTTTTATAGAATGGAAAGTTGGTATTGGATTCATTCCATCCGTGGTTATAACGAATAAAATAAACAGGTCCTAAACTACCGTCTTTGTAAATTTCGCGAATCACACGACCAATCCCTTTTCCGTCGTTCGGACTATCTTTTTCATCCATAGAAACGCCGTAAAACGCTAAAGTAAAAAAGCGATTATCCGACGAGGTAAAAAAGCCCATGCGCTGGTGCATGGTCGCCGTTAAATTTTTAGCCACACCTTCTACACCTTCCTTCGTATAACCATCAGGGATTTTATAAATAGGAAAAACGACTTCCGGAAAACTCCAGTTGTCACCATCTTCAGAATGCATTAATAAGGTTTGACTTGGCGGAATATGCTCCCCCACAGGGTCACTTAAATAATTTAAGTAAAACTTACCATTCCAATATGCCATATTGGTGGCGTGATTATACGTCCAACCAAAACCATCGGCTTTCTCTGGGTGCTCACGGCTGGCACGCATAATTTGCGTGGCATGCACGCCAACAGCTAGAGGCAATTGTCCATGATGATAATCGACATTCGATAATGTGTTCCCTACATAACGTATGGTGTCTTGCTGTGCAGAAAAGGTTGCCGTTCCTCCTGCTAACAACAAGGCCACTGCTAAAAATATATTACGCTTCATGTGTTTATTTTCTATTTTATGAGATGCTGAAATATATTCAGCATGACACTAATTTTTATTTTTTATTCTTTTCTTCAATTAAACCATTCAATACTTTTTGAGAAATAGTTGTAATGGTTCCGTGTTTGTGTCCTTCTGGTAAGCTGATTTCTGATGACACATCTTCAAAGGTTTTAAAATCTGAAGTCTTTACGGCTTTATAATTTTTCTCTCCGTAATTATCGTAGTAAATCAACCACTCATTTTTTAATTTTAAAACGGTTGGCCCTTCTGATAAATGTCCTGAAAATGGCTCCGTAATGTCTGTAAATGGTCCGATTGGTGAGGTTCCAAAACCAACTTCAATATCGCGTCTTGGTCTGGTATTATCTTTTATAATTAAAGCATAATCGTCTTTACCTTTCTTCACAATCACACAATCTATAACGCTAAACCCTGGATCTAAAAACAACTTCGTATCTGAAAAGGTTTTAAAATCTTTAGTGGTTACATAATACATACGGTGATTGTTAGTTTCTTCTTCAATACCTTTTTCAAAACGATACGGAATGGTCGATGCCCAGATAATGATGTACTGATCTTGATCGTCATCATAAAAAATTTCAGGTGCCCAAACATTAACAACCGTTGGTTCATGTTTCATTACCGGAATGTATTGCTGTTCACTCCAGTTGATTAAATCTTTTGAGCTGGCATAACCAAAACCATTGCCACCTTTCCAGTCGGTAGTCCAAACCATGTGATAAGTATCATCCTTTCCACGAACAATTGAAGGATCACGCATAATTTTACTATCTCCAGCTTCTGGGTTTAAGTACGGCCCTTTAAGGTCTTTCCAATGATAACCGTCTTCGCTATATGCTAAATACAAACCTTCGGTTGCTGGTTCTCTAAACGACGTAAACAGATAAATATCCTTTTTAGGAGCACAATTAAATACCGTAGCTAAAAGCAGTATTATTAGTAATTTTTGCATCTTTTAGTTTTAGTTGTAAGCTCATACCTAAAAATTCAGGCATGAGCTATTATAATTACTGCCGATTAATCGACTTTGATTTTTACTTTTAATTCCTTACCTGTTTTTAAAGGTGTTTTAACGTTTTCAAAAACATTATTTTTTAAGAATACACTTTTCGTATCCTTCCCATCAACTTCAACGTATACATCGGTTGGTTGCATAGGGAAGTTGTTATTCAACAATACATTCGATACATTATTCAATTTCACAACAGGCGTATCTTTTAATGGTGTTTGTGTGGATACATGATCTAAAATAATATTACTAGACTCCTCAACTTTAAAAGCAGAACCAATAGTAGTGTTCACTTTTACATCGTGAAATTCAATATCGCGAGCTGTGGTTACTGAAAAGCCTTGCTCTGCCTGAATATTAATGTTTGTAAATGATAAATTATGAATTGGCATTTCAGGAATACCAATGACGCGACCTGCCGTATTTACGTTGGTCGCTATTACACCACTAATATGAATATTTCTAAAAATTGGCGTACGTTCGGTTACTGGTTCTTCAACCGTATTTTTATCATAAAATAAGTTGAACATGAACGCTTCTTTTTGGATGTTATTCATAACCACATTCGACACACGAATATCTTCAACAACACCTCCACGACCTCGGGCCGCTTTTAAACGGATTCCTCTATCGGTTCCATCGAAGACACAGTTTGAAATGGTAATTTTTTTGATGCTTCCTGACATTTCACTACCAATAACCACACCACCGTGACCACTTAACATGGTACAGTTTGTAATGGTAACGTTCTCGGTTGGAGTCGCCCATTTTCTACCATCGGCATCACGACCAGATTTAATCGTAATACAATCGTCACCCACACTTATATGGCTGTTTGAAATGCGCACATTACTACATGAGGTCGGGTTTATTCCATCGGTGTTTGGTGAATACGGATTGTAAATTGATACATTATCTATAGTAATGTTATTACAAAACGCCGGATTAATCGTCCAGAATGGTGAATTTTGAATAGTTACCCCTTCGATAGTTATATCTTCACATTTAAACGCCTGAAATAATGGCGGACGGTGAAACAGGTAACTTCTGGTACGTTTGTAATAATCGGCCGTTTGAATATGCCCGTTAGCTTCCTCTGTCATTTTTTGATATTTGGTAGGTTCTAACTTTTCCTTAGCCGACTCAATACGCCAGATTTCTTCCCACCAGGCACGTCCTTGACCATCGATAGTTCCACGACCAGTAATGGTAATATTTTTGGCATCGCGAGCATGTAAAAGTGGTTTGAAGGTTTGAATTACGGTACCTTCCCAACGTACTTCTACGAATGGTAAATAGTGGTCAAAATTGGTTGAAAACTTCACTAAGGCTCCAGCTTCAACGTGTAAAACAATATTGCTTTTTAAAGTAAGAGGTCCTGTTAAATATTCCCCGGCAGGGAAATAAACAGTACCTCCGCCAAATTCTGAAGCTTTATCGATAGCCCCTTGAATGGCCTCCGTACATAATTCGCCTTTGTTGTTTCCGCCATGTTCTAAAATATTAAACCAGCCATTATTCGCCCAGCTTAATGAGGTAAATGCTGTAAATACAGCTAATATTAAAACTAATTTCTTCATGATACATTGCTATTTTTTAGAAGTTAAAACCAATACCCAATCGTTTCCTTCCTGTGATTCTCCTGGTGCATCAAAATCTAAAACACCTTCATTTTTATACGTACCAGCAGAGGTAGTTTCTCCCGTTGATGGGTTAAACCAAGATGCTTCTACTTCAGCACCTTCAATAACACCCATATTTGCTTTAATAGTTCGTCCGGTGTAGGTGTAAAACAACGCGTAATTGTTACCACGAGTTGCCGAAATATAATTGTATTTCTCACCTTGATTAGCCACTAAAGTTTCATCTGGAACACGGTTGAAATAATCAAATTTCAGCATTAAATCTTTTAAATGAACCATTTGTCCTGCTCCCGGATCGTTTAAAGCATCAACCCAATAGGTTTTACTTCCGTAAGCTTCAGGAATTTTGTGATTGGCATGCATTTGCATGATGTGGTTGTTTCCGTAGGTGAATCCTGCTGCACCTGCAAAAACAGACCAATAACCGTAACGACGTAGGTCTTTAGCTTTCCAATGTGGTTGTAAGGTATCGTGTAACCCTTGAGGAATACCTTCGTATGAAGGCTCCCCATCTAAGGTTGGTTTTGTTGGTTTTAAGTTGAAATCGACATTAACAAATTTGTAGTTGTCTTCGCCGTAATTACGCTCGGTATCATCTTGATCGTAACGACGGTGACCTGATTGGAACATATTAAAATCTAACCAGCTTTCGTTATGAAAATCATCAGAGGAATCGGTACGACCACGAGGATGGAAAGTTACCATGCGCTTTGGATTTTTAGCTTTTAAGATACTTCCTATGGCGTTCCACAATTCTGTATTTTCATTACCAAAAGTATCTCCACCAACTAACCAAATAATGTTATCGCGATCTTGAAAACGTTCTGCCAAAAAATTAGCATAAGCCTTAGCCTGGTCAATACTTACTTCTCCGGCAGTAACCGGAGAACCCCAGATTGGCACCATGCCTAAGTACAAATCGTTTTCTTTAGCCACATCTAAAGCATAATCAACATGATCCCAAAAATCATAAGCGGCATCATTATTGAAATCGTTCCCTTCTGTTACTAAGGGTTTCGATAAGTCTTTCTTTACTAAAGCCGAATCACCATACACGTTCGCCGCATTTAACGAATGAATGGTCATGATTTGAATAACGTTATACCCTTTGTCCTTGCGGTCTTTGAAGTAAACACCTAATTCCTCTCTATTCAATTTGTTAAAAGCTAACCAACCTGTATCTCCTAAATAGAAAAACGGTTTTCCGTCTTCGGTTTGAAAATAATGTCCATTTTCTGAAACTTGAATGTTTGGCATGCCTACTTCGGCAATAAGTTCTTCCTCTACTACTTTCTTTTCCTGATTTCCTTTACAAGAAATCATGACTGCTATCATTCCTAAAATAGATAACCCCCTAAATAGTTTTGTTGTTCGCTTTTTCATCTTTTATAAATAATTATTTCTTTCTAATGTAAACTACTAATTCTGCTTTGTTGGTTTGTGGCTTTTTTAACTGGTACCTCGATTTACCTTTTATATTGGTTGTTGAAATAACTTCGCCGTTACCGGAATCGATCCAGAACACGTCAAACTTTCCGCTGTAACTGGTTAAGTCAATTTCTACGGTTTCAATATGTCTTAGATAAAATAAATATGCTTTTCCAGCATCTTCTAAAGACCAGATATCACTATTTAAATCCTGCGTTTTATTAACAGTCATGTTGATTAAATCCTGATAAAACCCATCGATATTTATAAATGGAATATTTGGCAACGACCCCCCAGCCATAAGTACAGGCCAACCAAATCGAGGTGAAGCCATTGTAGAATACAACACCACTTTATCTGGGTAGGCTTCACGATACTCACGAACCGCACGATAAATTTGTGCTTCGGTTTCCTTACCGGTTTTCATTTTACGTGCATGCTGACGTGGTGCTAAATTTTTACCACCTTCGGGAGCATAAGCTGTTCCGTCTTGTCTGTAATGCCAGTAACGGATATCAATTAAGTCGACAATATTAACTCTGGATGCATCTTTTAAAATAGCATCCTGAACATCTTTAGTCGCGCTTAATCCTATAATACCGGTTTTTCCGGTTTCGTGTTCCCATTTTTTAACTTCATCCAACCAGAATTCCATGAAATGAAGTGGTCCGGTATATTCAGCACTTGTAAACTGAATAACATTACTGTTATCGGCGAAGTTTTCTAAAGATTTTCTAATAAATCCTTCGTGAAGTTTTCTTCGGTTTTCATTGGTGACATCGTAGAATTGTTCCGCCATAAAAATACGCTTATCGCCTGCATAAGGTGGTGGTTCAGGGAATCCTGTTCCGTTTACGTTGTTAATTGAACGCCAAGGCGAACTCGACCAGTGTGCCCCTGCTTCTATGATGTTATGTTGAAAATACTGCTGGTTGATTAATAACTGTCCGTTAGCTTCTGCTAAATCTGCAAAGCGGTCTAAGCGATTCCAGTACCAATCGTTGAATTTTGTTAAATCATATTTACTTAATTGATCCCAAGCTAATCCTTCTCCTGTTCTTGCAAAAGGCTGTTCGTAAAACGGTGGCCACACATCGGCATCTATTCTGCGTGTACGCTCATGGTCATCCATACGACGTTCGTACCATAAACCATAGTTGTGCTCTAAAGCAATAATGTTATTCTGATTAAAGTAATCAACAACCTCATTTAAATTGTCGGTAAAACCTGTTCCTGTTCTTCCCGGAACAAAACGGGTCACATGAGGTCTTGAATTATTTAAATCATGATTACGTAAACTACCACGCCACCATTCAACCATTTGTTGATTTCCTGCAATAAATTTCCCGTTAAAGGTTAGTTTTCCATTGATGATTTTTACAATGCCATTTTCTGAAGTTTTATCTACAGATTTTAATTTTAAATCGGTTACCGATTTTAATTTTGAAGCATCTACCGGAATCGGATTGGCTTCTGAAGATTGTTGAATCCATTGCGGCATGCTCATTACCGGAATTAAAGCCTCCTGAGTTAACACCTGAGCTTCATCTACCGTCGGACTTGAGGTTGGCTCTGAACCCATATCGTATACAAACGGATTCATTGGCAGTTTTTCTAAACGATTTTCTAACTGCGCATAGAATAAACTTCTTGGCGTAATATGGTTATTTACATCTTTCCAATACCCATTTCCGCCCATAATGCCTCCCCAGACACCAAATGCCCAATTCTGTGCTGTTGGCGGACTATAATTTAATATTTTTGAAGCTGAAGTTTCCCAAAACACACTGTTAGCTGCCGTCCAGCCAGCACCACGACCAGTTTGTTCTCTATTGTTGTAATTAATGCCTTCACCATCTACATAAGACACATCGAACAATACACCTGTTGCCCAAGATCCAATAGCACCACTGTTACTGTATGGCAAATACGAATGGCATTGCACGAAAGCATTTGGTCCGGTAGTTCCTAAACCTCCAACAGCAAAATCGTTATATCCGTATTCGGAATAACAACGCTGAAATAAGGTTTGTTGTCCTTCTGTGTAAAATGTATGCCTTCTAAAAGCTGCAATTTCTGAAACAGGTTCGGTAGCGATACAATCTTCAACAGTGATTTGTTGTGCTGTTTTTAAAATGGTTACGGCTCCACCTGCAAAATGCTTAAAGTTTACCTGACGTACCCAGGCATTTTTTACATTCGCCAAACTAATACCAAACCAGCGGTGTTCTTCGTCCTTCTCATTCGCCGGATTGAAGGTTGACTGCATGTTAATATTTTCGACACCTACGTTTTCAATTCGACCTGTCCAGCTATATTTTATAACTTCCGGTTTTCCGTAGGTATCATCTAAAGTCATGGTTAGCGGTGCATTTAAAGTCACCTCGCTACCATTAATTTGTTTTACAACAAGGTTCCAGGTGATATCGAAATCGCGGGATTTCCATCCTATCCAACCAGTTTCAGCACCAAAGAAATCCATGCCTAAAGTCTTAATCCATTTATCGGTTAAAGGCTGGCGGATAACAATATCGTCTGAAGCTTTTAATTTTGAAGTATTCTGTAATTGAATTTTTAGAGATCCAAGGGGTGTATATGTTGTTTTGAATGCTAAAGTATCAGCATAGATTCGGTGATCTTCTCCTAAAACACTCACTAAAGCTTCACGTTTTAAACCGGTTCCTAACAATACGGTTTCGTTGTCTTCATTTCCGCTTCCGCGAAGCACAACACCTGATGTTTTTAAGTATAGAGTTCCGTTAAGTTTAAAAGTACCTTTATCTAAAAGTACGGCTCCACGGAAACCGTTAGCATCAGGCTTTAACTGACTCACGTAATCAATCGCTGCCTGAATGGTTTTGGTAGCATCTTCAGTTTGATTAGGCACAAAAATTTTAGCATCAACGGTTGGAATCGCCTTTTCAGAAGCCATATAACCTGCATAAGAGAAATCAGGAATCTGATTCCCTAAGCTATCGGCAACATGCTGCACCTTTCCATTTTTATCTTTTATGATATCTGGAAAAGACGCCTGAGCAACTGCAACATTAGACACTAAACATATCGCTAAACTCGACAAAAGGACTTTACCCTGAAGATAAAGCCCTGTATTTTTTAACCCAATAAAACTCATTATGAATCTGCTATTTTATTGTAATAATCGTTCTGATAAGGTATCGCCGTTATTTTCAGATTTTGTCCAATCTACTTTTTTAGTCGGGTCGATACCGTTAATGTATTTTTCAATATTTGTATATCCATCACCGTTTAAATCCTGATTTGCATCAGAAGGATCCTTCGGATTTAAACCATATTTTTTCTCCCATTTATCTGAGATACCATCACCATCTGAATCTTTATAAGCTTTCCCTTTGTACTCCGGATAACCACCTACCTGATCAGGATGTGTGATGATACCTTTTTTATAAGAATCGGCAGGTAAACGTCTTTTAATAAATTCTTTTCCAATGGTATTTTCAAGACCATCTTTGTATTCAACTTTTCCAGTCCTAACGGTTTTAATCACACGCTCGTCAACCGCATCACGTTTTGGCAATGTTGCCCCAACATGGTCTAACACATATTCGTAAGCTTCATCAGCTTCCATTATAGTTATATGCGCCATTGGGAATGGTTTGTCTTGTTTAATGAATTCTAAATCTTCCTGAGCCTCATCTAACGAACGATTTTCTAATTGAATACCACCTTTCCAGTTGTTTTTTGTCACTTCCGGTGAACCTTCTGTGATATTACCAGCTACATAAGCACGCCCATAACCTTTTGGCACTTTATACCCAGATTCTGGTTTTAAAATTCTGTAACGGATAGGCTCATCGGTAGGGGTTATTGGTCCTGGTTTGAAATAGTTGTTAACGATATTGAACATAGATCGGTAATCTCCACCATCTAAAGAGCGGTTCCACCAGTTAAATAATACATTGTTAACAAAGTTGAAACTACCATACATACCAATTGAAGGATTTCTGGAAATATTATTAGCCCACAAGTTACGAATAAATGTGCTATTTAACCCACCAATAGTACTACCAAATGCGTGGTTATACGTATCTAAACCTTCCGATGAAATGGTATTTTGAATGGTTACGTTTACGGCTGGTAATTTTTCTAATTTCGACTTTTCATTCGCTTGAAACTGGTGTCTGTACAATGAAATATTTTCGTCTAATCCCCAGCTCACCGAACAGTGATCAACAATAACATTTCCTATAACATTTCCTCCTAAACCATCATCTCTACGAGTGACATCGGTAGCACCACGACGGAAACGCATATAACGGATAATAATATCGTGTGTATCTAAAAGGATAGATTCACCAGCAACACAAATACCATCGCCAGGTGCAGTTTGTCCGGCAATTGTAATATAAGGCGCACGAACGCTGATAGGTTTTTCTAACTGAATGATTCCAGCCACATTAAACACAACGGTTCTTGACCCCACGGCTTCTAAAGCTTCACGTAAGGTTCCAGGTCCGCTATCGGCTAAACTGGTAACCACAAATACTTTTCCTCCGCGGCCACCTTGCGTGAAAGCACCTCCACCTTGGGCTCCCGGGAATGCAGGAATTTCGGCCTGAACTAAATCTGCCGGATAAGCAGCCCAAGGAATATAAGGCTTTCCTTGTTTAGCTTCAGATTCAATAATGTGATAATTTTTCTGCCAAATATCGTTGAGTCTTTTTTCTTCTAAAGCTAAAACAGAATCGGTTTTTGCCTGAAGTTCATGAGGGATGTCAGGATACTGTGCCCGTGCCGTTTGAACCAGCGAACAAAAAGACACTACTGTAAGTGCATATTTTAGTGCCTTATTTTTAGTTATGCTATACATATTGATATTTAGTTTTTGGTTTAATATTTAAAGAAAAAAATTACTTTTTCTTTGCTTCTTCAATGCGTTGGTACCATCCATCACGCTCCTTTTCAAGGTCGTAGCCTCTAGCTGATAAATAATTGTTTATTCTTCCTTTGTATTTACCAAACCAAGCGTGTTTTTCTTTTGAAGAACCACCGTCCATGGCATGCTCTCTCGCTTCCTTAAGATTGTTATAAATGTAATCCTGCTCTTCTTTTGATAAAGTAGGAATCATTTCAAGAAACGCTTTGTAGGTTTTTGGTAACACACCGTAAGTCATGCCATCTTTAACCCCGTCAACTTGCTCTTCGGTTAACTGAGATGACAATTGCTTCACATAAGATTTATGTAATTTATCTATTGATTTTTCTGATTTAGCTTTCGCTTTTTCAATCTTTTTATCTTGCTTGTCTTTTGCTAAGTCGCTCTTTTTAACGTCTTCAATTTTAGCGTCGCGCTCGTCTTGAAGCTTGCTTAAATTCTGATATTGCTTCGCGATAATTTCAGTAACAGCTTCTTCTTTAGCCGGATCATTTAACTCTAATCCATCAACTATTTTAGCCCCACGTTCCTTAGTCACTTTAATATATTCCGGATCTAGATATTGTTGAGCAGATGCTGTTCCAAAAGCTAATGCAACAAACAATACTCCAATGCTTAATCGTTTAATCAACATATGTTTTTAGTTTAATTTTTTTGAACTTTTTAAGAAGTAACGAAGCCTATTTTAATAAAGGCTCCGTTAATGTTTCTTTATTGTTTTTAAGATCTTTCCAATCTGCTTTTTTCTTAGGATTAATGCCGTTGATGTAAGACTCAATGTTAGTGTAACCATCTTTATTTAAATCTCCTTTAGCATCAGAATAGTCATTTGGATTTAATCCGTATTTTTTCTCCCAAGCATCTGGCATACCATCTTTATCGGTATCAACATAAGGTATTCCTTTGTATTCAGGGTAACCACCTACCTGAGCGATATCGGTAATGATACCGTGTTTATATGAA
Organism: Aestuariibaculum lutulentum; assembly: GCF_032926325.1. Taxonomy (NCBI): domain Bacteria; kingdom Pseudomonadati; phylum Bacteroidota; class Flavobacteriia; order Flavobacteriales; family Flavobacteriaceae; genus Aestuariibaculum; species Aestuariibaculum lutulentum. The sequence goes on from NZ_CP136709.1 coordinate 822,239, forward strand.
TCTTTTGCTAAACGACGGTGTTTGAATTGATAAAACGAATCTGGGTCTAAACCTTCAACATATTCAGGTTTTCCTGTCTTAACCGTTCTAACAATTCTTTGATCTACAACATCACGAATAGGAAGCGTTGCCCCAACGTGTTCTGTTACGTAATCAAAGGCTTTATCAGCATCCATAATTTCACGAAACCAAGGCATCGGGAATGGTCTACTGGCATTCATATAATCGAAATATGGTTTTGCTCCCTGGTAATCTAAAAGCTCACCATCTTTACCTTCAATTTGCACACCACCTGCCCAGTTATCTGCAGTAATTTTTGCATTATTTTCTACAATATTTCCTTTTACATATGCACGACCGTAAACCATAGTATCTAACTTACTTCTACCCGCTTCTGGTTTTAAAATACGGTAACTTATCGGTTCATCTTTTGGTGTTAACGGTCCTGGTTTGTAGTAGTTGTTAATGATGTTGTATTTTGCTGTGTAATCTCCACCATCAATAGAACGGTGTACCCAGTTAAACATCACATTATTTACAAAATTGAAGATACCATTCCATCCAATTGAAGGATTTCTACCCGCATTGTTCGCCCACATATTTCTCATAAACGAACAGTTTTCACCTCCTAAAGTACTACCAAACGCATGGTTATATGTATCTAAAGCTTCACCGAATAAAGAGTTTTGAATAGTAATATTTACAGTTGGTTTCTTTTCATCCTTATAATCGGCACCCGGACTATACATATGACGGTAAATAGACATATTTTCATCTAATCCCCAAGTTGCAGAGATGTGATCTAACATAATATTTCCGACAGGATTTCCTCCGATTGCATCATCACGACGCCCCACAAAGGTCTCTCCTCTACGAAAACGCATATGACGAATAATTACATCGTGGGTATCAATCCATACTGACTCACCTGCCACACAAATACCATCACCTGGTGCTGTTTGCCCAGCAATAGTGATATATGGCGCGCGAATAATTAAAGGCGTTTCTAGTTTAATAATCCCTGCTACATTAAAAACAATAGTTCTTGCTCCACCTTTTTCACAGGCCTCACGTAAAGATCCAGGCCCATCATCGGCAAGACTTGTTACGGTGTAAACTTCACCTCCACGACCACCATACGTGTACATACCTCCACCTTCAGCTCCTGGGAAAGCAGGAATTTCTGCTTGTGGCAAATCGGTTGGTCTACCCGCCCACGGAATATAAGGTTTACCTTCTCTGGCTTCTTTTTGAACTATAATTTTTGCCTTTTCCCAAGCTTCATCAGAATGCTTATAGGCTTCGGCTTTTATAGCTTCTTCTTTGGCTTTATCATCATCTGTAAGTTTAGGATATTGCGCATAAGCATTTCCTACTAACAGAGATAAAGCTATTATCATAATATTACTCTTTTTCATCGTCTATTGGCTTTGTTATTTTTTTACAATATTGTACTCAAAGGTTATGTGTTTTTTAGACACTTATATTATATAAAGGTTTAATTGCATCTAAAAAAAATACCTGTATTTTTTTAATAACACAGGTATTTTCAAAGCTTTCATTTGTAGGATTTATACAAGTATCTCAGAATCTTAAATATACAAATTATTCTTGATAATTGAAAGTTCCAAAATTATCGGAAGTATCTTTCCAACCTATGGTTTGCTCAAGCCAAGGATTAAGACTTAAAACATCTGATTTTAACCCCATAATATAGTAATTTTGTTTCCAATCTATTTTAGCTTCAACATTATTAATATTATCAAGTGGTGTTTCTAAATCGGCCAACATAAAATTATCAGTATAAATACCTGCTAATGTTTGAATCTGTGTATCAAAATCGGAAGCATCAGGATCTACCACAACACCTTGTCGTACTGAAGCCAAAGGATCTTCTGAAGTAACTACCCCTCCTTTAAACTGTAAATAATTACCTGTACGTTTTGTTCCATTTATACGGTCAAGTCCCAACGTAGCACAAGTTGTATTATTGACTGAAGCATCATCATTATACAGCATCCAACGTTGTACATCCCAGAAACGTTTTCCTTCGTACGCTAACTCTACTTGACGTTCGTACAGACACGCCTTAAAGGCTTCAAATTTATCTGCTAATGTTCCAATACCGTAGTTATTAGTAGATGGAATTCCTACTCGATTTCTGACTTTGCCTAAATAAGCTACACAGTTTGGTAAATCGCCAACTCCCGCATAAGCTTCTGCTATATTTAATAGTAATTCGGCATATCTATATTCAAAAATATCGGTTCCTGAATTTTGGAAATTATCTTCGCTTTCTTCAATGTCTGACATTTTTCTAACAAAGGCAGGGCTCGACACTTGGTTATTGTCACTAAAATAAGCTCTCTGAACACCATTATCATCTAAGCCTAACCAACGGTAAGCCCAAACAGCATTATCTTCATTGTCTTTATATCCCCATTTATTTCCTGAAAAAGAAAACGTTCTATAAAATCTTGGATCTCGATTTACAAAGAATAAAAATTCATCATATCCATTAGCAGTTGTAGGTTTTGAACCATCTGCCATTGGAAATAAATCGATCATTTCTTTAGGTGCTGCTAATCCTCCACTTCCTAATTGACTAGCCAAACGAACACTGTTTTCCCATGTATTATTCATTATATTCGAACTATTACCACTGCCTAGTAATTGTACGGTAATAGCCTCTGAACAGAACGAGTTATCTATTAAAAACATATCCTGCCAATCTTTAGCAGAGTTACCATATAACCCGTAACCATCTTCTGTTAATTGAACCTCTGCGGCTAAACCTGCCTGTAATGCGGCTTGCCAGCGTTCATTGTTTGAATCCCAGGACGTATTGAAAAGTGGACTTGCATAAGTTAATAATACTCTTGCTTTTTGAGCTAGAGCCGCTCCTCTTGTAAAACGCCCATAATCTGATGGAGGCCAGTTACCTGGTAATAAACTCGCAGCCATATCAAGATCTTCTATAATTTGATCTACCATTTGAGATACGCTAGCTCTCGGTAATTTTATAGATTCATCAGTAGAACTTGCTGCTTGTACAGATGTTACAATTGGTACACCACCATATACACGCATTAATTCGAAATACTGAATGGCACGTAAATAGTACATTTGCCCTTTAGCAGTTGCACGATAATCTTCATCTAAACTTGCGCCTTTTACATCAACTTCTTCTAAAAAAGCGTTAATATCTCTAATTCTATGATAAGGCTCATTTTTAACCTTAGCTTCTAATTTGGTTCCATAATATCCAGAACCTTCATTAGCTGTTGTTAATGTTATTGTTGAATTAATAAGATCTTGCATACCCCCTATTTCCTCGGTTAATCGAGAATTGGTTTGGCTATAAGCTCCTACAACGGTAGATAAAGGGTTTGTATATGAACCAAAAAAGTCATAATAAACATTATTAATGTACCAATCTACACGTTCTTCACTTTCGTAAAACGAATCGTCATATTTTCCATAAACGCCTTTTTCTTCTAAAAAATCGTCACTACATGACACACTTACAATTAATAAAAGTGCCCATGCTATGTATGTATTTATTCTCATTTTCATAATTCTTATTTATTTAGAATGACACACTTAAGTTTACTGTCCATGTTCTAAGAGTTGGATATCTTTCGTATGATGAATCGTACATATTTCTGTACTTATCTGGATAAGGATTATAGAAATCCCATAGATTATTACCTGTTATACCTATAGATACTTTTTGAAGATTAACAGGTTCTAAAATATCCTTAGGCACATCGTATCCAACTGTTAAATTTCTAACAAAACAACGGAAAGTATTTAATTGCCAGAAATCTGAATTAGTACCTAAAGCTGATTGATCATAAAACCATAAATTAGGATACTTTCCATCAACATTATCAACCTCGTCGTACATATCGGTCCAGTAACTTTCATGCGACCACATGTTGTGAGCAGAAGATGTTCCTTGTTTTATTAAATCTATAAAACGAGCACCACCCCAAGATGTACTAATTTGAGATCTTAAATAAAGACTTTTGTAATTTAATCTAATATTTGTTGTAAAACCATAAGTTCTGCTATTGTCAGCTAACTTAACATAATCTTCTTCTTTTGTTATTCGCCCGTCACGACCTGCTTGTGACCCATCATTTGTATCAAAAAAGCCAGCAACATCCTGATATGCTAACATACCTTTACGTAATCCATCTTTAGAAGTAATGTCTAAGTACTTCGGATCCACTCCAGCATCACTTGCAAGACCTTCCAAATAATTCCAATAATTGGTAATATCTTCATCTGTTCGTAAAATACCATCACCAGTTGAAGTCCCTTTCCAGGTTTTAAATCCCCAAACAGGCATAAATAAAGAGACACCTTCTCTTCTTTGATTTTGCGAAGGATGTTTTATACCTGGATCAATATATTTTTTAACTTCATTTCCTGAGAAACCAAAATTAACATCGACATTATAACTAAAATCGCCAGAATCTAACTTATCATTCCAGTTTACACTAAATTCAGATCCCCAAGTATCGATTGCTGCGTAATTTTGCTCTGCAAACCCTCCACCAACGGAAATAGGAACCCCAATAGCTGAAGACATAACCGTTAACATATCCTTTGTTCTGTCATAATAAAAATCGGCTGTAACTTTTAATCTATTTTCTAAAACATTAACATCGAATCCTAAGTTTTGTTTTAGATTAGCATCCCATCCCACATTTCTGTTAGGGTTTACTTCAGGGGTTAATCCACCTCCTAAAACACCTCCATCTGATCCAAATTGGAAACCACTTTGAGCACCTAAACCATATAATTGCTTCCAACGCCATGCTAAAACATTATCGTTTCCTGTTTTACCTATAGAGTAACGAACTTTTAAATAATCTACCCAAGGTAAAGCCTCTTGAAACCAATCTTCTCTAGATGTAATCCAACCTACTTGAGCAGACGGGAAAAAGCCCCAATAATTTTCTGGTGCAAATTTGGTTGACGCATCACTACGGAATAACAACTGTAATAAGTACTTATCTTTATAGCTATAATTGATTCGCCCTAAATAAGACAACACCCCAGATTCTCCCTTATAAGCGGTAGAATTACCTGTTATCTCACCAGCTGTTTCAAATGTTCCAAGATAATCTGCAGATGTACCTTCGTAAGCTAAACGTGTACTTTTCCAATCACTTTCAGAACGCTCCATACCCACCATGGCACTAATATCGTGATCGCCAAAATCTTTTACGTAATTCATAAAAAAGTTAGACTGCGTGCTTCGGCTTCTGTAATTCCCGTAGTATACACGTGTACGTTGTCTATTCTCTTGAATATCATAATCGTCATCATCAGCTGCACTTGCCAAATGATTTCCCTGAGTATTAAAGATTTTATTTCTAGCTAACGTATAAGGCAATTGTATCTGCTCTGTATAAGAAGACATTTCATTTCTAGAGAATGTCCCTTTTAAAGATAAACCTTCAATAAAAGGCACTTTATAATTTAATGACAAATTAACATTAAAAGTATTGTCTTCTTCAATTTGTTTAGAACCATTATCTAAAGTTGCGAAGTAATTCCAGCCAGCAATGGTACTATTGGTATTGGCTGTTCCTCTTAAATTCCCATCTGTTCTTGGGAAAGGTGACATCCAGTAAGTTTCACCATTAACAGTTGTATCCCAAGGTACGTACTTTGGCATATGTAATAGCACACCATAATCGGCTTGCTCGCCACTTGTTCTTGAGCCATAACTTCCATCATTTAAAGTTACCGACTTTGTGAACGATTTTTCTATAGAACCTGTATTACCTGATATAGATGCCGACAAATCTAAATTACTTGTGATTTTTGCATTAACACCTGTACGGAAGTTCCATTTATCGAAATCTTGGTTTCCTAAATTAGCACCTTGTGTAAAGTATGTTGCACCTGCAAAATATGTAGCCTTTTCAGTTCCTCCACTAACATTTAATGAATGTCTTTGTTGAACAGCAGAAGACCAAGCTTCATCTAACCAATCGTAGTTTAATGATTTCATTTCTTCTAACTCATCTGTTGAAAAAAGATTAGCGCCATTATTGTCTCTGATTGCAGTTCTTAAAAATCTATTATTGAACAATCCAAATTCGTAAGCACTCATCGTTTTACTATGGCTTACCGCATCGTTAATAGCAAACTGGCTATTGTAGCTAAACTGTGTTTTTCCTTCTTTACCTCGCTTTGTTTTTACAACAATTGCTCCTTGTGAAGCACGAGAACCATAAATGGCAGCCGAGCCATCCTTTAACACCGTAATACTTTCAATTTCTGAAGGATCTAAACGGTTGAAAGTCTCTAAAGTTGGCTTACCCGACTCTGGATCAACCTGAACCATGTCATCGATTACAACAAGAGGTATAGTAGTACTTCCATCCTTAGAAAAACCATACGTTTGACGAATTTGAATAGATGCCGATTCTCCCGGACGAGCTCCTCCTCCAGAAATGGACATACCTGGTACTTGTCCTACTAAAGCCTCGGCTAAATTAGAAACAGGTAAATCCTGTACTTCATTTGGTTTAATTGTTGCGATAGCTCCTGTTAAATTTTCTCTTTTTTGAGCGCCATAACCAACAATTACCACCTCATCTAATGATGCGGTATCTTCTTCTAGAGTAATACTAAATTCAGATTGCCCCTTAACAGACAATTCCGTTGTTTTCATTCCAACAAAAGACAGAACAATAAATCCGTCTTCAGAAACAGAAATATCAAATTCTCCATCAAAATTGGTTACCACACCGTTAGTTGTCCCTTTTTCTACAACATTAACACCTGGTAAGGGTATACCTGTTGCATCTACCACGACTCCTGTGACAGTTTTTTTTGCATTGGTCTCTTGAGCATAACCCAATAGATTAACCAAACTGAAAACCAACACAATAATAAGATTTTCAATTTTCCTTTTCATACTCATTTATTTAGTTTATAACATTTTTTTTAAGAAAATACAGAGGCTGTAATACCCCCCAATAAATCCTGTGCTAAGTTTGGAAATTAAACGATATAACTGTGCCAATTTTGAACAACGATCAATTTTATAAACCATTAATTGTGAATTACACAATTTTAACAACCATTATTACATATTTTTTAAAAATCCTGCAATATAGCATACAAAAAAAAGGAGTGAATTGTAATTACAATTCACTCCTTTTTTTGATTTTCAGTTTATAATTTAACTAATTATAACCAATAAATGATCCACCCCAACCTTGAGTCTGTTGCAAATAAGGTGTTGAATTTAACAAGTTTTGATAAATCCCAAAAAAGTAATACTCATTATACCATTTAAAGGCAAAAGTCTCAGGACTTTCAATACCATTATCCCTAACAACTACTTCAAAATGATTGTCATACAAATAATCAACAAATTCATCATAATTACTTACACCAGACGGATATGTTGTCGTGTCTCTGTTGATAATTGACGCTGAACTACCTTTAAGGGGATCAGGTATACCAACATAGTAATTATCAGGATCTGTTTTAACGTAAGTATAATACCCCTGCCTTCTACTTCCTTCTATAGGTGTTTGATTTAATCTTGTGCACGTTCCGAAATCATCATTATATAACATCCAGCGACGAAGATCAAAAAAACGCTTATTTTCATAGGCAAATTCTACTTTTCGTTCATTAATCACCGCAGCAAAATGTTCATCTCTAGACGAAACAGAAGCCAAGCCATAATGTCCATCGGCATTAGTCACTCCAGCTCTCTCTCTTATTTTTTCAATATAACCTTTTCCTTCAGACAAACTATTTATACCAATAGCCGATTCAGCCAGATTCAACACCACCTCAGCAAAACGAATATCCATGTAGTCCGCACCACTATTTCTAAAGTTATTGGTATTTGAAGAATTGCCGTTTGTAAATTTCCTTAAATATATACCCGTTGAATTCTGTTGTACATTTGTTGCAATTTTAGGTCTACCTTCCCCTGCTCCAATTGGGTACCAATAGTAAGTCCAGTTTCTATAATTGCTATTTCCAGAGTAAGGCCAAATTGCCCCATTATAAGCGAACGTGTAATAAAAACGTGGATCTCTATCTCTATAAAAATGGTTTAAATTTCCAGATGGATCATAAGGTGTACCATCTGCCATTGGAAATGCATCAACTATATTCTTTGTTGGAGACAACCCATTTGTTAAATAATTATTACCACCCTGATCATACGATCTTGTCTGATATTCGGTATAATTATTTTTAACCGTACCCCCAGAAGAATTAGTAAAATCATTAAAACCGTACCCAAATACAGACTCCATACCATTGTCATCAAACCACATATTTTGCCAATCTGGATTAAGTCCTTTCCCTGAAGCTAAACATACATTATAGGCTTCTAAATTGGCATCATAGGCTCGCTGCCATCTTGACTGATCATCATTTCTATTAAATAAAGGACTTGCCCAGGTTAATAACACACGCCCCTTTAAAGCTGCAGCCGCTGCTGCTGTAATTCTTCCTGCATCAGCATCCTCATAAGGTCTTGCATTTTCCAATAGTGTTTGTGACTTCTCTAAATCTGCAACAATTTGGTCAATCACTTCTGCCGCACTACTTCTAGGTGTTTGATTGCTTGGATCCTCTGCCGCTAACGCTTGTTCTTCTAAAACAATTGGAATTCCTCCATATAATCTTACCAAATCGAAATATTGCCATGCGCGCCAAAAATATATTTGCCCTAAAATTTGATTTTCAAAATCCTCTTCTAACTTAGAGTATTGATCAATGTTATTTATATACAAATTACAATAGCGTATTCTTGTCCAGGCATCATTTTGAGGATTGGTTCTAATTGGCTGACCTAAGGATTTCAAACAATGTGCATTTAACGGTGAAATATCTGCCCATTCTTTATTCAAATCCACCTCACCAGCAACCTCATCTGTAGCTTTAACAAAAATGGTTGAATTTCCATTTCCAGGCACATCAGAATTATCTACTGCAGCCTTAGACCACATAGCCATATTTACACTACCGCTGGGTGAAAATAAATTATATAAATAATCAACATAATTTATAGCTAATGGCTCATATTGATATATTTCAACATCTACTTTTTGATAATTCTTTTTTTCTTCTATAAAATCTGTGCTACAACCAACAATAACAGTCGCAGCTAAAAATAATGCTAGATTCTTTATGCTTAAATTTTTCATGCTTTCTTTTTTTTAGTTAAAAACCAATATTTACCCCTAAAGAATAGGTTTTTAACACTGGATAATTATTATACGATCCATATGGTGTCAATCCATAGTCTTTATATGGATTAAATAATATAAATGGATTCATAGCCACTAAATTTAATCTAAAGCTATTTACACCTACTTTTTCTGTTATCGACTTAGGTAAAGCATAACCAATATTTATATTCCTCATTAACAAACTAAAACTACTTACCTGCCAATATTTAGAACTAACAGTATTAATAGCTCTATTATCATATGAAAGATTAGGAATTGTTCCTGTAGGATTCAAAATCGGATCATACATATTTGCCCAAAACGCTGGTCGATTTTCATAATTTCCAGTAATTGTATTTGAATTGAATGATGATTTAGCACTACCTACTTCATTATAACCTCCCCAACCTACTGTAAGTACAGTATTTAAACTTAAACCTTTATATCCTAATCTTATAGCAGTAGAAAAACCCTGTGGCCCTTTCGCACGTTTTTTTAATTGTACTTGATCATTAATATCTATTATACCATCCTTCTCTGCAAATGTTCTGGTCTCTGAATCCCAAGCACCTCTAACATCCCTATAATATAGCATACCTGGTCTTAATTCAGATACAGGAGTACCAAATACAGAAGTTACACCACTATCTGCAATATACTTATCAATATCGTCCTGAGTTTTAAACATCCCCAAATAATCGTAACCCCAAGTTCCCCTATCTGGTGAACCTGGTTGGTTAGTAGTCCAAGGAAACCAGTTAGCTGGATTATCAAAATTACCCTGAACTATTTCTGAATTATAAGACACTATATTGAATGTTGTAGCATAAGTAAAGTCCTTTCCTATGGTATCACTCCACCCTATTGAAAGCTCTGTACCCCAAGCATTTGCTTTACCATAATTTGAAGATGCAGCAGCCCCTCCTACTGTAAACGGAACGCCTGAGTTTAAATTAATCAACAATTCTGTCCCCATATTGTAGAAGGATTCTATAGTTGTTGATAATCTATCATCCAAAAAGCGGGCTTCAATACCAAAATTTGTTTTAAGTTCTCTACCCCAACGCACATCTGGGTTTGCAATTCGATCTGGAGACAAACCAGCTGACACATTAGAATCTCCTCCAAAAACTACACCTCCAGTAGGTTGAGTACTAAAATTTTGTCGCCATTCCCAGGCTCTTGTATCATCTTTACCAACAGAACCAACAGATGCTCTTAGTTTTAAATAATCTATAGTATTCGATTTAAAAAAATCCTCCCTTGAGAGAATCCAGCCCCCTGACAAAGAATAAAAATTCCCCCAATAATTCTCAGGTGCAAACTTTGCAGAAACATCCGATCTAAATAAAAACTCAGCATAATACTTTCCGTCATAATTATAATTCAACCTTCCTATTGCCCCCAAATCACCTGATTCATACCTCCAGTTATAAGTATTATTCACATCAAAACTACCCGTTGTTTGCCAAATCATCCCGTCGGCATATTCAGGAACACCAAATTTTATAATACGCTCTTGCGTTTCATATCTTTCCGATCTTTCAATAGCAAATAATGCCGATATATTATGTTTTCCAAAATCCCTTTCGTAAGTTGATTGAAATCGAATTTGTTCACTACCTCTACTATAATTATCAATTAATAAACGATCTCCGTTTTCTACTAAATAAATAGCAGGTACAATATCTCCATCTGAATTCGTAACCATTTTTAACTCATTAATTCCTAAGGGTCCTGAACCGCTTTCGTAATACACATACGTTTGGGGCTGATCCGCTGTAAGTTGACCTGCTCCAAAAAAATCATACAAACTAAATTTAGTACCAGCCTGATTTCCTCTTGCTCCACCGGCTTGACGCACATAATTAGCTTTTAATTTCAAACCAGGAATAAATGGCACTTCATATTCTACATCTAAGTTAACAGTTACATTATTATCTGTACTTTCAGCTAAATTTTGTAACCGCTGTATTTCCCCATAATGATATCCTACCAAGGCGTCATTGGCTCCTGCTCCAGGTTGAACTGTTGGAAAGCCATTAATATACATAGGTAAAAAAGGTGCTCTATTTTGCAATTGTCTAAAGTCGTTTTCATTATTTTCACTCCCAATTTTACTGGTGGTTTTACTCTCATCGGTAAAATATCCTGACACCTGAAAACCTGCCTTAAACCCTTTTCCTAAATTCATATTAGTTCCTGCTCTAAACGACCAGCGATCATAATTTAAGGTTCCTAAATTACCATCTTGAGTAAAATAAGATATTCCACCAAAATATGTAGCATCGTCACTACCTCCAGAAACATTAAGATTATGACGTTGTGTTCCGGCAGAACCCCAATATTGATCCAAAGCATCATAACTAGACGTCTTAAAATGCTCTAATTCGTTTTCTGAGAAAAAATATGAGCTAAATACTGGATCTGCATAATTATATGTAGACCCTTGATAGGTATGATCATGCCCATTCGGACCATTCATAATATTCCACACTTTGGCAAAATCGTAAGCATTCAACATTTTAGTTCGATACGTTTCATCTGACACGGAAAAATTTCCGCTATAAGAAAACCTAGCAGGTCCCTTCTTCCCTCTTTTGGTGGTAACCAAAACCACCCCTTGTGCGGCTCTTGAACCATAAATAGCGGCAGAAGCATCTTTTAAAAAGGAAATACTTTCTACCTCCGAAGCGTCTAAATTATCAAATTGAGTAGAATCACTTAGACCTGTATTAGGGTCAATTTGAACAACCCCATCTATTACATATAATGGCGCTGTTGACAATCTATCTTTTGCCCTAATATTGTTTCCCGTAGGCGGATTACGTAGTTGCAATTGAGCTGAAGTACCAGGTCTTGATTCTCCTCCTGAAACACCAACCCCAAGCACGCGTCCAACAAGTGCTGAACCAATATTTCCAACTGGCAAATCCTCAATATCTGACATCTTTACCGTAGCCACAGAACCTGTAACTGCTTCACGCTTCTGAGTTCCATAACCAACAACTACAACTTCATCTAAAGTTGCTGTGTCTTCTTGAAGAGTAACATTAAAGTCACTTCTTCCTTTTACAGAAATCTCAGTTTTTTTCATCCCTACAAAGGAGAATACTAGGATGCTTTCTTCTCCTACTTTAATTTCATATTTTCCATCAAAGTCTGTAACAACGCCATTCGTCGTATTTTTCTCTATCACATTAACTCCCGGCAAAGGAATACCCGTCGCATCTACCACCTCGCCAGAAACAGTTATTTTCCCACTCGTTCCTTGTGCAAAAACAGATAGACTAAGACAGAAAAAAAACAAGATAAATACCTTAGTAAATGTCTTTTTCATACTTGTTTGTTTAGTTTAAATTGTTTAGTTCGTTTAAATTATAAAATATTACTTACATGTCCTAAGTAACAAGGTACTAATATTGTGAATTTAACAAATATTTGTTGTTAATTTTGAACTGCGACCGATTTTGTAAATCATTTTTTATGCATTTAATGACATCACCCAATAATCACCTTTAAAATAAGCTCTTATAACCACCTCTGAATAATTGAGAAAAAAGAAAACTGTAAAATTTCAATTTCAATTTTTATGAAATTCACCGCTCGAAGGCGTTTAACAACACTAAACCCGTCTGATTATGCATTGTTCGACTACTAAAATTACAAGGTTATGGTAATTTTCAACAAGTCCTGTCAATTATATCAATACATTAAATTTGAAGCATTTCTATTGCTAGGCATAGCCTTTAAATGAAACCCAATAAAGATAAAAGGAAAAAGGCTAAAAACATATATTTTTAGCCTTTTTCGTTAATTAATTAAAGATTATACTTCCTTGTAAACTTTATCAGTATGGCAACCAAACTGTCATTTCTTCCTTTTTACGATTTCCCCAAGCATAATATGGAATTAAAGTGATATCCATTTTCATTTTATCTTTTGAAATAGGACGATACAATGTATTCTTCCAATCATCATTTTCAACAAAAGCTTTCGCGGAAATACCAACAACTTCTCTTGAATTGATATTTACTTTTTTGACACCGAAATCTGAATTAACATCCAAAACAATGGAATTAATTTCGGCTTTTTCAGATAAGTCATCAGATTCTAAGCAATATACCAGAGGACCACGCTTTACTGCTACCTGATTTTTAGTTTCTTCAACCAAAGGATTGGCTTGCATTAATTCGACATGCATAGGCAGATTTAATTCGATAACATCGCCTTTTTTCCATTTTTGAGTTAATACTGCATAACTTTCTGAAGCGATTTTTCCTGTAAAGGCAACGCCGTTTATTTTTATTTCAGCATTTTGACTCCATCCTGGAATTCTAACAAAAATTGAAAAGTCTTTTTTAGGGGCTTTGCTTATTTTTAAAGTCACTTTTCCCTCCCAAGGGTAATTGGTTTCCTGTTCAATCTCTAATTTTTCTCCTTTTGATGTTACGGTGGTTAAATGATTACTTCCGAAAAGGTTCACATATAAACCATCTTCTGATAAATTATAAGCATAATTTCCAATTTCCGACAGTGTACGTGTTACATTGGGAGCACAACAATTTGATAAGGCAATATAGCCTTCTCGCTTACTTCCCCAACGCTGTTGAAATGGTAAATCTTCCGATACATTTAACGGATTATTATAACAAAACTCAGTCCCTTCTAAACTAACGCCAGACAATACGCTGTTGTAAAGTGCCAACTCAACAATATCGGCATACTTGGCATCGCCAGTAATTTGTAACATACGCCAGTTCCAAAGTACATTACCTATGTTCGCACAGGTTTCGTTATGCGCTGTTGCATTTGGTAATTGAAACGGACGCCCATAAGCCTGATGTATTTTTTGAACTACTGCCGGATCGTAAGCAGTTCCGTCAGGAGAAGTGCCATCGTACAACGCGCCACAGGCACCTGTGATATACATTTTTCTATAGACCACATCTTCCCAGATTGACTCCAAATTTTCAAGTAATTTTTCTTCGCCTGTTTCAGCATACAAATCGGCTACACCGGCATATAAGTAATTGGCTCTTACGGCATGTCCCATAGCTGTGGTCTGCTCCCTAAATGGCACACGATCCTGATTATCGTCTGTACCATCATCAGTTGTGCCGCGAATATCAATCAGGTTATTAGCTAACTCTAAATAACGGGGATCTTTCACCGTGCGGTACATTTCAACAATGCCCATATAGTGCGACGGACAAATAGCATTTCGCGCTAATTCCGGCGATGCTTTTTTATAAAAATCGTATAAAAAATCGGCAACACCTTTAGCTACCTCCATAAAATTTGTTTTTCCTGTGGCTCGATAATGCACACAAGCGGCGGTCATTAAATGCCCCATGTTATACTTCTCGAAACCTAATTGCTTCTGTAATTCTTCAGGCCCTAATGTCCCCCAACGTTCTTCAATTAAAACCGGCGTATTAATATAACCATCTTGTCGTTGAGCTTTTGCAAACATGGCAATAGCAATATCCATTTCCTGATCCAATTCCGGATCTTGCGTCACAGCATATGCTGCTGCCATACCTTCCAAAATTTTATAAAAATCGCCATCGTGAAATGAAGGCCCGCTGTGTTTTCCTTTTTCTAAACCTGCTGCAATTTTAAAATTGGCATAGGCATGGGTAATGGAATCGTTATGATACAAATCCCACATGTAGGGTAACGTGTTATTAACACCAACATCATACTGTTCTTTCCAAAATCCGCCTGTCCATTGCACATCATGTAAATTCACACTATGCAATTTTGTATGCGGACTATCGGCGTTTGCCACCAAACCTTTGTCCTGAGAAAAAGACAAAGCACTCGCTGCAAATAAACCGAGTAAAACTATTTTATTTTTCATTTGTTAATATGTTTTATTTCACAAATACATTTATCAATCGTATCATCGAATCGCCATCGGCATCTTTCACTGAAATAATGAATGAAGCGAAACCTTTATCTAAAGGAGTAAAAATAATTTTTCTATCTTCCAATTGGACTTCACCATTAATCACTTGAGAAAACCCAAATTCTGGTTTGTTTTCGTAACCTTTAAAATAATCGGTTGCATTGAATTCTAAGGTTTCGTTTTTAGATATAAAATAATGCGGTTGTGCCATCCAGTTAAGATATTGCTCTAATTCTGTAAAGCCATCTTTATTTTCATCATTATTTGCTTCTGAAAAATCTCCTGCTACTGAATTCACATTGAAACCTTTAGCGTTCTCCCACCAGTTTGGTAAACCATCGTGATCAGTGTCCCAATCGGCAGTTCTGGTTTCATTACCATAATCTGGGAATCCGCCAGCATCGAGTTCGGTATCAATCATACCCGGCAACCCACTTTTACTTCCTTTAAAACTATAGGTTCCTTTTAGGGTTTCATCAATAATTCGTTGGTCATGTCTATCGAAATACGGTTGCATAGCGCCAACATCGGACAACACGTTTTTATAAGCTGCTTTAGCTGATTGCGTGTTTACGAACGATTCAAAAAACGGCTCATCAACGAAGGTTTCGTAATCGACTATTTCATTGTTTTTAATACGCGAACGTCTTCCTTTTTCCTGACTGTTTTCATCAAAATATCCAGGCATCACATTACCTTCAAAATAATAACGCTGACTTCCTTTTCCAACACCTTCGTGATCGGCGGTTAAAGCCACAAAAATATCGGTGGCTGCTCCAGGCTTATAGTAGTTATTAACAAAATTAACTTCATTAGCTCCACCATCGGTTGTGCGGTGCCCCCAGTTATACACCACATTATTGCGGATATCTAAACGCCCTGAATAATATCCATCTCCGTTTAATCCGCCTCCCATACTCCAGTTTCTTCCGTAATTATGCGCTAATAAATTATGATGAAAACTACCTATATCGCCGCCAATAGTCGCTGCGTAACCATGCATTTTACCAGCTTCATATTTATCATGACCAGCAACGTTTAAAGCTTCTGAAATTAAGGTGCGTTGCAGTGTAATATGATGCGCTCCACGAGAACTAAACGATTCATCAATAGTCCAACTAATAGAACAATGATCAATTATACTATTGTTTGCTCCGGTAAGTCCCATACCATCAAAGGTTGTTCCAGACCCTAAACGCACTCGTAAAAAACGAACAATACCTTCATCACCAGTTAAACCAACAGGTGCTCTACTTATAGTAATACCATCGCCAGGGGCGGTTTGCCCTGCTACAGTTATATATGGATGACTGATAACTAAACGAGATTTCAATTTAATATTTCCAGAAACATTAAACACTATAGTTCTCGGACCAATATCTTGTGTTACCGCTTCGCGGAAACTTCCAAGACCATCGTCGTTTAAGTTGGTAACTTCTACTACTTTTCCTCCACGGCCACCAATAGCAAAACGTCCGTAACCTTCGGCTCCCGGAAACGCCAATTGTGCCGGTCTGAATGCCCAAACATTACCTTGGGTAATATCGCCATTCGCATCAATCGCATCAACACGCCAGTAATAGGTGCTCATGCTGTATAAATCACCAACTTCATAACTATTGGTCGTTAATTGACCTTTAAATAATTCCGAAGATTCATCAGCATTTAAAACGGCATCTTTATTATCTCCGAAATATAATTGATACGACTTTGTGCCTTTTGGTGATTGCCATTGTAATTGCAAATCATTTTCAACCACAACATGTTCATCTAAATTTTCCGGATAAGGCGTATTGGCTTGCTTTTTAATATCCGGGGTATCAATTTCAAATCCGTTAATCACTATTTCCGATGCATCCGAATTATTTTCACTTTCAAAACGAACAACAACATCCTTATTAGCTTCGGCAATAAACTTTAAATAGGCTGTACCAGCATCAACTTTTGAAAACGCACGGTTACTTGGGGTTATCGTTTCAACCACTTGGCCATTTACAGATATTTTAAGATTCGATATCCCTTTATTTTCAAGTTTGTCGAAGGTATTATGAAAGGTTAATAAGCTATGCTTTCCCGGTTTTAATCCTGAAATAACAACTTCAACTGGTTCATTTGAAATTAAACCGTCACTTACCAATTGCGCATAATGCGGCGCACTCATGCCAATTTTAACCCAATTAGACTTAAAATTGCCTTGCAGTTTTACAGTAACTTCTTCAAAATTTTTCTCATCTAAAGTTCCTTCATTAATCACCCATTCTTTATACAACGGATCATGAACCTCAGATAAGCGTCTGCCTGAGAAATCGAAATCAACTTTCACCGTTTGCTTTTCGACTTTTTTATCAGGTTGACATTGCACATTAAAAAGCACTGCTGCTAAAAGCAACAAATTGCCTAATGTGTATTTTAGTTTTTTCATTTTTAGTTTAAGTTTAATTTTTCGGTTAATGTAAAATCTAAAAGATTTTGAATATCGTTTCTCCTGTTTTCTGGAACCACTTTTATAATATCTACGCGACCATTTTCAAGCTTTACCTCTACCGTGGTGTTTTGCGTGGCATGCAATTTAAAATGTACATCCCAGTCTTTTGGCCATGCCGGAAATAGTAAAATTTTCCCGTTGACTTCCTGCATGAGCATTTCCTGCATACCAATCATACCCGAACCGCCCCAATTGTGGTCTGGCACCCAATCGAAACCAGGCCCCCAGAATGTTGGAAATCGTGGTTCGGCATTTGCCATTTTTAACAAGGTGTATTTTGAAGCTTCATCGGTTAAACCAAGTCTGGCTGCCATGATATTGGTCTGCTTCCAACCTACATGACTTCGGAATTTTATTAAATCTTCATCGAGCTTATAAGTATTCTGCGCTACCTCTAAATCGGGTTGCCCAATGCTGTATAATTTCCATGGATAGACAGGATACAATTGTGCAGCTTCGGTGTTATTTATACGTTCCCAGGTTTTGGCAGGCGACAATACTTTTTTATTGTCTATTTCTCTGAAATTTAAAGGCGGAATACGCGTTTGAAACGCATTTAGATATTCAACGTCTTCTGAAGATAAATCGTTTGAAGACAGCTTTAATAATTTTTCACTTATCACTTTTAATGCTGAAATCGTACTATTGGCATTATTCGCCATTTTATAGGTTTCAACCGCCGAACCCGGAAACAGTACCAAATGCCCGTTACCGTCTAAAGCTTTTCGTCCGCGTTTTTTTGCCAAATACTGATAATGTTCATCGAAAAAGCGCAGACAACTTAATATAAAATTATTATACTTTTTAATATCGATATTGGCGTATTCCTTTTGCTCGAGCATCATTTTACAGAACTCAAAAACCGTATCCCATTGGTATTCTAACCAAGCGTTGTATTGCAGTCCCGGATCGTAATCTGCTGGACGTTTCCAGTCGTACTCAGCTGGATTTGGCAAGCCAAAATTTTCTAATTGTTCGGTAAACGCTGCGCCGTTATGATTCCAATAGACTTTGCTACGTAATTCGGCATTTTTTTGAAGGGTCAAATAATAATCTAACTGCGACACCATCATATCAAAATCGCCACTTTTCAACATAGGAAAGTACACCAAACGCTGATTTTGTTGTGTCATGGTTCCGCCGCCCCAATTTCTAAAATCGGGCGTAAAAGTATGATCTTCCTTAATGTACACTGGGTCGTAAGTAAACAAACCACCGTTGAATTTTGTTGGGTATTTTCCGTAAGCATTACAACCTAGCATATAGCGAAACAACTGATAATTCTGCCCTATTTGATAAACAGAATCTTTCTGTGCTTTGTTATCGGTTTTTGTATAAATAAAACTGCGATTCCAGAAATTGTTCCACCAAAGTTTCGATTCCTTTTCTTTGGGTTTGTATGAAGTTAATAAGTTTTGTACTTCCTGTTTCCAAACTGAAATATCTTCATTTTGAACCGTATGTAAATACACTTCTAAACGGTGCTTTTTACTCGGCTTTCTGCTTACCAGACTATAACCCTGAAAATCGATATTCACATATTTACCTGTGTAAACGCCTTTCGATTTCATATTCGCTCCCTTCATAACACCCCCAAACGTAAGGTGTTTTAAAGGGTTCATCATCTCTTCTTTAACCGATTCCATTTTTTGCTGCTTCACCGCAACATCAAACACGGTATATTCTCTGTTTTTATGATAAAACTGAATGGTATTATCTTCAAACGAAATAGAATCTTTGAATGTCATAATATCGCCTTGCGGTGCCCATTTGTAAGAGTTGGCATTATTCGCACGGCCTTCTACTTTTCGATTTTTATAACGCCAGCTTTCGTACGACGCTTGCATGGTTAAAGCGTCTTTACTTTTTACATCAACATGTATCACCGGGCTGAACACATCGACCCACAATTTGACTTCAGTATTGTTTTGTGACACGGCAACATAGCCATCCTTCAAATTCAATTCCTGATGAAAATCTTCATCATTTTTAAACGGATTAGGTGTTAATTCAACTTTTACACGCCCTAATTTCAACAACGTATTATGCTCGTCGAAGGTACCACTTTTGGAAAAATAGAAATATAAATTCCCCTGTTCTACCCAAACATTCACGCCAATATCACCGCCGCCTAAAGGCATAGATTCTGATGCGTTTTTACTCTGGGTTGTCCACACTTGATTGTAATTTTCAAGCGTGGGGATTTGCGCCTTTACTGAAAAGAACATCAGAAAAAACAAACTTAATGAACTGATTTTTTTTAGTGTTAATAGCACTTTCCTTTTTATTAATTGAATTTAATTACTTCAAAATAGACTTCGACTAGCTCAGTCTGACAATAGTAAAACAGAACAAGATGTCACGCTGAGCCTGTCGAAGCGTATTTTTAACTACCAATTATCGGTTCTAAACGAAGACATTGGTAAACCACCGGTACTGAAAATTTCAGCTTTAGTGAAATCTTTAAATAAGTATCGAACAGCAACTGGTTTTTCAACTTGCGGAGACGATAACAATACCGACTTTCTTCTTAAAACCGCTTGCGCCGGATAGAACACTTTATTCTCTCCTGCAATTTCGAAACCAACTACTTCTTTGTCGTAAGACGTTACGCCGTTCGGTACATTATTAAACGACACGGTTACTGTACTTCCTTTAACTTCCATAGCATTAAACTCCGGACTTTCAAACTCGAAACCTTCAAACCCATAAGTTTTGGCTAATGCCTGATATGCCAGACGTTCTCCGCCCTTATTTTTTTGTGCCGGATGAATATTTCCAAACTCACCAACATCTAATAAAACCGCCATTCCTGAATTAGGAATTTCTATTGAAGCCTTTAACTGTGCTTCTCTTAAGTAAGCCGAATTGTATTCCTCTTTATTATCATTCGGATGAAAACGTGCATAGTCAAATGGTGCAATTTGTGCAAAATAGAATGGGAACTCACCCTGATTCCATAATTCGCGCCATGACGTTACCATTTTTTTAAATAGATCTTTATACTGAAACGAACGTTCGTAATTCGATTCCCCCTGATACCAGATCGCGCCTTTAATACCATAACCAATTACAGGCGACAACATCCCGTTAAATAAGGTTGTTGGCACACGGTTAGGATTACTTTTTAAATCACTTTCATTTTTTGGCAATTCTAAAGCTAAATCGAAATCTTTAAGCATTTCTTCGTTCATCCATGCTTCAACATTCGAACCGCCATACGACACTACAATCATACCCACAGGCACATCTAAAACGTCTTGTAATAAGGATCCGAAATACCAGGCTGTTGCACTAAAATCGCCAGTCGTTTTTGGTGAAGCCACTTGCCATCCCCCTTCAAAATCTTGTTTTGGCTCTAGAACTGTTGCTCGTGGTACAGTTATAAAATGAATATTTTTATTGTTTGAATGCACAATCGCTTCATTACCGCCTTGCACTGGCTGACCAGGAAAACCTTTTAAAGGCATTTCCATATTAGACTGCCCAGAACACAACCAAACTTCACCTATCAACACATTGTTAACCGTTTTAGTTTCACTTCCGTTAGAAACAGAAATCGTATACGGCCCGCCTGCCGCAGGAGTTTGCAAACTGGTTTTCCATTTTCCGGTTTTATCAGCTTTTACCTCGTAAACTTTATTATCCCACGACGTGGTAATTTTTAAACTTTCATTTTTCGAAGCCCAGCCCCAAATAGGCGCAATGCCCTGTTGTTGCAACATCATATGATCTGAAAACAATGCCGGTAATTTTATTTGGGCTTGCAAAGTGAATACGCTAAAAACACAAGCTATTACTAATACTATTTTATTTTTCATGAATTACGTTTAGTTTTTATGAATATTCATTTTAGACTCAAGACTTCGACAAGCTCAGTCTGACATATTCGTAATTATTTAGTTTTTCTTAATAATTTTTATTTCTCCCAATAGGCCAGATTTCACCATCATGGTATCATCGAGTCTAAATGGCGCCGTTGTCCATGTTAGGCGTTGGTCTTTTGGTAATTTCTCATCGCCAATTAATCGGTTAGCCCAGGTGTTTGTAACTTTTACAGTCAACGTATTCTCTCCTGTTTTTAAGGCTTCAGAAATATTTATTCTAAAAGGATACGTCCAGACAACACCACAAGGTCTGTCGTTTAAAATCACCTCAGCAATGCAATTAACCTCATCAAACTGCAACCAAAAATCGTTAGACTTACTTTCATTCCAATTGAATGTTTTCGTGTATGTCGCCGTTCCTGAATAAAATTTAATACTATCATTAGCTGAAGTTGTCCAGTCGAATAATTGATTAATTTGAAGAGCCTCTGAAGGTCCGTTGTAAGCTGCATCAAACTGAAGCGTCCAATCTTCATTTAAAGTTTCAACGGTTTTAAAACTTTCCCAGTTTGGCGTTCCCGTTGATGCCTTTTTATCGGTTTCATCTTCAAAAATGATAAAATACGCTTCGTTTGGTTGAAATTGTAAAGGCACAATGGTTCTACCGTTTTCAACCGTCCAGTTTTCTAACACCACCGTTTCATCTGAAATTGGATGATATAACACCGGAATTTTTCCACTGATTCTAAACGACACATCTAAATCACGTGTCTCTTCCAATTGATTTGACAAGAAATAAATCGATTCATCAACAGATTGACGCTGCGTCCAGGCGATATCTTTATCAACCAAAACATTAGGCGTAACACCTAATTCTGAAAACGTAGCTCCCAAATATGGCAATTGAATCACTTTTCCTTTTCCTAAATCCCATTGTTTTTCTCCGTTACCTGACCAAAGCTCATCTACTAAACCTTGCCATTCAGTTTGACTAGTCATTAATTCTGCCTTTTCATCTGGTTTTTCTCCCACCAAAATAGTCGCTCCGGCTTTTACCAAATTAACTAATTTTTGAGCCACCTGTAATGACATAATATTACTCGGCATCATTTTTCGGTGGTCTGGAAAAACCAAGAAGTTATAAGTTAAAGCATCTTTAAAAACGACTTGACCATTTTTCACTTCAGCATTTAACAACACATCGCTGTTAAACGAATCGTATTTATAACCGTTTAAAGCATTCACCCATTTCGATAAATCGGTGCTGTTTTTGGTATATTTTACTTCTTTCGGCATTCTCGCCGTTGGTTGCCCTTCATTTTTTAGTCGGATAGCTTCGGAAGCCACACGCTCTTCCCCAAAAATATTCGGCATAAACGGCACCAAACGATCCGGCAATACCGAACGTGATGGAATATCTTCCCCAGTAAACACCGCAAAATCGATTACTGGTTGTCCTTTTTGAAGCTGAAACTGAACATTTTTACAATACTCAAAAAAAGCACTTCCTGGTTCCCACCAAGTTTGATCACGTTGAAAAAATGTTCCGATAGGATCTAAAGTCATACCTGGTTTTCTATCTAACCACGGATTATGCATAAACACGTGGTAGAAAAAGCGATTAATACCCAAAGCATAATTTCTATCGGCCATGGTTTTTAAATTCCTTGGATGCTCATCCCAATCCATTCGCAATTGCGTAAAAGCTTCCGCCTGAATAATATCGCGACCGTAAATATGTCCGCCATTAATCGCATCGAGCATATCGTTTGGTTTATCGTGTGTGGGGCTTCTAAACCAAAATTCACCACTCGGATAATCGACATATTTAAAATGTAACAAGCCATCACTTGTCATGGTTGGCGCTACATTTTCAGTACTGAACTTCACACCCGTTTTTATCGCTTCTTCTTTTAAAGTTCCGAAGAAATTATCAGCCGTTAATTCGGCAATGGTTTTTCTAATATCGTAAAGGATTTGTTCCGATTTTTCAATATTATCCAGCGGAATTCCGGCCATAACCGGTAAATATTGAACGATATCGTAACCGCGACGGGTTTTAAACTCATCTCTGAACACCGGCGACCAGTTCTGGCTACCACATTCCCAGCTGTCCATATGAAGAATTTCAACCACTTTCGAAGCCTGATCTTCACCTGCAGTACGACGCATTTCGCCATACCAATGGTCTAACTGAAACTGAACCGCTTCTTTATTAAATTTATCGACTTCCAGACCACGACCACCACCGGCAGTTGCATTTTCATGTCCGGTTGATGTGTGTCCAAAACGTATAATGCGCCAGTTTCCTTTTGGCGCTTCCCAGTTTAAAACACCATTAACATCAATAAATTCCGAGACATTCACGATGTCGCTGGTTCTCATACAATCTGATTGTGGAATTTGAGCTTCGGTATTTCTAGAACTTAAACGCCAAACGGCACCCGATTTCCCCTGGTAATTATCAATCAACGGTTCTTCAGAAAGAATAATTTTTGTAACCTTAAATGGTGAATTCCATTTGGCCATATCAATATCTTCAGCTCCCGGTTCTGAGTCTTCAGGATTGTAAACAAACCGGAAATATTTCGCTTTCGCGGAAAGGCTGTGCGTATAAAACGCATCCGTATCCTGCCATCCCGAACGCGGCGTTTCCAAACGACCAAGACTTTTAAAGGTTTTGCCGTCGTTGCTCACTAGAACAATCATGCGGTGCGCCTGATAATTATTTCCACGCGTTTCAACCTGAAGCGATTTACAATCAAAAGGCGTTTCAAATTCATATTGAATATAGCCCGGCTCTCCTAATCTGAATTGCGTTTGTTCAGTTGAATTATCACTTAAAAATGAAGCGTCGACACCTTCTAAAGTAGTTGTGATTTTAGGTTGAATATCAACCGATGTTTTAAACACCTTATCAACAGGTATCGCGAACGTGGCAATGTCCTGATAATAATCTTTGTAATGCTTCGGAAGTGGTAATTTTATTCCTTTAGTTTGTTCTGAACTCACGATTGTGTCTGACCAAATTACTTTTTGCATGGATAATTCCGGGGTAATCCAAGGACCTCCCGCAACTGCAAAGCCGTCTGCCGGGTGAAAGGCAATTTTCAAACCTAATCGGTCGGCTTCCTGTAAAGCCCAACGTACTAAATCCCAGAACTCTTTACTCAATTGCACCACTGGCGGATTCATTAAAGGCTCTTCATCCGGTCCTTTGATCGTCATTAAATAAGCACCTCGAATACCCGCTTGTTTCATCGCTTCTAAATCGGCTGTAATACCTTCTTTAGAATAGGCGCTACGCATCCAATACCAATACACCCAAGGTTTAGAAGAATCTTCGGTTGGTTCAAAATAAGATAGATTTTGCGGTTCTTGTTCTTTACAAGACACTAAAAGCAGCACCAGAATCAGGCAAATATGTTTAAAAGATAAGGTCATTAATACTGAAATTTCTCTAATGTTTTGTTTAATCCGTCTTTCCCTTTAAAAGGCAACACAAAGAAACTATACTCGTAATCTTTCGACGGAATTTGATATTTTTTCAATGGCGCACTAACCGGCGACCAGCTATCGTTACCACCTATACCCATTTGAATTAAATCGATATTAATGGTTAAATATCCCGATTCTATTAAATCGTAAGTATGTTTTGCAGCATTGATATTCTCTTCGGTATACGGCCAAACACTCATACTTAAAGGTTGATGATTTGCAACGATCAATAGCCCTTCATTTTTAGTTGATGTTGTGCCCGCCATCCAACGTACATCGGTTCTGTTACCATTTTCCTGCGGTCTAACATATGGTTCCATAAAATCCTCTAAAGGCAGACTGTAACGCTCTACAAAAAAGCCATAGTTACGATCGATATAATTTTCCAATTCGCCTTTTCCGTACCAAGAAATTTGTCTGAAATCATCTTTTATACCCATTTGCATACCCACTTTTGGAATATTCGGCAAATCGGTTGAAGCGCTAAGTTTATAATCCACTTTAATTAATCCAGACGGTTTAATATTATAAGTTACAGAAACACTTGCGCTATCTTTAATCATCTCGTAATTTGAAATAACAACCACATCATTTCCTGATTGTTCCGTTTTCACGGAAGTTAAAACTGGTTTGTTATCATACCACTGTTTTAATACTTTATGCGGTTTCCATCCTTTAGTGTCGTTATCGGTAAACGGACGAGTGAAATTTGGTAGCAATGGGGCAAACACCTGTTCTTCGTTATTAAACACATACGAACCTAAAGCCCCGTTTTCTTTATTAAATTTAATGTTGAAATTTCCCCCTGAAACTTCTATGTCGTTATTATTTTCTTCAGCTGAAACACTTCCTTTTTCTTTAGAAAACAAATACGATTTGTCTCTTAATTGTTTAGGATCGAATTGATCTTTTGCTACTACAAATCCTTTTTTAGCCCATGGTGTATCTTCCGAAAGTTGAAACTCAATCTCAAGAAGAATTTCTGCATTCGTTTTAAACATAGGCACGTATTTACGCAAATCTAAAACAGTACTATCACCTGCTTTCAGATTAAAAGGTTCTAAAACCACTTCTTTAAAAACTTTCCCATTTAACAATATCTTTAACACGGGAATTAAATCGTCCAGTGATTTTTCTGCTCGTCGGTTTTTCACTTTTAATTGATGATGTCCTTTAAAACTTGAAGTCACTGGTTGATACACCCACTTGTTTTCGTACATGGCTGCTTTTGGTCGTCCATCGGAAGCAACAATACCATTGATACAGAAATTACCATCGTGACGTACTTCACCAAAATCGCCACCGTAGGCATAAAATTCCTGTCCGGTGTTTTCATCAACTTTTAATAAGCCCTGATCTTTATAATCCCAGATACAACCACCAATCATTCTTGGCAAGCGTCTAAACTCGTCCCAGAATTCTTTCATATTACCTGTTGAATTCCCCATAGAGTGTGAATATTCCACAAATAATATTGGTCTCATATCCGACTTATTCTGTAGTAAAAATTCAGGCGTATACACTCCCGGATAAAAACGACTTACCATATCGACATACCAATCGTCCTGCGGATTTTCAAATCGGTGTGAGTGGTCGTTTGTCGCTGGATATCTTGGGTCGCGTTCATCGATGTAACCATCCAGCTTTGGATTTCCCTGTGCTGGCTCGTAATGTATTGGTCTGGTAATATCGAAATCGCGTGTCCAGGCAGCCATTGTTGCGTGGTTAGGCCCTTTCCCAGATTCATTACCCAAACTCCAGATAATAACACTTGGGTGATTTTTATCGCGCTCTACCATGCGGCTCATACGCTCTACAAAAGCGTGCGTCCATCGGGCATCGTTACTTAACTGCCCGCCAATACCATGAGTTTCCAGATTAGCTTCATCCATCACCATAATTCCATATTCGTCGCATAATTCGTAGAAATACGGGTCGTTTGGATAGTGACTTGTTCGAATGGTATTAAAATTAAACTGCTTAATCGTTTTAACATCTTCCTCAATATCAGCACGTGTTAAGGCTTTACCTCGCACCGGATGATGGTCGTGACGATTCACACCGTATATGTAAGTTTCCTTACCGTTAATGAGCATTTTGCCGTTTTCTTTTGAAAATTCAATGGAACGGAAGCCGACTTTACAAGATTTTACTTCGGTAATTGTACCGTTATCATCTTTTAAGGTCATGACCAACGTGTACAGATTAGGATCTTCAGAACTCCATTTCTTCGGATTTTCAATTTTTCTTTCGAATAAACCAAAACGCACATTATCTAAACGCGGATAACTTTCGTTAAGCATATCTATCGCTAAGGTATCCACAGGTTTTTCAAAAAGGGCTTCGTTTTTATCGTTATACAACTGAAACTCGAAACTCGCTTTTCTAATGGTATCGCCAGTAAGATTTTCCAGTTTCGGGCGCAATTGAAACACTGCATCTTTATATTGCTTATCGAGTTTTGTTTGATAGAAGAAATCCTGAATGCGTAATTTAGGTTCAGCCATGATAAAAACGTCACGCTGAATACCGCTCATGCGCCAGTGATCCTGATCTTCTAAATACGCACCATCGCTGTAACGCATCACCTGAACCGACAATACATTGTCGCCTTCTTTTAAGTAAGGTGAAATATTAAATTCTGAAGGCAAGAAACTATCTTCGCCATAACCCAAAAACTCACCATTTAACCACACTTGAAAAGCAGAACTTACGCCTCCAAAATGAAGCGTAACTGTCATATCTTTTTGCCAGTCTTTAGGGACCTTAAATTTATGTTGATATGAACCAATGCCATTGGTATCTTTCGGCACGTACGGCGGATTCACCGGTCTAAATGGGTATACGGCACTTTTATAAATAGGAATGTCGTAGCCTTTTAATTCCCAATTAGAAGGTACTTCTATTTTATGCCAACCTTTAACTTCGGTTTTATAAAAATCTTTTGGCGCCTGATCTAAATTCACTGAATATTTAAAATCCCATTCGCCGTTAAGCATGACCAATCGGCTTTTCTCGCGGTTGCCTTCTAAAGCATCTTCAACCGTTTTATACGAATAAGCCGTCGCCCTTGCCGGTTGACGGTTTATACTGGTTACCAATGGATCTTCCCATGGTGTGTAGCTATACTTTTTTGGAATTTCAGGAATTCCTGCTGGCTCTCCTGTTACTGTTTGTGCCTGAGCAAACCAAGTGCTACTTATTAAAAACAATATGACACTAATTCTTTTCCTCATCGATACATCTTTTTTATCATGCCGAATTTATTTCGGCTTCTTGAAATTTGTAACCTAACTTAATGAGACCCTGAAATACACTTCGACTCCGCTCAGTGAGACAATTCAGGGTGACACATCGTTATTCAGCTTTATTTTCTTCATTTGGTGGTGCCACAAAATGTAAATCGCTTGTTCCAATATCTTTAGACGTTGCTAAAGCAATACCTCGTTGTCCGGCTTTATTCACCGCACAGTAATAATGATACACAACGCCATCATGTTTCACTACAAAAGATTTATGTGCAAACATATCGTCGTAAGGCTCGGTTGAATTAACTAAATCTTCACCTTCCCAGTCTTTCCAGTGAATTAAATCGTTAGACACCGCGAAACGGTTAAAAGCACCCTGATCCCAACCGGTCCAGAAGGCACCAAAATAAAACATCACCCAGGTATCGTTAATACGTTGAATATAAGCATCACCCGAAATTCCTCTGTGGTGATTAATTAACGGCGCATCTCCGTAACGTTTCCAGTTTTTCATATCGTCTGAAACTGCCATCGCAATACGCTCAGCACCTTTCGCCGGATTAATACTATCGCCACGGGCATTGTAATACATGATAAATTCATGACCTGTTTCTTTTTCTACATCTCGAATCACTGAGCTTTTATACATGGTGCTGTTATCCCACCATCTGGCCTTATCGTCATTCGGTCTAAGAACAGGTTCTGGTAAACGTATAAATTCTTTAGGCTTGGTTGGCAATTCATCGGCGTAAGCCATTCCCATAGATAGAATTCCAGCTTCGTAACCTGTTGTATTTCCTCCAAAATAACTTACCCAGTATTTACCATCGTAAGGTTCCCAGGCATAAGAACCACCCCAGGTTGGGTCTTGTAACGCAATATATCCTGCTTTTTGATTCACGTCCCATTCGGTGGTATCTTTTGAAAACGACATGACTTTTCCTAAGTGATTCCAGTGTAATAAATCATCACTTTCCGCTAGCCAGGTTTCGTAACCACGACCTTCAAAAATTAAATACGTCATGTACCATTTGCTATCTTTTCTATAGATACTCGGACAATCCATTTTATATGAATTATCAGTTGGAACCATAACCATACCATATTTGTATGGTGTTTTAATTTCGTTATAAATCTCTTCCATTACAGCATCGGTAATCTCGCGTTTCTTCAACTTTTCGGGTTTTGAAACACAGGAAATTACTGAAACCAGAATACCGATTATTGCAGCAAATTGTAAAATACCTTTTGATTTCATTTTCACTTTTTATTTGTATGTCATTTTGAATCCCTTTTCTGGAATGAAGCAATCTCAACGCTTTGAATGAGACTACTTTTGCGTTCGTTCCTCACTCCTCATAATGACGTTTTATGTTACTTTTCAAACTTTAAATAAACCGTACGTTTTTGTAGTCCGCTTAACCATTTTGGTTGTGATGATGGCCCACATAAATCGGTTGCATTTACTTTATTCCTCGCTGGAGGAATTACATCTAACAGGGCAATTCCTGTATTTGGAATCGTGTATAATAAAGCATCACGACCATCGCGAGGTGAATACACCCCTAAGTATGTATCGGTTCCTTTGTTTTCGATATATATTTTACCTTCTTCTGTAGTAAACTCAGCCCACTGCCAGTTATTGAAATAGCCTTTAAACTCAGGATAGTTAAATGACTCACCCGGAATTGGATCGTTATAATCGTTTTCCCAGATATCTAAAGTGGTTCCTTTTAAACGGTTTTGCCAAACACGGTAAGGCCCATCACCTAACCATTTTTTATGTTGCATTTTTTCTTCCGGATAATCGAAATACACACCTGCTAAATCAACAACACCATTATACTCGTATTCGTAATCTAACTGAATTAATCCTGATGCATCAACTGTCCAAACTACTTTTTGAAGAATACCGTGATAATTGGCTTCAACAACAACTTTTCCATCCTCTTCTTTAGCTGAAATGTTTAACAAGTTTTCAGAACAGTTTACTTCTTCATCAATACAAGCAAATTCTTTATAAATACGATCTTCTCCTTTTAAGAATTCAGGATTTACAGTTCCGTCTAACGTACGATCACCACGGCGTGCCATAATAATTTTTGGTCCGTTAGCTAAACTGATGGTGCTTCCGTTTTGTTTAACTTCAACTAATTTCCCAGAAGTTTTATCGAATTTAACAACTGTTCCTGAAGCAGAAACCGTATAAAACTCATTAGATTCATTTAAATCTACGTTTCCTGAAGCTGATACTTTAGCTTCACTTTCTTTTTCCCATGTGAAATCCCAAGTCCATAATTCTTCACCATTAGCATTCGTTGCTTTTACATATAACACATCAGCATCTTTCCAGTTACCTGGTAAGTTTACTTTTAACTCCCCTTTTCCGTGAGGTTCAATACTCGGCGCTTTAATCGTGCCTTTGTTAACCGTTTTACGCTCTGATTTTCCGTTTAATGGCGAGGTAAATTTCACTAATTCGTATTCGAATGTACAAGTGTTTGAATTGGTAAAATCGTAACGGTTTTCAATTGAGAATGTACCATCGAAATCATTTGGCAATTCCGGTTTATTCATAATCATAACCGGCGACCACACTTCTTTTACCGTAAAGAAGCTACCTTCTTTTTCATGATGAGGTCCAACAATACCATCGGCACCATAGTTACCCTGGTTATCAATACGACCATCTTGATCTGTACGCGCTATACCTTCGTCTGCAAAAACCCAAAGGTAACCACCACCACTTCTTGGGTGCTTGCGCATCACTTCCCAGTAATCGTCAAAACCAGCACCGTGACCACCATCGTATAATCCGTGAAGGTATTCGGTTGGCATGAAAATATTATCATCTCTAAAATACTCTAAAGTCTCTCCGTAAGAACGGTAATGCATGGTTTCAACACCATTATGTTCTTGTTGTGGATGCAATACCGGACGTTTTTGTAAGTCCCAGATATCGAATTGGTCATCTAAATTGGTATTCCAGCCTCCTTCATTTCCATTAGACCAGAAAATGATACTCGGGTGATTTAAATCCCGGGTTACCATTTCCTTTACTAACTTTTTACCAACAGCATCGTCGTAATGCCCGTGCCATCCGCCAAGTTCATTCATAACATACAACCCTAACTCATCACAGGCTTTTAAGAAATCTGGATCTGGAGGATAGTGTGATAAACGTACGGCGTTCATGTTCATTTCTTTAATTAAACGTACATCGGCATAGTTTAATTCGGTGTTTAAAGTTCTCCCTGATTCCGGCCAGAAACTGTGACGATTTACCCCTTTCATTAACACACGTTGTCCGTTAACGTAGATTCCATCGCCTTTTCTAATTTCAATGGTTCTGAAACCAATGGTTTCTTTAATTTCGTGAACCACTTTACCGTCTTTTAACAACTTGATTTCAGCCGTGTAAAGATTAGGTGTTTCGGCTGTCCATTGTTTTACATTTTCAAACTGACCAGCTAAATGCAATTTATCGGCGCCATTAACGGCTTCAGCTTTCATAGTAGAGCCTACTTTTTTACCTCTTTCATCTAAAATGGTAATTTCAGCAGATACATTTTGACCTGCTTTTCCTAAAAACACATTTGCTTCAAAGCTTCCGTCGGCTTCCGCTTTTAAAGATGTATAATCGATATGTGTTGCTGGAAGCGCTTCTAAGAATACCGGACGGAAAATCCCACCGAAGTTCCAGTAATCGGCACGTCTTTCTGCAAGGTTTACACTCGCGTTTTTCGATTCCTTGCTAACGGTAACTTCCAGTACGTTTTCTTTTCCGAATTTTAATAAATCGGTGATATCGTATTTGAATCTGTAGAACGCACCTTGATGTATATCATCACTCGCCGAACGCCCGTTGACACGCACTTTTGTATCGGTCATGGAGCCATCGAAAACTATTTTTATGATTTTGTTTTCCCATGCTTTAGGCACGGTGAACTTGTATTTATACTCACCTACTTCATCTGCAATACCTTCGGGAAATGGCTTTCCGTAGAAACGAATACCATACTGATATTTTCCAAAACCTTCCTGTTCCCAAACAGAAGGCACATTAATAGTAGACCATTCGCCACTTTTGCGTCCATCGGAAATTTTAAATTCCCATTCTTTCGTGTCTTGATATCCTGTACCAGATAAATATTGAATTTCGGTGTTTTGTGCTACAGCCGAAAATCCAGCTAAAGCCAAAACAAAAGATAACTTGTTAATAAATTTAATCATTATAGAGAATTATAGTGCTTTGTATTTGATTGAATATTGAGTGTTAGGTTTAATCGTTAACTGATATTTATTTTTACTTAACGATTTCACCTCTCCCACATTTGTTGAAGGTTTACTTTTACTTTCAATAATTAGAGTTCCTTCACCTTCTGAAGCTTTTACGTTTATCTCACGTGTGCTACAGTAAAGGTCTACCGTTCCGTTTGGCGTAGGCACTTTACCTTCCATCCATTTCAGTCCGCCTAAATTAGGCTTCACCGTATAGGTTTCATATCCTGCTGCCGTAGGCTCCACACCCAAATAATATCTACCGAACAAATATATTGGGCTTGCTCCCCAAGCATGACAAAGGCTTTTTCCGTAAGGTCTACCATACATTTCTAAGTGCTCCTCACCACTTTGATTTGGGTCGTACTTTTCCCAGAACGATGTTGCTCCAAGGTCTAGCATACCACCCCAGTAATCACGGATTTCATCCAAAACAAATTCTTGTTCTCCCATAGCACAAAGCGCTTCCAATTCATAAAAACGCATGTATGGGGTTGTGATTTGAAGAATATCGTCATTCAACAAGACTTTATCTTTAACACTTTGTTTTTGAGATTCATCGAAATAGTTAAAGAATATACCAAACATATTAGCATAACGTGTAACCATATCCTGCATTTCCCCATCAACACGTTGGTGTTTCATGACGCCTTGCTCTTCATCCCAGAAGACATCAAACAACTTCGCTTTTAACTCTTCCGAAAGGGTTTGATACTTTTTAAAATCGTCCTGTTGGCCTGCAATTTCAGCACTAACCGCCATAGCCTCTAAACTTCTTGCCAATAACATTTGTTCGAAACTGGTTTCTCCCGTTTTAGGTAAACCATCTGCCCAGTCTATAAACACCCAATCGCCTTCTAAAGGCTCCAGAAATCCGTTGTCGTTTCGTCTTTCTAAACAGAAATCCATTAAGGATTTCATGCGAGGATAAAACGTCTGAATGAATTTCGTGTCGCCGGTATATAAATAGTAATCGTAAATACCCACGAACCAGTACAACGAATAATCCATAATAGTATTAATATGAGCCGTGACAGGATCCTTTCCGCGAAGTGCTAATAATGTACGTTCTACAGAAGGCGAGTCGAAGAATAAATAATAATTCATTAAATAACTCTGATAAGCATCACCAGACCACACCCAGCGGTCGCGTTTAATGCCATCGATAAAAAACTCACGAGAGGTTAAATGCATGGTGTATGCCGATACATCCCAGATTTGATTCAGTAATTCATCAGACGATTTGAAGCTACCGCGATAGTCTAACGGTAAATATTCGTAAAGCATAGAAATGGAATCGTATTTTACGCCTGCATCAGCCTGCACCTGAACATATCTAAAAGCTTTTGAACCTTCAAGTGTGTAGATTTCGGCTTGTTTTCCGTCGAAAGACAAGTGGTCTAAAGTTTCACACTTGGCAGAATCTAAAGCTTCTTCACGAGATTCGCCGTAATACATGGCTAACTTTCCTTTTCCTTTTAAACCGTGAATTTGAATGTAACCGAAGGTTTCTTTTCCGAAATCTACTAATTCGCCTCCTTCAATTTTCTCTGTACTTTTTGCATTCCAAGGTTCGGTGGCTAAACGGAATTCTGAAGGTTTTTCTTCCGGTGTATTAAAATTCCATGATCCTACAGGTACCCACGGTGTTCCTGATTGTTGTGCATTTCCGGCTTCATCAATCCATAATTTATCTTCGTTTGTTACCTGCCAACTCGCATTAGAGTTCACATATGTTCCGTCAATAAAAATGGCCGGCAATACTTCCTGATTGTAAACTTTTAAAGATATTTTATGCTTTCCTGATGGAATTGTTATCAATTTTGGCTGTCCGTGGATTTGAGCACCATCGACTATTAACTGAAAAGGACCTTCTGAAAAGATTTTCACTTCATCTTCTTCAGGAATATCCACTTCGGTTTGAAACGTTACCAAAGCATACGGACTGTAATATTGCCAAAGCGGTGGAAAAACAGCTTCACGCTCTGTACGTCTTACCTGCATTTTATTGCTTAACCAAACCTCAAAATCGCCAGGATACCATATCCAGGTCGCTTCTTCGGCAGTAGTTTCTTGAGCTGACAAAGTGCTTCCCGAAATGAAAAGCACTAATAATGAACATATAATTTTTGACGTTAACGACTTATAATACATGTTAGTTGTTTATATTTTTAGTGAACTGGAAACCCAATTCATCTTGGTTTAATGACCGTTGAAAAAGATGTATAACAAAACCATTACAATGGTTAACAGTACCCACAACAATTTCACCTGTTTATCTGGTCGTGCCTTTGGATTGATGGTTAATAACTCATCATGATTTTCCTGAACGGTTTTATCGGCTAATGAAATAGCCACAACCATAACACAAAGGGCTACAAATATGTAAAAAGACAACAGTAAAAAGTGAGGCCACGGATATTCACCATTTGGGAACACCCATAAATACAGTACCCCAACACCAAGACTAAGTACTGTTCCTAAAGTCAACACTAAATTTACAGCTTTTGTACTGGTTTTTTTCCATAAAACTCCAAAAAGAAATACTACAGACATTGGAGGCGCAATAAATCCTAAAATAGATTGAAAAATATCGAAAAGATTCAACCCTTTGATACTGTTGATAGCCAGGGTGATTAAAACTGCTAAAATCGACCCGAATAAGGTAACTAATCGACCGGTTTTAACTATTCTTTTCTGTGATGCATCTGGTCTGTATTTCTTAACGTATACATCCATAGTAAACACGGTACTTAACGAGTTTAATGCCGAGCCAATGGTACTGATTAATGCCGCGATTAATACCACTATAATCAACCCTCTTAATCCTACAGGAAATAGCTGCGTTACCATAGTCATATAGGCTTCATCAGGATTTTGTAATTCCGGGAATAACACAAAACATACAATACCCGGCAAAATGAATAAGGGCACATCTAATATCTTTAGCCAACCAATAAAGTTAGCACCCAATTGTCCCTGTTTTAAATTTTTTGCTCCTAAGATGGATTGCACCATAGATTGATCGGTACACCAGAACCACACTCCCATAATAGGATACCCTAATATGATTGCCGTCCATGGATAATTACTATCATCGGCTGGTAAAAACAAATTCCAGTACGAACCTGGCGTACTGTTATAAATATGTTCTATTCCACCGGCTTTATTAATTCCTAAGATCACTAATAAAAGAGAAACACCTATAAGCAATAGCATTTGAAATACATTGGTATAAGCAATGGCTTTAAGTCCACCTGCTGCAGCAAAGAATCCAGATAAAATTACCATTAAAATTACCGATAAATACATTGGCATATCTAACAGCTGTTGCACCAAAATACCTCCTGCGAATAAGGTTAAAGATAACCACGAAATTAGAATGGTAATTAACGTGTACCATGCTAAAATATTTCTTGTGGAATCGCCAAAGCGTTTCCCCATAAATTCAGGTAATGTAACGACGTTTGCCCCAAGATAACGCGGTGAAAACACCACAGCCAGTAACAGTATGAACACAAAAGCATACCAGGCAAAATTACCTGCTACAATTCCTGTTGTAAAACCAATACTCGCTGAAGCAATTAGCATTGAAGGCCCCACATTGGTTCCCCACATATTAAGACCTATACTGGTCCACCCCAAAGTATTACCAGCTACAAAGTAACTGGCATCTGTTTTTTTATTTTTTATGAATGAAATATAATATCCGAAACCAACTAAAAGAATAAGGTACCCTATGATAACCCCATAGTCTATTGGTTCTAAAAAACTACTGATTTGCCCCATAATTAAACAGCCTCTGATTTAACAAGATTATACTCTGCTAAAATATCAGAAATTTTAACAGGAACTCCCGTTTTTAACGTTCTGTCCATGGCAATTAACAAGGCAACCGTTCCAATACCTTCTTTCATGTCTGGGTAGGCCGTAAATCCTTGCTCAATACTATCTACAAAATATTCCAAGTAGTTTTGATATTCTCCGGCATGGTGAGTTTGTCCCGAAAATCTGAAGTAATACTTCAGTTTCTCATCTCCCCAGTGAATAATTTTTTCTTCACCTTCTTTAGTGGTTACCGAATAACGCAATTCATGATAATCGGCCTGACTCGCACCTTCCGTTCCTCTTAAAATACAACTCATACCACTATCGCGTTTTGTTGGTTGCGTTGGTGAAGTATACACACCACTTACGCGAGCCACACGACCATCTTGAGCTTTAAAAATAAAGTGCATGGTATCTTCGTTTTTCAATCCGGCTTTCTTGGCATTGCTACTGATCATACCATAGCCCATTACCTCTTCAATATTTGGCAAATACCATCTAATGAAATCGACCGGATGACTTAATCCACCATACAACCATTTGAAAGAATCTAAAAGTGCCCAGCCTTTCTCCAAGAACCAGCGGTGATCTGCATGGTAGTGTGCTTCGATAGTTATTAAATCACCAATAACACCTTCGGTGAAATCTTTATGCTGGCGTTTCATTGGCTCGAAAAACCTTGAACTCTGACCAACAAACACCTTTTTACCAGTACGCTCACTAATTTCAAGCAACTCGTTTGCTTTCGACAAATCGTCGATAAATGGCTTTGTACACACCACGTGTTTTCCAGCTAATAAAGCCTGCTTCACATGCTCGGCATGCAAATAATCGGGCGTGTAAATTGCTATAATATCAATCGATTCATCGTTTAATAAATCGTCGTATTCTGTTGTATAATTTTTAAAATCGAATTCTGTTGCTCTTTGCCTACACAGCTCTTCATTCTTATCACAAATAGTAACTAACTCTAATTTTTTACTTTCCAATGCAGCCGACATGGTGCTGCGTCCTTCTCCTAGACCTAGAATTGCAATTCTTAACATGTTGATTATTCGTTTAATTTTTTTAAAAACACCCAGGTCTCACCAGATTTGGTTCCTTTAATTCCTGTTTGGTATCGTTTCATTATTTCATTCCACTCGTCTACACGTGGATTGTTTTCTGTTGTTTTTGGATTTAACTCATCCAAATCGGCTCCTTTCGGAATACTGATAACCAGCATTAACTGTCGCCCGTTTTTAAAGACTTGCAACTGCTGAAAATTGGCGTTACAAAAACCCTGAGCCACTTCTGGCCATTTTTCAAACTGCGTATCGTGATACTCTAAATATTCTTCCTGAAGTTTTACATCATCAACCAAATTGGCGGTTAATAAAATATGATCCCATTCTGCTACCATCGCCGTATCCTCACATCTCTCAAACTTGTTAAAATCATAAACTGGCGTATCGTATGTTTTAATTTCAGCTTTCGGATATTCTAATGCCAGTTGCTGCTTTAAATATTCAATATGATTCATTTTAGCATATAAAACCGAGTGCTTTTTCCATTGATACAATTGCGCATCAATCACCCCATTGGTTTTGGCTATTTTTTTAATTGTTTCAGCATCGAACCCTTTTCCTATTAGTTCTACGGCAGCAAAATGAGGAATCTCCTGCATAGGCCAATTTTCATCCACCACAACCTCTTTTAATAAGGCTTTATAAGGCTCGCGAATACCAGCATTGGTTTTAACACTTTCATCTACGTAAGCATTATTGTTCTCCCAAACATTATCTGGTCCGTTGGCGTTTTGAAGAAATTTTTCAGCCGGAACCCAGTTATTTTTAACATCGAAATACGCAGAGCCTTCATCGGTATACAAATAAAACCAGTGGTACGGATCGTGAGCGTAAGGGTTGAAATAAATGTCGTAAACGTAATTTTCTTCAATCACACTTTCTGGCTGAGCCGATAGCGTGTAGATTCCGGCAGTATCGTACAAATGCTTTCCGTAATGGTGAATTTTATTCGCAATCACTTTATTATTACGCATGGCATTAACGGTTTTTGTCCAGCCCCAGCCTAAACCAATTCCGGTATAAGCAACATCACTAATCTCGTTATGCGCAATCGTAATATTTTTAACAAAACCAGCACTAATACCTACGCAGCCCCAGTCTTCATTAGTTACATCTGTAATAAGATTATCGATTACGGTTTCGTTTGAGCAAACCTCTCTTTCATCCGAAGGATTGTAAGGCAAATGCGTTTCGAAAGCTTCATCTGAAAACACACCCAGATTTATGGCACTTCCGCCAATATCTTTAAACAAATTACCTTGAACCGTATTGTTGTTCGTTCCTTTATGCAAGTCTAAACCGGTTGAAGCCAAATGCTGAAAAGTACAACCATCAAACAAAATATTATTAGCAAAATTCACCTCAACGGCTGCTCTTGGTCTGCCCAGCCACGCCTGATTTTCTAAACCGGCTTTATCTGGTGTTCCTGGCTCTTTCAATTTATAAGCATCCAACATATACATTCCGGCTTGCAAAGGCACATGACCTTGCTCTGACGGACGTAACCAATTACTATATTCGAAGGCTATATTTTTAAAATACACATATTTAACAGGTGTATCAACAGTTCCTTTTACTTCTACTAAACTTTCTAAAACCGGCGCCATAACCTTAGCCGAATTCATATCTTCTCCAGGTTTTGGATAATAATAAATCTTACCTCTTAAACGGTCTAAATACCATTCACCTGGTTCATCTAGCAAACACAATGCGTTATTTAAAAAGTAAGCCGAATTTCCTGTTTTTTCAGAAATCCAAGGTGCTGGCCAAGGGTGTTCGCTTTGAATGCGGCTTTCAGGTTGCTCGAAATACAATTTAGCGCTGTCGCCTTTTACCTCCATATCTTTAATACGAAGCGTAGCTATCGCCCACCACTGCATAATAAACATTTCCATACCCGGTTCGAAAACAACCGATTTATCGTTATAAGGAATCCAGCAAGTTTCAGAAGTTTTATCCCAAGACAAAATGCGATCCATTTTATCGCCTTTCGTACTTTTTGCTCTTGTTGCTTTATTTCCGTTAACCCAAAGCTGTCTGTAATTTAAAACCGAACCTGCTTTTTTAGGGGCATCAGCCACCCAAACCGTTCCGGCTGACAATCCGTTTATCGCTTCAGCCTTTTCCCAATTAGAGATTTGCATACCTCCACTTAACACGGGAATTGCATTTTTTGCTGCTTCAATAATTGTCGGACTTTCGGCAGTCCCGGCATCTTCAGGACGAATAAAAACCGGTTCTTCCAAACTAAACACGCCATCCATCAAAATAATTCGAGCACCTTCTTTAACCTCAGGATTATTTAACCTACGTAAATCTCGCACCTTCCTCAAGGCCATATTTAACGTTGCTAATGGCTGTTCTTTAGTTCCTGGATTTGAATCTTTACCCGTATTACTTACCCATAATTCGGTAGCATTAACAGAATAAACGGTTAAAAAAGCTATAACTAAGATTAAGATTTTGCTATTTTTCAAATTCAATTTCATTCGTGTTTTCAACATTTTTTACAGCTTTGTTGGTTACTAATTTCCTTTCCTGATTTCAAAAAATACAAACTTCAACATTTAAGAAAGTTTGTATTTTTGCAATCGATTTTTATGTTTTTATCTGATTTTTAAAACATTATATTTACAACGTTCAAAAAAGACTAACTACGAAATTAGTATAAACGTAGCAATATTGTCATTTTAACAAAAATAAAATGCTATTTTTAAACGATGGTCAATTTTATAAGTCTATTTTAAGGACATTATCAATAACCAACTAAGTTCACATAACAGACATTACATTAATTACTAATCAATTAACGTCACAGGTATTGGAAAATTCAAGCAAAAAAAACAAAACGGGAAATCAAGGTGTTTGGTGGTACGATGAAAATTTAGGCCCATTAGCTAAACTACCTTATATAAGACATTTTGGAAGCATGAAATTTTCGAAAGTCAAAATGGACGAAAACATGTTGCCTCACCTTAATGACGGTATTGAAATCCATTTTGTACATAGCGGAAAATACAACTGGGTTATTGATGATAAAGAAATTGAATTATTACCCGATAACTTATCTATTTCTGCTCCCTGGCAATTAAATGGGAGCCCGACAGGGAAAATGGATATTGGCCAAATAAACTGGTTGGTCATCAAACCCGAAGTTTATACAGATAAAATACCTTTAAAGCTTGGTAAATGGACAAAACTACCTGCAGATTTTCAGGAAAGTTTCGGCACTCTATTAGCAAACGACAAAGAGTTCGTTATAAAAAAGGCCAAGATTTTTAAAAAATACTTTGTTGACCTTGAAAAGGAACTAACAAATCAGGAAGAAGGCTACGAAATTATGGTTGGCAATATTATTGAAAACCTATTTATAGATATTCATCGCCATTTATATCTTAGAAAACAAAAATCGCATCGAGAAGATACATTTATAGATCAACTGACTCAAGTTATCCACAGTGATTTAAGTAAGAAATGGATAATTGATGAATTAGCATATCAATTTGGAATGGGAAAAACGAAATTTACTTACGAAGTAAAAAACCTTACCGGTTACCCTCCTAACAGCTTCATCATTAATTTAAAAATACAAAAAGCCATAGATTTAATTGAAGAAGAAAACGACATGACCATGTCTGAAATTGCTTTTGCCTGCGGATTTTCGTCTCTTCAACATTTTACATCCACCTTTTCTCAACGTATAGGTATTAGTCCCGGAAAATATAAAAAGAAGTAATTTCTTAAACAAGGTTACCAATTAGCAAAACATTTACAAAATTGACCATCGTTTAAAATTTACAGTCTGTTATTGTTAATTTCTCAATATTAGCCTCTATAAGATAACAATTCTTAATGAGGTATATGCAAAAAAACGACTTAAAACTACTTGAACAACTTAAGCAAGGCCATTCGAGTGCTTTTAAAGATTTATTTGATTTGTATTATATTCCACTAAGCTCTTATGCATTAAAATATTGTAATTCTTTTGATTTAGCCGAAGATGTTGTCCAAGATTTATTTGTTAAAATATGGGATGACAAACTTTATTTGAAATTTGAAAATGCAATATCACCTTACCTTTTTAAAGCCGTAAAAAACAATTCCATTTTAGCGGTTAAACAAAAAAACAAATACTATTTCGAAGATATCGAAGAGCAGGTTAACAACTTAATTTTTGATACGGAATTCGAAATAGTTTCCATGACCACAGAAAAACAAAAACTTCAAAAAGAAATAGAGGCTTTACCTGAAAAAAGCAAAAAAGTATTTGAAGCCATTGTTCTCCAAAACTTAAAATATAAAGAAGTTGCGGATTTATTTGGCATATCTGTTAATACGGTAAAAACACACTATTCAAGAGCTTTAAAACAACTTCGAAGCTCTTTAAGCATTATCGTTTTACTTCTCCTTCAATAAAAAATTTATTTTTTTGTCACCCATTTTTCGTGTTTTCTTATATAGTTAATATAACACATATTTTCATCAATATAGAATAGATGAAACTAAAACATGAAAAACAAAAACAAACATATAGAACTGCTCATCTCAAAATACATTTCAAAAGAAATGAGTCAAAAGGAGTTTAATGAATTAGAGCAATGGCTAAATATCTCGAAGGAAAACAAAACCTTTTTTACAGACCTCTTAAAAGCACATAAGATTTCACAACAAATACAATTTAACGAACAGGTAAATACAACCAAAGCGTGGGAAAAAATCTTATCAAATCTTAAAAACCCGATTACCAATTCAACCAAACCTATTAATCACATTAGATGGCTTAAACCTCAAAACGTATTAAAATATGCTGCAGCTATTATTCTTTTTATATCTGTCGGATATTATTTTATAGTAACTTATTCAACAGATAGAACCACTTTACCAACTAACCAAATTACACTTCAATTAGACAACGGAAGTATAAAATACATCAACGAAGATGGCACTACCGAAATTAAAGATACCAATGGTAACATTATCACTTCCCAAAACCAAGGTCAGTTAATTTATTCAGGAACTGCTGAGGAAAAATTGGTTTACAACACCTTAACTATTCCTTACGGTAAACACTTTCAACTAAAATTATCAGATGGCACTACCGTACATTTAAACGCGGGTACTAGCTTAAAATATCCTGTCAAATTTATTAAAGGAAAAAGTCGTGAAGTCTATTTAACCGGTGAAGCCTTTTTTTCGGTAACAAAAGATCCTAAACATCCTTTTATCGTTAATGCTCAAAATCTCGATATTAAAGTATTAGGAACTGCTTTTAATGTTTCGGCATATACCGAAGACACAATAACTAATGTCGTTTTAGTTGAAGGGGCTGTTGAAATGTTTGAAGAATCCAACGACCAAAAAAACAAAACACGCCTAAAACCAGGAGACAAAGGCACTTTTAATCGTACAAACACAAACATCGAGACAGAACAAGTCAACACAAGCGTTTACACCTCTTGGATGCAAGGTCAGTTATTCTTTAGAAACATGACCTTCCAAAATATTGTTAAAAAACTGGAACGTCATTTCGACATTAAAATAATCGTGCAGAATAAGCAATTGAATCAGGAAACTTTCAATGCGAGTTTTAAAGACGAACCCATTGAAAATATTTTAAACTATTTCAATAAAAGCTTTGATATCAATTACACGGTAAAAAATAACATCATCTATATCAACTAATTTAAACTTCACCAAAAATGAACTAAACAATTTAAAAAAGCACACCACACTTTTATTAAACAAGAGTACCACCACATTGTGAACACATCATGTGATTTAAAAAATATTTTACCAACTAAACATCGAAATATGGAAAAACTTAACAACAAAAAAGTCTCCCTAAAACATAAATTAAAAATGCGACTGACAGCTTTGTTTATGTTAGCATCATGTTTGACTATGTTAGCAAACACAAGTTATACACAGACTATAACATTGAATGCAGAAAATGCAAGCGTTTTACAAATTATTGAAAAAATTGAAATCACTACAGAGTATCGCTTTATTTACAATACTAAATCTGTAAACCTCGACCGAAAAGTATCTATAAAGGTTGAAAATGCCAAAATTGAAAATGTTTTGAGTGATTTATTTAGAAACTCTTCTACGTCGTTTGAAATCCTAGATACTCAAATAATACTTAAAGGTAAAAACCAAGAATCCGCAGAAACAATTACTAAATCTAAAACAGAAAACATCCCTCAAGAGCTTTCTGTATCTGGGAACATTGTAGATGCAAACAACCAACCGCTTCCGGGTGCAAATATTCTTGAAAAAGGTACATCTAACGGAACTCAATCAGATTTTGATGGTAATTTCTCATTAGAAATTTCAAAAGCAAGCTCTACCTTAGTCATTTCTTATATGGGTTTTGTAACACAAGAAATTCAAGTATCATCATCACAAAACATATCGGTTACACTACAGGAAGACGCTGCTGCTTTAGACGAAGTCGTAATTGTTGGTTATGGTGAAATTAAAAAAAGTGATGTTACCGGTTCTGTTGTTTCTATTGATAGTGAAACCATTAATAAACTTGGAGCAACAAGCCCAATGCAGGCGCTGCAAGCAAATGCAGCCGGGGTTAATATCTCACAAAAAACAGGAACTGTGGGCGCTGGATTTGACATCACTATTCGTGGAACCAATTCCTTTTCACAGCAACAACCGCTTTATGTTGTAGATGGTATCATGACCGAAAGTATAGATTTCTTAAACCCTCAAGACATTCAAAGAATAGACATTCTTAAAGACGCCTCTTCTACTGCGATTTATGGATCAAGAGG
Source organism: Aestuariibaculum lutulentum (assembly GCF_032926325.1). Lineage (NCBI taxonomy): Bacteria > Pseudomonadati > Bacteroidota > Flavobacteriia > Flavobacteriales > Flavobacteriaceae > Aestuariibaculum > Aestuariibaculum lutulentum. Next base: position 866,408 of record NZ_CP136709.1, read on the forward strand.
TTCAAACGGTGTTGTAATTGTTACCACTAAAACTGGAGAAGGTTTCAAAAATAGAAAACCCTCAATATCATACTCTGGGTATGTAGGTATAAGAGACATCGCTAACATGCCAGATTTCTTGAATTCTTACGATGAAAGTGTTACATGGCAAAGAGACAGACAAGTTGCAAGAGATCTTGTCCAAGGAAATACCATTGTAAACTCTCCAACCTATGGCTTTCCGGAAATAATTTTAGAAGACGGAACTAACTACTGGGAAGAAAACTTAGCTAACAGAAATGGTACTGATTGGTTAGACGCCTTTCTAAAATCTAGCACGCAACAAAACCATTTTATCTCTGCTAATGGAGGCAACGAAAACACAAATTATGTTGTTGGCTTTGGATACCAGGGAGATAATGGAAACATCAAAGGGCAATCTTTTGAAAAATACAATTTTAAAGCTAGCGTAGATGCTAAAGTCAATAATTTTTTCTCTATAGGAGCAAATATTAATTTAGCATTTTCAGAACAAGAATTAACATCTAGACAAGACTACGTTCAACAGCTTTATAGAATGCCTACTTTTGCCCCTGGATTTGATTTAGATGGTAATATCATTCAATCTCCAATGATTGGAATTTCAGGAAATGTGAGTCCTTATACATTTTTAAACGGTAACTCAGCCTGGAACGTAGAACAATATAATATCATTTCTAACTTCTACCTTAAGTTCAACCCTATCAAAGGGTTAACCTTAAAATCTACATTTTCTCCAAATGCTAGAATACAACGTGAAGGAGAATATAAAGACCGATTAGCTACAAGGTCAATTAGTATCGCCAGATTTTGGACTAACAACAGACTATCTTATGTGTGGGATAACCAGTTAAATTATACTAAACAATTTGGAGATCATAATCTATCGTATGATTTTATCCAATCTGCTACTTTCGATCGATATGAAAACACCTATGCCTATGGTAGAGATGTGCCTTTCAAATCTTTATTTTACAACGTACAAAGTGCTCCTCAGCGAGATGCTGCAACCGGATTTACTAAAAGTACCATCTTATCGCTTACGAATCGTTTAAACTACTCGTTTAAAGACAAATACCTATTTACTGCCACTATGAGATACGATGGAGCATCTAGACTTGCTGAAGGAAATAAGTGGACTTCTTTCCCTTCTGCAGCAGTTGCTTGGAAATTAGATAAAGAGTCTTTTTTCAGTAATGCTTCTAACGTCAACAATTTAAAAGCTAGATTAAGTTATGGATATACAGGAAGTTATGGCCCTATTGATCCCTATGATACACAATCGTCACTATCTACTCAAAAATATTACGATTGGGACGGTCAAACTGCCAATGGATTTGTTCCTGGTTCTTTAGCTAATTCAGATTTGACATGGGAACGTACCAGAGAATGGAACTTTGGATTAGACTTTGGTTTATTTAACAATAGAGTTTCTGGAGAAATAAACCTTTATGACAGACTATCTAAAGACGCCATCTTAGAACGCAAATTAGCAATGCCTACAGGATGGGCTTCTATGCTGGATAATATTGCATCAATCAGTAATAAAGGAATAGAGTTTCAATTAAAAACAGTAAACATTAACACCCAAGACTTTAAATGGGAAACCAATTTCATCTTTTCAAAAAACAACAATGAAATTGTTGATTTATATGGAGGAAAAGAAGACGACGTTCCTAACAGATGGTTTATAGGACAACCTGTAAACGTTGTTTATGCCATGGTATTTGATGGTGTTTGGCAAAAAGATGAGTTAGCTCCTGAAGATTTACAATCTATGGAAGGAACAGCTAAAGTTAAAGATTTAAATGGTGACGGAAGTATCGATATTAATAATGACATGAAAGTTTTAGGTTCTCCTGCACCTGATTGGATTGGCACATTCTCAACGACTTTTAGCTATAAAAACTGGGATCTTTCTGCCACTGTTTACACTAAACAAGGGATTTTAACGTATAGTCCTTTCCATACAGAATTTACAGACTTTAACAGCAAAGTTATTTTAGATGTGCCTTACTACAGAAGAGACAACCCTATAACTGGATCTAGATACTCAAACTCCTACCCTCAAGCAAGTTACCAAGGACAGTATTGGGGAGAGGATGCAGGAGCTTATGGCTATCCTGGATTTAACAAAGACGCCTCTTTTGTTAGAGTACAAAACATAACCTTAGGATATAATTTTGACTCAAATGCATTATCCAAAATAGGACTATCACATCTACGCCTTTACGTAAATGCCTTAAACCCATTTACATTTACAAAATATGACGGATTTGATCCTGAATGGGCTGGTGCAGGTATGGCTTGGAGTGCCGATGCCAATAATACAGGATATTCAATCTATCAATTAGGTGTTAATATTAAATTTTAAGATCATGAAAAAAATAAAATTATATATATATACGGCCATTTCAAGTTTAATATTATTTAACTGTTCTGGATATTTAGACGAGGAAAACTTAGGAAACACAACCGCCGAAAATTTTTACAATACAGAAACAGGTTTTGAAGGCTTAGTTAATTCAGCATATGCTACTTTAAGAGATGTGTATCAACCAACTCCATATATGTTTTGCGCTGGCACAGACTTGTTTTTTGCAGCCCACCAAGAAGTTCCGTTAGGATTAGCCTCTTATCAAACCTTAACCCCAAGTGAAGGTGCTGTCGAAACCTTATTCAGCAATCTTTATAAAAGCATTCAAATAACAAATCTCGCTTTACACTATGCTAATGAAACTGAAAATTTTTCAAGTCTACCTAGCAGAATAGCTGAACTTAAAGTTATTAGAGCTTATTATTATTTTTTACTAGTTCAAGAATTCGGAGACACTTCATTAGTAACAGATTTGGTAGATAGCCCTATAACACATTTTGAACGCGCTGCATCTAGTGATGTATATGAATTTATTATTGATGAATTAACAGTCGCTATTAACGATTTACCTCCAAGTCCATCTAACTTTGGAAGACTAACAAAAAGAGCCGCTCAACATATTTTAGCCAAGGTTTATCTAACCAGAGGCTATGAAACATTCGGCTCAACCTCAGACTTTACAGAAGCTGCAACTCTAGCTGATGCTGCAATTGGAGGACAATCTTTAAATCTATCTTTTAATCAGTTGTTTGACTATCAAAATGATAATAATGAAGAAATTTTATGGTCCATTCAATATAATAAATCACAATCTGGAGAGGTATCTCATAATTGGGATTATCCTTGGGGTCCATTAGTGCAAGGATCAGATGATGGCGTAAACAAAAAAAACACATTACACCCAACAGAATATCTATTCACTCTATTTGATGATAATGATAAGCGATTTGAAGGTACATTCTTAAATATTAAAACAACACCTTACTCTGGATGGTTATTAGACCCTAGTAATACACCTGTTCAATATTACTACCCAAGAACTGCAGCTCAAATTGCAGGAGTGGCTGCATGGATAGCTGAAGACCCTAACAACAGATCAAATACAATTATCTCACCTATAGATCCACACTGGTGGGATGGGTTAAATCAAACAGATTATCCCTCATTAAGAAAATTTGATAGAGTTCAAACATCTTCAGTGCAATACACACACGATATCTACTTAGCAAGATTGGGTGAAACTTACTTGATAGCAGCAGAGGCTTATTTACAGTCTAATAACCCAGGAAATGCCTTAGCAAGAGTCAATACTGTGAGACAGCGAGCTGGCGCTGATTCTGTTAGTAATGTTGATTTAGATTTTATTTTAGAAGAAAGAGCCCGTGAACTAGCTGGAGAAGGCATGCGCTGGTTAGATTTAAAACGTACACGAAAATTAATGGAATACACCAAATTAAGAAATCCTGATATCAAAACCCTTGTCGATGGAGGTGTTGACCCTTTCTTGAGTTCTGATGGAAACTATAAAATTTTAAGACCTATACCACTATCTGCTATAGCCCTGGATTCTGGAGATTACCCTCAAAATCCAGGTTATTAAATTACTTGTTTAATTTAGTTTAGTTAATTGAAATAAATTATAATAATTTATTTCTAAAGTTGAGCTGGGAATACTAAAATTCACCTTGGTATTCCCTCTTATCAACTTGAAAATCTAATACAATCCATTATTCCTTAAAAATAAATTCTAAAATCTTCTAACCAGAAGTAATCAACTATACCAATAAAACAATTAAACTATTAAATATGAAAAAAAAACGCCACAGGACGGATATTAAAAAATTCATTCCTAAGATTACCTTAAAAACGAAGTTCTCTTTAGTCTTTGCATGTGCTACAGCCTTAACTTCAAATGCAGAAACTTTAAATTCAGAAAAAACTAATTTCTCATTTAAAACACCTATTATCTGTTCAAAGATAAGCCAGCAAACTATTACAGGCTCTGTAACAGATTCTAATGGTCAACCACTTCCTGGTACAAACATTATTGAAAAAGGAACCTCCAACGGAACTCAAACCAATTTTGATGGTGAATTTACCATTGATGTATCCAACCCAAATGCAACTCTTGTAATTTCTTATATGGGTTTCGTTACCAAAGAAATAAAAGTTTCTTCAGCAAAAAACTTAACTATCGTCTTAGAAGAAAACGCTGCTAGCTTAGATGAAGTTGTGGTTGTTGGTTACGGAACCATGCGTAAAAGTGATTTAACAGGATCGGTAGTTTCCATTGGTGCTCAAAAAATAGAGGAAAGATCAAACAGCAATGTACTACAATCACTTGCAGGTCAAACTTCTGGAGTTCAAATTACACAATCACAAGGTGCTCCAGGACTCGCTCCTACAATAAAAATACGCGGTGCATCATCTATAAATGCTGGTACTACTCCTCTCTACGTTATCGATGGAATTCCTCTAGAAGACAACACAACTAATTCAACAGGAACAGGAATCAGTTCTGGAAGTAATTTAAGTTATAATCGAAACCCTTTAAACTTTATCAACCCAAACGACATTGAATCTATTGACATATTAAAAGACGCATCTTCCGCTGCAATTTATGGTTCAAGAGGAGCTAATGGAGTTGTCATTATTACCACGAAACAGGGGAAAGCAGGCAAAACCAAAATTAATACAACTTTTGAGTCTGGCTTTTCACATGTTAATCGTAAAACCGACATGATGAATGCCTCTGAATTTATTGAATTCAACTCAGCTGCAAGAAACAATTCATGGGCAACAATTGTAGCTGATAATCCCTCAGCTACTAGAGGTTTGAATATAACTGTTCCTGCAGAGTTCTCAGATCCTGAATGGTTAGCTCGTATTGGCAATGGAACAGACTGGCAGGATGTTGTATTCAGAACTGCAAAAAGCAGTAATTTTCAACTATCAGCTTCTGGCGGTAGTGAAAACACACAATTCATGGCTTCGATAGGATATTTAGATTCTGAAGGTGTTGTTGATAGTAATACTTACGACAGAATAAATCTTAGATCTAATATTAAGCATCAGTTTAATGACAAAATCCGTATGGGTGTAAATGTTGGACTTAGCCGAGTAAAAGAAGCTCCTTATGGTACAGGCGGAAAAAGTGATGTGGTGAGTTTAGCATTGCAAAGCAACCCTTTTTTCCCTTTATATGTTGAAACAGGTAGTCTTGGTTTTAAAGATCCTAATTCAATCTGGAATACGTTTGCTAAATACGGTTTTCAACTCTGGCATCCTTATTCTCTTACAAGAGAAGCTACTACGGAAAAAATCACAAATGTTTCTACCGTTAACTCTTATTTAGAATGGGATGTTCTAAAAGACTTAACCCTAAAAACTTCAGTAAGTTCCAATATAGAAAACACCGTACATAATTTCTACTGGAATGAAGGCCAAAACTGGGGGTATTCTGGTTGGGTACCAGCACAAGCCAATTTCAAAACCCTGCAATCAAATAACTGGATTTCAGAAACCACTTTAACCTACAACAAAGTATTCAACGAAAATCATAATTTAAATGTATTAGCTGGATATTCTGCTCAAGAGCAACGTTTAGACACAAGTAGTATGTCTGCTTCTAATTTCCCAAATGATTTAGTACATACTTTAAATGCTGGAGTTGTAAATAATGGCGAAACATTTTCAGAAGAATGGTCTCTAGTTTCCTATTTAACTCGCGCCAATTATTCATACAAAGGAAAATACCTAGCTTCAGCAGCAATACGTGCCGATGGTTCTTCTCGTTTTGGAGCTAATAGCAGATGGGGATATTTCCCTTCAGGATCTTTCGCTTGGCGTATTTCTGAAGAACCTTTCTTTGAAAATTTAACTTGGGTTAATAACCTAAAAGCCAGATTAAGTTACGGTGTAACAGGTAATAATCAAATTCCAAATTATGGTTCAATTGGTGTATTAGGATACAACTCATACGTAAGTTCAGGCACCGTAAACCAAGGTATTTACACTACAAACTTTGCTGACAAGAATTTAAAATGGGAAAAAACCGGACAAACAAACTTTGGTTTAGATTTCAGTATGTTCAATGGACGCATAAGGTTTTCTGGCGACATCTATTATTCAAAAACAAAAGATTTATTACTTAATGTACCTATACCAATTCTTTCCGGATTCTCTTCTACTTTGACCAATATAGGAGAACTTGAAAACAAAGGGTTTGAGATAAACCTAAATACTCGTAACATTGATAATGCATTTAAATGGAGTTCCGACTTTAATATTTTTGCAAATCGTAATAAAGTACTAAAACTTGGTGCAAACAACGCGCCTATAGACATTAATGTAAGTAGCATGACATCTCGAACAGCTGTTGGTGAACCAATTGGAATGTATTATGGCTATGTAATTGATGGTGTTATTATGTCTCAAGAAGAGTTAGATAGTAACTCGTATCCAGTATGGCCTGGAAGTGAACCTGGAGATCCTAAAGTAAGAGACGTTAATAATGATGGACAAATTGACTCTAATGATCGTACTTACCTTGGAAATAATCAAGCAGACTTTCAATGGGGGCTAACCAACAATTTTTCTTACGCCGGATTTGATCTTTCGGTTTTATTACGAGGCTCTCAAGGCAACGAAATTCTTAACCATAACGCCCGATATCTAAAATCTGGAGTTGGGGGTGGTAACCGTAATATGTACTCGGTTGTAAACAACTATTGGAAATCTGAAGCCGAACCTGGAAACGGTATGATTCCTAAACCTCGTATGCTGCCAACTACTGTTCGCGATTTTGGATCGAGCTATTGGGTTGAAGATGGATCATTTGTTCGTATACAAAATATTCGTTTAGGATATAGTTTACCTCAAAAATTAGTAGAAAAAATGAAGTTAACCAATGTAAAACTGTATGTTAACATGGAAAATGTATATGTTTTCTCCGATTATTCAGGTTTTGATCCAGAAGGGAGTACTTATCAATCTGGTTTGATGGTTGGTTTCGATTATGGAGCTTATCCAAATCCTTTCACATCAACATTTGGAATAAATGTTAATTTCTAACATTTACATTAATCATTTAAAAAAATAACATAATGAAAAACATATATATAATACTTTTTTGTCATATACTTCTATTAGGGTGTAGTGATGATTTTTTAGACAAGGCGCCGCTTTCAAATGCTAACGAAGAAAATTTTTATAAATCTCAAGAAGATATAGAAGTTGCTCTGTGGTCTGCTTATAATTCTCTTTACATAAATTATGGTCCAGAAAGTTTACCTTCTTTCTATGGCGAACTAATGTCCGATAACGCCTATAGTGACAATGCTGCAGGAAGAATACAAGACTATGAAAGCTTTGAATTACATACTATGTCTATAGACAATGAGTTAGTCTTAAATTTTTGGAACAATTACTATGAAGCTATTTATATTATTAACAACATTATATCCAATGCAGAAAAGCTTGATTTTTCTAGCCGTAATGCATTAGTAGGAGAAGCTAAGTTTCTCCGTGCTTTATATTATTTTGATATGGTTCGAGCTTGGGGAGATATACCTTTAGTAACTACCCCATTAAGTATTGACGAAGCTTACGCACAAGCACGAACTTCTCAAGAATTAGTTTATAATCAAATTGTTGACGACTTAAATTATGCTGTAGAAAATTTACCTGCAAAAACCAACGAACGATTTGCAGGTGCGGCGAGTCAGGAAGCAGCAAACACTTTACTTGGCAAGGTATATTTAACATTGGGAGACAACATTAAAGCTGAAGAAGCTTTATTAAAAGTTTATGGTAAATTTAGCTTGGTACCTTATGCCGATTTATGGGATTTAACTAAAAAAAATAGCGCTTCCTCTATATTTGAAGTTCAATATAAAGGAGGTCTTTCTAATCCGTACAGTCTATACTGGGCTATGTTCTCACCTGTTGACAATCGTGTTGTGACAGCTTGGGGAGGAGGGTTTAATCAAATCACAGATGATTTGTGGAATGCATACGAAACTAGTGATCCTCGAAGAGACATTTCTATTCAAGATGGGTATCAAACCGCTAACGGCTCAACTGTGGATGTAAAATTCCCTATTAAATGGCAAGATATAGATGCTCCTGTCACCGGATTAAGAGAAGCTTCAGATAACAACTTTATCATTCTTCGTTATGCTGACGTTCTTCTAATGTTAACCGAAGCTACTTCTGACCCTAAATACATGAACGAAGTTCGTAATCGTGTCGGATTACCTGCATATGGAACTGCCGAATACCCTATTGAATATAATACAATCGATCTTGCTTTAGAACACGAAAGACAAGTAGAACTTGCTTGTGAGTTTCATCGTTGGTTTGATTTAATAAGAACAGGAAGAGCTCTTACAGTAATAAAGAACAGCAGTAAAAACATCACAATTACTGATGATGAATTATTACTACCTATACCTTTTTTAGTAATCAACCAAAACCCCAATATAATTACTCAAAATGAAGCTTATAAATAGATACAAAAATCACTTGTTTAATTTAGTTTAGTTAATTGAATCCTAATTGATTCGTTTTGACTGAAATGGGGTACAGAAATTCTGTACCCCATTTATATTTTATAAAATTTCTCAGTTTATGATAACATTCTAATCTTCAATACTTATTTTTATAAAAACAACTCTATGCAACCTATCAATACAGCTTTATGCTCTTACGGCATGAGTGGCCATGTGTTTCATGCACCATTCATTTCGACAAATCCCAACTTCAATTTTTATGGTGTATTTGAACGCACTAAGAACGAAGCTGAAAAGCATTATCCGAATATAAAAACATTTAAATCTTTGGAAGCCATGTTGTCTGATGACAATATTGAATTGGTTGTTGTAAACACCCCTAACGTCACACATTTTGAATTTGCTAAAAAAGTTATTGAAGCGGGCAAACACATTGTAGTTGAAAAACCATTCACCACGACTGTTACAGAGGCGGAAGAGCTTATTAATTTAGCTCAAGAGAAAAACGTTACACTATCTGTATACCATAACAGACGCTACGATAGTGACTTTTTAACGATAAAGCAGGTACTTTCTGAAAATTTAATTGGAGAGTTGGTTGAAGCTGAATTTCATTTCGACCGTTTCGATCCACAGCTTAGTTATAAAACCCATAAAGAAACACCAACTGCCGGTGTTGGTAGTCTATACGATTTAGGATCCCATTTAATCGATCAAGCCCTACAGCTTTTTGGAATGCCCGAAGCTCTTTTTGCGGACTTAGACATTTACCGACCCAATTCTAAGGTTGGTGATTATTTCGACGTCAAGCTTTTCTACCCTACATATCGAGTTATTTTAAAATCCAGTTACTTTGTTCGCGAACCTTTACCGGGAAGTATTTTACATGGTAGAAAAGGATCTTTTATTAAAAGCAGAGCTGACGTACAGGAAAAAGATTTACAAGCTGAAAAAAAACCGAATAGTAATCATTGGGGAATAGAACCTGAAACTGAACGCGGACTTTTACACACCGAAAAAGATGGTAAAATCATAAAAGAACACATTCCTACGGCCATAGGAAATTACATGATTTATTACAATGGTATTTTCGATGCTATTAGAAATAACAAAGCCGTTCCTGTAACTCCAGAAGATGGCATGATCGTTATAAAAATCATAGAAGCTGCTTTAAAAAGTAATGAAGAAAAAAAAGTAGTTAACCTCTAAAATCAACCACTTTCGTTACTTTCACTTCAATGAAATTATTTTAGATATTTCACCATACTAGGTGCTTTCTTTTTTAATTCTGCAACGGCCAGTTTAGCAACCTCGTTTGCTCCCAAATTAGATAAATGAGTATCATCATGTTTACCATCTTTATAAAATGGATTTTCTCCCGGCTCAAAATGAAGATGTAACTTTTTAGAGCCTTCAACACCATAAGTCTCCTCTAAATGTTCTGTGAAATATTGTAAATCTACAAACGGAACATTATACTCCAAAGCCACCAAACGCGTTTCCAGCGGATATTCACCATGCGTATCAATCAATGTTCCATGTTCATTGAAATTTCGTCTTACAATAGAAGAAAACAAAATAGGTGTTGCGCCTTTTGATCGTGTTTCTTCAACGAACTTAATTAAATTATGGCGGTATGTTGTATGCGGATTAGTATATCGGTCTGGCGATTTAAACTTTTGATCGTTATGTCCAAACTGAATAAATACAAAGTCACCTGCCTTTAATGTCTCCAACACAGAATCCCAACGACCCTCACCTATAAAACTGCGACTACTTCTACCATTAACGGCTCTGTTATCTACAAGAACCCCATCTGCTACATAATTTGGTAAGACTTGTCCCCAACCATGCTCGGGATTGGTTTCAGGATTCTTTTTATTTGCCATAGTTGAATCGCCAATCATATAAATTGTGGTTTGCGCCATACAACTCGACGTTATTAACAATAGAATAATTAGATTTAAATTCAATATACGTTTCATATTTATTCTTAATGCTTTTATAGGTTTTGATACCATTTAGTTGTTGATTTTAAGATGTTTTCTTTAGTATATTTTTTTGCCTGCGATTTTTTTAACTGATGTGACCAAGGCACACGACTCTCCGGTTTATACCCTTCTCCTGAACAATTATATTCTGCGTAAAATGAAAATTTTTCAGCTTCAGCCTTTTTCCAGTTATGCCAACCTTCTGCTCTGATATGCTTTCCCATTTTGCAATTAATGAAAACCGTTTTAGCATAAAATCGCCAGGGTCTTCCCAGATAAACTTCAGTCACATTACTATCGGCTGTAAGATTACAGTTTTTAAATACGTATCCATAATTCTGACCTTTGGGTGTTGAAGCCGCTGTGATATAGGAATTGGATTTATTATGAATCTGGCAATCTTCAAAAAGTACTGTAGCTTCACCAAAAATAAAATCGGTTGTGCCTTCGATATAACAGTTTTTAAAATACTGCTTAAAACCTTCTCCAGCCGTATAAACCGTATCCTGATTTCCTATGAACGCACAATTTTCGAAATAACATCTATTTGCGTTTACAGAAAGTGCAATGGCCTGCCCAACTGCTCCAGCTGTATTTTTAACAGTAAGGTTTTTTGCAATAAAATCGTCGCCCTCTACAAGTAAAGTTGACGTGTGAAACGTGCTATTTCTTCCTAAATCAATCTTCTTAAAATAATCATCAAAGGTAATTATGGTTCCCTCTTTGCTTTCCCCAATTAAAGACACATGGGTGTTCCATGAATAAATATGTACTTTCTCGTTATACACACCATTTTTAACATTGATAACTACACGCTCATAAGGAAAAGATTTTGCTGCATACATAGCTTCCTGAATTGTGGTAAAATCGCCCGTACCGTCTTTTGCAACCACCATATTATAAGGATCTTTAGGCTCTTGCTTCTTTTTAGGTGTATTATATTTAATATTCTCTACTTTAGCATTTTCATAAGGTAATAAGGTAATATTCCTACTGCCAATTTGAGTATATACTATTGTTTTTGAAATTACTATAATTAAAAGATAAACTATACAATTCATTAGATTTAATTTAACTATTCCTTGACGCTTTTAAATTTTCTTAATAAAAAAAGACAAGTACTAACTACTTAAATAAAAAGCGTTACACTTGTCTTTTCTTTCTTATTTATACATTAAATTTTATCTAACAATCAGCTTTTGGGTATGTAAAACTCTTTTCCCTGAAGGCTCATATAATTTAACAACAAATACTCCTTTTGCATTGAGGTTAATTTCCTTGGTTTCATTCACATTAATTATTCCTCTAGAAACTTCTCTTCCTAAAATATCAAATAGTTTATATTCCGTGTTTTCGTCTCGTTGTCCCGTGTTCACATAAAATGTTCCTCTATTTGGTATTGGCCAAATTTTAACGTCACTTAGCTTTTTTATTTCAGTAGTTAATGTTAAATCGTATCCATTCACCATATTAACAGTACGGGTCATACTGTCTCCATCTGAATCTGTTACTCTAAAATCAAATGAAGCAAAACCATTAGCTCCAGGAGTAAACTGAACTATATTACCTGCTAAATTTGCATTCCCATTTTCTTCATTAAACACCTGATAGGTTGGATTATTTGTGAATCCTCTAGATAGCTCCTGTAGATTAACGCTAATTGCTTCTCCTGTCTCTGTACTGAAATGTGGTAAAGACATCCATTGCAAATAGTAATCCAGATTAGTATATCCATCCGAATTATCATCTGAATTAGCATCTGAGAAATCACCCGACGGCGAGTTAATATTTGTTCCTATAATGGTTTCCCACCAATTTGGTAACCCATCACCATCAGAATCCCAATCGGCAGCTCTTGTAATAACCGGGTAATTCTCATACCCTCCTGCATCGGCTTCATCGTCTGGAAAGCCTTTCTTTCCTGTATAGCTACCAGTTACCGAATATGTCCCGTTAAGTGTTTCATTAATCATTCTAATATCATGATCATCAAAAACCGGTTGTGTACAACCAACATCTGAAAGCACCATTTTATAAGCTAAGTCTGCTGACTGTGTTGTTACATAAGAAGGGAAAAAAGGTGTATCAACAAACGTTTCATATTCAGTAACAGCCCCATTAGAATCTCTTGATCTTCTTCCATAGTCTTGATTCGATTCATCAAAATATCCTGGCATCACATTACCTGCAAAATAAGCTCTTTGCATTCCCATTCCAACATTCTCATGATCTACAGTTAATGCATACCTTTCCAGTTGCATACCTGGACCAGGTTTATAGTAATTCCCAACAAAATTTAATTCTTTCGTTCCTCCATCGGTTGTTCTACCACCCCAGTTGTATACGACATTGTTCGTTATATCTAGCAATCCAGAATAATAACCATCTCCGTCAAGCCCTCCTGCTAAACTCCAGTTTCTTCCGTAATTATGAGCTAATAAATTATGATGAAAACTCCCTACATCACCTCCAATAGAAGCAGCATAACCATGCTCTGTTCCTACCGGATAATTTTGATGTCCAGCTGCGTTTAAAGCTTCCGAAATTAATGTACGCTGAAGAGTAATATTATGAGCTCCTCGTGAACTAAATGCTTCATCTATTGTCCAACTAATAGAACAATGATCTATTATACTATGATTAGCACCTGTAAGCCCCATTCCATCATAGGTTTGTCCTCCTCCTAATCTTACTCTAATGTTTTGCACAACATTATCATCACCTGTAATACCAAAAGGAGCAGCCTTAATGGTAATCCCTTTTCCTGGTGCAGTTTGTCCGGCTATAGTTACGTATGGAGAATTACAAACTAATCTTGACTGCAATTCAATAATCCCAGAAACATTGAAAACAATAGTTCTTGGACCTATATCATTTGTAACAGCTTCTCTTAAACTACCAGAACCACTATCATTTAAATTAGTAACTAAAACGACCTTTCCGCCACGTCCTCCACGAGCAAAACGACCATAACCTTCTGCTCCTGGAAAAGCCAATTGTGCTGGTCTAAAACGCCATACATTACCCTTGGTTATCTCACCCTCAGAAGTTTCCTGATCTATTCTCCAATAATAGGTGTCTCCTGTATATAAGCTATTGACCTGATAATTGTTATTCGTATTATCCTGATTTCCTTTATATTCAGATGAACTTGTATCTGCTTCATCAACGGCCAGTTCATCTGTTCCAAAATAAACATATTGATTTACTGCACTTGCAGCCGGTGTCCATTCTAACAACACACCTCCTGAATTTAACTCAACATGCTCATTATTGTCTGCAGGAATAGGATTTGTAGCCTGATAAAATATATTAGGCGTATTCAACTCAAATCCGTTTAGCATCACATTCTTTATATTTTCGCTTCCCGAAGTTTCAGCAGCAAATAAAATAACTACATCATTACCCTCTGTAGCCTCGAACGTTAAATACACAGATTTTGCTTCTACTGAATTTGTTGCTCGAACTGTTGGTATTACATCATCTTCAACTAAATTTCCATCTATTGAGATATCGATGGGACTAAATGTATTTGTATCTCCACTATCTACAGCATTTAAAAAGGCCAATAACGTATGAGTTCCTGTTTCTAATCCGCTAATGCGAAATTCAATTTGTCCTCCCTGATTTGCTGTACCATCTCTAACTGTAAGTCCATCGTTAACCAATTTACCATCATCACTAGCCTGAATACCTGCCTTATACCAATTAGAACCTATAACATCTCCAAAACTTCCAGCTTTTGTAACGGTAAAAGTAACTCCATTCTCTGTTTTACTGCTAGTTGTTACTCCTGAAATTACCCAAGGGGTATATCCAACCTGATTAACCTCTGACTCAGACCTACCTGACTGATCGAAATCTATTTTAACAACTGGATTTTGGGCATAACCCATCATAGAAATAAATAAAAGCAGACAGATAACTTTAGTTCTGCATTTACTTGTAAATTTATTAATCATTTTTACTTATTTAGTTTAGTTTATTATCAATTATTGATTATTATTTTTTTACTATCGACAAAATGCAATCGATTACCAAAGTTATTTAAAATAAACGCTGTCTTCAAATAAAAAGCGTTAAAATTAATAACTACCATAACTAGTCACACAAAACGATAAAATTAACACGACTAACCCAATAATTAAAATTGTATAAGTCTCTTTTTTAACACCTTTCCATTCCTTCATAATAACGCCTACAATATAACTAAAGAAAATAAGCATCGACATGTGTAACACCCAACTTGCAAATTGATAATCTCCCATTTTAACGTGACCCAACCCATAAAAGAAAAACTGAAAACACCACAGCATTCCTGTTAAAGAGGACAGCAACCAATTCTTAATAAGTCTGGTTTTTGAGTTTTTATTTTCTTTACTAGGTCGAAATTCAACTAACGTTTTTTGTTTAAAACCCACCACAATATACCAGACAAAGTTTACCAGAAAACATCCAAACGTAGATACTACTAACTTAGCATTCCCCTCAAATTGACCTGCTCCGTGTTCTGCAGCCATATCTGCAATAGGTTGACCGTATTCTAACGACAAATTAAACACACCCGATAAAACTCCTGCAATAATACTCAACACCAAACCTAACATCATATTAAAGCCGGCCTTGTTTAGTTTGTCTGCATCTAAATCCTTTTCCTTTTTAAAACCAGCCCATCCACAAATAAATACTCCTACTACAGATAGTATCATTCCTAATAACACAATGCTTCCTCCAGGCTTATTAAAGAAATCGTCTAAGCCACCAAAAACAACCAGTGGCATTATAGTCCCAACCACTGCAGAAATACCTATAGCTAAAGTATAAGTTAACGAATAACCTATATAATTAATTGCTTTCCCAAAAGACATCCCTCCAAAACCATAAACTCCACCCAAAAGAAGTGCCATCCAAAAAGATTTCGAAGGAGCTTCAGATAAGATGTTAAAAAAATCAGGTACAGTTATCCACGCCAATAAAGTTGGTACTATAAACCACGCAAAAATAGATTGGGCTAACCAAAACGTATTCCACGACCAGCCTTTAGTTTTTGTACTGGGCAGATAACAACTCGATGCCGATATTCCTCCAACTGCATGAAGTAATGTTCCTAGTAAAGAATTAGGTGCACTCATTATATTTTAAATTGTTTTATCAAGCTTAAATTATGCCTGACGATTAGATGATTAAATTTTAAGATTTCTTTTTCACCAGCAACAAATGATCACAAACCAACACCACTTCTCCTTTTTGGTTTATGATTTCAACATGTTCGGTAACAGTGCCCATATTTGGATGTTTGGAATCTCCTTTATCAGAAATAGTAACCTCGGAATGAATAGTATCTCCAATATGAACAGGCTTAACAAATCGCATACGGTCATAACCTTTTGAAAAAGCCTCAGGGTTTATTTCTGAAGCTGTTAAACCAATACCAATACTAAAAATCATGGTTCCATGCGCAATACGTTGACCAAAAGGTTGAGTTCTACACCATTCTTCATCCATATGATGCGGAAAAAAATCTCCAGTATGACCGGCATGTACCACAAAATCGGTTTCCGTAATCGT
This sequence comes from Aestuariibaculum lutulentum, assembly GCF_032926325.1. Taxonomy (NCBI): domain Bacteria; kingdom Pseudomonadati; phylum Bacteroidota; class Flavobacteriia; order Flavobacteriales; family Flavobacteriaceae; genus Aestuariibaculum; species Aestuariibaculum lutulentum. The sequence goes on from NZ_CP136709.1 coordinate 882,874, forward strand.
TCTGCCCAAAGTAATACGTTTATCGTTTAATTGATAATCTTCAAAAAATGTTGATTTAAAATACATTGTAATTTATAATAGTAAGTTTATTTATATTTTTTATTTTAATCTATTTGATTTAATGGCACGCCACCTTCATTATTACTTTGATAACAAGCTTCCACCACTTTCATTGTGCCTAAAACATCCTGAACACTTGTATGCAATACGTCATCAGAACCTTCTTTAAATCGCATTAAATTAGACATGGTCCCAACAAAAGCTTCCGGAAACCAGGATCCTTCTAAATCAAGTGTTTTCCATTCATTAGGGTTTCTTTCTTCTGTTATGATATAGTGAAACTCATCCGGCAATCCATCAGGATAATTCTTTAACAGTCCCATTTTTGCCTTAATAGCACCTTTTGTTCCTTCCCATTTTATATAGCTTTCCTGATGATCTGTTCCAAAATCATGATCATGATCGGTATTTATTTTAACACTCATGGTATCTCCATAATCTAAAATAATAGTTGATCGACATGAAGATAAATCCTTTAAAGGGTGTTTCCATGTTCTTGCCATAACACGCTTAGGTTCTCCTAAAAACGAACGAATACAGTCTATATAATGAACACTATGAAATAAAATTTCTAAACGTGGGTGTTGTTTTATAACCGGAAATAATTCCCAAGGTGTTTGCACTGTTATTTTAAACTCTAAATCATACAAATCGCCAATTAGCCCCTGATCGATAATGCTTCTTGCTGCGCTAACAAATGAAGCAAAACGTAACTGAAAATTTATAGCGGCAACCAATTTTTTTCGTTCACAAACCTCTACGATCTCTTTGGCTTGTTTGTAATCGTTACCCATTGGCTTTTGAATCAAAACAGCAGCCCCATCGGGTAATTGTTCTAAAATTTCAACATACTGGTCTGGAAGGACTGTGATATCATAAACCGCATTTTTGGGCGCATGTTTAACACAATCAGCTACCGTATCAAAAACATGTTCTATACCATGATCTTCAGCCATTGTATGAGCTTTAGAAATCGTTCTATTGGTTATACCGAATACTTTAAAACCGGCCATCTTATAAGCCGGCAAATGTGCATCTTTAACAATACCACTAGCTCCAATTATAACAATAGGCTGTTCTGTTTCTGGCAATAATGGTTTATAGGTAACATTCATTCTTTAGTAATTTCGTTAATCTTTTTTTGTGTTTCTTCTAATAATAATTTTGATGCGGTGTTTTCATTAATAGCCTTAAGAACCATTTGATCTATAAGTTCTGCTACCTTAGGCCAAATAGGGGTCTGAGGTAATGTTAATGCATTTTCATGCAACATTCCCAATTTATGATAATAAGGTATGATTTTATTGATATCAGAATCATTCCAAGTTGATTTTCTACAACCAATACCTCCTTCATTGGTTAATAATTTATCACTTTCAACGGAGGTTGCAAACCGAAGAAAATCATAGGCTAATTTTTTATTATTACTTCCCGTGCCAATCGTATATAGCCAATAGACATTTAAGGATGCTGAACTATAATTACTATCATGTGGTAATTCGGTAATATCAACTTTACCTTTAACTTTCGATTCTTTTATAACCTCGCACATCGAGGCAAATCCAAACCAATTGATAGCCATTGCGGCTTCTCCTTTAGCGAAAGCCATTCCTGCTTCTACCGAACCAAATTCTTTTGATTTAGGATGCGTTGTTGTCTCATTGTTAACAATTGCTCTATAAAAATCTAAAGCCTTAATAGCTTCTGGTTGATTGATATTTATCTTATTTTCGTCACCTACAAGCGCCCCTCCTCTTGTCCATAACTGCAAACAGAAATCAAACACCATATTGTGTCCATCTGGGTAATTTGCAAAAACACAACCATACAGATTTTCCTCTGGTCGATTGAAAAATTGAGCCATTTGCACAAACTGATGCCAAGTTTTTGGTGGCTTTAAATCATATCCATACTGCTTTTTAAATTCCTTTTGCTCAGCTTCATTTTGAAACAAATCTCTTCTAAAAATCAAACATTCAGGACCATCATGAAACGGAAGCCCATAGACACCTTCATTTATTTGCTGAAGATGTAATAAAGACTCATGCCATCCTTCCGGAAAATTATCTGGAGCTTGCTCCTTTATAAACGCTGACAAGTTTTCAACAGCACCAGCATTAACGGCATCAAAAATCCAATCGGTATTAAGATGGGCTATATCCCAACTGCCATTTTGTAATCCGTTTTTTGTTAATGTTTCATCATATAAATCATGAAGCTCTAACGGAATCATTTCAGCCTCTATTTTAATATTACGAGATTTACAAAACCTATCCCATAGTTTTTGTAATGTCGTTTCAAAAGGCTCAAATTTCCGAACAGCTATCCTTATTTTATCCATTACCTATGAATTCTTTTAAAATTTTATCGGTGTGCTCACCTAATTTAGGCGACCCTTTATCTGACTTTAAAAGCTCTCCATCAATTTTTATCGGACACCGCGTTGTATCATAAGAATACCCATCTCCCATGGTTACTTTCTGTACAAAATCCAAGACTTTAAATCCATCTTCTTCAAACAATTCCTGATAGTTCAAAACACCAGCACACCAGATATCCGCAGGCTCTAAAATGTTCAACCAATACGATGTATTCTGTGTTTCTAAATGATTCGCTAAAACCGTTTTAATCTCATCTCTAAGGCTAAATTTATTTTCCGGAAATTGTAATAGAGCTTCACAGCTTAAAAGCTCAGCCAAAACAGGAATAGATCCCATAGCCAAAGCCAAATAGCCATTCTTTGTTTTGTAAATACCATAAGGCGCCCCTAAATACGCATGTGCATTATTACTTTTTGTTCTTTCCGGCAACTCGCCTCCGTCATTAAAATATGTTGTAATGGTTTCGAACTGAAAATCGATAGCAGATTCCAACATACTCACCTGCACTAAGGCTCCCGTGTTTTGAATGGCTTTCTTGTATAATGCAGCTAAAATACCTTGAGCCAAATGGGCTCCGGCTAACATATCTACAATAGATAAACCCATAGGAACGGGACCATCATCGGCATTTCCTGTTAACCATGTAAGTGCGGTTAATGACTGTAATAATAAATCCTGACCGGGATTACCAACCAACTCCGGGTGCAACCCATAGCCTGAAATCTCGGCATAAACCACATTAGGATTTAGTACTTTCACATCATCATAACTTAAACCTATACGTTCCATAACGCCAGGTCTAAAATTATGCATAACCACATCAGCTTTAGTGATTAACGTTTTTATATGGTTTAAATCTTCAGGATGTTTTAAATCAGCCGCAAAGGATTCTTTATTTCTATTTATCGTATGAAAAATGGATGATTCTCCATTCATAATCAAATCTGAAGTATACATACTTCGACAGATATCACCAGTAAGTGGTTTTTCTACTTTAATAACCCGAGCCCCCATATCTGCCAATCGCAAACTAGCTGATGGGCCTGATAAAAACTGGCTAAAGTCTATTATTAAATAATCTTCTAACGGCTTCATTTAATTATTTAAAAATTGGTTACAAATCGCTTCATTATCTTCACCTACTTTAGGTGCTGCTTTTGCAGATGTAAATATGTGTCCATCAATTTGAATAGGACTCCTTGTGGTTATCAGTGTTTCTCCTTCTGCATTTTTCACTTCCTGTTTCAATTTAAGTTCTCCCATAAAGGCCTTATTGTTCAACTGATTATAATCTAATACTTTTTCACACCACAGTCCATTACTTCTTAAGATCTCAATCCAATAACCTGAATCTTTTGTTATTATTTTTTCACTTAAAATTTCTCGAATAGCCGCTCGTTCTTTAAACCAGGTTTTCTTTTCGGCATATTCACCTAAATCGACATCTAAAACCTTTGCCATAAAATTCAAATCTCCCATTGCTAAAGCCAAATAGCCATCCTGAGTTTCATAGATACCGTATGGCGCACTTAAAAAGGCATGTGCACTACCTCGAACATTTCCGCGATCGGCCAAAACACCTCCATTATTTAAAAAGATTGTTAGTGCTTCAAACTGAACATCTAAAATAGACTCCAACAAACTCACCTCTACCAAAACTCCTTTCCCGGTTTTAGCTCGCTTAAGTAATGCCGCTAAAATCCCTTGAACAAAATGATTTCCACACATTAAATCGGCTACAGCTAATCCAAATGGCACAGGCCCTTGCATACTTTTTCCACTCAACCAAGTTAAACCTGAAAGCGATTGCACCAATAAATCTTGTCCCGGTTTATTAGCCCACGGCCCCTTATCTCCATAGCCAGTAATAACACCATAAATAATTTTAGGATTAATAGCGAGAACATCTTGAAATGTTAAACCAATTTTATCCATAACTCCAGGTCTAAAATTATGGGTGATAATATCTGATTTTGCTATTAACTTTTTAACCTGTTCTAAATCTTCTGAATCTTTTAAATTAGCGGCATAAGATTCTTTATTTCTGTTTATAGTATGAAATAGCAAACTGCTTTCATCAACAAAAAGATCTTTAATACTTAATTGACGACAAGCTTCTCCTTTTACAGGACGCTCAATTTTAATCACACGAGCGCCCAAATCGGCTAATTTTAATCCTGCCGATGGTCCTGCTAAAAACTGGGCAAACTCTAATACTAACAAACCTTCTAATGGTTTCACTTTATTAAAATATTAATGTGTTAGTGATTCTCTATAAATTTCATTCATTTTATCTACAGCGCTTTCAACCGCTACTTTTCCGGTAACCGCATCGTGAATTACCGGACTGGCTTCATCCTGAAAATGCATATAGCCATAATACTGCGGACGCATAGTAGCTTCATCTAAAGTTTGTAAAGTATCTTTAAAAAAGTCTTTACACTGTGCATTTACATCTTCATTTAACCATGATTTTCTATGTCCTGGTTGTCCACCAAATTCAAAATAAAGTCCTGACTGTATTTTCTCTGATGCTAAAAATTCAGCATATTTCATAGCGGCTTCAGCATGTTTCGTTGTTGCCGATACGGCTATACCTGCTCCTCCTAAAGTAGACCGTAACCTTTTTCCATTAAAGGTAACTAACCCTCCTGCCTTTAGGTTATGCTCTGCATAATTCTTTTTTGAATAATTCGAATACCCGTAATTAAATGGACTATAAACAATCTCATTGGTTTGCGTCATGTGTTCTGCCATTTTAATAGGATTCATTTCCAAACAATATGCAGGAATCAAACTAACTAAATCTCTGTACATCTTAATGGCTTCAATCATAATCTGTCTGGGTGCTGCTTCTGTTTTACTTTCAAAAACATTGGCTCCCAAAGCAATACAAAACATATAATGATGCATTAAAGTATCGATTGGTATTGAAGCAAAACCTACTACTCCTGTTTTTGCGAGTTCAATAAGTTGCTCATAAGTTTTGGGAACGTCTAAGCCTTTTTTCAACATTAAATCTTCTCTCCAAGTCGCTATTGGTGTTGCTGCATCGGTTGCCAAGGTCCATTGTTTTCCATCTACATTGTAACTCGCGTTCGACTTACCCACACTATTATCGGCCAATTCCTTTAAAAATTCCTGACTCAAATAATCATCGAAAGGTAATAACACCTGATCTCTTGCAGCTATCGACACATGAGGATTATCCATGATTAACAAATCATACTCACTTGTTAACACGTCCAGTGGAGCATCGGCAAAGGCCTGCAATGAACGCTTCTCCCAGGTAATTCTAACATCAGGATATAATTCTTCAAATCGTTGTGCTGTGGCGACTACAGAGGTAAAACCACGTGTATGATTCCAAGCAATTCCTTTTAAATTTATCATTTATTTTTCAATTCTTAATTATTGTAACAACCCTTTGGGCCATTGATAACTCCCTGGCTTTACGGTTATATACACTTCTTCATTCTTTTTTTTTAGCCTAACAACTCCAGGACTCAGCTCTGTAAGTGGAACAAACTCATTCCATCCTAGTGTTTTTAAAATATTGTAAGCGGTTGCTCCTCCTTCGATAAAAATTTCTTCAACTCTGGTTCTGTTTATAACTTCCTTTACAACCCTAGATAATCTCTGTTTTAACAACAAGGAACTATTCTCAAATTTAACCACCTGATTTGAAACCCTTAATACCGCCTTTCCAACTGAATCCAACTCTTTTTCTATAAGGGATATCCAACTTTTAAAACGATTTTCTTCAAGTTCCTTTTCCAGAAAATAATCAGGAAACAGTAATACCGGACACCCTTTTTGCTTTAACTCACTAGCAAATTTTACGCTATTTGGATGTATACTTCCTGAGACAAGGAAATAATTTTCAAAGGATTCTTGATGTGATTTTGAATTATTTTTAAGACTTAACTGATTTTTAATTAAAAATTGTTCAAAAAAAGCAGCACTCCCCGCTACTAAGCAAGTTGATTTTTCAAAATACTCTAACGCTTTTATTAAATCTGATTCACAATTACAATCTGAAATATAAATACCATCAGATTCCAAATCATTGAATCCCTCCAAATGAATATTATCAGCTTTAAAAGCATGATTTTTAGTTCTATTTAAAAGTAATTCTTTAACAGAAGAAGTCTTAGCAGGAAAATCCGGATCATTAACAAACCCCGTTTTTCCTATTTCTATACCTTCTACATAATAAACTCCTTTCTCTATAAAACGTCCTCCCGTTGGGTTTGCCGGTTGTAAAATAACCTTATTCTTTTCTGTAGCTTTCATCGTTGCCTTTAACTCTACTAAAATATGACCACGAAGTACAGAATCGCATTTTTTAAATATCATTTGATTTGAGTTCCTTTTCAGAACTTTACTTACTAATTGCAAATGAATATTATAAGCTTCATCTTCTGATAATGAACGTGAATCCGTAGCTATTACAGAGATTAAAGCATTGTTTTCAGGAACAACATCAATTCCGAAAGCAACATCAATACCGTACCTAAGGCAAATACCAGCAATCTCTGCTGCACCGGTGAAATCATCTGCAATTACAGTTATCATACTACACCCTATTTTTAGCCATGACTATGGCATAATCAATAGCTACTAGCATGGCATCGGCAGAAGCGATACCTTGTCCTGCAATTTCAAAAGCTGTTCCATGATCTACCGAAGTTCGAATGATTGGTAACCCTAAAGTTATATTCACGCCTTTTACACTCTTCATTGTTCCTTTTTCATTATCCCATTTAAAGCCTTCCAGCTTGAAAGGAATATGTCCCTGGTCATGATACATAGCCACACACCCATCGAACTTTCCTTGTACAGCTTTAACAAACATGGTATCTGGCGGAAATGGTCCCTCTACATGATATCCCTTGCTATTAGCTTCCTCGATGGCTGGAATTATTTCTTTGACCTCTTCGTCTCCAAACAATTGATTTTCTCCTGCATGGGGATTCAATCCGGCAACTGCAATCCTAGGATTTTTAATTCCAAAATTTTTACATGCATCATGCAATAAAGTAATCACTTCAAAAACACGTTCTTTTTTACATAAATCACAAGCTTGCCTTAACGAAACGTGCGTACTTGCATGAATCACTCTGAAATTCTCATCAGCTAAAAGCATAGCATACTTTTTTGTATCAGTATAATCCGCATAAATTTCGGTATGCCCTGAATACTTATGGCCAGCTTTATGAATAGACTCTTTATTTATTGGAGCCGTTACTGTTGCATCTATATCTCCATCTAAAGCCAAAGCAATGTTCTTCACAACGGCTTCAAAAGCGGCCTTACCTGCCATAGCAGAAACTACTCCTGGTTTTAATTTTTCAATATCTACATTTTCTAAATCATAAACATCAATGGTCCCATGCTCAAATTTAGCATCCTGAACGTTTTTAATAGTATTGATTTTCAAAGATGATTTTAATGCTTTTACCTCTCTATCCATCGTTTTAGCATCACCAACAACTAAAGGATAACAACGCTCATAAACATCCTTTAATTCTAAGGTTTTAATAATGATTTCCGGTCCTATTCCTGCCGGATCTCCCATGGATATTCCTACTTTAGGTTTCATATTTTAAAGTAATTTTTTATAAATGTTTATGGCATCAGTTCTCGTAACCTCTCTCGGATTATTTTTCAATAATCTTGTTACTTTCATCGCAATATCTGCCAACTCTGGAATCACAACTTCATTAACACCTATCTCGGTTAGTCTCAGTGGTATATTACACACTCTTGATATGGCTTCTATTTTTTCAATTCCAGCCAAGGATATGGCTTCATCTGTCCCCTTTATAGTTATCCCTAATGCTCGAGCTACCTCTGCGTGTCGCTTGGGACTCGCCGATAAATTATACCGAAGTACTTCTGGCATTAAAATAGCATTTGAAAGTCCGTGAGGCACATGAAACTTACCTCCCAACCCATAAGAAAGGGCATGTACAGCTGAAGTATTTACCGGACCTAAACAAAGCCCTCCATACATTGAACCTAGTAATAATGCAGAACGCGCTTGAATATCATTCCCATTTAAATAAGCCTTTTCAATATTTGCAGCTATTAATTCGATCCCCTTTAAAGCATAAACATCCACCGTTGGATGAGCAAATTTATTGGTGTATGCTTCGATACAATGTGATAAGGCATCTATTCCTGTTTCGGCTGTTAGTTTAGGTGGTAAACTAATGGTTAAAGCAGGATCGAGGTAACATGCATCAGGCACTAAATACGGGCTAATAATACCACTTTTGGCCTGAGATGCTTCATTTAATAATATCGCATTTGGAGAGACCTCACTTCCTGTTCCGGAAGTTGTTGGAATACATATTAAATTTAGCACTCTCTCTTTAAGAAAACCTATCCCAACAACATCTTCTAACTTCTGATCATTTTTTAAAAGTGCCGCCAATAATTTAGCACAATCCAACACACTTCCACCCCCAACACCAACAATACAATCCGGATTTAAAGATTTGTTCTCTTCCAGTAAGGTATTGAATTGTGAAAATGTCGGTTCCCCTAAAAATTTGTACTCTGCAAGATAAACCTTCTTGCTATTAGCAGTCAGTTCTTCTACTACAGATTTCACAACCCCCAACAATGGTGGTGCCACTAAAAACAGAATACGTTGTGACTTTTCTATATTTCTATCTTCGACAAGCTTTTTTAAAGACCCACTCCCAAATATGATTTTCTGTGGCTGTAATAAAGTAATTGAATCCATCCTCTTTAAACGTTACTTTTCTCTTTTAATTTAAAATAACCAAATATGGTTAGTTCATCTGCTGCATCATCTGATTTAAATAACAAACTCGCAAAATACCCTATCACTAAAACGATAAGGTGACTATAAACTCCTAGCATATATTTATGATGAGGGAAATTATATTTTCCTAAATCCAGTATTAATTTGCCATCAATTTCTGTAGTTGTTAAAATAGCATAAGCTGTAAACAGTATACAGGTATAAATCCCTAGATGCAACCCTTGCTTATTGGCTCTTTTAGAAAACAACCCTAACATAAATATCCCCACTATACCAGCAGAAAAAATAGCATACAGCTTAAACACCACACCTAATACACCTTGTCCTTCCCAGGCCACATAAAGTAATGCAACACCCGCTGTGGCTAAACCTGAAAACAACACAAGCAACCTTCCAACAATTAAGCGTTGCCTATCGGTACAATTCGGGTTAAATCGCTGATAAAAATCTTCAACCCCAATAGCTGCCAGACAATTCATATCTGAATCCAGACTTGAAACGGCAGCCGCTATTAATGCAGCCAAAACTAACCCTACAGCTCCCACCGGTAGTTTTGTCCCTATGAAATAGGTAAACACCTGATCGGTTGTGATTCCTTCCGGCAAATTATGTCCTAGTCCTGCATTGTAATATACAAATAACAAGGACCCGATTAGCATAAATAACCCCCAAACCGGTACACTTCCTAACACTCCTATATAAGCCGCTTTTTTTGCATCCTTATCACTTTTAGCAGCTAAATACCGTTGTACTATAGTTTGATCTGTTCCATACTTCTGCAATGCATAAAATACGCCATTTATAACCATGACCCAAAAAGTAAGCTCTGAAAAGCTAAAGTTATAAGGCCCAAAATCAATTTTTTTCATTGTTATGGCTTCACTCAGCATATATCCAGCATCTTGCTCTGAACCGAACAATAAAATGCCGGCACAAAATAACCCTCCTCCGATTAACAAAAACCCCTGAATGACATCCATCCAAATAACAGCTTCTATCCCTCCTAGTAAGGTTAAAAAAATGACAACAATAGTTAAAAAAACAATAAACAAAACAACATTATAACCTGTTAATGTTGCAAGCGCCAAACTAACAAGATAAAGTACCGTTCCCATTTTAGAAAAATGGGTTAGAATAAAAGCCAAGGAACTATACATCCTAGCAAACACACTAAAACGTCTTTCAAAATACTCATAAGTACTTAATCGAATCACCTTTCTAAACAGCGGAACAATAACCCAAATTAAACCTATAAGTACAATTGGTACCATCAACCCCTGAACTAATAAAATCCAATTCGATTTATAGGCTGCTGCAGGATAAGCTAAAAATGTTACACTACTTATAAGTGTTGCAAAAATAGATATACCTATAGCCCATGCTGGTATCGTTTTACTTCCTGAAAAATACTGATCTGAACTCTTTTGTCGATTCGCAAAATAAAAACCCGCTCCTAAAGTGAACAGAACAGATATAATTACAATTAAGTAATCAACCCAATGAATGTTTAACATAATAGTTTAGTCTTGTTTAGTTAGTTTAATTATTCCACCTCGGTTAATGGTGGCATCATGGTTTTATTACACAAGCCCTTTTTACTCATGAGCAACTTTAAAAAAGCTAAGGACTCTCCTAAGGTTTTATCCTTTTGATATTCCAAAGCAACGCGATCTGTTTCTTTTTGCCAGTTCAAACAAGTTTCCCAATCATTATCAAGAGCCGCTTTATATAGATTATTATACATTTCTGGCACATAATTACCAGTACTAGGCACAATACCATCTGCACCTAACTTTAAACTACTTGCTCCCTGAGCACCCCATCCGCAGAAAAAGGAGAAATTTTCATTATTCTTATAGCAATCAACACAAGTCTCTAATCGCTTCTCATCACGCTCTGAATCCTTTAAGCCCCAGATATTAGGGTGTTCAGATAACTCCTCTATTACGTCTAAAGGAATTGACATTTGGGTTGTTGCCTTAATATTATACATCATAACAGGTCCAGAAATATTATCAGCAAGTGTTTTATAAAACAATATCATTTGTTTAGAACTTAAACCATAGTATGATGGCAAGGTTGCAACCACGCAATCAGCACCTAACTCTATATATTTATTACCTCTATGAACAACATCATCTACTTGATTACCCACTAAACCAGCATAAATACATTGCGTTTTAGTCTTTGCTTCAACTGCAGCATCCAACAATCTTAAACTCTCCATTTCGTTAACAGAAGAAGATTCACCTGTTGTACCTAAAACTAATGGATGTATATTGTTTTGACTAAATAATTTCATCAATTTAGACACAGAACCTAAATCAACCGTTAAATCTTTATTTAGAGGTGTAATCATAGGAACCACCACACCCGAAAATCGTTTTTGCATAAATAGTTTAGTTTAATTGACGAACATTTAATTCGTTTTACACAATATTATTAAATTATTAATATTTTGATAATATTTTTGAACGATGAACAATTTCATAAACCACAGAAAAACACATAACAGGACTGTTAAACTCTGTACTATTATAAACAAAAAGGGATGTGCAATTGCACATCCCTTTAGTTTACTATTTATTAAATAGATTATTTTATTTCACTAATAATTTAACTGATTTTTGTCCTTCTGCTGTTTTTACTGTTGCAATGTAAAGACCTGATCTGAAAGAGAAATCCATATCTTCTTTTGTAGAAACAGATTTAATTAAAGCTCCTGTAATACTGTAGATATTAATTTCAGTTTTAGAAATTACATTAGACACATAAATTCTATTTCCTCTAGCTTGAACATCTGTAGATACTTTTAAAACTTTATCTTTTGTAGAAAGTGTTCTAGCATATACTCCATTTTCAAAAATTCTAGTCTGTAATCCAGCCCCTAAAGAAGCATCTACTTTACCTAGATACACTCTATAAATACGTAACGTACCACCTCTGTTTGAAAGACTATAAGTTCCCGCATCAATCGCTTGAAACTGCATTACACGAACCGCTTCATCTCCTGTATCTGATCCATCGATAGGTCCAGTAGCACTCCCTGTACCATCTCCCCAATCATCAATATCTACAGGCGTTCCAGTACCTCCAAAAGTTTCGAATTTAATGTAACCTGTACTAAATCCCTGAGTTCCATCTCCATTAATATCTACATATTGTCCTGAACCTACAACAGTTACCCATTGACCTGCTTCCAGATTTATTAAAAGACCTCTACCTCCACTTCTATTATAACGCTTTTCTCCAGGTGTAGTGTATTGTAAACATCCAGGATACAAGGTTCCATCCATGCCATCAGGCATATCTGTACGCTCATCAAAACGTGTAACCCCTGTATTTACAGTTAAAATTCTGTCACTATTACTATCTCTTTTAAACACAAGATCTACAGAACCATCCAGGTCGGGCATCATTTGAGGTTTTGTATACAAACTCCCTCCACTTAGTAAAGTACCACCTGGAGGTGTTGGCGAAGATCCTTTTGAAGTTACTTGAAAACGAGCACTACCCGAATAATCAGCATAAACACTAAAATTTGTACCAAACTTCCAGTATAAAGACTCAGCACTCTCACCATCTTCTAAATCAAAACCAACTTTTGCTTTATACTTTACACCATCTGCATAATTTGTTACAACATTGTCCCCTGCATCAACCCAATCAAGCTGTCTGTTGTAATTGGCAAAGGCATTTAAATAATTAACGGGCATCATGTTGTCATACCCTGTTCCTAATTCTTTTGCTCCAAAATCCCAATATTTAATTTGCGCCTGCGAAACTGCAGATAAAATAGATATTGAAAAAATGGATAATAGTAATTTTTTTTTCATTTTAGTAAATAGTTTAATTTATAATTTAGTTTAATATAATTTCTTCAATAGTATAGAAATTAAAGAGCTAATGTATTCAATTAAAAACAATCGATAAACATTTTTGAACGGCGGTCAATTTTATAAATTTTAAAAAATAAGTTCTTCAAGTTAAGAATTTTACATTAAAAAAGCAAGCTCAATTATTCTAGTATTACTTCAAAATTAAAATTGTTATAGACACTAAAAACAAAAAGGGTATGCGAAAATCGCACACCCTTTTTTTACTATAAAAAGACAAACTATTTAACGAAAATTCTCATAGTCTTTTCCCCTTCACTAGTCTTTATAGTTGCTATATATAACCCTGATCTAAAATCAAAATTCATGTCACTGGTTGTTGAAATACTTTTCACCAAAGCCCCTGTTAAGCTATAAATATTGATATCTGTTTTAGAGATTACATTAGACACATAAACCTTACTTCCAATAGCTTTTAAATTAGTTGAAACTGGAGATGCATTGTCTAAACTTAGAGTTGTAGTTCCTATATTTGCTGTTACTTCAATTTTATACAAGCTAAAGTTATTAGAACCAAAGATGTAAATAGAACCAGCTCCACCAGTATAACTACCCTCTAAAATATAATAAGTACTACTGTCAGTCGCAGCTTGTTCAGCTATTAGTGATGTCCCATCTGTAATATATAAACTACGAGCACTTGATCCTCCACTTCTACACCACACTTTTATGGTACATGCCCCTAAAACAGAAAATTTTAAATATCGTACAGAAGGCAAATATTCTCCGTTAGACGGATCTACGCCTCCACTTCCATTAGTTTTAAATCTATTTGCTCCAGTGAATCCATCCGTAAAAGATGAAGAACTCGATTCTATTTGGGCCATGTTATCACTCGAACTATGTGGATATATCGCCAAATTATCAACTACGACAGGACCTCCTGCCGCTGTTATCCCCGCACTCACAGGCCAGTTTGTAGTATCATTAGCCAAATCCCAAACCTTTTGAGCGGAAGTTGTTAAAGAAAAAGCAATTCCCAGAATTGCACTAAAAAGTAATTGTTTTTTCATGTTAAATGGTTATTTAGTTTAATTGTTAAAATAATATGTAATCGATTGTTCTAAAATTACACTTTTTTTTAATTCATCCAACTTTTTTTACAAAAAAAATAAAACTAAAAACCATAAAATCAATAAACTACAAAGAAAATCAACCTTAAAGGCTACTGAAAAGCCAATAAACAAGAAGCTTTCAAATAAAACATCCTTAAAAAAGACTTGAATTACCAACTATTCATTTTTATATTAAAAATATTACCATACATCAAATTAAAAGTCTATTGATTAAATATTTCATAATAATTTGCCGAGAAAAAAATAATAATTATATTTGAGGCAATCGATTACATTATAAAGTTCTAATATTCGCTGTAAGCTTCAGTAAAACCTAGTATTTACAGCTGCTTCTTAGAAATTTCACCACCTCTTTTTTCTAACCAAAAAAAGAGCGATTGATTAAAACAACAACTAAAACAAACTAATTATGACTTAATGAATTATCCCCTCTTCCTCTTTAAAAAACTAAACACTCTTTTAATAAACAATTAAACAAACTATCTATGGCAAACTATGCATTTTTTGATCATGAATTTTTCTTACTCAATGCGAGAAGAAAAACACCGCCGCATAAAACAGGCCGTTTAGGCTTAATTTTTGGTGTTTTTTTACTTTTCTCCGGAGTAATATATGCACAATCTATTACTGTAAGCGGAACTGTAACTGATGGTGGCGAATTTGGAGGTCCTCTTCCCGGAGTTACAGTAATTGTAAAAGGGACAAGTAATGGAACCTCTACCGATTTCGATGGGAATTTCTCCTTAAGTGTAGAAAGTCCTAACTCAATTCTTGTCTTTTCGTATGTCGGTTATGAAAAACAAGAAATTAATTTAAATAACAAAAAAACCGTCAACATAACACTTCAACCTAGTTTAGAATCTTTAGACGAAGTAATTGTAGTTGGTTATGGTACAGCTAAAAAATCGGACTTAACTGGTTCGGTTGTAACTATTGGGGGTGAAACCTTAGAAAAACAACCTATTGCAAGCGTTGCTGAGGCCTTAACTGGTAGACTTGCTGGTGTTCAAGTAACAGCTTCTGAAGGATCTCCTGATGCCGAAGTTAATATTCGTGTTCGTGGAGGTGGATCTATTACTCAAGACAGTTCTCCCTTAATAATTGTAGATGGATTCCCTGTTAACAGTATGAGTGATGTTTCTTCTTCCGATATTGAAAACATAACTGTTTTAAAAGACGCATCTTCAACTGCCATCTATGGTTCCCGTGGTGCTAATGGTGTTATCATTATTACCACTAAAAGTGGTAAAGACGGTAAAATTTCGGCCAACTTTAATATGTTTTATGGTGTAAAGAAAATAGCTAACACTATTGATGTACTTTCACCTGAAGATTTTGTAAAATGGCAATACGAATATGCTCTTCTTAGAAATAATGGAAGTGATGACCCTGCTGAATCTTACGAAAAATATTTTGGTCAATGGCAAGACTACGACCAATATATAGGTATGAAAGGTAACAACTGGCAAAAGCAAATTTATGGTCAGATGGGAGAAGTACAAAATCGTAACTTAGCAGTTCGTGGAGGTACTGAAAAGCTTAATTTCAATTTTAGCTACACCCTTTACGATGAAAAAGCGATTATGTTAGGTTCTGATTTTAAAAGAAATAACTTAGCGCTATCTTTAAAAAGTGCTCCTAGTGATAAAGTAGATTTAACTTTCACCTTACGTTATTCTGACACAGAAATTAATGGTGGCGGGGCAAACGAACAGGACGAAATTTCATCTGCTGATGCCAGATTGAGACACAGTGTAGGATACTCACCTATCCCACTTCCAGGTTTAACAACCGACGATACTGATGAGGCTTTATCTAGCTATTTAGTAAATCCTTTTGTTGCAGTTGATGACAATCAAAGACAAAAACTTAGAAAAAACTTCAATATGGTAGGGAGTTTTGGCTGGGAAATTATAGACAACCTTAAATACAAAATGGATTTAGGTTTAGATAATAGAAACGACTTAGATTACAGATTTTTTGGCCGCTCTACATATTACGCAAGCAATAGACCTTCTGCTGAAAATCAAGGATTACCTTCTTTAAAATGGGAAGATGAAAAACAAGTTAGATTTAGAAATGCCAACACTTTAAATTATGATTTTAAAAAGATCTTAAGTGAAGATCATAGTTTAAAAGTATTAGTTGGAGAAGAAATGATTATCACAGAAACCAACACACTTACTAACGAAGTTCAAGGTTTTCCTGATTTCTTTGATTTCAATACGTCAAAAAAATTAACATCTCAAGGAACCCCTATTTTTGTAGATAACTCATATGCTCCAAATGACAAATTACTATCTTTCTTTGGACGTGTAAATTATGACTTTAAAAACCGTTATTTATTTACAGCTACATACCGTGCTGATGGATCGAGTAAATTTTTAGGAAATAACCATTGGGGGTACTTCCCTTCAGCTGCCTTTGCATGGAAAATTTCTGAAGAAAACTTCTTAAAAGACACAGATTGGATTAATACACTTAAAATAAGATTAAGTTATGGTGAAGCCGGAAACAACAATATTCCTGCAGGTCAAACAGTTCAAACTTTCCAATCTTCAAATACAACCTACATTAATAATGTATCGAACTACTGGAGAACATCAAACACTTTAGCCAATCCAGATTTGAAATGGGAAACTACAGTAACCCAAAATATCGGTTTAGATTTTAGCTTATTTAAAAGCCGTTTTACAGGTTCCTTAGAAGTTTATAAAAATGTTACTGAAGATTTACTTATTAACTTTCCAGTACCTGGGACAGGATACGAATCACAATATCGCAATATGGGAGAAACCCAAAACACTGGTTTTGAAGGCTCTTTAAGTGTAATTGCAGTCGACAAACCTAATTTTGGTTTAGACTTCTCAATTAACGGTGGTATGAATAGAAACAAAATCAACTCTTTAGGAATTATGGACGATTTTGGAATTAACACCAACTGGGCATCGACACAAATAGGTAATGACTATGTTATTAACGTAGGAGAATCCTTAGGAGCTATGTACGGGTTTAAAAGTGATGGTCGCTACGAAGTTTCAGACTTCGATTACGACACTGCCTCTGGAGAATACACCTTAAAAACAGGTGTTACAGAAAATTCATGGCTTGGTGGTGCTGTTCCTGGTATGATGAAATTAAAAGATCTTAATGATGATGGTGAAGTTACTGCTGATGATCAAACCATTATTGGAAATGCTCTACCTGATTTCACTGGAGGTTTTACACTTAATGCTCGTGCTTATGGGTTCGATTTATCTGCTGCATTTAACTTTAGTGTTGGAAATGATGTTTACAATGCCAATAAAATAGAATTTACAACTTCAAACAATAATGCTCAGTATAGAAACTTAAGCTCTATAATGGCTGATGGAAAACGATGGACTAATTTAAATGCAGAAACAGGCACATTAGTAACCGACCCAGTAGAACTTGAAGCTCTTAATGCTAATACATCTATGTGGTCTCCGTACATGTCTAGATATGTATTTAGTGACTGGGCTGTTGAAGATGCTTCTTTCTTAAGATTAAACACCCTGACTTTAGGCTATACAGTACCAGAAAAGTATATGTCTCAAATAGGTATTTCAAATTTAAGATTTTACGCTACTGCTAATAACGTTTTCATTATTACAGACTACTCAGGATTAGACCCAGAGGTTTCAACCAGAAGAAAAACACCTTTAACTCCAGGTGTAGACTATTCTCCATATCCTAGAAGCAGACAATTTGTTTTTGGGTTAAACCTTAATTTTTAATTAAAAATTGTTTAGAAAAATGAAATATATCAAAATAATACTTGGAATAATAGTAGCTGGAGTATCATTTTCTTGTCAGGAAATTGAGTCAGATTTTTTAGATGCACCAGCACAATCAACCTTAGACGAATCCCTTATTTTTTCAAATGCAGGATTAGCGCGTGGGGCAGTTGATGGTATTCTAGAACCAATGGGGCAAACCAACTCTTACAGAGGTCGTCATATTCCATTTTACGGTTTTAATACAGATACAGAATGGAATTACAGTTCTGATGAAGTAGGTAGCTCACAAGGTGAACTAATGATATACGATACCAAACCAAATAACGATCAAATGAATCGTGATAACAGTTCCTGGGCCATGATGTATACCGGTATCGAGCGCGCCAATATATGTATTCGCGGTATTCGCACCTATGGTGACCCAGAACCAGGTACAGAATTAGGGCAGCTTTTAGGTGAAGCCCTTACTTTAAGAGCCGTTTATTACGCCGATTTAATTAAAGCATGGGGTGATGTTCCTGCTCGATTTGAACCTATTAACTCAGAAACACTTTACATCGCTAAATCAAGTCGAGACCTTATTTATAAACAATTAATAGCCGATTTAGGTGAAGCCGCTACTTTAGTTCCTTGGCCGAACGAAGCTTCAACCACCTCAAGTGTTGAAAATGTAAACAAAGCTTTTATTAAAGGACTTAGAGCACGCTTAGCGTTAGCCGCAAGTGGCTTCCAACAATATCCTAACGACGGTGTTCGAAGAAGTACTGATCCTGATCTTTCAGTATCTAAAATGTATCGTCTAGCACTAAATGAATGTAATGACGTTATTAACAGTGGTACTGTAAAATTAGAATCTACCTTCGAAACTGTTTGGAGAAAACTAAACGAAGAAGATATAAACGCCGGAGGAGAAGCGCTTTGGCAAATACCATTTGCTGATGGTCGTGGTCGTGTCCTTTTCTCTTTTGCTGTAAGACACCGAAGCGTAGACCAATATACAGGTCAAGCAAGAGGAGGAATTGCCGGTCCATTACCAACCGTTTTTTATGATTTTGATGAAGCCGATACACGTAGAGACATAAGCTGTGTGCCTTACCAATGGGGTACTGCTGTTAATAGTATTTCTCAACAAGAATTAGTCGGAATAGATACCTGGTACTTTGGAAAATATCGTTACGAATGGATGAAGCGCTATGTAACATCTACGAACGATGATGGTGTAAACTTCATGTATATGCGCTACGCCGAAGTACTTTTAATGGCAGCCGAAGCCGCAAATGAATTAGATGGAGCTGCTGCTGCTGCACCTTATCTTAAAGAACTTCGAATGAGAGCATTCAATAGTGCTGATCAGGCCGAAAAAGTTGATAGCTATGTAAATAGCCTAACAACTAAACAATCCATGTTTAACGCTATAGTTGACGAACATTTATTTGAATTTACAGGAGAAATGCAGCGTAAACAAGCACTTATTCGTTGGGGCTTACTTGGTGATAAACTAAGAGAAGCTAAAACCAAAATGACCGATTTACAATTAAGACAAGGTGATTACGCTGATGTACCAACTACCTTATACTACAAATACCAAGATGATAACGAAACATTAGATATCTACGGTTTAAACAGAGGAGAAACTACCGATCCGGGAAGTGAATATTCTTCTAAAGCATGGGATAGTGGTTTAGATGACGATGAGATTAACTCATTATTTAAAGAAGGTATTGACCCAGACGACAGACAGTTCTGGCCAATATGGCAAATCTTTATAGATAACAGTAATGGTCAGTTAGTAAACGATTACGACTACTAGATTTTCACCTAAACATTTTAGAATTATGAAAAACACACATATAGTAAAAACATTAATGGTTACTTTGCTTGTTGCGCTTACCGTCTATAACTGTGGGTACAACGAAGATTTAATCGAAGAACTGGATGTAAACAGAGAGTTTGCTCCTGTTGCCTTAACTGCGAGAGTTAGAAATCAAACTACAGCAGAATTAAACTGGACTACAGATGATAACATCGATCATTACGTTGTTGAGTTTAGTGCTGATGATCCGGACTTTAATACTATTTTTAAAAGTCAGGATGTTTCTGCGGAAGAACTTCCTGTACAAATACGATTAGAAGGTGAAACTTTATACTCCATTAGAGTAAAAGCAGTTAGCTCAAGAAATCTTCAAGATTCAAAATGGTCCCTTACCGAGGTGACTACACTAACCGAGCAAATTATGTTGCCTTCAGAAGCTGGTGATATTGAAGCTCTTCAAGCAACCCTTCGCTGGGAAGCCGGTTTAAATGTTACCCATATTATTCTTCAACCTGGAGATATTCAATACGATATAACTTCGGAAGAAAAAACAAATGGTGTAGCAACTATAACAGGATTAACATCTGAAACTGATTACACAGCTACTTTATATAATAATACAAAAATTAGAGGTACTTCAGAATTCACAACAGGAATCGATATTGGTGACAATACACTGGTTACCCCAGACGACGATTTATTCCAAATGATTGCCGATGCTGCTTCTGGTGATATTTTATTATTAGAACAAGGTGATTACACTGCACAAATAGGAAGAATTACTTTAGATAAATCTATCACTATTCAAGGCTTAAGAACAGATTTCAAACCACAGTTAAAAGTAAGTTTCTCTATTGAAACAGGTGCAGCCGATGTAAGCTTAATCGATCTGGATTTAACTGGTGATACCGCAACAGAATTAACAGATGTTGTACGTTATTCCGCTGCCGGAAATTATAATTCCCTTTTAGTTAGTGGATGCGTCATTCATGATTACGATCGCTCATTTCTTGCGGGAAATGTAACCGATGCCATTCTACAAACTATAACTGTTGAAAATTGTATTGTTACCAACATTCTTACTAGTGGTGGAGATTTTATCGATTTTAGAAATTCTGATGTATTTAATGTTAATGTAAACACGAGTACATTTAACAACTGTGCTCCTGGAAGAGATTTCTTTAGAATTGACGATGCAGGTACATCAACTCAAAGCGGGTTAGTTTGTAACGTTTTACTAGAAAATTGCACTTTATATAAGTGCTCTGATACAACAGACAGAATCATGTATGTAAGATTCCAAACTAATGAAATCATAGCGAGAAACAATTTGTTTGCCGAAACTACCGCATACTATTCTAATCAAAGTAGAACAGACGCTGCTCCTGAGTTTGATAATAATAATTATTTTAATGCTCCTGGTTTTTACGATGTCGCTCAAACCATTTATGATGCTACAACATCGTATACCACATTAGATCCAGGTTTCGCAAACGCTGCTTCTGGTGACTTTACGATTTCAAACCAAACATTATTAGATAATCAGGTTGGAGACCCTAGATGGAGACAGTAATAAATAACAATGTTAACATTTAATAAAAATAAAAAGAGGTATGTATTTTACGTACCTCTTTTTGTTAAAACCACAATACTCTGTATGTATTTAAAATAAATTAATGAACTTTATAACATGTTTCAAAAAAGCAAACTCATATTTACGCTTATTCTATTTATCACATTCCTATCTCATGCTCAGGAATTAGCCTTCCCTTCCGCTGAAGGATTTGGCAAATATGCCTCAGGTGGTCGGGGTGGATTGGTTTATACTGTAACGAATTTAAACGATGACGGAGAAGGTAGTTTAAGAAAAGGAATTCTTAAAAAAGGACCTCGAATTATTGTCTTTGCGGTTTCTGGAACTATTGAATTAAAATCAGATTTAGATGTTAACAGAGGTGACCTAAGCATTTTAGGACAAACCGCTCCCGGTGATGGCATTACCATAAAAGGCTATCCATTTACAGTAAAAGCAGACAATGTTATTATTCGGTATTTAAGATTCAGAATGGGCGATGCTGAAAAAGTTGAAGGCGATGCCTTAGGCTGTCGAGATGCCAACAACGTTATCATAGATCACTGCTCTGTAAGTTGGGCAACCGATGAAAATGCTTCCTTTTATAACAATTCAAATTTCACATTACAATACTGTATCATTTCTGAAGCTTTAAATAATTCTGTGCATCATAAAGGAGCTCACGGATATGGCGGAATCTGGGGTGGCGTAAATGCTTCCTTTCATCACAACTTAATAGCCTCTAACAATAGTAGAAACCCTAGATTTAGTGGTTCTTCGACAACTGAAAATTCAAAAAATGAATTTGTTGACTTTAGAAACAATGTCATTTACAACTGGGGAGAAAACAATATTTACGGTGGCGAAAAAGGCACATACAACGTAGTTAACAACTACTTTAAATCTGGGCCTGCCACACCTAAATCGAAACAAGATAGAATAATAAACCCTTCTGAACCTTACGGAAAATTCTATGTTGATGGGAATTATGTGGAAGGATTTGATGCCGTTTCCAACAATAACTGGAATGGTGGTGTTCAGTGTGATAATCCATTAGAAACAAAACAAGATTCTGAAATCGATATTGCTGATAATACTTCCACTCAAAGTGCTAAAGAAGCTTATGAAGAAGTTCTTAAAAAAGCAGGAAACAGTCTTTCAAGAGATGCTGTAGATGCCAGAATTATTCATAATACCCGTGAAGGCAGTGCGAATTATAAGAATGGTATCATAGATTCGCAAGACAATGTTGGTGGATGGCCAGAATTAAAATTAGGAACTCCAAAAACAGATACCGATGAAGATGGTATGCCTGACGATTGGGAAAAGGAAAACAAACTAAATCCAAATCTAAACGACAGTAACCTTTTTACACTCGATAAAAGTTTTACCAATATTGAAGTTTATGCAAATTCATTAGTTAATGGGTTTGCAAAAAAAAAAAAAAATCTAATTAATGGTAAATACTTTCATTTTGTCGTAGACGCTAATAACAATGGTGATTTCTCTACTGTACAGGCTGCAATTAACGCAGTGCCCGACTTTAGAAAAAATGAAACCCGAATTTTTATAAAAAACGGAATTTATAAAGAAAAATTGGTACTTCCAGCTTCAAAAACAAATATCACTTTTGTAGGTGAAGATAAGTTCAAAACCATTTTAACCTACGACGACTTTGCCCAAAAACACAACAGCTTTGGAGAAGAAATGGGTACTACTGGGTCAACGTCCTTTTTCATTTTTGGTGATAATTTTAAAGCTGAAAACATAACTTTCGAAAATAGTGCCGGTCCTGTTGGTCAAGCTGTAGCCGTAAGAGTTGATGGCGACAAGGTCATATTTAACAATTGTCGTTTTTTAGGAAATCAGGACACCCTATATTGCCATGGAAACAATAGCAGACAGTATTACAAAGACTGCTATATTGAAGGTACTGTTGATTTTATTTTTGGCTGGTCTACAGCTTATTTCGACAATTGCGAAATTTTCTGTAAAAATTCCGGTTACGTAACAGCTGCTTCAACCAATGAAGACACTGCTTACGGATTTGTATTCAAAAATTGTAAAATAACAGGAAGCGCTCAAGAAAACACCTTTTATTTAGGAAGACCCTGGCGCGACTATGCCAAAACCGTTTGGATTGATTGTTATATGGATAAACATATTAAAACTGAAGGCTGGCACAACTGGGGAAAACCTCAAGCAGAACAAACCACGTTTTATGCCGAATACGGTTCTACCGGACCAGGAGCATCATCAAAACGAGTAACATGGGCTAAACAACTTTCTAAAAAAGAAGCTGAAGTATTCAGTTTAGATAATGTTTTAAGAGGGAATGACGATTGGAAGCCTAAACTATAAGCTATTTAAAAACAAAATTTTATCAATTTTAACATTTGATAATTCAATATTAATTATGTCAACCAAGACTTCTTTAGTATTTTTAACAATCGATTACAACTAAATTAAAAATCATATGAAAATTACACGTAACCATTTAAAGCGTTATGCTTTAATATCTTTTTCATTAGTTGCTTTAACGTTTAACTCGTGTAAAGAAAAACCTAAACAAGAAGAAAAAATACAACCCGATGCTTTTGCAGCTGCGGATAAAATTGTTGAAAGCATTAAAGTTTTAGATTTTCCGGATCGAACCTTTAATATCCTAGATTTTGGAGCTGTTCCTGACGGTACAACATTAAATTCTGATGCTATTAAATCAGCAATTGACAGCTGTAGTCAATTAGGTGGTGGCAAAGTAATTATTCCGGCCGGCGATTTTTTAACCGGACCAATTGTTTTAAAAAGCAATGTAAATTTACATTTAGAAGAAGGTGCTAACGTACTGTTTTCAACTAACCATGACGATTACCTACCGGTTGTTCATACATCCTACGAAGGTGTAGAACTTATGAACTACTCCCCTCTTATTCGTGCTTATAAACAAAATAACATTGCGGTGACTGGTAAAGGTGTACTTAACGGGCAAGCCAGCAATACCAATTGGTGGCCCTGGTGTGGTAAAGATTCTTATGGTTGGGTTGAAGGTGCTCCCAAACAACATGATTCTATCAATTTACCTTCTTTACGTGAAATGAACGACAAACAAACACCTGTTTCTGAACGTGTTTTTGGTAAAGGTCACCACTTACGTCCTACGTTTTTTGAACCTTTTGAATGTAAAAATGTATTGCTTGAAGGTGTAACCATTACTAATGCTCCATTTTGGGTTATTCACCCGTTAAAAAGTGATTATGTTCGCATTGATGGTGTTACGGTTAGCAGCCACGGACCAAATAACGATGGTTGCGACCCAGAATATTCTAAAAATGTTCATATCACCAATTGTACTTTCGATACGGGTGATGATTGTATTGCCATTAAGGCCGGAAGAAATAACGATGGTAGACGCGTAAACATTCCTAGTGAAAATATTGTCATAGAAAATTGCTACATGAAAGATGGTCACGGTGGTGTGGTTTTAGGTAGTGAAATTTCAGCTGGTGTTAGAAATGTTTATGCCAGAAATTGTAAAATGGATAGCCCTAATTTAGATCGTGCCGTACGTATAAAAACCAATACACTACGTGGTGGCTTTGTTGAAAACCTGTTCGTAAAAGACATTCAGGTGGGTCAGGTAAAAGAAGCTTTATTAAGAATTAATCTTCACTACGCAATTTATGCTAATCAGGAAGGTGAATTTATGCCAAAAGTAAATAACATTCATTTAGAAAACATCACTGTTGAAAACAGTGGTAAATACGGTATTTTAATCAAAGGACGTGAAGAAGAAATGGCTATCAAAAATGTGTCACTTAAAAATGTTCATATTAAAAATGCAAAAACGCCGCTTTCGGTTGAATTCTCAGAACCTGTTATCTTTGAAAACACAACCATAAATGGTGAACAATATTAAATCATTCAAACAACATCCAATCATGAAAAAAATAGCAATTTTACCAATTGTCTTATTAAGCCTTATCTCTTGTAAAGAAAACAAATCTCAACAAAAAAATGAAAAAGAGGTCGTAACTGAAGTAAAATCAATACCTAAAACATATGCTGAAATTTCAATTGCACAAGGCGGGACATGGGTTGATGGACCAAACGGGCATGAAGAATATAAAGGAGGTACTTCTTTTAAAAATGTAGCTGAACTGCAACTTCCTGAACAGCACACCGACCACACGTGGTATATCCGTTACGAAGGACCGGGTTGGGAAAACGCACAGGTAGGCTACCGTTTATATTTAGACTGGCGAAATGCTATTGACATTTATGGAAAAAAAACAGATTCTTTAGTATTACCTTATGTTGGTCAGGATGGATTTGATTCTTATCACCATGATGCGCCTTGGGGCCAAGATATTTTAAAAGCAGGAAAATCTATGGGTATTGGTGGTTATGGTCGCGTTATGGCCGACACAATGGTACATTTCCAAAAAGTACAGGATACGAAGGCTAAAATTACAAATTCAGATACTAACTCAACTATTGATATTATGTACACAGGTTGGGAATCAGGAAAAGACAACATCGATTTAAAATCGAAGTTAACCATCTACCCTGAAGACCGATACACAAAAGCCGAATTAACACCATCAAAAGCTATCGAAGGCCTATGTACAGGAATTGTAGACCATAATGTAAATTTCCATAAAAAAGAAGGTGAAACTTGGGCATACATTGCAACTTATGGCGTTCAAACTTTGGCCGAACCAGCCGATAAATTAGGTATGGCTTTATTCTACAAATTAAATGAAGTTGTCGAACAGAAAAAAGGGGATTACGAACACTTGGTTATCTTCAAGCCAACAACCGAAACAGTTACCTATTACTTTTTAGCTGCCTGGGAACAAGAACTAAACGGTATTAAAACCGAAGAAGATTTCGTAAAAGATTTAGACAGCAAATTAGCGGCATTAAACACCACAAATTCGATAAAATAATTATCATGAAAACAACAAAATACATTGCGCTTTTTACATTAGCATTAGGCTTATCAGCCACCTCTTGTAAAGATGCAAAAAAAGAAACCTCTCAAGAAGAAGCTACAGCAACTGTTGAAAAAATAGTTCCTGAAAATCTAAAATGGTCTGAACGTATGATGCTTTCTGAAATTCACCGTTTTCCGGAAGCTACCAAATTAGACTTCGCCACTCGTGCTCGATGGACGTATACTCCTGGTTTGGTTTTAAGCGCTTGTGCACGTGTATATGAAGCTACACAAAAACAAGAATACTACGATTACATTTACGATTATGCCGATACTTTAATCGATAGTACTGGAACCATCGACACCTACAGTCTTGAAAAACAAAATCTGGACATGATTAAGTCTGGTGATGTTTTACTGTTCTTATACCCAATTACGAAAGAAGAGCGTTTCTTAAAAGCAATGGAAACTTTAGATAGTCAGTTAGAATCGCAACCAACAACTTCTGATGGTGGTTACTGGCATAAAAAAATCTATCCATACCAAATGTGGTTAGACGGACTTTATATGGCGGAGCCTTTCCATACAAAATACGCTAACGATTACATTCAGGATGAAGCAAAAAAAGAAGAAATCTATAACCATGTGGTACTTCAATTCGATTTAATTCAAAAACATAGTCGTGATGAAAAAAGTGGTCTTTTATACCATGGTTGGGACGAAAGCAAAGAACAACAATGGGCAAACAAAGAAACAGGGAACTCACAACATTTCTGGTCTCGTGGTATGGGATGGTACGGTATGGCCATGGTTGATGTGTTAGATCTTTTACCTGAAAATCATCCAGGACGCGAAAAAATAATCAAATACTTAAATCAATATGCTGAAGCTGTAACTAAAGTTCAGGATGAATCTGGATTATGGTGGCAAGTGCTTGACCAAGGAGACAGAGAAGGCAACTATTTAGAAGCAACAGGAACAGCGATGTTTACCTATACATTCGCGAAGGGTGCACATAAAGGCTACTTACCGGAAAAATATTTAGAGATTGCGAACAAAGCTTATAACGGACTTTTAGAAAATCTAGTTACTGTTGATGAAAACGGTGTAGTTAATTTAAACCAATGTTGTGCAGTTGCTGGATTAGGAGGAAACCCTTACCGCGATGGTTCGTTTGAATATTATATAGGTGAAAAAATCCGTGCCAACGACCCTAAAGGAACTGGACCATTTATCATGGCCAGCTTAGAACTAAACAAATAAGCCAATAACCTAAACTAATTTTAATGAAACTACCCATAATAGCAGTTTCTTTATTTTGGGCATCGCTACTGTTAGCACAAACCGAAAAACCTTACGTTTCTCAGGTCTGGGTTGCCGATAATGGCGATGGTACTTATAAAAATCCAATAATATATTCTGATTATTCAGATCCGGATGTGGTAAGAGTTGGAGACGATTATTTTATGACCGCCTCCAGCTTTAACGCCACGCCGGGTTTACCAATTTTGCATTCCAAAGACATGGTAAACTGGAAATTAATAAACCATGCTTTACCACTGCAAGTACCACTGGACACCTTCAGCATTCCGCAACATGGCAATGGTGTTTGGGCGCCTTCTATTCGCTATCATAAAGGTGAAATTTATATCTATTGGGGCGACCCCGATTTCGGAATTTACATGGTTAAAACCAAAGATCCGTATGGCAAATGGCACGACCCTGTGCTGGTTATGGAAGGCAAAGGTTTAATTGATGCCTGTCCGCTTTTCGATGATAATGGTGATGCCTATTTGGTTCACGCTTACGCGGGAAGTCGTGCCGGAGTGAAAAGTTTGTTATCCGTTAACAAAATGAATCCTGAAGGTACAAAAGTACTGGATCCTGGTATTCATGTGTTCGATGGTCATGAAAACCATGACACCGTAGAAGGATCTAAATTTTATAAACGCAACGGCTATTATTATATTTTTGCTCCAGCTGGTGGTGTAGCTACGGGATGGCAATTGGTGCTACGCTCGAAAAACATTTATGGCCCTTACGAGGAAAAAGTAGTTTTAGAACAAGGAAAAACTGAGATTAACGGCCCGCATCAAGGTGCATGGGTTGATACGCCTGATGGAGAATCCTGGTTTTACCACTTTCAGGATGTTGGCCCTGTAGGTCGAATTGTTCACCTGCAACCTATGACTTGGGAAAACGACTGGCCGGTTATGGGGAAAGACTTAGACGGTAATGGTATTGGCGAACCGGTAATGTCTTATAAAAAACCAAACGTTGGCAAAACCTACCCTATTGAAACCCCTGTGGAAACCGATGATTTTACTGGCTTTAATATTGGTTTGCAATGGCAATGGAGTGCGAACAATAATGTGGTTTGGCATGCTAAATTACCTGGTAACGACTACTTAAGGTTGTTCTCTATTAAAGTCCCTGAAAACGAACCAAATTTATGGATGGTTCCAAACCTGTTACTTCAAAAATTTCCTGCTCCCGATTTTTCAGCTGAAACTAAAATTACACTGCACCCCGAAGAAGCCGAAAGCGGAAAAACGGCTGGTTTAATTGTTATGGGAATGGATTATGCTACCCTTAGCATTTCTCACGACGAAAAAGGATTTTTCATAAAACAAACTGAAGCTATCAATGCGGTTAAAGGCAGTGAGGAAAAGGTTAACGACCAAAACCGTATCAAATCCAATTACGCCTATTTTAAAGTTGAAGTATCAGGACCAGATAGTACATGCCAGTTTTACTATTCTGAAAATGGTAAGAAATTCAAAAAAATTGGCAAGCCTTTTAAGGCTAGAGAAGGTAAATGGATAGGCGCAAAAGTAGGTCTGTTTAGTATAAGTACGCAAGAAGCAAAACGCGGTGGTTATGCCGATGTCGATTATTTCAATATTACCAAATAATGATAAACTTATCAATAACTAAAAAAGGGTTAATTTGTTTAACCCTTTTTTGTGCTTCCCTTTTAAAAGCACAACAGGCCAATACAATTACAGAGCAAAACATTTACAACGGCATAGAATTTAATATGCCAAAAGTAAAAACAACTCAATTTCCAGATTACAGTGTTAACATCGCTAATTTCGGAGCTGTTAATGATGGGATTACAAAAAACACCAAAGCTTTTGAAGAAGCTATAAGTACAGTTAATAACAACGGAGGAGGTTCGGTAATTGTACCACGAGGTATTTGGCTTACAGGACCTATTATTTTTAAAAGTAACGTTAACTTGCATTTAGAAACCGGAGCCGTAATTGTTTTTAGCAAAAATTTCGACGATTTCCCACTTGTAAAAACGAGTTTTGAAGGCCTTGAAACGGTAAGATGCATCTCCCCTATCACCGCAAATAATGTTGAAAATATTGCCATTACTGGCGAAGGTATTATTGACGGAAGTGGAGATGCCTGGCGCCCGGTTAAAGCTTCAAAAATGACCGAAAGCCAATGGAAAAAACTTGTGAATTCTGGTGGTGTGCTTTCAAAAGACAAACGTATTTGGTTTCCTTCGGAAGGCGCTCGAAAAGGTTATGAGGGGACTACAAACTTTAATGTTCCGGATTTAATCAACGATGCCGAATTTCAATCTATTAAAGATTATTTACGTCCTGTAATGGTAAGTTTAGTAAATAGTAAACGTATCCTTCTTGACGGACCAACGTTTCAAAATTCACCTGTATGGAATATTCATCCGTTAATGAGCGAAGATTTAATTATTAGAAACCTAAAGGTTAGAAACCCTTGGTATTCCCAAAACGGAGATGGTTTAGATTTAGAATCGTGCAAGAATGTGTTAATTTACAATAATACTTTTGATGTTGGCGACGATGCTATTTGCTTTAAATCAGGTAAAGATAAAGATGGGCGCGACCGTGGCATACCAACCGAAAATGTTATTGTTAAAAACAATGTGGTGTATCACGCACACGGCGGATTTGTTATTGGAAGTGAAATGTCTGGCGGTGTAAAAAATGTTCATGTGTCTTATTGTACTTTTTTAGGAACCGATGTTGGGCTGCGTTTTAAAAGCACACGTGGTCGTGGTGGTATTGTGGAAAACATTTATATTTCCAATATCGATATGATGCATATTCCAACAGAAGCCATCCGCTTCAACATGTTTTATGGCGGCAACTCTCCTGTTCTTGAAGAAGACCAGAATGCCGACGATGAAAAACGCGATGAAACCCTGGTTCCTGTAACCGAAGAAACACCTTCGTTCAGAAATATATTCATGAAAAACATTAAGGTTTCAGATTCTGAAACTGCCGTATTTTTTATGGGATTACCTGAAATGAATCTTAAAAATGTATCGATTGAAAACGCTGTTTTCGAAACTAAAAAGGGGATTACTGCCATAGACTCAGACGGTATCAATTTAAAAAATGTTACTGTAAAAGCATCAAAAGATTACGCACTAACCATCTACAACAGTAAAAATATAAATGTGGAAGGTTTGTCGTTTTCAGAAAGCCAGTCTAACATAAAAATATTAGGTAATAAAACTGAAAAAATTCAGTTTAACAAAAACAATATATCAAACCCAGTACAGCAAATAATTCAAGGGAAAGAAGTAGATAAAAAAGCTGTAAAACTAAAATAATTGAAATGAAAAAAAGAATGTTTTTTTACTGTGTTTTATTAACGAGTTGTATGATTTATGCACAGGAAAGCATGAATTTATGGCCAAAAGGCAAAATGCCCAATTCTAAAGGATTAACCTTAGAACACATAGAAGAACGTGAACGCATTACTCAGGTTTCAGAACCTAAACTTCTCATGTTTTTCCCGCCAAAGGAAGAACAAAACGGTACTAGTGTTTTAATTCTGCCATCTGGTGGCTATCAAAAATTAACTTATAATCTTGGAGGTATACAGCTAGCGAAATGGTATAATACACAAGGTATTACGGCTTTTGTTTTATTGTACCGCTTACCAAATTCGCCGGACTTAATTGTTAGTGAACAAGGTCCTGTACAGGATGCTCAACGCGCCATGAAAATCATTCGTCATAATGCCAAAGAATGGAATTTAGATTCTAATAAGGTGGGCATTTTTGGATCTTCGGCTGGAGGTCATTTGGCTTCAACCATTGCGACACACATTACCGATTTCTCCGCAATTGGCGACGACATGGATAACGAAAGATTTATTCCTAATTTTATGGTATTAGTCTCTCCGGTTATCAGTTTAGAGACCTATACTCATGAAGGTAGTAAAACCAATTTTTTAGGAAAACACTGCACATGGATAAACATTCATTATTATTCTAACGAGCATCAGGTTACAGCTAACACACCGCCAACCATTTTATTTCACGCCCAAAACGATGAAGCCGTAAACCCTATGAATAGCATTCTGTTTTACCAGGCCATGTTAAAAAACAATGTAAAAGGCTCCCTTCATATTTTTCCGAAAGGCGGCCATAGTATTGGCATTTATAACGCCTCGGACTTAACCGATGAATGGAAAACCATTTCAACCAAATGGTTGAAAGAAATGGAATTTATAAAATAACAACAACACTAAACGATGATGACTATAGCTAAAAACTACATTTTTAAAACATGTATAGGTTTATTAACCTTTTCCTGTTTTATGTCTTGTAATACTGAAGTAGCGATTACTAAACCGTCGGAAAATATACTTTGGTACGACAAGCCGGCAAACAATTGGAATGAAGCTTTACCTATTGGAAATGGTAGAATTGGCGGTATGCTATTTGGTGGTATTGAAAACGATAGAATAAAACTTAATGAAGAAACGGTTTGGGCCGGAGAACCCGGAAATAACATAACGAAAGATTACTATCAGGATGTTGAAAACATTAGAAAGTTACTTTTTGACGGTAAATATGAAGAAGCTCAAGAATCCGCGCTTGAAGTATTTCCAAAAAGCACTCCAGAGGACAATAATTATGGTGTTCCTTATCAAACCGTTGGTAATTTAAACATCACGTTTAACAATCTAAATAACCCAACAAACTACAGACGAGATTTAGATATTGAAAATGCTGTTTCCTCAGTAAGTTACACCTCTAATGGCGTAAACTTTAAAAGAGAGTACTTTGTGTCTTTTCCTGACCAGGTTATGGTTATTCACTTAACCGCCGATAAGCCAAAACAACTAAACTTTAGTTTAGGTTTAAATTCTCCTCAAAACACACATATTGTAAAAACTGAAAATGGCGCTTTAAAATTAACCGGAACGGGAGGTGATTACGAAAATAAAACGGGAAAAATAAAGTTCTCTACTTTGGTTTATCCTAAACTTACGGGAGGCGATCTTATTACCAACGAAAACACATTAAGCATTAAAAATGCAGATGAAGTAACTTTATTAGTAAGCATCGGAACAAACTTTAAAAACTATAAAGACCTTAGCAATCTTCCAGATAAAATAGCTAACAACTACTTAGAAAAAAGCACAAAGAAAAGCTTCAAAGACTTGAAGGAAGATCATATTGAAGATTATCAGAATCTGTTTCATCGTGTATCACTTAAATTAAGCGAACAGGTTAACGATTCTATTCCGACAAACAAACGTCTTGAACAATTTGCCACACAGGAAGATTTGTCATTAGTCTCTCTATATTTCCAATTTGGACGCTACCTTTTAATTTCAAGTTCAAGACCAGGTGGACAACCTGCAAACTTACAGGGTATCTGGAACGACCGTTTGTCTCCCCCATGGGACAGCAAATACACGGTTAATATTAATACTGAAATGAACTATTGGCCCGCCGAAGTAACCAACTTGTCTGAGCTCCATGAACCTCTATTCTCCATGTTAGAAGATTTAGCCGTTACCGGACAGGAAAGTGCTCAAAAAATGTATCATGCTAAAGGTTGGAATATGCACCACAATACAGATATCTGGCGTGTAACGGGCATGATTGATGGCGGATTTTATGGTTTTTGGCCAATGGGAGGCGCTTGGTTAAGTCAGCATTTATGGCAACATTATTTATTTACAGGCGATAAAAAGTTTTTGGAAAAATACTATCCAATTTTAAAATCGAATGCCCAATTTTATGTAGATGTATTACAACGCGAACCGGAAAATGACTGGTTAGTGGTTGCACCATCTATGTCTCCTGAAAACAAATACATGGGAGGTGTCGGCATTACCTATGGGACCACTATGGATAATCAGTTGGTTTTTGATGTGTTTAATAATACTATAAAAGCTTCGGAAGTATTAGAAATTGATTCCGAATTTACAGATTCGCTTAAAGTTATGAAAGCGCAACTACCTCCTATGCAAATTGGCAAATACGGACAGTTACAGGAATGGATAAAAGACTGGGATAGACCTGGAGATAAACACCGTCACATTTCGCATCTATATGGCCTGCACCCTTCTGCTCAAATCTCGCCATTTAAAAATCCAGATTTATTTAAAGCCGCCGAACAAACTTTAGAGTTTAGAGGGGATATTTCAACGGGATGGTCTATGGGTTGGAAAGTGAATTTTTGGGCGCGTATGCTTAACGGAAACCGCGCTTACCAACTCATTAAAACGCAGCTTACTTTGGTGGAAGATGGTACGGAATCAGGAGGCACATACCCAAATCTTTTTGATGCGCATCCTCCATTTCAAATTGATGGAAACTTTGGTTGCACCGCCGGAATTGCAGAAATGCTTATCCAATCGCACGATGAAGCATTACACCTGTTACCTGCACTACCTGATAACTGGAGTGAAGGCCACGCAAAAGGTTTGAAAGCAAGAGGCGGATTTGAAGTCGATTTGACCTGGAATGCTAATCGTGTAGAATCGGTTAAAATCACATCTACATTAGGAGGTAATCTAAGATTAAGAACCACTGAAACTCTGGTGAATGATGATGGTAATGAATTAACTATCGCTACTGGTGAAAACCCGAATTCGTTCTACCAGACACCATATATTAAGCAGCCTTTAATTTCTGAGGAAGCCGAAATAAAGCCATTGGAATTAGCT
Organism: Aestuariibaculum lutulentum; assembly: GCF_032926325.1. NCBI lineage: Bacteria > Pseudomonadati > Bacteroidota > Flavobacteriia > Flavobacteriales > Flavobacteriaceae > Aestuariibaculum > Aestuariibaculum lutulentum. The sequence goes on from NZ_CP136709.1 coordinate 917,143, forward strand.
ACATATCACATGTATGATATTCCAACTAAAAAAGGAAAAGTGTACGAGTTTCATATTAAAAATTAAATCGGATGAAGTCTTCTGTTTTATTTAGCATCTTATTTCTTTTGGTTGTATTTAATTCAATGGCTCAAAAAAAAGAGGATTATAAACCATACAACATAGAGAATACATTTGTAAAACTAAAAAAGGATTATCCGGATATTACACCAATAACGCCTTTGATTTCTAACGATGTCGTTTATTGTGAAAATGTAACCTATAAAAAAACAGAGACTTCAAAATTAAAGCTGGATGTATACAGACCAAAATCTAATAATAAAAAAGAAACCTATCCGGCTGTTTTACTCATTCACGGTGGTGGCTGGCTGGTAGGCAGTAAGGAAAATCAGCGTATTATGGGGCAGCACCTGACTTTAAATGGTTATGTTGGTATTCCCGTAAGCTACCGTTTAGGTTTTGAAGCTCCTTATCCTGCAGCTGTTAATGATTTAAAAGATGCCATTATATGGGTTAAAAAACATGCAAAAAAGTATCACATTAACCCTGATAAAATTGTAGTTCTAGGAACATCAGCTGGGGCACAGCTAGCAACGCTTATTGGTGTGACGCCCAATGCTTCATTGTATCATTCAAATTCTAAAATTTCAAATGAAGTACAGGCTATTGTGAATATCGATGGTGTTGTGTCATTTATTCATCCTGAAGCTGCCGCCGAATCAAAACCCGGAAAACACTCCATGGCTGGTATTTGGTTAAATGGTGAAAAAGATGAAAATTTCAACCTTTGGAAAGAAGCCTCTCCTTTAGAATATATTGGAAAGAACACCCCTCCTACACTTTTTATAAACAGTTCACATCCTAGATTTCACGCTGGAAGAGACGATATGCTTCATATCCTGAACCAGCATAATATTTATAACGAAACCCATACCTTACCAGGCAGTCCCCACTCCTTTTGGTTGGTAAACCCTTGGTTTGAAACCGCACTCAACTATACCGTTAATTTCTTGAATAAAGTTTTGAACTAATTCAGTTTATACTTGAATCAACTCAAGAGATCGTTGTATTAAATTAACAACCTAAAAACGAACCTCTTAATCTATTCAATCCTGACAAAAAGCAGAATTTAAAATTTGTTAAAACCATATTTTTTCATACATTTATGCAATCGATTACAGTTTTAGAATTTCTTATATCAATTTAATATGTAGAAGATGCAAGGCACTCTCCTATATCTTAACAAGACCATTCTTACTTAATTGACGAACTAAATTAATTTTCACCAACAAACCACAACTAAACTAAATGAGACATGAAACAAAAACTATCCTTTATTTTTGTTATTTCATTGCTTTGTGCTGCCTTTATGGCTCATGGGCAAATTACAAACTCCGTCACTTACGACTTCACTGATGGAACTATAATAACCAACCAAACAAGTGCTGATGGAAAGCTTACTTTAGGTGGTACTTATATTTATCATGGCACCTCCTACGGATTGGATCTAAAATTAGGTAACGAGATTAGCATTAATGTTGATGGCAGTTGCACCATTCGCTTTTTGGGCTCTCAATATTCAGGCCTAAATATGGTAGGAACAGCCGTTACAACAGGAGACTTAGGTGAACAAGTCACAAAAGTTGTTAATGACAAATCAGACACCTATGATTTTGTTTATTCTGGCCCAGCTGCAACCTTAAATTTCAAGACAATTGCAGGGACCGGTAACGACACGTATTTACCAAGTATTGAAGTGATTCCTGTACAACTTGGCAAGGACTTCCCTACTGCCGAAAAAAACATCGCTTATAAATTCGATTTAAGAGATGAAAGTATCATACCGAGCACCTACCCTGGTAATGTATATGAATTAGGCTTATTTAAAATTGATGCTGGCTGCTGCAACGCATATGCATATCATGGTACGCAACACGGCATTCAATTTAAAGATGGTAATATGATTACTTTACAAGTTTCTGGAAACAGTTATATCAGATTAGCAGGAGATCAATATTCAGGAGGAACTATAACCGCTACCAGTAGCACAGGAACTTTCGACATATCGTCACAACCTCATCAAACCGCAACAACTTACCCACAAGGAGCAGATGGAGGGCCATGGGTAGACTTTCTTTACGTGGGCACTGCGGGTACTGTAACATTAACAAATACAGGAAGTACAAGCTATCTTCCTTATATAGAAATTTCTCCTGTACCTTATGAAGTCTCATTAACACCATGGGTACAAAAATCAGGAACCGTAACTATTAATGGGACTGAAATTGGCTTTACCTCTGGTATAGATGATGGTAGTAATGCCACTATTACGTTAAATGAGGGTACCGTTATTAGTGCTACAAACGAAGCTGCTTCTGTATTAATCAATCTGGCTGGTCAGGAACTTTCATCATATACTCCTGCTGTTACAGGAGATATTGCATCAGCTACTATTTCAGGTGATATTTTAACTCTGAATTTTACAGACCAAGCCAGCAACCCAACGTCATTCCAGATAACAATATCAGATAACAGTTCTTCTGTTACAGCCGAGCCTGGCACATTATACACATATAATTTTGCAGATGGGTCTGAAATACCGCAAACTTCATATTCGTCTCTACGGTACTCTACGTTTGTAACCAGCGACGGTATTGTTACCATTAACAGTAATACAACTACCGAAAGTTCTAAATTCGGATTTCATGATGCCACACATGGATTGGTTGCTTTTCCGGGGAATTCATTCGATATGGTTGTGGCAGGTAATGCTACCATTAGCTTTATTGTTGATATCTACGGAAGTGCCACTGATGCTGTTTTTGAATTTACCGACGCAGACTCCAATGTTTTAGGTAGTATTGCCGCCCAAAACATAGGCATTTCTGATGCTTTTGCCTCGAGTTTTTCATATACAGGACCAGCTGGAAAAATTACTGCAACTTTAAAAAGTACAAACTTTCCAACTGCCGAAATCTATCTTCATGGTTTAACTATTGAAAATGCAGCCGCTATCAATCCTTCAAACGGATTACCGGATGTATGGGATTTTGGAGCCGTACAGCTTGATGACTCACAATACAACAACAAACTTACCGAAGACGCTATTAATGCCTGGTATGATGCTTCCATTAATCCAGGAACAGCTGGTGTAACATTACCATCTTTTACAGCTGGTGTACTCAGTTGGGTAGGCGGCTCATCGGACCGATTAAGAACCTCTAATACCAACTTAAGTCGATACGATGAAAACTTATCTGGAGTTAGTGAATACACTGGAAGAATTTACGTTAATGCCACAGGTGCTACGGGTCGCTATTTAAGTATAGCACTTAGCGAAGACGACGAACTTACTATTTGGGGCTTATCACAAAATGGAAGTGGAAAACTTCATTTTGAATATGTTCCGGATCCGTCTGCCCAAAATGACATTGTTGACTTACCAGGAACACTTACAGAAATCAACTTTGTTGCTAAAGCTGCAGGAACCTATCATATTTATGATTCAGCAGATAAACCAAGCTATTATCATATTGTTCGTAAAGATGCTACTTACTTATCTCTATCGGGTGCCGTAGACACTTCAATGGCGACCGATATTCCTTCTGGCTATAGCATTCTATTCACTAACGAGGCAGGAAAAACCTGGGAAACGTTGGTAAACAATGGCAATTATCAGCTTGATTTACCTGTAGGATACACGTACGAGATGAGTTTAGCTAATGCCAACGGCTACATTATTTCTAATGGCACGAGTTTAAGTATTGATGAATCTACAACCGCATACAATATTTCAATTCAAAAAGTAGATTTATATAACGTAACCGGAGCAATCACTGGTTTAGATTCAAACATAACTAGTCTTAATCTAACATTTACACCAGACCCAAATGCTAATACTGTTTTTACTCCTCAAGTAAATATTGATACCAATGCAGCTACCTACACTGTACAACTTGAAGCTAATTTAGAATACACGATTACTGCTGAAGGCGTTAATGACTATTTTATTCCTTTAAACACAGTCACCATTCCTGCAAGTGATTCAGCCCAAGACATTGCTTTTGAGGCCAAACCAACCTATGCCGTTACCGTAGAAACGCCTGGTTTAGATGCCGACCAAAAATCTAAACTTTCCATATCTTTTGAAAACTTAAACGAAACTGGTTACAGTTATACATTTAATGATGTGAGCACAGTAACTTTAAGAAACGGTGTGTATGCCATTTCAACTTCAGGATTAGATGAATACCCTATAGAGCTTGCATTAACCTCTAACTTAGAAATTAATGATGCCGCTCAAACCAAGACATTAACATTTAACCCAGTTAGCAACTGGCCTTTTAACGATGCGGACATCACTACAAGTACTTTATTTTATAAAGGGTTATCGTTTACTGGAACAGCGGGCACAATAAAAAATGAAAGGGCAAAAGGGCATTTATCATGTACGGCCGGAGGAGAAATTAACGTGCCTCTTCAATTTGGTGAAAAAATGATTGTAACCTATTATTATGCAGCTAACTTCTCTATTGATGGCGGAACCGCTATTACAACAAGTAGTGGCAGCACCTCTCAGTTTGAATCTGTAGAATATAAATATACAGGAACCTCAGCAGGAACGGCAACTATCGCAATTTTAGCTACGACCTACATCACCAACATTCAGGTTGTACCAGTTGTAGATTACAATCCAGAATTACGAGTTGGAGTTGATAAAGATTACCAAACTATTAATGGTGCACTTAATGCCATTGCCAGAATGGATCGTCCGAATAACGAACGTGTTACCGTATTAATAGATGCAGGAAATTACGAAGAAATGGTGGTTATAGATAATCCAAATATCTCCCTTAAAAACGCTTCACCTGAACCAAGTATTGCACTAAAAAACAAAGGTGTTGATATCGATGACAATGCGGTTAGAATCACATCGTATTACGGTTATGGATACAACTACTTTAGTCAAGGAACCGATAATAAATGGAATGCTGAAGCTTTAGCTGTTAACAAAGAAAATGGTTACCAGTTATACACTAATGTTTCAGGAACCACCAATGCATCATACTGGAATGCAACTTTAGTTGTAAAAAGTACAGGATTTATTGCTGAAGATATTATTATTGAAAACTCCTTTAACCAATATATTTCTAAAAAAGAATCAGAAGATATCGTTGAATTAGGCAACGGAAACAAAGGTGTTAGACCAACGGATTACGGTAATACTAATGTTCAGGATCGCAGTTTTGTTGAACGCGCTGCAGCCATAGGTATTGCTAATGGTGCCGACCAAGTTATTTTAAACAAATGTCGCATTGTTGGAAGACAAGATTCTTTCTATGGTGGCTCCAATTCACGTGTTGTAGCTTACAAAGGCGCATACATGGGTGCAGTAGATTACATTTTTGGAGGAATGACTGCTGTATTCTACCAATCAGATTTTGTATTAAACACAAGTGATGTGAGTAGCGACGCCGCATACATTACTGCTGCTCAACAAGGAAGCGGAAGAGGGTTCTTAATGTACGAATGCAACGTCATTTCAACCATTCCGGGCATAAATACGGCTTCTTCACAAGGTGCGAAACCAGGATACTTTGGAAGACCTTGGCAAGCCACCACCAGTGAAGTTGTTTTTTATAAAACCAATATCGATGTCTCAACTTTTAATGGCTTCGAGGGAAAATCTTTAATTGATGCTGAAGGCTGGAGAAATACTTTAGGAGGCGAATCGGCTTTAATGTACGAATACGGAAGCATTGAAAAATCTGGAGAAGACAACAGTGCTAATCGCGCATCATGGTCTACAATTTTAAGCTCCTCTACTTTAACCGACGGTACCGAAATCACAACTTTTAATTTTACCAAAGGAAATGATGACTGGGACCCAATCCCGACGTTAATTGAAAATGAAGATAGCGATAACGACGGTGTTGCCGACGCTGTTGATAACTGTATAGACACCTACAATCCTGATCAAGCTGACATGGATAACGATGGTATTGGCGATGTTTGCGACGATAGCGACGGTGATGGTTTAGTAGATAGCGAAGATAACTGTCCTAATTCAACTGAAGGGGCTAACATCGATGTCTTTGGTTGTGAAGTCTTTGAACTTCCTGCCGATAATTATAGCATTGTTACTACGGCTTCAACCTGTAATGGTGGAAATAACGGTTCTATAAGTGTTAGTGCAGCTAATACCAACTACACTTATAATGTTAATATAACCGGAAGTGCAAACTATACTATGACACTTTCATCTTCTAACGATTTTGCACAACGAGTTTCTGAATTAGGAAGCGGAACATACACAATTTGTATAACCATAGAAGGTATAGACGATTACGAGCAATGTTTCAACGTAACCCTTAATGGTCCGGAGCCACTCACCACCTATTCAGTCGTTAACCATGATAATAACACAATCACTTTAACGATGTCCGGAGCCTCTGTATACCATATCGAACATAATGGAAAAACAACATCAACCAGTAAATCTGAAATTGTTCTTGAACTTACTTCAGGAACCAATACCGTTGCTGTAACAACAGATGAAGTTTGTCAAGGAAAATTCTTCGAACAAATATTCGTTTCAGAAAGCATTTCGGCATATCCTAACCCTACACGTGGTTATATTCAAATTTATGTAGGAGGAACAGACGACTCGGTAAATGTTGGATTGTTTGATATTACCGGAAGAAATCTTCTTTCTAAATCTGAAAGCATCCCTTCAAACAGAGTTATAGAACTTAATATTTCGATGATGAAATCAGGATCATACCTTCTGTCTTTAGATGGTAAAACCGTTAAAAAATCAGTTAAAATCATTAAAGAATAATCAACGATGAAAAGCATAAAAAATATATTTAGTTTTAAAATATTAATGGTTTTAACAACCATTGGTTTACTAACCTCCTGTTCTGATGATGAGGTTAGCAAAACCTATACAAGTACCCCTGGAGAAGCAGCATTATCACTTCCTTTAAACAATCAGGAATGTGAAGTTGGTGATATTATTGACGATAAAGCTGATGTAACCTTTAGTTGGGAACCGGCAAGCGATACAGAAAAGTACAATCTTACCATCACCAATTTAATTACACGTAATACAACTCTTAATATTGGTTTAACCGAAACCTCAACAACAGTTAAACTGTTAAGGGGGTACCCATACGTTTGGCAAGTAACCTCAAGAAATTCAGGAAATAAAGTTACTGAATCTGAAGTTTGGAAATTCTATTTAGCTGCCGATGGAGAAGAAAACAACGTGCCAATCCCTGCTACACTGGTTAGTCCGCTTTCAGGCGCTACTGTTAAACCGGAAGATGGAAAAGTTACTCTTACATGGGAAAGTCCGACCACCGATACCGATGGTGATGACTTAACCTTTACAGTATATGCTGATACCGTTGATGGAAAACAAGAACCCCTTGAAGCCTGGAAAGACATTACAGAAACTTCAATAGAAATCGACGTTGAACAAGATAAAGTTTACTATTGGCATATTGAAGTAAGCGATGGTATTAACACTTCAATAAGCACCACCTACACCTTTAAAACAGGTGATGCCGATTCGAATGCCTTAGAAGGAACTATTGTAAGTACAGCACAGGAACTACTTGATGCTGTAGCTATTGCTGCACCGGGACAAAAAATTTATGTTCACGGAGGGGATTACGCTTTCAGTTCGACAATTGAGTTAACAAATAGCGGAAGCTATGGTAATGAAATTTCTTTATTAGCACATCCTGACGATGTAACCAGACCCAAATTTGATTTTTCGGCAATGACTGAAAGCTCTTCAAACCGAGGTATACAACTTAGTGGATCTTTCTGGTACATTTATGGTATAGATGTTTACAAAGCAGGAGACAACGGTATGTATATTGAAGGCAATAATAACCTAATTGAATTCTGTACATTCAGTGAAAACTCGGATACAGGATTACAATTAGGTAACGGTGCTTCAAACAACACCATATTAAATTGTGATTCATTCTACAACGCCGATTCTACATTAGAAAATGCTGATGGTTTTGCCTGTAAATTAGATGCAGGAACAGCTAATAAATTTATAGGATGTCGTGCTTGGCAAAATCTTGACGATGGTTGGGATGGTTACCTAAGAGGAAACGATAATATAACAACTACCTACACCAACTGTTGGGCATTTAAAAATGGTATATTAAAAGACGGTTCTGTTGGAGCTGGAGATGGTAACGGTTTTAAAACCGGAGGTAGTGATGATAAATTACTAAAACATAATGCTATCTACAAAAACTGTATAGCCGCAGGTAATGTTGTAGACGGATTCGACCATAATAGTAACAGAGGAGATATCACGCTTTACAACTGCTCTGCTTACAGTAATGGTAGAAATATAAGTTTCAGCAGCACTAATATTGCAAATTCCTTAACCATAAAAAACACAGTAAGTTTAGATGGTACCAATGGCGATAGCCTGAATGCAACAACAACAGACATTACAAACAACAGTTGGCAAAATGGTATCACCACCGATGCATCAGATTTTGTTAGTCTTAATATGGACCTATTATCGACAGCTAGAAATGCCGATGGAAGTTTACCAAATATGGACTTTATGAAACTTACTACCGGAAGTGATTTAATTGACGCCGGAGTAAATGTTGGATTAGATTTTACAGGTACTGCTCCTGATATAGGTGCCTTTGAAAAGTAATTTTTATAAAAAAGTCGCTTTTTACAAAGCGACTTTTTTTTTTGACTAACTCAAACAAAACTTAAATACCGTGCTTCGCTTTCCAAGCACTATATTCTGTACTTATTAAATTTTTTGCCCAGGTACCATACCAGGCATAACCATTCCTTCTTTCATATGATATCTCAGCGATTGTTTTTCTTGGGCCACCTCCTTGAGGATCCGTATCTCTACTGCAGAAAAATGGCTCGTTAGGATTGAATGCATTAAACATGGATTCATACTGATCTCCTGTGTAATCATCTAAGGTGTAGAATCTTGCCCACATCACGTTTCCCGGAGATTCAACTAAAACTTTATCGCCATTTACATCCTGTAAAGCATAACCAACAATTTTAACTGATTCAAACCAGGCTACCGCACCATTGATGGCGTTAATAACTTCCGCTGATGGACTTTCTAAAGTCATAAGTAATTTTACAACGCCAACAGACTCCGACCCGCTATTTGATGCCAATTCATAAGATCTCGCCATCTTTGGTTTTAGGGTCACCGCATCATGTTGGGCGCACCATGCCGTTTTTATTCCGTTTATAACCACCTGACTTTGTAAAATAACATCAATACCTTTATCGAAAGCGGTTTGTGCTTTACTGATGTAACTATTATCGATTAAATCCAGATTATTTTGCTCTAGGAAGATATCACGCATTAAATTCATTACATTACCCATAGCATTGTCATTATAGGTAATATATCTACTATACCCTGATTCTAACGGATAAACCTGAGGCCATCCACCGTTCTCATATTGCGCCTCAAAAACCCAATCAATACCTCTTACTGCAGCTTCCAAATAGTCGTTATTAGCAGAGGCTTGGTAAGCATTTAATAATATTCTTATTTCGCCTATCGTATGGTTATTATCAATGGTTGTATCTACTTTGTCTTTCTTAGATGCTTCTGTTAAATCCGCAGACGTTTGTTCTCTATCATATCCAGAAAAATCATTATGGTATTTTGGCCATCCTCCATTATTACGTTGAAATAACAGGACATTTTCAGCTTTTGCTATTTTTATTGAAACTCCAGAAATATTTACATTTAGTTCTCCTTTAATACCACTACCATCAATGGCTGTAGCTATTACATTAACCGTTCCGTTTTTTTTAGGCGTAAGAAGCCCTTCTATATTAATTTCAGCCATTGAAGTGTCGGAAACAGACCAGACAACAACTTTATTAGTTGCGTCATTTGGTAATACAGTAACGGAAAATTGTTTTGCCTGACCATCGGTAATATCACTACCTGAAATGCTAATGCTTTCAACTAATACAACCGGACCAGCTACGCCCGAAATTTTAACCGTTTTTTGTGCAGATAAGCCAGAATCATCATTGGCTGTAGCAGTAATCTGAACTGTACCATTGTCAAGTGGTGTTAAAATACCATTGTCAGAAATTAAAGCGATAGATTCATCAGATACTGACCAGGTTACCGTTCTGTTGGTAGCATTGTTGGGTAAAACAACGGTGGTAAATTGTTTAGCTTGACCATCGGTAATATCACTTCCGTTAACTATTACAGATGTTACAAAAATAGTTTTATTCTCATCTACAGCTTCGCTGTCACTACTACATGCGTTTAGGGCAAAAAATCCTAAAGACAAAACTAATAGTCTCTTTAGTTTTCTCATTAATATGTGGCTTATTTAGTTTGGTTGACAATCAAATACAATCGATTACACAATATTAAATAATAAATATAATTAATAAAAAATTTTTAACTAGAACTTTCTGTAAGTGTTATAGAAATTCCATTGGAATCTTCATCAGTATAACCAATTCCTGGGCTTCAATTGTATTTACAAAATTATAGTTCTTATATACAAATCACACGTACTCCGAATAAAGTGCATGTGTGTATCGTTTAAATTAAATAATCCATTTTAAAACATGGGCTGTAACCCCTCCCATTTTACGTTCCATTTCCCGTTCTTTGGAAACCCAGGATTTTCAACCGTATTCCCGTCATAACCAGCACACATTAATGCAACTGCCGAAAGAACACCGCCATTGCCAGGCAAATACAAAGTTAATCTTGGTGTTTGGTAATTATGTCCACCCGGCAAATATGTATTGGTTACTTCATCTCTCAGCAACGCTTTTATAGCATCTTCCGGTCTGTTAAGTCTGGTTGCTGTCATGGCTTCCAGAGGAAAATCCCAACCCCAGGTATGGTCCCAGTGCCAAACGTCATCAACCATATCGAAGGTTTTATTCATAATCGAAGCATCAACAAAACCCGTATCCGGTACAAACCCTAAAGCCCCTAAAACAGCTGGATGATCGATGGTATGTTCGCTTGTTGCTGAATAGGAATTTGGTACGCTTTCGGCTGCAAGATATACATCTTCACTTTGAGCCAATGGCGATAATTTATCAATTACTTTTTGCCATTCCGGGTCTCTTCCCATATCTAAACGTTCACGCCATTGTTGTGCTTTTTCTAAAGCCCACTTCCAATACGACAGTTCAAAAGGTGGATTGTAAGTTTCCATTTTATTAAAGCATTCCTGAGCAGGAATAACCCCTTTTCCTAAAATATAGCGGTCGTTTTCCTTATCGTAATTCGGGTACGACGCCATAAAATCGGCTGTAGAAAATATCAATTTTTGATATTTCTCTAAGTTTTCATTTGTTGGATTATTTCTATAAATCAACTCAGCAAGATAAATCACATGCGGCTGTTGCCAAATTAAAAACGACCCGACATTAGACGGCGCTTCATCAGCATTATGATCGGTCATTTTTTGCCAACGCACGCCTTTATAACCTTGTCGTTCAGCAATAAGTTTGGCTTTATCATAAGCATCAAAATACCAGCCTATGCTTTTCTCCAAAAATTCAGTTCTTCCCCATAAGGGATAATGCGCACTGTGCCACCAATACATTTCCATATGTGGTTTCCCAAACCAACTGTTATAGGTTAACCCTGTTTCCTGAACCGGATAATGCCCCGCACATTGCGAGCGCGTTAAATATTGTGAAAGTACTACGCGTCGCTCAATTTCAAAAGCTCTTGGATCGGTGCACTCCGAAAAATCAACCGCACCACCCGATTGCCAAAATGTCTCCCAAGCCGCAAGACTATGCGTTTCAACTTCAGTAAAATTCAAAGTCTCTTTTGGCTCTTCCGAACTAAACTCAACAGCTACCTCAAAACTATCTTCAGCTTGTGGTTGAATGGTAAAATAATGGGGAGCCACCTCAGTTACACTTCCTTCTGCATTTAAGGAAGCCTGCACCGAATAGACATCATTATCTAACTTTCTGCTAAATGTAAAACTCTTATCAGACTCTTTTTTTACTGTGGTTTCATGTAAATCGTTATGTTCGTAATTCGTTCCTCGATCGGAAAATTCGTTAGTTGGATACGGAAATCTGAATTTCAATTTAATTCTGCCTTCATTAACCAAAGGAGACTCTACTTTAGCAGCAATGGCATCTTTTTCTGAATCACCATAAGTTATCACTTTAACCGGAATGCCTTCAATGTTAAACTGGCTCTCAATTTTCCCTTCCCATAAATTCAACTCCTGATTGATATCTTTTAAATCTTCTGGAAAAGCTAAAGTTCCATCAGACTTTAATATTTCCAGACCTACATTCCCTAACTGTAAACGATGAGGGTTTGCTCTGAAATAATCGGCAGCATCATTCTTACGCTCATCTTCTCTATTTTGGATTGCATAAAGCGCATCCGGATTTCCGTTAAAATTGTAGCCTTTTAACGTTTCATTAAACCCATAGTTTTCAGTATTTGGGAACGTGTGCCACCCCCACTCTGATTGCGTTCCTAAAGGCACACCGTTTTGATAATATTCTGGAAAAGACTGCAATCCTGTAACATCTACCGTAAAGGCAAACTCTCCATTTCCAACGTTTAAAGATCCCAAAGTATCTACTTTGGTTATTTTAACATTATGCCTTGCTACTACCGCCTTACGGTCTATTTTTTCTTTTAAAGACTCCGCTTTTTCTTTACATGAACACATTATTCCGCAAACAAAAGTTAAGAGGTAAATCCAGTTGCGTTTTTTCATTTTATATTTTAGTTTAGTTGATTTTAAAAATAAAAGCTGAAGCTGTTTCATATTTCCCGCCCTGTGAAGCCGTAAACAAATAAGTTGGTTTCCCATTTTGAAATAATACTTGCGGACGCTCAGCCCTTCCATAACGATTTAAATGTTTTGGAGCTGGTGGTTGCTGAATATATTTACTTAATTCCTGATAGCCAATTTCAGGTTCAGACCAAACTTTTCCATCTCGAGAACTCATATAAAGTCCCTTATCAATACCATACACACCTAAATCTCGAGCCAGCATATGAAACATATTTCCATCATACCAAGTAAAAGCATCTTCGCATTGTTCATTATTGCCCATAGTATGAAAATCTATAACTGGATTTCCTTCATATTTCTCATAAGGTCCTTCAAGCGATTTAGAAATGGCTAATCCATATTTTCTGTTGCCTCTAATTTTAAACTTAGGATGAATATAGCCTTCCGTATCAAAAGATTTATAATATAGCCAATATTCTCCATTTGGATGTTTAAAAAATGATGGATTGGTAGTACAATGGTCATCCCACTCACCTTCCTTTCCAGGCAACAAAAGCGGTTCATCTGGTCTTTTCCAGGGTCCATAAAGCGAATCGGCAGTAGCCAAACCAATGCGTTGAGTATCTAACTTTCCATTAGAATTCCCCATAAAAAAAAGGGCATACTTACCATCTACAAAATGAACACTAGGGTTATGGCACGTTGTAGCATCCCAAAATCCTTCGCCACGTGGGGCTAAAACCGTACTTACATACGTATACGGCCCTTCTGGTTTATCGGCGACCGCATGTGCAATTTCCGACGCATGTGTCCAGCCGCTCATACTTTTAGCTTTTGGCCATCGAGAAAAAAACACATGAATTTTACCGTCTGGTGCTTCAATAGGGCTGTTGCACCAAACGTAATAATCTTCGAACTCTAAGGCTCTGCCAACCGGAGACAAACGCTTTTCAAAATCTGATAATTTGGGTTCCTGATTCAACCATTTTAAATCATCTCCAAACGCAGTAAGGCAACTTCCTAAAGACGCTAAAATACCTGTCGCTATAAACTCCTTCCTTTTCATTCTATTAACGTATTAAAGTGACACTCATTAACCCAATAACAACATCGTTGGCAACAGCTTTCAATTCTAAGCTTTTTAAAGTCTTAGAATCATCTAAAGGAAAATCTAAAATGGTTCCTGCCCCGCCATCTACTCCATAATCACTAAACCCCTTTATTGGGGTAAAATCTTTAAAATCACTGGTTATATCTCCGGTTTTAAAATACACTCGCGGAGGCTTAGGCGCATCGGTTGTAAAAGCTAATCCATCTACAAAATAATCCTGCTCAATAGGCCACCAATTTTCAGGATTTTTTAAAGGAAGAGTTTCCGAAGTGCCATCGGTATAATTTACAATCACTTCTCCATTTGTAAATCGGCTTTGCATCGGGTTGGTGGTTCCGGCCATCATAAAATAGGCATGAGAAGCTTGTCCGCTAAGCGGAATTTCAATGTGTTTTGGAAAATTATCCCATTGAGACACAAAAGCAATATTGTTAAGTTTTGATTCGGAAGGCGTTTTAAACGGAATATTTTGCGGACTAATAATCGTGTTGTTTTCGCCTGCATTTTTACGCAAACCTGAATCATCAATTTCCGGTTTTATGTACGGATAACACCAATTACCTATACCCTGTGTTGGTAACTGTAACGTAGGCGATGTAGGTCGTGGACTTAAATATTTCTCCTCAAAAACATCAGTCACTTTGCTGTTGAAAACACTCTGTAAATCTATCGTTTCAAAATTGGTGTCTTTAGAAAATTTTTCATCCCAATTCTGGAATCTGGATTCAGTTTCATTCTTAGAAACATTCAAATGAACAGGTTGCCACCAAACGAGGTCGTTTTGTTTTAATTGAACAAATAAAGTTATATTGCCTTCTTCTGATTCAATTTTAAACTTTAACTGATGTTGACTTTTACTCACTTCTGAAATGGCCTGCTGCGGATTAAATATCTGAAGGATTTCTACTGTTTCAGTTTTAAACAATTTAATATCACCCTGCTTTCCTGAGAACTCAAAAACAGGTTGTTCCAAAGTACCTAATTTCCATTTAATTTTTATGTGATAACTTTTTTGGTGCGGACTTTCAATGATTAATTTAGGTGTTCCAATAGCATTTTCATTAAATTTCCAATCAAGCTTCTCTCCATTAATTTCAACATATTCTACACCTGAGTTATAAACATTAACTTCCAAATTCAATTTCATTTCTTTAACAAACTTGGAATCGATTTTAAACTCAGAGACCTCATCTTTTTTCTCAAAATCTATACTGATATCCGGAATTTGTAAAGACGCATTATCCCAAGACTTTGGAAGTCCCGGTTTTATAAACAGGGTATTTTGAATAGCGTCAGGATTTATTCCAAACAAGCCTTCCACTAACGAACGTGCTGCCATACCTATAGGATCAGCAAAATCGCGATATAATTCACCTCGAATAGCATCGTAATACGATAATTGTTGAAATCCACCTGGTGAAGCCCCAAGATACATGCTTTCAATTAAGGCACTTTCCCAAAGCTTATATGCTTCTTCATATCTTCCTCCCTGCCAATATGCTAATGCAGCATGTAAATTTTCCGCCAAAGCCACATTGTTAACAGACCACGTATATGGTTGCCAATTGGTAGTTGAAATCAATTCTAAATCGGTTTGGGGTAAGCCTTCAGCTTTTACGGGAATATGCGGAATTTCAGTATCGATATAACGCAAGGATTGGTAAGACTGAAACTCATTGGCAATACCTTCATCTAAACCATGATAAATGGTCCAGATACCCGGATAATCATGAAGCAATTGATTTCCTAATAAATCTTTATATTCGGCAAAAACGCCCTTTTCAGAAACCCATAACTTTTTATCTATCGCCTGTTTTATATGCTTTGCTTCAGTGATATAAGCGGTTTCATCTTCTCCTAAAAGTTTGGCAATACTCGCCGCCAACAAATTTGCCGAATAATTATAAGCCGATGCATACGTAACGCCGCCGCCC
The DNA here is from genome assembly GCF_032926325.1 of Aestuariibaculum lutulentum. NCBI lineage: Bacteria > Pseudomonadati > Bacteroidota > Flavobacteriia > Flavobacteriales > Flavobacteriaceae > Aestuariibaculum > Aestuariibaculum lutulentum. The sequence goes on from NZ_CP136709.1 coordinate 932,997, forward strand.
ATATATTGCAAAGCATCGCTTGCCCAAATTGTGGCATAGGCATCGTAAAGTCCGTCGCCATCGGCATCAAAATTTCGTTTTTCCCAAGCCAAATGACGCTGAACTACCTGCCACATTTTCCTCATAAAATCTAAATCGCCCGTCCATTGATAACCGCGTAACAACTGATTTATAAACACCGAATTCATATCGTAATGGTGTGCTATGGTATTATTATTTGGTCTACGACTTATATAACCGCGACTGAACATCGCTGTGCCCAATACCTCTTTTTGTCTGGCGAAATTTCTGGAACTATCTAGGACCACAGGACCTGTTTCCGGCTCTAAAACCTGCGAATTTCCATAGCTTTCAAAATGTAATTTCGCTCGATCGTGCCACCCCAACGGATTCGCTACATAAGCACCCCGCCAGGCATTTAAATGCATACGCCAGGCCACTGCGCCGTGCAAATAGGCTGGAGCTTCCCAAATACCGTCAGCTGCAACTGCTAAAGCCCCGCCAAGGGTGTTAATGAATGGATCCGGCGTTTTTAAAATTACTCGCGAACGTAACTGTTCAACTTTATTTAAAGCTTCAATAAAAGCTGTTGCAATTTGTTTTTGGCTTGTTTTGGTTATTACCGAATCATTCTCCAGTTTCCAATATAAAGTATTGCTCTTTTTTAAAGGCATGCGACCAACAATAACCGGTAATTCTTTTACTGAAGATTGCCATAACTCTTTAGGATTTGCGCTTAAATTGGCCTCAACAAGTTTTACTTCTGACTCTGGAAAATAACCTGTAATTGTTCTGTTATTACCCGTTTTCTGCTTGTTGCTTTCAGAACCGTAATGCAATAAAAAAGCATCATCTTTAAATTCATACTGATTATTAATGCAATACTCCGGATGCATATAAAATACATATTCAGGATCGGCTCCTATATCGCCATCACGATGAAACTTTTTTCCAGTTGCTCCTCCAAATGCCCAAACCAATTGTATGCTTTCAGGAATATTTTCAGTTTCAACTTTAAGCAACATGCCTTCATTTTCCGCATGAGCAGCAACTTCTAATTTAATTATTCCATTATGAAGCCATTCATCTCGAACTTCATAAATCATAGTGCCCGGAATATATTTTGAAACAATAAAATCGCTTTCGGTAAGCCACTTACCGGATGTTTCTGAAATAATTCCTAATCTAAAATTACCTCCCATACCTGGCATATACATGGCAAACTCCGGCAAATCGCCTGCCTCTACCCTAAAACCTGTGTTGGTTCCATAGAGGGCCCTGTTAAATTTTCTGGTTCCATTTTTTAAGATGAAATTTTCACCTTCAGGGAGATAGTGAATTTTTCTTGAGGTTGATTGGTAACTACTATTTTCTTGAGCTGATAATTGACTTAATACACCAACAAAAAAACATAAACCAATATGGATTATTTTAGATTTGAATACATTCATTTAATGTCTTACCTGGTTTTGGTTTAGTTGAAATTATTCCTGATTTGCCTGATAAACCGAAGGTGGTAAATCTATGCTTGTCGTATTTTCTAATTCAATATGCGCCCCTCCATCAGCCATAATTTTCACGTTATTAATTGTCCAATTCGAACTGTAACTAATTTTGCCTGCCTTTTGTGCCTGAATAAATACATTATTCAAGGTGATATTATCAATTACTGACTGGTCTAAACCATTAACGTTGATTGCAGTTCCTGCACCCTCAACATGAATATCATTTAAAGTAATATTTCTAAAAGTTGGTATTCCTTTTTCCGGATCTACTTTTTCTAACATTTTTTTCCAGTGCTCTGGTATCGAATCCTTATTGAATCCTTCAGGTAATTTTGAATAGCTGTAATTAGGATTCCAGTTCATACCTACTTGCATAAAGGTACGAACACTATCCATTTTAATATGCTCTAAATAAATATCTTCAACAGTACCACCTCTATTAGTTGCCGACTTAATATTCAATCCATTCTTTGTTCCCAAACCTTTTATGTTGGAAACATATACATGACGGATACTTCCTGAGGTTTCACTACCTAAAGTAAACAATCCGGCTCCTTGTCGGGCAATACAATCTTTAATCACTACATATTCGGTTGGCTTATTAACACGTTGTCCGTCCCAGTCGCGACCTGCTTTTAAACAAAAATTATCATCATTACAATCAATATCACAATTCTGCACTAAAATCCATTTTGACGAATCGATATCAATGCCATCGGTACTTGGGCCATGACCTCCGATATTATTTCTAATTTTCAATCCATCAACGGTAATATATTCAGAATACAACACCTGAACCGTCCAGAATCCGGCGCGTTGTAAATTCAAATCTTTTACAAATACATTTTTAGAATTTTGAACCAATACAGTTCGCGGGCGTTTGGCATCGTAATCGACTATCCATCTTAGCCCTCGGGGTTCGTAATCATTTTTTCTTAAATCCCAGTAGTAATCCCAGAACACTTTTCCTTGTCCATCGATAACACCTTCACCTCCAAGAACAACATTACTCTCATTTTCAATATTGATTAAAGCTGCCGGCCAGACCATTTCAATACCAGCTACACGCGTATCAATTTCTTTGTAATCCTTAATATTTTCGCTTCCTTTTATGATAGCACCTTTTGGTACGATAAAATCTATTCCACTTTTAATAAAAACAGAACCAGATAAGTATTCACCGGGTTTAAACGTTACTATACCTCCACCGGCTTGAGCACAAGCATCAATAGTTTTTTGGATGGCTTGAGTGTTTAGTGTTTCGCCATCATTAATTGCCCCATAATCATTAACATAAAATAGTTCCTTTTTATTCTCAAAAGATGTGGCTCCTACCTTATTTATCCAATCAGGAATAAAGCTTTCTGAAGACGTTAATTCCTTATTTTCAGATGTTTCATTTTGACGACAGGAAATAGTGAAGATGCTTAATAAAATAAGCCCTTTAAGTGTAATGTGGTTCATAGTTTAGTTAAGTTGTGAAACGTAAATATAATCGATTACAAAAAGTTTAGTGTCCTGTACTTACACGAAATTATTCTTGCATATTTTATAACTTATGATTTACTATCTTTTTGAACTTCATAATATATAAACACAAAACCTTGTAAATCCTTAAAAAACCCGGCAGAACACTACTTCAATTATATTTTTATGCTAATTTTGCTATCAACCCTTTCAAACAGAGTTTTAATTTATAGCAATTCATTTTATGTCTCAACAAATTGAAATAAAAATTAATGAATCGTCTCGTGTACCAAAGTACAAGCAAATTGTCGATTCCATTATTAATGATATTTCAAAGGGTAAATTAAAAGTTGGAGAAAAAATCCCTTCTATCAATGAACTTAGTGAATCCTGCTATCTATCTCGCGATACCGTCGAGAAAGCCTATAAACAACTAAAAGAACAAAAGGTTATTATCTCCGTAAAGGGAAAAGGCTATTACACCGCAAAAACAGATTTGATTTCTAAAAAGCAAATCTTCTTCATGATTAACAAACTAAGCTCATACAAAATGATGATATACAATTCTTTTGTAAACAGCCTAGGCATGAACAGTATTGTTACCTTGTCGGTCTACCACTGTGAAGAAACCATCTTTGCTAAAACCCTGGAGCGTAACCTTGGTGCTTACGATTATTATGTGATCATGCCTCACTTTAAAACAGATGATTCTAACCACATTAGTGCTACCAATATGGTTCAGGATGTTTTAAACAAGGTGCCAAAAGACAAGCTTATTATTTTAGACAACAACAAACTGGAAATTAAAGGTAATTACGGCGCCGTTTATCAGGATTTTCAGGAGGATATTTACGAAGCCTTAAAAAAAGGAGTCGATAAATTAAAGAAATACGATAAACTCGTATTGGTATACCCTTCAAAATCGGTGTATCCCTATCCACAACGTATTGTTCATGGCTTTAGAAAATTCTGTTCGAAGTTTAATTTTGATTTTGAGATTTTAAATGAAATTTATGATGATATGGATTTGGATAGTCGAGATACCTACATCATTATTGAAGAGCACGACTTAGTAAATTTAGTACGTCAGGTACGAGCCAAAAATCTAACTTTAGGTGAAGATATAGGCATTATTTCTTACAACGATACGCCGCTTAAAGATCTTTTAGGAATTAATGTGGTTAGCACGCATTTTAAAGCTATGGGAGAGACAGCTGCTTATCTTGTTTTGAATGATAAAAAGGAAAAAGTAAAAAACGTTTTTGAATATATTGAACGAAATTCTGTCTAAAAAGATTCGTTTTCAGAATAGTACATGATGGATCTTTACGATAAGACTAATATTTTAGTCAAAAAATATTTTTAATGATTCACCACAAAACTAACTTACTAAACCTTCTGTTTTTAGTAACAACACTTTATGTTACTGCACAATCTAATCTCAATAAGTCTTTTAACTTCGGAACAAATAGCAAAGCTTTAAACACAATAAACATAACTGAAGCCATTGCTTACGCTGAAACGACTGGTTATGGTTTTGATTTTGACACAGACGAAAATATTAAATTTACTAAGCAAGCTATAACTTCTAAAAGTTCTGTTTACTTTTCGGTAAAACTACCCGAAGGATTTTATAAAATCGATTTGGTTTTAGGCGATAAAAAATGCTCTGAAACTACTGTAAAAGCAGAATCTAGACGATTAATGCTAAAAGAATCCAAAATCAACAAAAAAGACACTATTCATTATTCCTTTATGGTAAATGTAAGAACACCTAAAATAGATGAACATAACTCCATACGCATTAAAGACCGTGATAAAAATCAACTAAACTGGGATGATAAATTAACCTTGGAATTTTCTGGTTCTCCAGCTATTCAAAGTCTAAACATTACTTCTGTCCCTAATATTACGACTATTTTCCTTGCAGGTGATTCTACAGTAACAGATCAGGATGTAGAACCTTGGGCATCATGGGGACAATTTTTCACAAACTACGTTTCTGACCAAGCCGTTATTGCTAACTATGCAGAGTCGGGTTCTACTTTAAGCGGCTTTAAAGGTGTAAAACGTTTAGATAAAATTTTATCTCTTATGAAACCGGGCGATTATCTGTTTATAGAATTTGCACATAACGATGAAAAACAAAAAGGAGAAGGTATTGGTCCATGGCAATCGTATTCCAACTACTTAAAAGAATACATTACCAAAACCCATGAAAAAGGCGGCATTCCTATTTTATGTACACCAACTCAGCGCAGAGCATTCAACACAGATGGGTCTTTAAAAGAAACACATGGCCATTTTCCACATGCCATGCGAAAAGTTGCTAAAAATTTGAACGTTCCTCTTATTGATATTACCAAAATGACAACAGATATGTATGAAGCATGGGGTGATGAATCTTCTAGACATGCTTTTGTGCAGTATCCTGCCAATACTTTTCCGGGGCAATCTAAAAAGTTGCAAGATAATACCCATTTTAATAGTTTTGGCGCTAATGAAATTGCGAAATGTGTGGTTCAGGGCATTAAAGATTTAAACTTAGATTTGGTAAAATTCCTAAGACCTAATATTCCAGAGTATAACCCTAAAACCCCTGACCTGATTAGCAATTGGACTTTGCCGATGAGTACCCGATTTGAGATTGAAAAACCAGATGGCAATTAAATAAAACTAAAATGATCCTGCATTTTAAACATGATACCGCAGGATAGTTCTCATAAATGTATAAAGTACATTTACAAGATGCGTTTTATTTAAAAACGCTAACAAAATATCAACGCCACTAAACAAAATGAGAATAAATACCTTACACAAACTTTTTACTCTATTTGCAATCGCTTTCTGCGGTCACGCACAGGAAACCCAAAAAATCTACCTTTCAGGAACAGATTTTAAACACCCTGTAAAATGGGAGTTTATGTGTACCGATGGGCATAATAGTAACAACTGGACTACTATGAATGTGCCTTCAAACTGGGAACTGGAAGGTTTTGGCGAATACACTTATGGCCGCTGGTATAAAGAACTAGAACAAGACGAACCAAGCAAAGAAGAAGGCTTTTACAAATACACGTTCAGTATTCCTGAAACGTATAAAAATCAGAATATAACTATTGTTTTTGGTGGCGCCATGACCGATACCGAAGTTAAAATTAACGGAACATCGGCTGGAGATATTCACCAAGGTGGGTTTTATGAGTTTAAATACGATATCACGTCACTGGTAAAATATGGTGCAGACAACTTGCTAGAAGTTCATGTGTCTAAACACTCCAGCAATAATTCGGTTAATAACGCAGAACGCAAAACCGACTGGTGGTTATTTGGCGGTATTTACAGACCGGTTTGGTTAGAAGTTTCTCCAAAATCGTATATTGAACACGTTGCTGTTGATGCTAAAATGGATGGTTCGCTTAACGCGGATTTAGATCTTATTAATCTTCCGAAGAACGCTAAAATTGAAGCGTCAATAAGCCCGATTGGAAGTGATGAATCTTTCAAAACCATTTCAATTCCGCTGAAAAATGATAACAACCATCAAACTATTTCAGCAAAGTGGGATAATGTAAAAACGTGGGATCCGGAATCGCCTAACATGTACACCTTAACTTTGGAGTTGAAAGTCAGTGGAAAAACTCTTCATACTTCAAAAACCAAAATCGGTTTCAGAACTTTGGAATTTCTTAAAAAAGACGGTATTTACGTTAATGGCAAAAAGATTATCATGAAGGGCATTAACCGCCATACCATTTGGCCGGAATCTGGCCGAAGCACCGATAAAGCCATTAGCATTTTAGATGTGAACTTAATTAAAGACATGAATATGAATGCCGTTCGCGGGCATTATCCCCCGGACACGCATTTCCTTGAAGTTTGTGATTCGCTTGGTTTATTTGTGTTAAACGAAGTTGCCGGATGGCAAAATGGTTACGATACCAAAACCGGAACGCAACTTATAAAAGAAACTGTTCAGCGCGATGTTAATCATCCTTCTGTAATTATCTGGGATCATGGTAACGAAGGTGGTTGGAACACCGCGATTGATTATGTTTTCCATGAATACGACCCTCAAAAACGTATCGTTATTCACCCTTGGTCTGATTTCGGTGGTTGGGATACACATCACTACCCAACATATTTAACGGGAATGCACCGCTTTAATAATGGTGAAAATGTATTTTTTCCAACCGAATTTATGCATGGTACTTACGACAACGGTATTGGTGCCGGACTGGAAGATTTCTGGACACGCTACAAACAAAGTCCGTTATTCGCAGGAGGTTTCATGTGGGCTATGCTCGATGAAGCCGTTTTACGCACCGACTGGGCAGGAGACCAAAAATTTGATTCTAAAGGAAATTTAGCTGCCGATGGTGTTTTAGGGCCTCACCGAGAAAAAGAAGGGAGTTTCTTTACCGTAAAAGAGGTTTGGTCTCCTATTCAATTTTCACCAAAACAGATTACTCAAAAATTCGACGGTTCTTTCTTGGTGACTAACGATTATATCTACACAAACCTAAACACCTGCAAGTTAGAGTATCGTGTTTTAAAAGTGAATAACAACATTTTATACACCAGTAATAAATCTGAAGTTATAGCTTCAAAACCAATAAACATTGAAAGTATAGCACCAGGAGAAACCAGAACCCTTCATTTTGATTTACCAACAAACTTTTTTGAAGGCGATTGGCTGGAAATTTCAGCAACCGACAAACATGGCCGAGACATTTACACCTGGTCGTGGCCAATTCACAAAGCATCGTATTTAGCCAACAAGCTCATTGTAAAAAATGATATTAAAAAGGAAGCTAAAGCTGAAAAAACAAGCACCGAAATCACTTTATCAAGTAAAGAACTTTCACTGAAACTCGATGCTAAAACCGGACAAATTATCAGTATTAAAAATAAAAAAGGTGATGTGCCATTTAAAAACGGACCAAAACCTATTGGTATGAAAGCTGAAGTTGAAGACGCGTCTATAAATCAAACTAAAGACGCTGCTATTTGTATTTTTAAATATGCCGGCGGAATTGAAACTGCAACCTGGACATTGTTTAACGATGGACGTTTAAAATTAGATTTCATATTCCTTAAAAATGCAGGAAGAAACAGCGGTTTCGATGGTGCTTTTTTTGAAGGAGCTATCGACCAGTTTGGCGTTTCTTTCGATTTTCCTGAAGAAGGTGTTGAAAGTATGAAATGGATGGGTAATGGTCCTTACCACGTTTGGAAAAACCGAATTAAAGGAACCACTATGGGACTTTGGGAGAAAGATTACAACACCACTGTTACAGGTGAAAGTTTTGAAAACCTGGTATATCCCGAATTTAAAGGTTACCATGCGAATTTCATTGGTGGAAACCTTAAAACCAATCATGGTGATTATAAATTCTTTAGTGAAAATGATAAACTCTTTTTCAGATTATTCACACCTGATTTACCAAAACATGCGGTTTCTCAAGTATCCCCGCAACCGAAATTCCCGGCAGGAAACATTTCATTTATGTATGAAATCCCGGGAATGCGTGCTTTTAAACCTCTAGAACAACAGGGACCTGAAAGTCAGCCAACCAATATTAGAATAAAAAGTGGCGACGAAGGGATTCCAATGACTTTATGGTTCGATTTTAGATCCGACAACTAAATAAAACATAATGAAAAAAATTAAGTTATTAACACTATTATGCCTGTGCATCTCACTAACCTCTTGTGCACAGCAAAACAATATAAAACCTACTGTTTATACCGTTGGAGATTCTACAGTAAAAAATGGTCGCGGTGATGGCTCTGGCGGCCTTTGGGGTTGGGGCGATTTTATTGGTCAGTTTTTAGACAGCACTAAAGTTAACGTTGAAAACCATGCCTTAGGAGGAACCAGTAGCCGTACTTTTCAAAATTTAGGTCTTTGGGATTCTGTTCAAAAACAACTGAAACGTGGCGATTATGTGATGATTCAGTTCGGACATAATGATAACGGTCCCGTTAATGACACCATTAGAGCCCGTGGAACTATAAAAGGTATTGGTGATGAAACCGAAGAAATAACCAATATGATTACCGGAGAACATGAAATTGTTCACTCTTACGGCTGGTATATAGAAAAAGTGGTTAAGGAAACGCAAGCTAAAGGAGCTATTCCTATAATCATGTCACCAATTCCAAGAAATGACTGGCATAATGGTAAAGTACCTAGAAACGACAAGTCTTATGGCTTATGGGCAAAACAAATTGCAGAAAAAACAGGAGCTACATTCATTAATTTAAATGAAAAAATGGCTAAAAAGCTTGAAGGTTTTGGCGAAAATAAAGTGACAGGAACTTATTTCTACAAACGCGACCATACCCATCCTTCGGCAAGAGGAGCCGCCATGGCAGCTTCCATCATTATTAATGAATTAAAACAAACCGATAATTCCATCAAAAATTATATCCTTAGTGATGTTAAGGTTGTTCTTCCAAAAAAGAAAAACATCTTCTTAATTGGAGATTCTACTATGGCAAGCAGCAGCAACCCGAATACCATTGGTTGGGGCGTGCCTTTTCTGCAATTTTGCGATACAACGCAAGTCAATGTGATTAACAAAGCGCGTGGCGGACGAAGCACAAGAACGTTTATTTACGAAGGTCTATGGGATTCTGCAAAAAGTGAATTTCAGGAAGGTGATTATGTTGTTATTCAATTTGGACATAATGATGCCGGAAATATTGATAAAAAGAAATTTAGAGGGTCTTTAAAAGGTATTGGAGACGAAACACAGGAAGTAATGCGAGACAGCACCGGACTTGAAACCGTACATACCTACGGTTGGTATTTAAAAAAGATGATTAAAGACACCCGGGAAAAAGGTGCGAAACCAATTATTTTAAGCCTAACACCACGTAACGAATGGCCAAACGGTAAAGCTGAAAGGCGTACCGATAGCTATGTAAAATGGGCTAAAGAAGTTGCTGAAGCTGAACATGTACCGTTTTTCGATTTAAATGATATTGTAGCCACAAAATACGAAGCTTTAGGAAAAGGGTATGTAAAAACTTTTTTCCCTCAAGACCATACTCACACTAATTTGGAAGGCGCTACATTTACAGCTAAAACCGTAGCTGAACTCTTTAAAAAATCTAGAACCCTTGGATTAAGAAGTTATATTTATTTTGAATAATCTATTTTAATTTCACAAGTAATAAAAATGCTTCGATTATATCGGAGCATTTTATTTTATATACTTTTCAACCTCCCTGATTGACATAATTACCATTCCTAAATTCATATTAAAACATGCGCCTCCAACCCCATAATTGATAATAAATTGCATGTGATTATCATCTAAAAACGATATTCCGAATTCGTTTAATTTAAAATACCGAAAATTAATTTGCTCTAAACAACTCTTAAGCTCGAAAATTTCAGAATCTGCTTGAAATTCAGTTTTAAGTTTATCATTTAATAACTGTTCTAATTCCAGACTATTTTCATTAAAAAAACTCAAATTATTAACTCTCAAAGTATCTTTCTTATCAATCCTAAACAATTCATATTGATAAGAATAACGACCTTTATAATCAGGCTCTCCAATTGATTTAAACAGATGATTGCGAAATTTACATATCCTTACAATTACAGAATCTAAACTATTATCATTTTCCTCCATCTTTTCAAAACATTCAATCTTGAAAGAGTCACTCTGAGCATAAATATTACTCAAACAAAAAAGAAATAAAAAATAGAATAAATACTTCATTTTTTAATTACGGAATTACAGATTGTATAGTTACATGTCCTGTTTTCAATCCCTTACCACTCACTTTTAACTTAATATCTCCAGCTTCTTTCGTGGTTTGCACAAGTACTACTAATTTACCACTAAACAGCTTCATTGTAGGTAAATGGAATAACTCTAGCGAAGTGGCATCACCATTACAAGCGGCGTGATAAGTTCCTTTTCCTGATACTTTAAATTCTAATTGATTAGTAGCTGTAGGGCAAGGAATTCCGTTTTTATCAACTACAGAAACTCTAACAAAAGCTAAATCTTCACCATTAGCTTTTATCTTTTGTTCTTCTGGTTCCAGAACTATTTTATAAGCAGTTCCTGCTGTATGAATCTCCTTTTCTTCAGATAGATTTCCATGATCATCGAAAGCCACAACTTTAAGTGTTCCTGGTTCATAATTAACATCCATCCACATTAAACGGTAACGGTTTTGAGGGGTTTCATTATTTTTTTTCTGAATCCCCATGCTTTTTCCGTTTACAAATAATTCGGCGCTGTTATAACTCGTGTACACAAATACCGGAGTGGTTTCGCCTTCGCGTCCTTCCCAGTTCCAGTGGGGTAAAACATGAAGGGTTTCATCTTCTGTATTCCATCGGCTACGGTATAAATAAAAACGGTCTTTAGGTAGTCCTGCCAAATCATTAATTCCGAAATACGAACTTCGCGACGGCCATTTATCATCGTAAGGTGTTGGCTCTCCTAAATAATCAAAACCTGTCCAAACAAACTCCCCGATGACCCAGGGTTTATCATCCTGAAGCACAAAATCGTCATCCGGAACATTAGACCAGCTACAGTATTCTAAATCGTAAGATGAACATTGAAAATCGTTGTATTGTTTCATGCTTGCCTTTTCAACCGGAAACTTATAAACCCCTCTTGAACTCACAGTTGAAGCCGTTTCAGACCCCAAAATAAATCCTTGTGGAAACATCTCAAAAGCTTCTTCATACAAATGCAGACGATAGTTTAATCCTGGCACATCCAACAAAGCTCCAAAACCAGATTTCATGGTTTGTGCAACGCGATCCATACCAACGGTTACCGGACGTGTAGGATCTTCGCGATGAAAAATATCCTGTAAGCGCTTCGCGCGTTTTACACCTTCGGCACCAAACTGATCAGGTACTTCGTTTCCTGAACTCCACATCACAATACACGGATGATTACGCGTGGCATGAATCAAGTTTACTAAATCCTTCTCCACATCAGCTTCAAAAAACTGATGATAGCCATTTTTCACTTTTGCTTTAGCCCATTCGTCAAAACTTTCAGCTAAAAACATAAAGCCCATTTCATCACATAATTCCAATTGTTCCAGCGACGGCATATTATGCGAACTTCTAATGGCATCAACCCCCATATCTTTTAAAATACGAAGTTGTCTTCGCAAAGCTGATCTATTTATTGCTGCTCCAAGAGGGCCTAAATCATGATGCAGACAAACACCCTTAAACTTTCGGACTTTACCATTTAAACTAAAGCCTTTATTCGCTTCGTAAGCCATGGTTCGAATACCAAATTTAGTCGACACCTCATCGATTAACTTTTCATCCTTATACAACTTTAAAACAGCCGTGTACAAATATGGTGACTCCGGACTCCATAATTTAGGATTGCTTACCGGAATGTTTTGTTCAAATTGATTATCAAACAAAGTGATTGTTTGATTTGAAACCACCTGATTTCCATCGGCATCAAAAACAGTCGTCACTAACTTTAAATCGCTTCCTGTTACATTGGTTTTCACATTTACTTTAGCAACATCTTCAAAAACCAAAGGTGTCGTGATAAACGTTCCCCAATGATTGATGCTTTCTTTATTTTTTACAATCAGTTGTACTTTTCTGTACAATCCAGCTCCTGGATACCACCGGGAAGATTCACCCTGATTTGATAAATGCACGGCTAAAACATTATCTTCTTCAAGAACATCTGTGATATCGAAATAAAAATAATTATAGCCATAATTCCACTCACCTACTTTCTTGCCGTTCACATAAACTTTAGGCTGACTCATAGCTCCATCAAAAGTTAATAATACTTTTTGATTTTCATTAACATCGGAAAGTTTGAATGTTTTGCGATACCAGCCATCACCTATATACGGTAAAGCTCCTGTGCGACCGGTTTTTTCTGTTGGTATTTTTTCTCCGTTTTGTTCAATAGCAACAGTTTGCTTATCGATTTCCTTATCAAACGGACCGTAAATTGCCCAGTCGTGCGGAACATTTACCGTTTCCCATTTCGTATCGTCGAAGCCTTTTTGAGAAGCTGCTTGAATATTTCCTTTAGAGAATTTCCAGTCTTCTTTTAAATCTATTACCTTTCTATTTTGACCGGAAAATTGAAGTGTAAATAAAGTAACGAATGAAAAAATGAAATATGAGAAACGCATGAGAAATTATTTAAAACTACTAATCTAAATGAAAAACTTCTTTTAATGCTATGGCTACCGGAGAATTATCAGGATTTGTATCCATTATGTCCGCCATATATGCCCACCACTTTTTTACAATAGGGTGATTAGGTAACAAATCGTGATCGAAATCTTCACTAATTTTTTGAACCGCAAAAAGGGTTAAGGTTTCTTCATCTAAAAAAATACTGTAATCCTCAATTCCTGTCTCTGAAAGTAACTCTGAAAGTTCCGGCCAAATCTCATCATGACGCTTTTTATATTCGGCTTCAAAACCCGGTTTCAATTTCATTTTGAAGGCATTTCTAATGGTTTTTTTCATTTTAATTGACTATCTAATATTTAAATTAATCTGAACAGGTTGATTACGATTGCAAACAATTTCACCATCTACATATTTTAATTCAGCCACTTGAATAGAAGTCCGTCTGGTGTTATACGAGTCTTTTCCTTTATTTTCAGGCGTACGACCGGGATGGGTAAAATAAAACACATACGCCTTATCGCCACTCACCACAATATCGGGGTGTCCTCCTATAACTTTATCATCTGCTCCGGTTCCCGGAACTTGTAAAATATTATTTTTTTGGCGGTTCCATTGCTCAAAATCATCAGACCAATACACACCCAGACCACGCCAGGCATCATTAACCATCCAGTTTTTGTCTTTCCAACGGAAAACATTTGGCCCTTCTCCCCGATCTTTAACAACTTTTTTACCGCTGTCTACCCAATGGTATAAATCGTCACTATCGGCATAATAAATCGATTTTCCATCATTCTCATTATTATAATACATACGCCAGGTCCCGTTTGGCAATTGAAAAACATCGGCATCGATGCAACGTTCGGAAGCCAGTTCCAACTTAGACTGAAATGCCCAGTCTACCATGTTTTGACTAGTTAAATGCACAATGTAACGCGGATGATACCAGCCTTCAAAAATACCCGGAACAATGGTTAAATACATGTGATAAACGCCATCATGCTCTAAAACATCGGGTGCCCAATGGGTCACGTTTTCAATGTCGTAATCGATATTGCAAGTACCTTTGTACGTCCAGTGGGCACCATCTTTAGATTCGGCTATACCAATTTTAGTACCGTGTACCCAAGCCACGCCGCTTAGCGTTGAATCTTTTGCACGACGATTGGTATAATACATGTACCAAACTTTATCATTTTCATTCCATAAAATAGAAGGATCGGCTGCACCATCAAAAACCGGGTCTCGATATAAGGGTTTATCGGCGATGTTGGTTTGATTTGTTTTCGCTTTTTGAGTTCTACATGCTGAAAAAAGAATTAACAATAGAATGAAGTAAAGTAATTTGAATTTCATGAATAAGAATCTATTTTAGTTCGACGTTTACCGTCTTGTCGTCTTTTTTAAACTGGTTTTGAAGCAACTCTTTCATCGTTTCAGCAATTTCATTTTCCTCATCTATCAAATTATGTTTTTCTTCAGGGTCAGTTTCAATATTATAAAGTTGATATATAGCCGGTGAACCATCTTTATGACGATTTCTAATCATTTTCCAAGGCTTATGAATTAAACTTTCCTGAATATGACCTCGTACATAAATATCGTGAATAGTTTCAACTTCACTATTTTCAATAGACGGCCAAACATTTTTACCTTCTACATACTGTGGAATGTCTTCTCCTATCATACTTAAAACTGTTGGCATAACATCACTAATCGCTATATAATTTGAATTCTCTTCAGGCTGTAACTTCCCTTTAAAACAAGCTATCGCAGGTACACGAATGGCGCCTTCGTAATTTGAAGTTTTCCAATCACGCAATGGGAAATTGCTTCCTAAAACATCGTTGCCTTTATTAAACTTTCCGTCATACTGAAAGGTTGGATACCAGTTTTCCATAGCGCCGTTATCACTTATAAAAAGCACCAATGTATTTTCTTCCAGATGTTGTACTTTTAAGGTTTCCAGAACCTTCCCAATGGCATCATCCATATGTGTCATGGCAGCAGCAAAGTCCACGCGACTACTATCTTTTATGGTTTTGTAATAAGGTTGCTTCCATTTTTCTTCTTCCTGTAAGGGAAAATGCGGTGCACTATAAGCCAATTGTATGTAGAAATTCTTAGCTGTATCTCGTTTTTTGGTCAACCACTCGATGGCTTCTTTAGTCACTAAATCGGTGGTGTGACCTTCTTCTTCAATCATTTTATCGTTTCGATACCAACTGGCATCTCCGTTTTTATAACGGTGTGTGTATTGATCGATTTGCCCATGTAAAAACCCATAAGAATAATCGAAACCAAAAGCATTTGGTCCGTTAGAAATATCTAAACCTAAATGCCATTTTCCGAATAGAGCATTCTGATAATTTTTCCTTTTTAAAGCCTGAGGTAAAGTCGTAATCGAATCGGGCAGGGTTTTATTGCTTTTGCCGCTAATAGGAGCAACAATACCAATACGACTGGAAGGCATTCCTGTTAACAACGATACGCGTGATGGCGAACAGGTTGGGTTGGCATAAAATCTGTTAAGTTTTACTCCTTTATTAGCCAAACTATCAATATTAGGTGTATGGATTTCAGAGCCGTTATACCCGACGTCGTTCCACCCAGCATCATCGGCGATAATGACTAAAATGTTAAGTCCTTTATCCGTTTTCTCTATAATCTCCTTTTGATCTGATTTGTTTTTACAAGAGGTAAACAAAAGAAAAGCGCAACTCAGTAAGGCAAATGGTAATAACCTAATACTCATGAATATTAATTATGTTTAAAAAGTTAGTTGGACAATAAAGATATTTTATTGGAAACTAAATAGTATCCTGTGCTATACTGTAAAATAAAAAAGCGCCACAATAATAAACTGCAGCGCCTTTAAACATATTAAACAAACTAACTCTTTAATTATAACCTGGGTTCTGTTCATACAAACCTGGTTTCACTTCTAATTGACTTTGGTTTATAGGGTAGATAATAAAGTTAGCCTCCATTGGATTCATAACTCCAGCTGTATCATCAACATCCTCCCACGCATTGATTATATCTATCACCTTACCTGTTCTAACTAAATCATGAAATCTTAATCCTTCTCCAAAGAATTCTTTTCTTCTCTCTTCCAGAAGATCATCTAAATCAACATTTGAAACAGTTCCTAATCCAGCCCTAGCTCTCACATCGTTTACGATATCGTCTACTTGCTGACTCGGACCACTTTTTAAAAGAATCTCTGCTTTCATCATTAACACATCGGTGTAACGGATAACAGGGAAATCGACACCCCAGTTAAAACGATCTACAGGAAGTAAAGAGCTTATCGGCTCATCATCTGCATCTAAATCTAAATACTTAACAATCATGGCATCGTTACTCAAGCCTCCTGTATCGTCTACCCAGCTTCTTAAAATTGAATAATCATCTCTTACATCGGCACTTTCATAAGCATTTAATAATTCATTTGAAGGTGTAACAATACCATCACTAGGGCTACCACCTGCAAATGGTAAATGAACTCTTGCCCAAGCTTCATGATACATTAACGTTGGCAAAATGGTTCCAATTCCTCTATCGCCACCAACACCATCATTGATGTTCTGAATTGCAAAAACGATATCCTTATTATTCTCTGACGTTGTATTAAAAATGGTCGCATAATCCGTTACATCTCCAAATTGTCCGCTTGAAATAACATCATTAAAAAGCGTTAAAGCCTGAGACGTCATATCTACTCCCAAGCCTGGGCCTTCGATACTATAAGTTGGACCTGACATGGTTAAATACACTTTTCCTAATAAAGCTTTAGCTACTACAGAGGATGGTCTTCCTGCTTGCGGAGGAGTTGTTGGTAATAAACTAATCGCACTTTCTAAATCTGCTACAATTAAATCATATACCTCCTGAGGGGTAGCACGTGAAATTTCTAGAGCTTCGCTTGGTGTAATTATTTTATCAATTAAAGGAACTCCTCCAAAAAATCTAACTAAATCGAAATAGAAAAAAGCTCTTAAAAACTTTACTTCTCCTTCCATTCTTTCTCTTGTTGTTTGATCTGGAACTACATTATCGTTTAATTGCCCTAAGACTGTATTTGCTCTAAGTATTCCAACATAAGGATCATTCCACGCATCTCGAACTATAGGATTCGTTACCAGTGTTCTGGAAAAATTAGTTACTGGAATCCAATCACGTACCCCGGCTAATCCAGCGATGTAAACATTATCTGATCGCACTTCTGACAAATAAAACTGAGCAGAAGAATGGTATTTTATAGCATTGTAAACTCCTACAATGGCTTGTTCGAAATCTGTTTCATTTTCATAAAAGTCTGCAGCACTTCTGTTTGATAAAGGCGCCTGATCTAACTCACTTTCACAAGCACTAAATACCAATACTGACAAAAGACTTAGTAATATATATTTTTTCATATGTGTAATTTTTTGTTTCTAAAAGTTAAGATTAAGACCAAGGATGATAGATCTTGATAACGGGAACGCTCCATAGTCGTCTCCACTATTGTTCACAGCTTCTGGGTTAAATCCTCCATCATACTTATCTCCTCCGAACCAGTTTTCCATAGTGAAGTATATTCTTGCCCCAGATATTAACTCTGATTGTATTTGTGAACCTAAATCATATCCCAAACTAATGTTTCTTACTCTCCAGTAATCGTTATCATAAAGCCAATCGGTATTTTTAATTCTTCCGAAACTAGAAGGCGACTTACGAGTTTTTCCTGCCAAATCTGCCTCAGTTACAATAGCTCCTTCCTGCCAGATATAGCGATCTCTGGCTAACCCTAAAGTATTATCTGGTATTCCCATACCCGTTCTGTACATGGCACGACCAAATGTTGAATAGATTTTACCACCCCATTGCCCCTGCAGTTGCACAGATAAATCAAATCCTTTGTATTTAAACGTATTTGTAATACCCCAAACATAACTTGGATCCGGGTGTCCTGAATAGGTTCTATCATCGGCTGTAATAACACCATCTCCATTTTGATCTACATACTTAGGATCACCAGCTTCCTGATTTCCATACATAGGTACTCCATTATTAATATCTTCTGTTGTAAGCAATCCATCCTGTTGAACTAAGAATAAGGTATACATAGGCTTACCTACTTCTAAGATATTATGAGTAATATCCCATGATCCACCTAATATTGGTGTGTTGTTTGGCCCCAATTGTTTTACTTCGTTGGTGTTATGACTTAAATTGGCACTTGTTGTCCACGTAAAATCACCTCCTACTAAATTTCTTGTAGTTAATTCAACTTCCCAACCTTTGTTTAACACTTCTCCAATATTTGTAAGTGCCGTGCCAAAACCACTTGATGTTGGTACTGGAATGCTTAATAATAAATCAGTATTTCTTTTCGTATAATATTCTAATGAAGTAAAAATTCTACTATTAAATAATCCAATATCTAAACCTATATTGATTGATTCTGATTTTTCCCAACTTAAATCAGGGTTTGCAAAATTTGATGGTGATTGACCACTTGCAAATGAACCTCCAAAACTATAATTGGTATTACTTAAGTTTGCAATAGATTCGTAATTTCCAATATTATTATTTCCTGAAAGTCCCCAGCTACCTCTTAACTTTAACTCATTAAAAATGCCGTTGTCTTTCATAAAGTCTTCCTCTGTAATACGCCATCCCGCAGAAAGTGAAGGGAATGTACCAAATTTTGTATTATCACCAAATCTCGAAGATCCATCTCGTCTTAAAGTTGCCTGAAAGAAGTATTTTTCATTATAATCGTACTGCAACCTACCAAAATACGATATTAAAGTGTTTTTACTTTTTGAGGTTGATCCACTTGTTGTAGATGCTACATTTAAAGTTTCGATATCATCTGATGGGAATCCAGTAGCACTAATAGAATAATCTTCAAAATTAAATTCATTATAAGAATACCCTGCTAAAGCATTTAAGTTATGGTTTCCAAATGACTTTACATAATTTAAAGTATGCTCTGTAACGAAAGATGTTCTCGTATCTCCCGTTTTAGAACCAGAAGCAGTTCTATTTCTTGTAATCCAGGATGGAGTAAACCTGTTTGTTGTATTCATTTGAAGATCTGAATTTATGGTTCCTTTATACTTTAAACCTTTTAAAAATTCATATTCTAAAAATACTGTAGCAAGATTTCTGAATCTCTTAGTTGTTCTTTTATTAAACGTCGCTTCTGCAAGAGGGCTCACTCTACTTCCAGCCCATGCATATCTAGTGAAATCACCTGTATTAGTGTATAAAGCTCCTACCGAAGATTCAACAACAGGGGTCATCCCAACAATAATATGAGTAATTGCATCTTTTCCTTCAACTCCTGGATCATCAATAGTTCCGAAAGAAGGAGCTAAATTAATTCCAAATTTTAAATTTTCAGAAGGAGAAACCTCAACATTTGCCCTTAAATTAAATCTTTCATTATTCACACCAATAGCTATACCTTCCTGATCTGAATAATCTCCTGATATATAATAACGTGCTTTATCGTTTCCTCCCGTTGCAGATAACTGATAACTTTGAACTAATCCTTTTCTAAAATAAAGATCTTGCCAATCAACATAATCAAGACCAGGATGTCCCGGCATTAACCAACGTTCATCGTACATATAAGCAGTATTAATATCATCTGGACCTAACCCTAAAATAGCACGTCTTTGGTCGTTAGTATCACTTGATGTTGCTCCTTGATTTCCATAATTTCTAACATAAGCATAATTTTGATGCTCTATGGCTCGCTCTACCCACTCTTCAGCAGAAAGTACATCTAATTTTTTTACAGTTTCATTCCATCCTGCATAGGTATTAAAACTAATTTTTGGCTTTCCTGATTTCCCTCTTTTAGTAGTAATTAAAACAACACCATTTGAACCTCTGGATCCATAAATAGCTGTTGAAGATGCATCCTTTAAAACCTGGATAGATTCAATATCATTAGGATTTAAATTTGATGGCTGACCATCAGTATCCAAAGGAAACCCATCCACAACGTACAAAGGTTCATTACTAGCATTAATAGATCCGGATCCTCTTACTTGAATCGTAAAACCTGCTCCTGGCACACCACTGGTTTGTTTAACGCGAACCCCAGCCAACTGACCTACTAAAGCCTGATCCATTCTAACTAAAGGTCTTTCATCTAACCCCTCAGCTGAAAATGAAGCTACTGCACCGGTAATACTCGTTTTTTTCTGCGTACCATATCCAACAACCACAACTTCATCAAGCTGAGCATTATCGGTTTCTAATGATATATTATACACACTTTCACTTCCAACAACCTGTTCGGCACTTTTAAACCCGACATAAGAAAATACCAGAGTTTCTCCTGAAGAAACAGAAATATTAAAATTCCCATCGAAGTCTGTAGTGGTTCCCCGACTGGCTCCTTTTACAAGGACATTAACTCCGGGAAGTGGCAAGTTGGATTGATCTGTAACAGTTCCTGAAACTGTCTTTTCTTGAGCATAACTTGTTGTATACATAAGAGTAAACACAAGTAAACTCAATAAATGAGTTAATTTGTTTTTCATATGTTATTTAGTTTAGTTGTTTAATTCGTTTAATGAAAAAAAACACTTCTTTTCATCTAACCGGCACTCCAAATTAAATCTTAAATTCTTGTTAAAGCATCCTGTGCTTACCTGTATTTTTACAAAAAGAATCATTGATCCATTCTATAAATCACCGTAAACACCAGTAATAACTATAATTTTAAAAGCATTTTCTTTAATTATTTTAAATCTAAAAACTTAAAGAAACAGGACGCTACAGGATACTATTTATAAACCTAAAAAATACCTTTAACATCCAACTAAACTAAAAACACCACTAATTATGAAGATATTAAAGGGTATTTTAATAAGTCTTTTCATTTCATGTGTTTCATGTAGCAAACCCAATAATAAAATTCAAACAACAACTGTTATTGTTGAAACACCGTTTTCAATGCCTCCAATTGAAATCCCTGATTTTAACCATTCCAAACAATTTGACATCACAACTTTCGGAGCTGTTAAGGGCAACAAAGAAATAAACACCAAAGCCATTTCTGAAGCTATAAGTAAGGCTAATGAAATTGGAGGAGGCGTTGTAGTTATTCCTAAAGGCGAATGGTTAACAAAAACTATACATTTAAAAAGCAACGTTAATCTGCATTTAAATAAAGATGCTGTTTTATTATTTTCTGAAGCCCCTGAAGATTATCTTCCAGCGGTTCATACGACTTGGGAAGGTATGGAATGTTATAATTATTCTCCTTTAATTTATGCTTATAAATGTAAAAATATAGCCATTACCGGTGAGGGAAAGTTAAAGGCTAAAATGGATGTCTGGAAAACCTGGTTTCCTCGTCCCGAGCCACATATGAATAGTTTAAAACAACTTTACAATCTGGCGTCTTATAACAAGCCTGTTGAGGAGCGTCAAATGGTAAATGACACCGCACATTTCCGACCGCAGTTTATTCAATTCAATAGAAGTGAAAACATTTTACTGGAAGGTGTTTCTATTGAAAACAGTCCGTTTTGGACCATTCACCCTTATCTTTCAAAAGATGTAGTAATAAGAAATTTAAATGTGTACGCTCACGGACATAATAACGATGGTGTAGACCCAGAAATGAGTGAAAACGTATTAATTGAAAACTGCGTATTCGATCAAGGAGACGATGCTATTGCGATTAAATCTGGTAGAAATCAGGATGCCTGGCGCTTAAATACACCTTCAAAAAACATTGTTATGCGCAATTGCACCATGAAAAACGGACATCAATTGGTAGCCATAGGCAGTGAACTTTCTGGAGGTATCGAGAATGTTTTTGTAGACAACTGTAACGTAAATGATGGCGCTAAAATGTTTCATTTAGTCTTTATAAAAACCAATGAACGCCGTGGTGGTTATGTAAAAAACGTTTTTGTTGAAAACATTAAAGCCGGTAAAATTTCAAAAGGTGTTTTAGGAATTGAAACCGATGTACTCTATCAATGGCGTGATTTAGTTCCAACCATAGAAAGGAAACTAACTCCTATTAGCGACGTGCATCTCAAAAATGTATCGGCTACAGAAACCGAATATTTATCAAAAATATTTGGTCAGGCTGAACTTCCAATTGAGAATATTTTCTTAAACAATGTTTCGGTAGAAAATATTCTAAAAGAGAAACACATACATGAAAATGTAATTAATTTCATGGAAAACTAATAATTGATTAATTACAAATGAAAACATAAAACATACGCCTTCAACTAAAACTAAACCAATGAGACCTTTAACATATTTATTAACCCTTTTACTAATTATTTCTGTTTCATGTAAATCGAATAATTCAAAAGCGGAAAACCAAATTCCAGTGATAGAAACAGGCAAAGCAAGTTCTGTTGCAAAAATCTGGATCGATTCTATTACTGGTCATAAAGTCGAAAAACTAATAGACAGAATAGGAGACAACCGAAGTTTTTACTTTCATAATAACCCGTTTTTAAAATCGGAAGACGGGACTGAAGATTTAATGATTTTTTCCGGTTCTTCTGAAATTGGAAATCAGTTTTTCACCGTCAATTTGAATACTAAAGAAGTTCAGCAAATCACCCACAAAAACGGAAGCAAACGCGGTGAAATTTTAGGTTCGAAAACCCGAAAAGTCTTTTACATGATAAAAGACAGTGTATTTGCCACGCATATCGACACACACGAAACCGAATTTATTTATAAATTCAGTGATGACGTTATTGGGTCGGTTACTACTTTAAATGCCGATGAAACCCTACTCGGTGGTGCTTTAATTACCAAAGAAGAAAACGACATCTTTAAAAAGAACCCTAAAAAATCCAGTTATTTCGATAAGATTTACGAAGCCAAACTGGAACGTAGTTTAGTCACTATTAACGTAAACACTAAAGCTTTAAGTAACATCTATTCTGAAAATGCCTGGTTAAATCACATTCAGTTTTCACCAACTAACCCAGATTTGTTAATGTATTGTCACGAAGGGCCGTGGCATAAAGTTAATAGAATTTGGAACATCAATATTAAAACGAAAGACACGGCATTAATTCACAAAAGAACCGTGGATCGCGAAATTGCAGGACACGAATTTTTTAGCCCAGACGGAAAAACCATTTGGTTCGATTTACAAATTCCGAGAAGCGTTACATTTTACCTTGCTGGCAAATATTTAGCAACGGGAAAAGAAACTCGCTACGGATTAAAACGAGACGAATGGTCCATTCATTACAACATTTCACCCGACCAGAAAACATTTGCTGGCGATGGCGGAGATTCTGGTCAAGTAGCGCGTGCTAAAGACGGCATGTGGTTATACCATTTTACACCAAAAGGAGACAGTTTAGTTTCTGAAAAACTAGTGAACATGAAAAACCATAACTACGATTTAGAACCAAATGTGCATTTTTCTCCTGACGGAAAACAAATTATCTTTAGAGCTAACTTCGAAGGAAGTGCACAAATTTACGCTGTCGATATCGCAAAACATCAACATTAAACTAAATATATTCAATTCTTTTAAATGAAAATTCAACACTCATATATATTATTTCTATTAGCTTGCGTTACGCTTGTTAATTGTAAAGAACTCGACACCGATTCAAAATCGCCATGGCCAGAGCAAACCAACACCACAAAACCCTGGACACGCTGGTGGTGGATGGGAAGTGCGGTCGATAAACCAAACATTAAATCGCACTTAATAGCTTTTGAAAAAGCAGGATTAGGTGGTGTAGAAATCACGCCTATTTACGGTGTTAAAGGCGAAGAAGAAAATTTCATAGACTTCCTGTCTCCCAAATACATGGATATTCTGGATTATACCATTCATATAGCCGATAGTTTGAATATGGGTGTCGATATGGTTTTAGGAACAGGATGGCCTTATGGTGGACCACAAGTCACGCCTGAACATGCTGCAACCCAACTTTTAGTTGAAAAATACGAAGTAAAAAAAGGCGCAACTATCAATACAACCATCAAACCTAAGGATGAAAAACAACACATGTTAGCAAGGCTATTGCATGTTATTACTTTTGATACTGATGGAAATGCAACCGAGATAACAGACAAACTAGAAAACGAAAAGCTAAACTGGCAAGCAACCAACTCCGATTACACGATTTATGCAGTATTTAGCGGAAAAACACGCCAACAGGTTAAGCGAGCTGCACCGGGCGGTAAAGGTTATACCTTAGACCACTACTCTACCGATGCTCTAAACGAATACGTCGTACCTTTTAATGAAGCTTTAACTGGATTCGACGGAAAAATTCGTGCTATTTTTAATGATAGTTACGAGGTTTACGGCACAACATTTACACCTCAATTCTTTGATGCATTTAAAACGCGTCGTGGTTACGATTTATTACCACATTTACAACAATTGCTAGACACTACCGATAACGATATTAGCAACCGTATTAAAAGTGATTACAGAGAAACCTTATCAGATTTATTACTAAATAAATTCAATGTTCCGTGGACAGACTGGGCAAATTCAAAACAATATAAAACAAAATTGCAAGCGCATGGTTCTCCTGGAAATCTTATCGATTTATATGCTTCAGCCGATATTCCGGAATGTGAAACATTTGGCTCTATGCCTTACGATATTCCTAGCTTCAGACGTGAATTAGAAGACATACGTGAAGGCGATGCCGATCCGGTAATGTTAAAATTCTCATCATCGGCAGCGCATATTGCCGGAAAACCATTAACCTCATCGGAAACCTTCACCTGGTTACGCGACCATTTTAAAACAGCCTTATCACAATGTAAACCCGAAGTTGAAGATTTAATGCTTAACGGTATCAACCACGTATTTTTGCATGGTTCCACGTACTCACCGGAACGTGCAGCCTGGCCGGGATGGAAATTCTATGCTTCGGTTAACTTTAACCCAAATAATACCATTTGGGAAGATGTACCATCACTTTTTTCATATATAGCTAATTGTCAATCCATACTGCAATCGGGGCAACCGGACAACGAAACTTTATTGTACTGGCCTATTTACGATACCTGGGGCAAAAACTTAAAAAACTCTTTATTCTTTCAGTTTAAAATTCACTCATTAGACGAATGGCTTCACGACACACCATTTTATGAAACCTGTAAAAGTTTAATGGCTAAAGGTTATAACACCGATTTTATTTCCGATCAATTTATTGCTGAAGCTTCGGTTAAAGATGGCTCGATTGTATTACCTGGCGGAACTTATAAATCGATAGTGGTTCCGGATTCTGAGTTTATGCCACTTGAAACCTTAAAAAAACTACTTGAGTTAAAACAAGCCGGTGCACATATAATTTTTGAAGGCTTGCCGGAATCGGTTCCTGGATTTCATGACTTTGAAAACCAGAACAAAATTTTATCAGATTTAATTTCTGAAAACCAATACGAATTTGAAACGACATCAGATTTATATAGAGATTTAAAAGCAGCAAATGTAAACCCTGAAACCTTAGTTGAAAGCGGGTTGAAATTTATTAGAAGAGATATTGATGGTGAAAAGATTTACTATCTGGTAAATCATACATCTAAAACTATAGACGATTTCCTTCCAATTGCTATTGGCAACAAAGAAGTCATTATTTTAGATCCTTTAACGCGCAATGTTGGAAATGCTATCGTTAAAAAAGAAGAGAACCAAACGCTTGTAAAACTTCAAATTGAGCCTGGTAAATCTTACATTCTTAAAAGCGAAAACAGCAAGTCTCAAAACGACTGGAATTATTTTAACGCTTCTGCGGAAGCTATTCCTTTAAATGGTTCTTGGACTATCAACTTTGAAAAAGGTGGACCACAACTTCCTGCTTCTACAACAATAGATTCATTACAATCCTGGACGACTTTAAGTCCCGAAGCTGAAGCTTTTTCAGGAACAGCTTCTTACACAATTCAATTTAATACTCCTGATATTGATGCAGATAACTGGAAACTAAACTTAGGAGATGTTCGCGAAAGTGCCAAAGTCTGGTTAAATGGCAAATATATTGGAGATGTCTGGTCGGCGCCTTTCAATATTCAATTAGGCAAATTGAAAAAAGGAAACAACGAATTAAAAATAAAAGTCACCAATTTGCCTGCAAACAGAATTCGCGCTAAAGAATTAAGAGGCGAAGAATGGAAAATCTTTTACGAGATTAACATGGTAAATAAAGATTATCAAAAATTTGATGCCACATTATGGAATCCGATGCCTTCCGGACTTTTAGGTCCTGTAACCTTAACACCACTAACAAAGACATTACAATAACATTTATCTTATGAAAAAGCTTTTTATATCATTCAGTTTAGGACTATTAATTTCAGGATTAAGTTTTGCTCAGCAACCTTTCAACAAAAAAGAAGTCTTGGAAGACATGCAACTTGCCAACAAATACTTTATGGAAAAATGGCAGGATGTAGGTAAAACGATTATCACAAATAAAGAACGTCCTAGTAACATCTGGACACGTGGCGTATATTACGAAGGATTAATGGCCTTATACGAAATATACCCTGACGAAGCCTATTACAAATATGCTTACGACTGGGCAGAATTCCATGACTGGGGTTTTAGAAATGGTAATGCCAACCGCAATGCCGATGATTATTGCGCAGCGCAAACCTATATTGATTTATACAATTTAGAACCCGATTCTAAAAAATTAAGAAACACGAAGGCTTGTATAAACATGCTTATGAATACCCCTCAATTGGACGACTGGTCTTGGATTGATGCTATACAAATGGGCATGCCGGTGTTTGCTAAATTAGGTGTTTTAGAAAATGATACACGCTATTTCGAAAAAATGTACGAAATGTATATGTACACCAGAGATAAACATGGCGACAACGGCCTTTACAATCCTAAAGATGGCCTTTGGTGGCGCGATGCCGATTTCGATCCGCCATACACCGAACCTAATGGCGAAGACTGCTACTGGAGTCGTGGTAACGGCTGGGTTATTGGTGCTTTAGCAAAAGTATTATCCATCATCCCGGAAGATGCGCCTCACCGCGATCAATACATAAAAGATTTAAAAGCTATGGCCGAAGCTTTAGTACCTATTCAGCGTAACGATGGTTTTTGGAATGTAAGTTTACACGATCCTTCACATTTTGGAGGTAAAGAAACTTCTGGGACTGCCTTATTTATTTACGGCATGGCCTACGGGGTTAACAATGGTATTTTAAGCAAAGACAAGTATTTGCCTGTAATTGAAAAAGGTTGGAATGGTATTATTCATGAAGCTTTAAACGACAACGGATTCCTTGGTTATTTGCAATCTACTGGAAAAGAACCTAAAGATGGCATGCCTTTATCGTACACCAAAGTACCAGATTTTGAAGATTATGGTTTAGGTTGTTTTCTTTTAGCTGGTGCCGAAATTTATAGAATGAAGTAATGAATTGAAAATAAAAATAATGGTTAAACTTAACTACTTAATTACGCTTCTACTTTCCGCAATAATTATTAAGATCAATGCTCAAAATAATGAAATTCCACTATGGGATAACATTCCTAACGCTATCGATAATAAAGATTATAAAGAAGAATTTCGATTAGATTCAAACGGAAATCCCAATGCTATTCGTTTAGTTTCTATTCCGACCCTCAAACCATTTTTGGTTGGAAATACAAATCCAGAAAATCCAGCGGTGATTATTTGTCCAGGTGGTGGTTACAGTGTTTTAGCGCATATAAAAGAAGGTGATAAAATTGCCGAATGGTTAAATTCCTTAGGCATTTCGGCCTTTGTATTAAAATATCGTTTACCGAGTGATGCCATTATGAAAGAAAAAACAATTGGCCCTTTGCAGGACGCCCAAGAAGCGATTAGAACCTTACGCAGAAATGCAGATAAATGGCATCTTGATGTTAATAAAATAGGCATTATAGGCTTTTCTGCTGGTGGACATTTAGCTTCAACAGCGTCTACCCATTTTAACGAAAAAGTTTATAAAGCTGATGATATTAGTGCGCGACCAGATTTTTCTATGCTTATTTACCCGGTTATTTCTATGGAAGATGACATTACACATAATGGTTCTAAAGTAAACTTATTAGGCAAAAATGCTACAAAAGCATTGATTGAAAAATATTCAAACGAAAAACAGGTTAACGAAAACACCCCTCCTACCATTTTAATTCACGCCACCAACGACGGTGCTGTTCCGGTTGAAAACAGCATCAACTATTATATGGCTTTAAAAGAACATAAAGTTCCTGCGGAAATGCATATTTACGAAGACGGTGGTCACGGTTTTGGTTTAGGCAGAATAGGTACACACACCCAATGGCCGGAAGCTTGCGAAAACTGGTTGAGACATAACAAATTTATTACTGAAAAACCGGTTTATATGTTTTCGTATTTTAAAGGAAATGGAGAAGATGGCTTACATCTGGCTTATAGTGAAAACGGCTATAAATGGCAATCACTTAAAAACGACCAATCGTTCTTAACCCCCGAAGTCGGAAAAGATAAATTGATGCGCGACCCTTGTATTATAAGAGGTGGTGACGGACTTTTCCATATGGTCTGGACGGTAAGCTGGACCGATAAAGGTATTGGTTACGCCTCTTCAAAGGATTTAATTAACTGGTCTGAGCAAAAATTCATTCCTGTAATGGCTCACGAAGAAGGCGCCAGAAATACCTGGGCTCCAGAAATAACATATAACAATAAAACTAAAGAATACATCATATATTGGGCGACAACCATTATTGGCAAATTTCCAGAAACGCAATCTACCGAAGACAATGGTTATAATCACAGGATGTATTTCACGAAAACAAAAGATTTTGAAACATTCACACCTACAAAGCTGTTTTACGAACCAGGATTTAATGTAATCGATGGGACCATTAAAAAAGTTATTGATGATAAATTCGTGATGTTCTTAAAAGACGAAACCAAAAAGCCAATTCAAAAGAACTTAAAAGTAGCGTTTAGCAACAAACTAGATGGTAATTATTCAGAAGCCAGCGCTCCAATCACAGGAAAATATTGGGCAGAAGGTCCAACAGCCATAAATATTGATGGAAAATGGGTGGTTTATTTCGACAAATATACCGATCATAAATACGGTGCTGTGCAATCAACTGATTTAAAACACTGGGAAGATATTTCAGATAAAATCGAATTTCCTAAAGGCACAAGACACGGAACCGTTTTTACTATATCTCAAGAAGAATTTCAAAAATTAAAAAAACAATAGTTAAATATGAAAGAAGTTTTTACTTTGCTGAAAAATAAAGAATAAATAAAATGACCTTAATATCATTAAATAATTAAAGTTAATGATATTAAGGTCATTTTTAAAAATATACTTTGCTAGTATATCCACATGAAATCATGCCAAAAAAAACAACCATATACGATATAGCTAAAGAACTAAATATTACTGCTGCCACTGTATCGAGAGCATTAAATGATAGTCCTAGGGTAAAAGAAGCGACAAAAGAATTGATTATCGAAACTGCAAAAAAAATGAACTATGAGCAAAACAAACTTGCTCAGGCTCTAAAAAGTGGTAAAAGTTTTAATGTTGGTGTTATTGTACCTTACATAAATAGTAACTTTTTTGCATCGGTTATTAGAGGCATAGAAGAAGAATTATACCCAAAAGGGTATCATGTAATTATTTGTCAAACTCATGATCAGGAGAATTTAGAAATTGAAAACATTACCTCTTTATTAAACGCCCAGGTTGATGGCATTTTAATGTCGATTTCTAATTCAAATATTGAAAATAATACAACATTTAAAAACTTATTAAAAAAACATGTGCCTCTCATTTTTTTCGACAGAAAAAAAGATATCAAAGGAGTAAGTTCAGTGACTATAGATGACTTTAAAGGCGCTTATTTAGCCACGCAACACCTCGTTGAACAAGGCTGTAAACGTATAGCTCACCTTTGTAACGACAGATCTTTAGAAATTTTCCAGAATCGTTTTTTAGGCTACAAACAAGCTATTTTAGATGCAGGTTTAGAATTTGATGACCGTTTAGTTGTTGAAACGGTAAGTAAAGTGGATGAAGCCCGAAAAAGCGCACAAAAACTACTAAATCTGAACCAAAGACCAGATGGTATTTTTGCCTCCTGCGATTTTTCGGCACTTGGAGCTATTAAAGAAATTAAAGGTAATGACTTAAGAATCCCGGAAGATATTTGTGTTACAGGTTTTAGTAACGAACCTTTTTCTCAGTTCATGGAACTTTCTATTACATCTGTAGACCAATCACCCTTGGAAATGGGACGCATTGCTGCTAATGTATTTTTAGATGAAGTACAAAACAGCGCAAAGATTAAATCCGAAAAGCAAGTCATTCTGGCTCCTGAACTTATAATTAGAAAATCATCTTTAAAATCAATTTTAATTAATCAATAATCCTACAGGCAAAATTTTTAAATTAAATTTGCAATCGATTACACAAAAATAGAAAAATATTTATATATTGCAACAAATTCTAAAAAAACTACATAATATAATACCAACTAAACAAATATTAATCTAAAACCTTAATAAATTGATAATATTCACAAACCATAAAGAAAGCTCTTAGCTTAAAAATCTAAAGCACATACTTGTACTTCTGCCAGTCAAAATAAACATAACCACCACAAACACTATTATTTAGTGTACTTTTACCAACTCAACCAAATAAGTGCATGAAGAAAAAGACCACCATTTACGATATAGCAAAAAGGCTTAACATAACTGCCGCTACAGTATCGAGAGCTTTAAATGGGAATTCAAAAATAAGCGAGGCCACTCGTAAATTAGTTAGCGAAACTGCAAAAGAAATGAACTATGAGCAAAACAAACTTGCTCAGGCCCTAAAAAGTGGAAAAAGCTATAATGTTGGGGTTATTGTGCCTCGTATAGATAGCAACTTCTTTGCATCAGTCATCAGGGGAATCGAAGAAGAACTTTACCCGCAAGGCTATCATGTTATCATTTGTCAAACACATGATCAAAAGGATTTAGAAACAGAAAACATCAATTCTCTACTAAATGCTCAGGTTGATGGTATTTTAATGTCTATTTCTAATGCACAAAATGGAAATGATGATAGTTTTAATGCCCTTATCAAAAAAAATGTACCTCTTATATTTTTCGATAGAAA
Organism: Aestuariibaculum lutulentum; assembly: GCF_032926325.1. Lineage (NCBI taxonomy): Bacteria > Pseudomonadati > Bacteroidota > Flavobacteriia > Flavobacteriales > Flavobacteriaceae > Aestuariibaculum > Aestuariibaculum lutulentum. Next base: position 964,296 of record NZ_CP136709.1, read on the forward strand.
AAAAGATCTTAAAGGTATCAGTTCGGTAACAATAGACGATTTTAAAGGAGCATATGATGCAACTAAACATTTAATCGATCAAGGCTATAAACGCATAGCACATTTGTCTAACGACCGATCAATTTTAATTTTTAAAAATCGTTATCTAGGGTATAAACAGGCTATTTTAGATAGTGGACTTGACTTTGATGAAAGTTTGGTTATAGAAACTCACAGTAAGGTACTGGAAGGCAGAAAAACGATGAAGAAATTATTGGAAATAAAACAGAGGCCAGATGCAGTGTTCTCTTCAAGTGACTTTACAGCATTAGGTGCTATCCAGGAAATTAAGGCACATGGCTTAAGAATTCCGGAAGATATTAGTGTTGTTGGTTTCAGTAATGAGCCGTTTACCCGATTTATGGAACTCTCTATTACATCAGTAGATCAGTCTCCAATAGAAATGGGGCGTCTTACTGCTCAGGTATTTTTAGAAGAAGTTAATAATGATAAACGTATAAAGTCTGAAAAACAAGTGGTACTAACACCGGAACTTATCGTTAGAAAATCATCACTTAAAACTCAGATACCAGACAAAGCTTAATTATCTAAAATCCTTATTAACCATAAAAAAGCCACACTTAAAGTGTGGCTTTTTTATGGTTTATAAATTTAAAATATCCATTACAAAGATACTCCTCTTCGCCAAGGAATAAAATCGTTTTGATTTAATAATTTGGCTTTTGTTTGAATTCTTCCGCTGGCAACTTCAATGATGAAATCTAACATCTCTTCTGCCATTTCATCAATGGTCTTTTCACCACGAATAACGGCTCCGGTTTCAATATCGATAATATCCGGCATTTTTTCCTTTAACTCAGTGTTAGATGACACTTTAATGATTGGAGCAATTGGGTTACCTGTTGGCGTTCCTAAACCTGTAGTGAATAATACCACATTAGCTCCAGAACCCACAAGACCTGTTGTACTCTCTACATCATTTCCAGGCGTACACAATAAGTTTAATCCAGGCTTAGAAATATATTCTCCGTAATCTAAAACGTCTTTTACAGGAGAAGTTCCTCCTTTTTTAGCTGCTCCAGCCGATTTCATAGCATCGGTAATTAAACCATCTTTAATGTTACCTGGCGACGGATTCATATCGAAACCTGAACCAGCATCAACAACCGATTTCTCGTAAGCTTTCATTAAGTCTAAGAACTTCTCTCCATCGGCATCATCAACACAACGGTTTACTAATTCCTGCTCAACACCACATAATTCAGGGAATTCAGCTAAAACTGCAGTTCCGTTAAGGGCTACTAATAAATCTGAAACCGCTCCTAAAGTCGGGTTTGCAGAAATACCAGAGAAACCATCAGATCCACCACATTCTAAACCAACTCTTAATTTCGATAACGGTGCTGGCTGACGTTCAATTTTATTGGCTTCTTTAATGGCTTCAAAAGAATCTTTAACAATCGCTGTTAACATCTCATCTACCGTACCCATTTGTTGCTGTTCGTAAATTAAAACAGGTTTGTTTAAATTTGGGTTAATAGCATCTAAAGCTTCTTTGAACACACTAATTTGAAGGTTTTGACACCCTAAACTTAATACGGTACATCCAGCAACGTTCGGGTTATTCACATACCCTGCTAATAACTTCGCTAAGCTCTCAGAATCCTGACGGATACCTCCACAACCACCCGGGTGCGTAATGAATTTCACATCGATATTATCGAAAACATCGGTTGACTGTTCTGCAACAGCAGATTCATCGCTCCCACTAACTAGAGAACGTAATAACATCTGGTGAGGGTTCACCTTTTGTTTTAAAAGTTCGCGTTCAAAAACGTCTTTTAAGATTTCAATGTTACGGTTTTCGCAAAATACTAATGGGAAAAACAACCATACATTTTCTGTTCCTACCTGCCCATCTTCGCGGTGATACCCCATAAAGGATTTATCCTGCCATTTCTCTACGTTAGGAGCTGTCCACTGAACAGTTTCTGTTCTTCCTGATACTTTCTCGCTTTGGTGTTTTACGTTTTCGGTGGTTAATACATCACCTTTTTCAATAACGCCATTCGCCGAACCTACTAATACGCTATACATGATGATACGGTCTCCCGGCTCAAAACGTTGTAAAGCAATTTTGTGCTTCGATTTTGTATCTGAAAGTACTTTTATATCTTCTCCTTCAAAAGAAACAACGTCTCCAGCCTTTAAATCCACCAATGCTACCGCAACATTATCGGGCGCATTTACTTTTATGATTTTCTTTTGCATTTTAAAAAATGTATTTCGTTAACTTTTAATAATTAAAGTTTCGCGCTGTAATTTGCGTAACCAGCTTCAATACCGTTAGCTTCAATTTCTTCTAAAGCTAAAGCAACAGCATTAGTTAAATTTTCAACTTTTGTTAAATCTTGTCCCCAGTATTCTTCAATAGACAATACATCGTTTGCCACCTGAGTATAATCGTTAGATTTCCAGATTTCAGCAAATTTAGCTACGATATCTGCACTATCCTGTACTGGTAATTCTTCTCCATTCCAAGAACCTTTATAGAAACGAATTAAAGATGCAAATGCAAATGTTAAGTTTGCTGGCACTTTTCCGTGAACATCTACATACCCTAATAAACTTGGCAATACACGTACTGTAAATTTAGAAATTGAATTTAAAGCAATGCTTGATAAGTTATGAATAATGAATGGATTTCTAAAACGATCGAAAATCTCTTCAGCGAAGCTATTTAACTCCTCGCGATCCATTTCTAAAGTATCGATAATTTCGTTGAAAACGGCTTTGTTAATAAACTCACCAGTAAAGTCGTTATCAACAGATTGCTTTACAGTTCTGTTTCCGTATAAGTAAGAGAACGGTACCATTGCTGTATGCGCTCCGTTTAAGATACGTACTTTACGCGTGCGGTAAGGTTGCATATCGTCTACAATCTTAACATCAAGATTGGTTTTATCGAATGGTAATTTCGCTTTTAAATCGTCTCCACCTTCAATAACCCACAATAGGAATACCTCTGCAGCTACAATTAAATTATCTGCATAATCTAACTGTCCATTGTATGCTTCAATTTCATCTTTTGGATATCCTGGTACAATTCTATCTACTAAGGTACTGTGGAAAGCATTATGCTCTAAAATCCAGTTTTTAAAATCGTCACCTAAATTCCAATCGGCGATGTATTTTAAAATGATTTCTTTTAAGGTTTCTGAGTTGTGATTGATTAACTCACAAGGAATAATAGTTAATCCTTTGCTTGCATCTCCATTAAAGTGCTTAAATCTTTCGTGTAAAAGTACTGTTAACTTAGCTGGGAAAGAACTTGGTGGTTGCATTTCGGCAGTATCGCTTTCAACGTAAGCAATACCAGCTTCAGTAGTATTAGAAATGATAAATTCTAACGTCTCTTCTTTTGCTAAACTTAAATACTCACCAAAATTAGCGTAAGGATCTACCCCTTTTACAATATTATCGATTAATTCAACTTCCTGAATTTCTTCACCTTTTTTAATACCCTTCATGAAAAGCGTATATAGTCCATCCTGATCGTTTAGCATGTTTACTAAACCTCTGTCGATAGGTTGTACAACGGCAATTCCGGCATTAAAATCTGCTTTCTTATTCAACTCTTGAATCGCGTAACCGATGAAGGCTCTTAAAAAGTTTCCTTCACCAAACTGTACTATTTTAATCGGACGTTTTTCTTCAAGTCCAACGTTTGCTCTATTTAATTTTTTTATTGTTGACATATTTAATTAATAATTATTCATTGAAATTATTTGTTACATATCTGTAATAGGGCTGTATTTTGGAACCAATGTTTTCATTACACTCCACCCTATTAAGTAACAAACAGCACATATTGAGAAAATGATAAAATATCCTGCTTCTATGCCTTTAAATCCAAAGAAAGACATATTGGTATTAGCACTAAAATCGAATAAAAGACCAGATCCTTTATTAATAAGAGTTGAACCAATACCACCAGCTAAACCACCAATTCCGGTAACGGTTGCAATGGCTTTTTTAGGGAACATATCTCCTACTGTTGTAAAAATGTTCGCAGACCAAGCCTGGTGAGCTGCACCAGCTATACCAATAATGATAACAGGAATCCAGTAAGTGTAATGTCCTAGAGGCTGAGCAACTAAAGCTAATAATGGAAAAAATGCAAAAATTAACATCGCTCTCATTCTACCCGCATAAGGATTCATTCCTTTTTTCTCAACGAAATACGTTGGTAACCACCCCCCGATAATTGAAAGTAGTGTTATGGCGTATAAAATAAATAACGGGAAGGCTGCTTCGGTAGAATCCATGCCATAAACCGAACTTAAATACGCCGGTGTCCAGAATAAGAAAAACCACCAAACACCATCGGTCATAAATTTACCAAAAGCAAAAGCCCAGGTTTGTTTGTATTTGAAACAATCTGCTAACGATATTTTCTTTGTGTTTTCAGGAACATAACCTTCAATTTTACTATCCTCAAGATCATCTTGCTGAATATATTCTAACTCGGCTGCATTTACATGTTTACTTTTCTCTGGTTTATCATACATAAACACCCAGAAGCCCATCCATACAAAACCTAAAGCACCAATAATAATAAAGGCCATTTCCCAACCATAAGCTTCAGCAATAAAAGGAATTGAAATTGGCGCAGCTAAAGCACCTACTGTTGCTCCTGCATTAAAAATACTTGTTGAGAACGCACGGTCTTTCTTCGGGAAATATTCTGCGGTTGTTTTAATAGCTGCCGGAAAGTTTCCTGCTTCACCTAATGCTAAAACAAATCGAGCAAAAATAAACAAGGTTACACTTACAGAAATTACTAAACCTGTATCGTTAATTGTACCAATAATTTCCTTTGCTTCTTCAAAACCTACAAACCAATGTCCTGTTATATATCCAGAAGTAGCAATACCTGCAAAAGCATGCAAACAAGCACCAACAGACCAAACTCCGATAGCCCATAAAAATCCTTTTTTGGTATCTAAAATATCAACAAAACGACCTGCGAATATTAAAGAAATGGCATAAAAAATAGAGAATAACGCCGTTATGTTTCCATAATCGTTGTTAGTCCAGTTAAATTCAGGAGCTATAAAATCTTTCCATGTTAGGGAAAGTACTTGCCTGTCTAAATAATTTATGGTGGTTGCCATGAATAGAAGTCCGCAGATGGTCCATCTATACTTCGTTGCTTTTACTTTTGTGTTTTCATTCATAATAAATTAGTTTATTTGGTATTTAAATAAATTTAAAATTTTCATTTGAACTTATTTAGCTTAAAGCTCTTAATTCTATTTAAAATTTGAAATATTCTTTTGCATTGAAATAACTGATATCCGAAACCATTTTACCAATCCATTCCATATCGTTTGGTAATTCGCCGCGTTGTATTTCATCTCCTAAAAGATTACATAAAATACGTCTGAAATATTCGTGTCTTGGGAATGATAAGAAACTTCTTGAATCTGTTAACATACCAACAAAACAACTAATTAATCCCATATTAGATAAAGCGTTTAACTGTTTTGTCATCCCGTCTTTCTGGTCTAAGAACCACCATCCGGAACCAAACTGCACCTTACCTCTTACACTACCATCGTTAAAGTTACCAATCATGGTTGCCATAACTTCATTATCGGCAGGGTTTAAGTTATAAATAATCGTTTTAGTTAATTTATCTTTACTATCTAAAGCATTTAAGAATGCAGATAATTTTTGTGCTTGCGGATAATCACCAATAGAATCCCAACCAGTATCAGGACCTAGAATGCGGTGCATACGTGCGTTATTGTTTCTTAAAGCTCCTAAGTGAAATTGTTGTACCCATCCAAATTCATGGTAGGTTTCACATAAATATACTAAAATAGCACTTTGGAATTTTAATGCTTCCTCGTTTGTTAGATCTTTTCCTTCTCTTTTCTTCGCAAAAATGGCTTTAACTTCAGCTTCAGTATAAGCTTCGAAATAGATTTGATCTAATCCGTGGTCACATAAAGAACACCCGTTTGCATTAAAATATTCAATACGCTTTCTTAAAGCGCTAAGTAAATCATCATAAGAATTGATTTCAACTTCAGCCGATTTACCTAAGGCGTTTACATACTCATTGTACCCGTCGGCATTGATTAAAATAGCTTTATCAGGACGGAATGCCGTACTTACCTTTACGTTATAATCAGACTTAGCCAAAGCTTGATGATGCTCTAAAGTATCGATAGGATCTTCTGTAGTACAAACAACCTCTGCATTTACCTTATTTAATAACTGACGACAGCTGTAACTTCCTGAAGTTAACTGCTCCTGAGTTTGATCCCATACTTTTTCAGCTGTTTTTTCACTTAATAAATCGGTGATACCAAAATATCTCGTTAACTCTAAATGCGTCCAGTGGTATAAAGGATTACGCATGGTGTAAGGTACCGTTTTAGCCCAGTTTAAAAACTTGTCTTTATCTGAACCGTCTCCAGTTATAAACTTTTCGTTTACACCTAAAGTTCGCATAGCTCTCCATTTGTAATGGTCGCCATTAATCCAAACATTTGTAATATTGTTAAACGTCTTATCCTCTGCTATTTGTTGTGGTGGCAGGTGATTGTGATAATCGATAATAGGCTGATTTTTTGAGTACTCGTGGTATAACTCTTCAGCATACTTATTTTCTAATAGAAAATTGTCGTGAATGAATGTTTTGCTCATTTTAATTTCTTAATAATAATTTGTCTTTTATTTAGTCTTCGTTTGATGGCTTTCCAATAGTAGCAAGAATACCACCATCAACATAAACGACCTGGCCGTTTACAAAATCACTAGCCTTAGAAGCTAAAAAGATAGCTGCTCCAGCTAAATCTTCAGGATCTCCCCAACGTGCAGCAGGGGTCCTGTTTATAATAAATTCATTGAATGGGTGACCATCAACACGAATAGGTTCTGTTTGACTGGTTGCAAAATAACCAGGTCCAATACCATTTACTTGTATATTGTGCTTAGCCCACTCGGTAGCTAAGTTTTGGGTTAACATTTTTAAGCCGCCTTTTGCTGCTGCATAAGCAGAAACGCTATTTCTACCAAGTTCACTCATCATAGAGCAGATATTGATAATTTTTCCTTCTTTACGCTCAATCATTTGCTTAGCAACCAACTGCGACATAATAAAAGGTCCTACCAAATCCACATCTATTACACGTCTGAAATCTTCAACCGGCATAGTAATTGCCAACTCTCTTTTAATAATTCCGGCATTATTAACCAAAATATGAATATCACCAATTTCTTTTGCGATAATATCCATATGCTTTTTAGCATCTTCTTCGTTTGTAACGTCAAATAAATATCCTGAAGCAGTAAACCCTTGACCTCTGTAGTGATTTAGAGCGTCTTCCATCTTAGATGGGGTTGTTCCCGTTATAACAAGCTCGGCACCAGCACTTGCAAGTCCATCGGCCATAGCCATTCCTAAACCATGAGTACCTCCTGTAATAAGTGCTCTTTTTCCTTTTAAATTAAATAAATTCATTGTCTTATATTAATTTGTTTCCTTTAGTAAAAATCCTTTATAATTTTAGGCTTTAATCTATTAAAAAACAAAGCGTTCAGTTTAGTTAATCGTTTAAGCTAAAAATTCTAACGTAATCGATTACGCAAAAATAATTAATTTAGGGATTACTCACTACCTAAATTAACATTATCACTAAAAAAAAGCATTATTTTCAAAGATTAGTCTGTAAATATATAAATTATTGAGTGATTTGTTAATCTCATCAAGCAAATTGTAATGACAAAAGGTTTAAAAATTACCTTAACAGAATATTAAACCAATACAATTATTTAAAACTCAAATAACACCTAAAAATATATAAGCTAAAAAAGGTTGACTGTAAAACATAATTTGCTAAAATACAGACAACCTTTCAAAGGTATTAAAACCCTTTTTATTTCCTTTACAACTTTGGTTTTTATTCGATTTTATAACTATTAATTCCTAAAGCATCCCATCCTTTTTTAACTTCAGTAAGTGCTATTTTAAAACTTTCAAAGTCTTTATTTTCTAAAGCTGTCCAACCTACCTCTGCATAAGCGGCTATTCTTGGAAAAGTTTGATATTCTATATCTTTATTTGTAGGCGTCCATTCACTCCACATCTGACAACCTAATCCGTAAATATTTTTATGATATTTTTCATCCAGTCCTTCCGGAATCGGATTAAAACGATAAGCCTTTTCTAAAGGAATACCTTTATACTTATAATCCAGGTAAGTAAATTTATGCCAAGAATTAACTATGCCGTAACCTTTACTTGCTGCCTCGGTTAAAAGATTTATATCTCCTTTCCAGAAATGCACCACGACATTCTTAGCCAACTCAGTTTCCGCTTCCTCATCATCCTTTTTCTCTTCAAAATCAAAGTGCAGTTTTTTACCCATAATCTCATTCCATCCCATCATTCTTCTACCGTGCTCCTGCATAAATATCGAAATCTTATTAACAAAATCGATTTGCAAATCGGCAGGTGTGTTAATGCCATGTTCTTTCATGTATTGTTGTACTCTTGAAGACTTTTCCCAAACTTCATAAGGCACTTCATCTCCACCAATATGAATAACATCCGACGGAAATAAATCAAATAATTCTAACAAAACATCTTTAACAAACTGAATGGTCTCTGGTTTTGAAACATCATAATTATCATAATGACGTCCAAACTTAACCGGCACATCAATATCTTCTCCTTTAGTTCCTAACCATGTATATGCTGCAATAGCCGCACTGGAATGTCCTGGCATTTCAAATTCCGGTACAATTTTAATATTTCTCTCAGCAGCATAAGCCACAATATCCCTTATTTGCTCTTGCGTATAAAACCCTCCGTGAGGCTCACCCGAGGTTTTACCACTTTTCCATGTTTCTATTTCGCTATCGGTTCTAAAAGCTCCTACTTTTGTTAATAAAGGGTATTTTTTTATTTCTATTCGCCATCCGGCATCATCGGTTAAATGCCAGTGAAACACATTCATTTTTAAAGCCGCCATTTGGTCAAGCATTTGTTTCACAAAAGCTTCACCATGAAAGTAACGCGCTTCATCTAACATATAGGCACGCCATTTAAATCGCGGTGCGTCTCTAACTTCAATAGAAGGAATTAACCACTTAACCTTATCTTCACCTTCTCCACCACCTTCCGACAGTAATTGATTCAATGTCTGAACAGCGTAAAATGCCCCTGCTCTACTATTTGACTTTATTATAATAGTTTCTGGAGTCACTAATAAAGTGTATGCTTCATCTTGAAGCGTATTGTCTTTTTTAAATTCAATATCTGCTTTTCGACCTTCAACTAGTTTAGATTGATTCCCTGTTTTAGATTTTAACAAATTGCTTAAGTAGTTAGCTGTTTGTTTTTGATCATAATTTTCAAAAGAAATCTTTATACTTTTTTTAATCGAAAATGAAGATTTTCCCAGCACCACATTTAAAGGTTTAGGCAATAAGGTAACCTCTGAAGCTGTAAAAGTTTTGTTCTTTTCGGAAGCACTTAAAAGTGTTACAAAAAACAAACAAAGTAAGTAACGCATTGATAGTAAGTATTAATTATTTTTTAACTGTGTTCGAACACAAACATAATTAAATTTAATAATATTATACCGCAAATTATTATCCTATTTAATTTTGAAATAGAATAGAACTTGATCTCGACTTTTTAAAACACTTTTCTTAACAACCTAATCAAGGCCAAAATTTTCACATATTTATTAGAAAAAACTGAAGACACTAAATTAGAAGGCATACTTATAACTTCTTTCAACTCATAGCCACTTTGTTTCATTTTTTCGAGTGCGATTTGCCGCTCTAAAGCGTGTACTTTTAAATCGAACCGTACTTCTTCTATATTGTTATATTTCCTTTTCATCTTTATCTGAATTAAAAAAATTATCTGATACGTTACTAATTACCGTGTTGTCAATTCGTCGCCTAAACGCGAAAGCCAACCCCATTAACAAAATAAGCGTAATTCCGATAATTAAACACGCTAAAGGCATGCTATTTAACCATTCTCCTAAGGCTATTGCACCAGCTACAGAAACGAAAAACAGACCCGCAAAACCCAAACCCAGAATAATAAAAAATTTAATCAAAAAACTTAAGGTTAACGACAACTGCTCAAAAATCTTAAGTTTAATATATTTTTCTGAAGACTTTAAATACTCGTCGCCATGCTGAAAGGTATCTTGAGCTTTCACGTTCAATGCATCTAAAATTTTCATATTACGATTTTTGATACTTTTTATTTTTAGCTTTAAGTTCGGCTAATTTTTTTTCCAGTAAACTGATGGCATCATCAGCTTTGTAACTTGCGTTAGACATGAGTTGTTCTAACTCATCTTCTAACGAAGCTTGTTTTTGCTTAACGGTATTCGAGATATTTTCAGCAGTTTCATGTATATTCTCAGACATTTTGTCTTTTACACTCTGCGCTTCATCTACAATTTTTTTTCGAGTTACTGTGCCTTTATCCGGAGCAAATAAAACACCTAAAACGGTTCCAACGGCTGTTCCTACTAAAAAACCTAAAACGGCTCCACTACCTTTTCCCATAATATAATGTATTAAAGTTATGACTTTCATAAATTTAATAAATTAAAATCTTACAATAGCTTGATTTGTTTAATATTCACAGAACTACCTTACTTGATATCTCACACAGTAAGCTTCAACAAAAAAAATGATAAACCAAAAATTATATAATAATTTGAGAAGAAATAAAAGGTCTAAAAATAAAAAAAGCTCCTCAAAATTGAGAAGCTTACCCTTTGTTGTGCGGGCGGGGAGACTCGAACTCCCACACCTCGCGGCACTAGATCCTAAGTCTAGCGTGTCTACCAATTCCACCACGCCCGCAAAGAGGTTGCAAATATAAACAAGATTTTGAAATTGCAAACACCTATCTCAAAAAAAAACATTCTTTTTTTTATACTTTTGTATCAAAATTTGCATAACTCTATGAAAAACACCACTTCTTATATAGAAAAAAATAAAGACAGATTTCTATCTGAACTTGTTGAGCTTTTAAAAATTCCTTCTATAAGCGCCGATTCTGCTTATAAGGCAGACGTTTTAAGAACTGCTGAAGCTGTAAAAGAACGTCTTGAACAAGCTGGTTGCGATACTGTAGAAATTTGTCCGACGGCAGGTTACCCTATTGTTTACGGTGAAAAAATAATCAATAACGACTTACCTACTGTTTTAGTATACGGACATTATGATGTACAACCAGCAGATCCATTAGAATTATGGGACTCTGCACCTTTTGAGCCAGTAATTAAAACAACAGAACTTCATCCTGAAGGAGCCATTTTTGCTCGTGGCGCTTGCGACGATAAAGGCCAAATGTACATGCACGTTAAGGCTTTAGAGTTTATGACTTCTACAGACCAGTTACCTTGTAACGTAAAATTCATGATTGAAGGTGAAGAAGAAGTTGGCAGTGTTAACTTATCAACTTTCGTTAAAGAAAATCGTGAAAAACTAAGCAACGATGTTATTCTTATTTCAGATACCGGAATGATTGCTAAAGACACACCATCAATCACGACAGGGCTAAGAGGTTTAAGCTACGTTGAAGTTGAAGTTACAGGACCTAACCGCGATTTACACTCTGGTTTATACGGTGGCGCTGTAGCGAATCCAATTAATGTGCTTACTAAAATGATTGCGTCTTTACATGACGAAAATAATCATATTACCATTCCTGGATTTTACGATAAAGTAGAAGAATTATCTCAAGACGAGCGTGCCGAAATGGCAAAAGCTCCGTTCAGCTTAGACGACTACAAAAAAGCATTAGATATCGATGATGTTTATGGCGAAGCTGGATACACGACCAACGAGCGTAATTCCATCCGTCCAACTCTAGATGTTAACGGTATTTGGGGTGGTTATATTGGCGAAGGTGCCAAAACTGTTATTGCCAGCAAAGCATACGCTAAAATATCTATGCGTTTAGTTCCTGGTCAGGAATGGGAAGAAATCACAGAATTGTTTAAAAACCATTTCGAAAGTATTGCGCCTAAAGCCGTTAAAGTTAAAGTTAAACCTCATCACGGCGGACAAGGGTATGTAACGCCAACCGATAATATTGGTTATCAGGCCGCTGCAAAAGCATATACCGATACTTTTGGAAAAGCTCCAATTCCACAACGCGGTGGCGGAAGTATTCCAATTGTAGCGCTTTTCGAAAAAGAATTAGACAGCAAAATTATACTAATGGGCTTTGGTTTAGACAGCGACGCCATTCACTCGCCTAACGAGCATTTTGGTGTATTCAATTATTTAAAAGGCATTGAAACCATTCCGTTATTCTACAAATATTTCACAGAATTATCTAAATAATATTCAGGGTGTTACCCAGTGGTGTTTTGATTAAAACACCACTGGGTCGCGCTTTACGCACTACATGGTAGTTAGCTTCAATCGCTAACACGACAAGCACTACTTTATGAAAAACCAACACTCTAACCACCTTATTCAACTTACTTTAGCTACTTTTTTTATAAGTACATCGGGTGCTTTAGGAAAGTATATCGATTTACCCATTCCGGTAATTATCTGGTGGCGTTGTATTATTGCCGGTGTTGCATTATTTGCGTTTTGCAACTATAAAAAATTCAATCTTAAACTAAATTCTAAAACCGATGTTGTCACGGTAATTATAAGTGCTTTACTCATGGGTGGTCACTGGATTACCTATTTCTTAGCCTTAAAACTTTCGAATGTAGCACTAGGGATGTTATCCTTATTCACCTTCCCGATTTTAACGGCGTTTTTAGAGCCTTTATTTATTAAAACAAAATTTGATCCGTTTTACATTATTTTAGGTGTCTTAGTATTGTTAGGGCTTTACATTCTGGCTCCAGAATTTAACTTAGAAAGTTCCCTGTTAAAAGGCGTCCTTTTCGGATTACTATCAGCCGTATTTTATGCCTTACGTAATATTCTATCTAAAAAACTAACCGCCAAATACAATGGCTCCAGTGTTATGTTTTATCAAAGCTTGGTGGTCGGTTTAATTTTATCGCCAGCTTTATTTATCTTAGAAAGCAACGGACTAAAAGAACAGTTTCCTTATATCCTTTTTCTTGGTTTAATTACCACTGCTGTTGGACATTCTATGTTAGTGAACAGTTTAAAACATTTTACCGTTAGCACCGCAAGCATAATTAATAGTATTCAGCCTATTTTCGGAATTATTCTTGCCTTCTTCTTTTTAAACGAAACACCAACGCTAAACACCTTTTTAGGGGGCTCGCTTATTCTGGCAACCGTAATTATTGAAAGCGTAAGATCGAGAAATAGGTAAAACATATACCATAAAAAGCTTAATAAACATTTTAAGTCCTTAATAATAGTGTATAACCAACCTCTATATCCTGTATTCAATTTCACATAATAAATTAGAAACCAACAATTAAACTCATAATTATGTAACAAAATCTTGCTTTTAACGTTTTATAGATTATCAATCAAAATCATCAATCATTATGTTAAAGCAATTCTTCATTATTTGCTCGGGTTCAGACACAGATATTTTAAACTCCTGCTCTAAAGGCGAACAAAACAAATATGCCGGGATAGGTGCCACAGTTTTCTTTACAGCACTAATGGCTTTTATCGCGGCGAGCTATGCCTTATACGCCGTATTTGACAATTACTACACCGCTGTGTTCTTCGGACTCATCTGGGGATTACTCATTTTTAATCTGGACCGCTATATAGTTTCGACCATTAAAAAGACAGGGAATTTTGCAGATGAAGTAATTCAGGCATCTCCACGAATCCTTTTGGCAGTTATCATCGCCGTTGTGATATCAAAACCTTTAGAACTTAAGATTTTTGAAAAGGAAATAGACCGTGTACTTTTAGAACAAAAAAATGAATTTACACTAGCAAACAAAAACCAGATTGCAGAACAATACGCCCCTCAAATTAAAGAACTGGAAGCCTCAATTTCTAGTCTACAAAATGAAATTACAACTAAAGAAACCGAAGTTAATGCGCTTTACGACACCTATATTTCTGAAGCCGAAGGTACAGCTGGAACAAAACTATTAGGCAAAGGACCTGTTTATAAAGAGAAACGCGACAAACACGACGCTGCTTTAGCCGAATTGCAACAACTGAAAACTGATAATGCTGAAAAAATTAAAGCTATTGAATCTGAAATAGCCAATTTAAAAAGCGATTACGACAATCAGGTAACAACATCACAACCTGTCATTTCAAATTTCGACGGACTCATGGCTAGAGTTGACGCCTTAAATAAATTACCTTGGTTGCCGTCTTTCTTTATTTTCCTGTTGTTTTTAGCCATTGAAACCTCCCCTATTTTCGCGAAGCTACTATCTCCAAAAGGCGCTTACGATTTTAAACTGGAAAATGAAGAAACTGCCATCAAAACACATGTACTTCAAAACAAAAATCAGCGGGAAGCCTTGCTGAAAACTGAATTCGCTATTAACGATCGTGTATATAAAGACATTGAACAAGAAGACGAATTATACAATTATAAACGTAAAAAAGCAAGAGAATTACTCCAATTACAAGCCGATGCCTTTTTCAACCAACAAAAGAATATATTGTAGTTAAATACTAATTTTAAGTGAGTTTGTTTATTTTTACAACAACTCCCATAGAAGCGTAACTATAATATTATGAAAAAACTTATTCTTTTACTTTGCCTGATGTGTGCCTGCACCGTATTTTCTCAAAATAATGAAGAAAAAGACATTAATGACATTCAGGCGGTTTTAAAGGCGCAACGTTTGGCGTGGTCTAAAAATAACATTGAAGAATTTATGGAAGGCTACTGGAAAAGTGACTCTCTTAAATTCTACGGGAGTAATGGTGTTACCTATGGATGGGAGAATACTTTAAAGCGTTACAAAAAAGCGTACCCGAGCAAAGACCACACGGGTAAATTAAGTTTTAAAATAAATGATATCTCTAAAATTACTGATGACGCCTATTATGTATTGGGTGAATTTCACTTAAAACGTGAAGTAGGTAATGCCAGCGGATTTTTTATGTTGGTATTTAAGAAGATAAACGGCGAATGGAAAATTATCGCCGATACCTCTGCTTAAAACTATCTTATTAGGTTTTCTTAACGTATTTCGTAATAATTACGATTTGCTGTCCGTCAACCTTTCCTTCAATATATTCTGCATTGTCGCGATCTAAACGAATGTTTCTAACTGCCGTTCCTTGTTTCGCGACCATGCTCGATCCTTTTACTTTTAAATCTTTAACTAAAACAACCGAATCACCGTTTTCTAAAATAACACCATTTACATCGCGGTGTATTACTTTTTCACTTTCGTCTTTATCTTCACCTGTTGCACGTGCTAAAGCTAAAGCTTCATCATCTAAATACATCATATCCAGTAAGTCTTTAGGCCATCCTTCACCTCTTAAACGTTGTAACATTCTCCATGATAAAATTTGCACAGCCACGAACTCACTCCACATACTGTCATTTAAACAACGCCAGTGGTTAGCATCCATTTCTGTTTCGCCTTCAATCTGACTTAAACAGGTACCACAAACCAACAAACTGTTATCAACACTTTCATTTAATGAGGGTGGCAAGGTATATTGACTTAATCCTTTATCCGATTTACATATTTCGCAAGTGTTATTGCTTCTGTCTTTTAACGTTTGTAGTATACTCATAATTTGTATTTTAAGATTGCAATAATACGCCTAAATTAAAGCATCCGCAAGCTACAAAAGAAAAGGCATCTAAATTAGATGCCTCTTCCCACTAATTAAGCTACCTATTTTGATAACTCTGCTACTAACTTATATACGGCATCACCATGTACAGGTGTAAAATACTTATCTATCTTTTTACCACGTGCTTTACGGTCTGCCTCATTAGGCCATTTTTTCTTAGCCATTTCTGTAAAACCATCGAACATTTTATCCAAATCACCTAAGGAATCTAAAAAGAAGGCTTCCACCATTTGAGAAGAATCACTTCCCCAGGCGTGTCTGTGTGGATAATACCCTTTAATTAATGCATTATCTTTAATAAATACTTCGAAGTTTTCTTTCATTAAAGCTTCAATTTCATCACCATCATAATCTTTTGGAAAAGCCCAATGTGTGGTTCTTACATAAAGAATTAAATCCTTCTTGTTGTTCTCCGGAATATACTTAGCTAAAGGCATGGTATAATAAATCTCATCCGAATGAATTGGCGAATAATATGCCCTTTGCTTTTGAAAGAAAGCCTCTCTAGCGTCTTTATCAGGCCACGCTGCTTCAGCTAATTCACCATCTTTTTCATTGGCTTTTACTATATCTTCCCAGGTTTTGTAAACATTTACAAACAGGATTTCACTGTTATCTGGTGTCATTTGATGTAAATACACCGATGATGCCACACGTAAATCATTTTTTTTGATAACTTTTTCCAGATATTCCTTTTCTACAGACTTCCAGGTATCCATATCAAAATCTTCCTTGTCCATATTCCAGTGGGCCTTCGTTACTGTAATATACATAGGGCGTGAATCGTCTTGAGCTAAGACTGAAGATATACTGAATAATAATAGCAAAGTTAGCATTGCTGCTAATAGTTGATTAGTTGTTTTCATAATTGTAATTAATTAAGGTTAGTATATTAGTTTTGAACGTTAAATACTAAATCTTTAATCGGGGCAATTGAAAACCTGGGGTAAAAAAATTTGGGGAAGTAAAATTTAATTTTTGCTATTATTATTTCCAAGAGGGTAGTGAAATAACATTACTAATTTACAAAAATTAATTTATTAACAATCAATTATTTAATTTAATTGCTCTTTTAATTTTTTAGGCATTCCTTTTACAACCATCTCGTAAGAATGGTCTATAAGGGTCAATAACAATGAGGATGAAATCTCAGCATCATGAAGTTTAACGGTATTCCAATGCGTCTTACTCATATGGTAACCCGAATCGATATTCTCATATTCTGCACGTAGTTCTAGTGCATATTCCGGGTCGCATTTCAAATTAATAGCCTTCTCTCCGGTTTCCCATCGATCGAGAGCAATAAGCGCATACATTTTTCCCAGCACCTTAAAAACTAAAGTATCAGGATTAAAAGGAAATTCTTCGGTTGTTCCTTTCTTTTTTAAGCAGTAATCTCGTATTTGCTCGATGTTCATTCTATAGCTTTTGATTTGATTTGCTCTTCTATTTTTAAAGCGTTATAATCTAAACTCCAGCCAATGGTTTGCACTATATTTTCTATAAGTGAAATCGCTTCCAAAGCTTCCTGCTGCGCGGCATTAAATAATCCGCTCTCGGGTATTTTATCTAAAATATGTTTCTTGGCATCGTTATGAAGTTCGGTTAAATCGGATGCTGCAAACTTGTTAAACATACCATCCTTTTTATCATAGTAGTTTAAATTTGTTTCAATAGTCAACACCTCTGGTTGCGGAAACTTATGAATAATTATGGTTTTATTTTTAGTATCGGCTTCCAGAATAACTTTAGAAAAATCGAAACCTACGTGTGCTTTGGCATTAACAATAACCAAAGCTTTTTTGGTACTTGAAATAAGTTTTAAGAAGCGCTCCTTAACATCCTCGTAATGGTAAATCTCGGCAAAATCGCCTTCAACAGTTATGAATTTATAGACTTTTTTAATCTTATCAAGTAAGATTACCGATTGTGAATTCACACGTTTTTTCTGTGCCTGAATTTTTAAATAGGTAACCACCGCCATCGTGATAAGTCCGCCTAATATTAAACCAAAAAGAATATCCATTACTCTATAATTTTGTATAAAACCGGTTTACTTGGTGTGGCATCGTTTTCAAAAGATGCTATTTGTAAATTTAACATATACTCGCCATCTTTTACCTTATTGGGCACATAAATAAATTCGGTAATCGTGGCATCTAAACGCAACTTACCTTGAGTATTCCAAAAGGCATTATGAGACAACAACTTACCTTCATCTCTTTCTTTATCGACACTTGGTAAATCGATAAGCAAATGCTTGATGCCTTTTTCCCGAAGATATATAGCCGCTTCCTCCAATAGATAGGTAGGATTAGTTTTAGAATACCGTTTTGTGAGCTTCTCTTTTAAATTAGGTATAGTGCGAATTACCACAGCATCTCGTTTTTTATTCCCTAAGGCGAATTGAATTTGCTTTTTAGATATTACAAAATCATCGTCTAACTTTTCAGGTGCTACGGTAATTACTTCAGCTAAAAAGAAAAATTGCTTTAGATTTTTATTGACAGAATAAACTGTTTCAGTAATATGCCCAACACATTCGGTATGCGTACCATGCGCATGCGGATTGAAGATAATTGTATTAAAATTAACCGCCGAACCCTTTACTACACTCCCAACCCAATCTTCTTCTTCAATCACAACCGGTTCAATTTCAGGATTTCCAATATACCAGGCATTTACATTCTCCTGACCCGACCGAATGGCTATAGAAATATCAAGCGGTTTGGTTAGATCTATTTGTAATTTTCTGGAATTATATTGAATGGTTGCAAGCATATTTTTAGTCTATTTTAAATAAATCTGAAGCAATACCGTCACTTAAAAACTTTCCCTTTTTTGTGACGATTAGTTTATTATCTTCAATATACAACAATTGTTGATTTCTATGTTTTTCAGACTGCTTTAAAATATAAGTTCTGTAAGTCTCACCAAAATCTTGAGCTACTTTTTCTAAAGACACGCCCCAAATGGTGCGCAAACCCGTCATAACATATTCGTTATACTGATCTGTTTTAGTTAAAGTTTCAACTTCCATTGGCAACTCCCCTTTTTCAATAGCCTGAATGTATTTTGAATTGTTTTTCACATTCCAGCTTCTGGATTTACCATCAAACGAATGTGCCGATGGACCAATTCCTATATATCGTTTCCCTTGCCAATAAGCTGTATTATTTTTACTAAAAAACTCAGGTTTCCCAAAATTAGACAACTCGTAATGTACAAAACCGGCTGCTTCCAGCTTTTCAATTAACATATGAAATTGCTCCTGTGCTACAGCATCGTCAGGTGCTTGTACTTTTCCTTTTTCGATAAAAACATCAAGTGCTGTTTTAGGCTCTACCGTTAAAGCATAACTGGAAATATGCGGAATATTAAACGATAACGCCGTATCAATGTTCTCCATCCAGTCTTCATGACTTAATCCCGGAATACCATAAATTAAATCAAGTGAAATATTATCGAAATATTGTGTAGCGACTTCTAAACACGCTTTTGCCTCTAATGCATTATGTGCTCGGTTCATCAACTTCAAATCTCTTTCAAAAAACGATTGAATACCAATAGAAAGTCTATTGATTCCTATAGCTTTATAGCTTTTAAAAACAGTAAGTACATCAGCTCCATCAGCCGTTAAATCATCCGGATTAGATTCTAAAGTAATTTCAGGGTCACTTACAACTTTATAATTTAAATATACAGCTTGAATTATCGATTGTAACTCCTCGCTATTCAACAATGAAGGTGTTCCACCTCCAAAATAAATGGTTTGAACCACCTGATCTTGAAACTCAGCTTTTCTAAGTTCCAATTCTTTAATTAAACAGGAAACCAATTCCGGCTTCTTCTTTAAAGATATTGAGAAGTAAAAATCGCAATAATGGCAAGCCTGCTTACAAAATGGTATGTGAATATATATTCCACTCATGTTTTAAGTGATCTATTAGCAATGCCTTTCAGAAAATCTGTAAAGCATGTAAAACTATTTTTTTACGCGATCTTCGTTTTGTTTTACAAAACTCGCCCAACCCGAATAACTTTTTCCTACCTCTACACGACCATCATTATAAAAATGACAAACCGCAGCCGCTAAACCATCGGTCGCATCTAAATTTTTAGGAAGCGTTTTCAAGCCTAACAGACTTTGCAACATTTTTGCCACCTGTTCCTTACTGGCATTCCCGTTTCCTGTAATTGCCATTTTAATTTTCTTCGGCGAGTATTCTGTAATAGGTACTTCGCGACTTAAACCAGCCGCCATTGCAACACCTTGCGCTCGCCCCAATTTCAGCATACTTTGCACGTTCTTCCCAAAGAAAGGCGCTTCAATGGCTATTTCATCAGGGTGATGTGTGTCAATCAATTCAATGGTACGTTCAAAAATAAGTTTCAGTTTTAAATAATGATCGTCGTATTTTTTTAAATCGAGCTCATTTAACTGCAAAAAAGACATAGTTTTCCCAACAACTTTTATCAATCCAAAACCCATAACCGTAGTTCCTGGGTCGATTCCTAAAATAATTCTTTCCTTAGGCATATTAATTACAGTAATAGCATCCACTTAAAGATAACGAAAGTCCCACAGTAAAGGTTAGTACATTGCCGTTAAAAGAACCGTAACCTTCTGAAACCGGATTAAATTCTTTTGCAAACCCGTGAATATATGATGTATCAAAATACAACGACATGGTATCTGAAAGTCCGTAATGAATCTCCAAACCAGCCATTGCGTTTAAATAAGACGTTTTATTTTCTCCGTAATTATTCAAAGGTTTTACCATGGAATAACCAGGTCCCGCATGTACAAATATTCCAGTTCTGTTAGATATATAAATAATATTAGACAGATTATAAACGCCTTGCAGATTAATGCGTGAATAATTTAATTTGAATTCCTGAGCATCACTGTCGTTCGCCATTCTACTGAACCCATAATCCAACTTAGCTCCTATATTTGGAGAAAACATATATTGCAAACCCAGATTTACTGTAGGTAAGTTTAACGACTTCCCTTCGAAACCAGAAACAAAACCATCACTCGATGGATTATTAACACCTAATGCTATTTGTCCTTTTAGCGTACTTGTATCGTTTTGTGAAAACCCCGAAAACACACAAAAAAGAAAGATAAAAAATGGAGTTAAGCGCTTATTACTGCTTAAAAATAAAATCATACGCGATTATTGATTTAATTTGCAACATATGTACGCGTTGCCATACAAAACTAAACAATTCTTTTTTGTGCTTATTAAATTAAGCCTTGTTATTGCTGCATTTTGTTTTATCTACTTCAAGTTGAGTACTAACAATACATTAGTATTTTCTAAATTTTTAGAGCTGACGTCAAAACCTGAACTGTTTTCTTGGAAACCTACTACTATTCTGCTTTTATTAACTACCCTAAATTGGTTTCTCGAAATTTTAAAATGGCAAACACTTATTAAACCTTTAAAACCAATTTCTTTTTTTGAAGCGACAACACAAAGTTTAGGTAGCTTAACAGTGTCGTTATTTACACCGAATCGCATTGGCGAATATGGAGCAAAAGCCTTATTCTATAACAAAACGGAAATCTCAAAAATTGTTTCCATCAATGGTTTACACAACCTTTTACAACTAATAGCTACTATTATTTTTGGAATTGCAGGACTCCTGTTTTTCTCTAAAAATTTCCATTTAGAACTTAACCACACAAAACTCTCTATGGGAGTTTTAGTATTTACCTCTCTCATCCTTTCAGCTTATTTTTTACTCAATAAAACAGACCTCAAAAAAAACATCAGGATTAATAAACTACTGAATTTTATACAAACCTACCCAAAATCTAAAATTGGTTTATCGTTTTGTTTCTCAATTACACGATACCTTGTCTTTTCCTTTCAGTTTTACTTTTTACTTTTAACTTTAAATACAGATATAAGTTACCTTAATGCGATGATGGGTATTTCATCTATGTATTTATTAGCTTCAGTAATCCCATCAATAGCTGTGTTCGACTTTGCTATTAAAGGAAGTATTGCTGTATATCTGTTTTCATTTTTATCAATAGACCCTATTCTCATTATTTATACAACAACTATAATGTGGTTGCTTAATTTTGCTTTACCAAGCCTTATTGGGAGTTACTTTGTTTTGAATTTTAAATGGCCTAAATCACCTGTTTCAGCATGACCATAATTTCATTTTTCATTATCTTAATTTATGTTATTCTAATTGGAAGTTTTGCTGTCGGATTTAATAAAGTAAATCATTTTAAGAGTCAGAATATCGCTCCGAGTACCTCATTTTCTGTAGTTATACCGTTTAGAAATGAAGCTAAAAACCTGCCTAAATTACTGGAATCCATCAAGCAACTACAATATCCGACCAATTTATTTGAAATCCTTTTAGTTGATGACGCTTCGGAAGATGATTCCGTTAACATTATTAAAGAATTCATGAAATCCTCTTCTGCTTCAATTAACATTTTAAATAATAACAGACTAAGTTCTTCGCCTAAAAAAGACGCTATTACCACTGCCATTAAAGAAGCAAATTATAATTGGATCATCACCACCGACGCCGACTGTATTCTACCCGAATTATGGTTAGACACTTTTAATGCATTTATTCTGAAAAACCATGTGGATTGCATTGTTGCTCCCGTAAAATATATGCCCGAAAACAACTTTTTAAACACCTTCCAAATTTTAGATTTATTGAGTTTACAAGGCGCTACCATTGGCGGTTTTGGCATAAACAAACCGTTTTTGTGTAACGGCGCAAACTTCGCCTACGCCAAACATTTATTCAACGCGGTAAATGGTTTTGAAAGCAATACACAAACTGCAAGTGGCGATGATATTTTCCTTTTAGAAAAAGCCATAAAACACAATACTAACACCGTTCACTACTTAAAAAGTGAAACTGCTATTGTTAGCACCAATGCACAAACCACATGGAACAGCTTAATCTCGCAGCGCATACGATGGGCAGCAAAAACCAGCAAATACAACAACTGGTTTAGCAAACTCACTGGAAGTATTGTTTTGTCAGCTAACTTACTAATTGTAATAGCTTCCCTTCTCACTTTTTTTGGGTTTATAACTTCTAAAACTTTAATTTATATGCTGATGATTAAATTCAGTATCGATTTATATTTGATTAACAAAAGTGCCCAGTTTTTTAATCAGAAGCATGTGATTAAATTTTACATCTTCGGATTTCTTGTTTATCCACTTTTCAGTGTTTATGTTGCAATGGCTTCAATGGTTTCAACCTACCAATGGAAAGGACGAACGTTTAAAAGGTAAATTATTCTACGTTTATAATGATTGGTAAATTGAATGCCGTTTTTACCTGCTGACCATGTTTACTTGCAGGAAATATTTTAGGTAAAGAGTCTAAACTTTGTGAAATTAACTGTTGTAAATTGGGGATTTCGGCAATAGTTAAACTATCAATTTTAGCATCAACTAAAGTTAATGCGCCTTGTTCTGATAATTTAAATTCTAGGTTAATCGTGTCGTTAACATCTTTAGTTACAATAATCATTTCACGTTGTAAAAAACCTAAAATATGAGACGTTAACACCTCTGAAAAACACGCCTGCTTTTCACTATTAGACACGAGTGAATCACAAACTGAAAATGACGGATATTCATCAACATCGTTCCAGTTAAAGGTTTTTAATTCCTCTTTTAAAATAGCTTCAGAAGATGTTTTTTTCACATTAAAATAGTCGCAAGACACGACCAATGAAAAAATTAAAAACACACTAATTAGCCTCATAGATTTTACTCGATAATCGAGATTTAAGTTTCCGAAACTTACTCCGAAATCAAACTTTTCTCCTTTTAACTCCTCACATGCATTTCACCGAGGATTTTATTAAAACTGAAATGTACAATTTTTTTGGTTTCAAAGTACTTATATAGATTAAAAGCTTAAAATACTCGTTAGAATAATCCCCTTCAACTTTTTAACAAAAGAAGAAGCCCTGTGGGTCTCTCACCTCCACAGGGCCTGTAAATTGCTATTATCAACAAAAAAATTGAGGGATTAATTAATTTTTTGAAGTGTTGATGAGACAAATTTAAGTATTACTTTTTATTTCTAGCTGCGGGAAACCCGTACATAGCAACAAAAAAATACCGTAATCTGTTAAAAATTAAGGTTTCATAAGATTTTTAAAAAGTTGATTTTAATCGAATTTTAACATATGTTAACCTAAAGTAAAATCTTTTTCCTACACAAAACCTCTTTTTCGTGCTTCTTCAATAAGTGTTTCATCCTGCCCATCCTGAACATCAAAGATTTCACGAAGTTGTTTTTTTCGCTTTTCAACAGCACTTAACGATATATCTAAATGAGGCGCCAGGTTTTTTGTTTTAACCCCTTGTGATAGTAAATGAAGAATTTTTCTATTCTTCTCATCAATTACAATATCACTGGAATCAACTTTTCTGATGTAACTATTTACCGTACCGCTGTAAAATGGCGGATTATGCAGAACGGCTTGAAATGCGCTGGCTAATTCACTGGAAGTTAGGTCACTTTTTATTAAAAACCCTTCGGGATTAATGGTTTTTATAATATTATGAATTCTAAACGATTCATTAAACATGGTAAGGATAATAACTTTGGCTTTGGGTAATATTTCACGTGCATATATGGCCAAATCTTCACCACTGGTCATTTTACCATCAGAAGATGGTGGCAAACTAATATCGACAAACAATAAATTATATGGATTATCCTGTTGAATAGATTTATCCATTAATTTTACTGCTTCATCGCAATTATTCGCAATATCAATGCTCAACTCCTGATGCTCTTTTTTTGTAAAAAGAATCGTGTTTTGATACCCTTCAATAATCATCGGGTGATCGTCAATCATTAATATTCTAATTTTTTCGGTATTCATTTTAATTTTAAGCTATGGGGACTTCTATAATTACTTGTGTTCCTTTATTTTTTTCAGATGATATGTCTATGGTTCCGTTAATATCATTAATTCTGGATCTCATGTTTTTCAATCCAATTCCAGATTTCAATTTATTTACATCGAATCCTGAACCATCATCTTTAATTTCTAGGCAAATTACATTATTTTTTAATGTAAAGCTAATATCAACACAAGTCGCATTAGCATGCTTATAGATGTTATGAAGTGACTCCTGAACAATTCTGTAAATGTGAATTTTAGTTTTGTTGGAAAGCTCATCCCAATCAATTACACTATCATGATCTAATTTATAATCCAGTTTATACAGAAGAGTTTGAGTTTCTACTAAAGTTTTAATGATATCTATGAATCCAGACCCAGAAACAAAATCGGTATTTAATTCATGAGAAACCTTTCTAATATCCTGTTCTATATTTTTTAACTCATCGATATATTGACCTCGGGTCATCACGGCCTCTGGTGTATTGTTAAAGTTCAAACTATCCAGACTTAATCGCGTACCAAATAAGCGTCCTAATACCCCATCATGCAACTCTTGAGAAATCCGTTTTTTCTCTAAAGCTCTTGCCTCTTCTATTTTTTCATTTTGAGAAAGCATCAGGTTATAAATTTCTTCATTAGCTTCCTGCTGCTTTTGAACAAGTTGTAAGCGTCTGTTTTTATTGCGCTGGGCAATAACCAAATACAATAAAAATGAAGTTATTATTAGAGTTATAGATATGACAAACAACCACATGCGTTCTTTTGCAATCTGAACATTTTCACGTTCAATCTGTTCTGTCTCAAACTGAATTCTTGCAAATTTATTCCTTAATCCTCTTTCGTTCTTTTGTAAACTATCGCTTAACTTGATATACGACTTTAAATAATTTGCCGCTTTTTCCCCTGTTTCGATTTGAGACAACAGCAACAAAGAACTTAACAACTCATCGTTATGATACTGTTCTGCAATATCTTTAGCCTGATTAGCATAATATCGGGCTAAATTCATACTATTTTTATTTTTATAAAATTCAGCCAAATGCTGATTTATAGAAATAGAATTATACCCTTTAAGATTAACGCTATCTGTTATATGCAAGGCTTTAAAGTACAAATCAGGCAATTCACTATACTCTTTTGACAAGTACAAGGAATGGGCATAATTATCGAGAATTAGAGCATATCTATCAGGTTGTGTGCTTATCAACTCCTTAATGAAATCTTCATTTGATAAAATTTCATCATACAGCTGTAATGCCATTTTATATTTACCTGATTTTTTATAAGATAAGGCTAAATTATTTTTTGAAAAATAAATGCTACTTCTGTAATCGCCCTTTAATTCTTCTTTTAAACTTATAGCTTGACTATAATAATAAATAGATTCTTCGTATTGTTCTAACTCGCCAAAAACCAAACCTAAATTATTAAGCAAAAATGCCTTGGTTTCCTTAACATCATTGGTTTGCTTTAATGATTCTAATATGGTAATGGCTTGAATTGAAACTAATTCACTAGCCGTTAAATCCTTTTCATTTTTTAACACTACAGCTAGACCGTATAACGTTTTAGCTAGCTTGTAATCTTCATTTTGAATTGTAAAAATTTTTTGAGCCTGATGATAATGATAATAAGCACTATCTCCAATGAAACTGTATCTGTATAGCTCCCCAATATTAAAATGTGCATTAGCTAATAACGTAGAATCATTAATTTTAAAGTTTGAAACACTTTTTTTAATAGAGTCAATTTTATTCAAATTATTTACGCTTTGCCCATACGAAAAGGCAACACTTAAAGTGAAGAGTATTTTAAATAGTAATTTCAATAAATATTGGTTTAACCGGCATTCTTTCAAATGTATTTATAATTTTTGAATTTACACCAATAAAAAAACTCTTTACCAAAAGCAAAGAGTTTGAAATTTTATATCAGGTAGGAAAGAATTAATCGTCAATTCCTCCACCAGTAATTGGCTTCTCTATAGTAATATCATTTGCTGCATCTATAAGTACATCATCTTCATTTAAATCTTGTTTAGTACATGAAGTTAAGGTTGCGAAAATTGCTGCAGCGATAAAGGTAATTCTAAGGGCTTTCATAATATTTGATTTTAAGGTTAATTATTTTATTATTTCTCTAAATTTTTAAATACAAAACATAAACCACAATCTCGATAAACTCGAAATTCTAGCTGAGGGAATAATGGAATAATTAATTTAAAACCAAATGGATACAATAACCATATGGGTATATACTACTTTTTTTGAGGGAATCGTTAACCTTTTCAGGCCAACTTAAAAATGGATTAATCAAGCACTTTATAAATCTGAGGGTATAATGATTTATGCGCTTACTCAAAAGTATAATAAAGAGTAAGAACAAAAACAAAATAATCGATAAAATGTATTATTTTATCGACAAAAAACACTTTTGTAAGTAAAGTATGTGTTTTTAAACGGTAGATTTGCACTTTACAATGCTGGTTTTCACGATAATAGTTTTAACATCTTCCTCTAACACCTTGCTTTGAAGCCTATTAATTAACAATTGTGCCGCATTCGCTCCTATTTCCTTTGCATGTTGTCTAATAGTCGTTAATCTCGGAAATGTTAAGTTAGAATCTGCCTTGCTGGAAAAACCAATAACAGAAATGTCTTTAGGTACTTTTAAACCTAAATTAATAGCAGCATTTATTGCTATAACACCAGAAGAACTATCGGCAGCGACAACAGCATCTATTCCCGGGTTTTTCTTTAAAAACCCATAGATTTTCTTTTGATTATCGTCTTTCTTTTTAATCTTTAATACCAACGGCTTAGCGGCTTGCTGCTCTAAAATAGCCTTATTATAACCACGTTCACGAAGCTTCCCAACACTTAAACCATCAATACTACTTATAAATGCAATGTTTTTACGCTTCTTGGCTTGTAAGTTCTTTGTAGCATTATATATCGCTTCAAAATCATCAACTATAACCTTATCACACATCACATCATGCGCAACGCGATCAAACATGACAATTGGTAACCCTTGAGCCATGGTTTTTTTAAAATGCTCCACTTCATTTTTCATTTGAGTTTCTTCGGCTAATGACAGTATAAAACCATCAACGCTACCATTAGCTAAGAATTGCATACTCTCCTTTTCTTTATCAAGCGATTCATTTGAAATACATGTAATAATATTATAACCGTATTTTGCAGCTTCACGCTCAATTCCAAAAAGCACTTTGGCTAAAAAGTGATTTAAAATATCAGGAATAATAACCCCAATAGTTTTAGTTTTATTTTGCTTTAAACTTAAAGCTACTTTGTTAGGCTTATAATTATAAAGTTCGGCAAGTTCTTTAACACGTCTTACAGTTTCTTCTCCAATTTCTTCACTATTATTTAATGCTTTAGAAACTGTTGAAATTGAAACATTCAACTCTTTTGCCAATTGTTTTAATGTTACCATAGGGGTGTTAAAGAATAAAATTTAGTTTACGCAATTTACAAAAATAGATTTTTCAAAATACCAATTCAAAAAAAATAGATTTCATAAAAACCACCCAAAAATACGGAGTTTAATGCATAATTAACATATTAGGAATTAAATAATTGTATTTTTACCCTTTAAAATTGTCTATGAATTTATCTCAAGTAAAATTGGTGGTGTCTGATATGGACGGCACTCTATTAAATCCAGAAAACCAGGTTAGCAATCGTTTTTTTAATCAGTTTAACGAACTAAAAAAGCAAAACATTCATTTTGTTGCTGCCAGCGGTCGCCAATACCAAAGTATTTTAGACAAGCTTAATCTTATTAAAGATGATATTTCAATTATTGCTGAAAACGGCGGCATTATGAAATACAATAGTGAAGAGCACATTTTACTTCAACTTACTCCTGAAGATATTGAAACTTCGGTAAGCCTATTACGTCAGGTAGATGGCGCTAATATTGTGTTATGCGGAAGAAAGGCAGCATATATAGAAACTTCAAATCCCGATTTTATTTCAAAATTTGAAGCATATTATGCCGAATACAGAATTGTAGAAGATCTTACACAAGTTACAGACGACGTGTTTTTAAAAATTGCGGTATATCACAACGAATCTTCAGAACATTACATTCTACCACAAGCTGAAGCCTTAAGCAGCAAACTTCAGGTTATTGTTTCGGGTCAAAACTGGTTAGACATTTCACATATTGAAGCCAACAAAGCCTACGCATTAAAAATTCTTCAACAGCAATTAGGTATTACAGAAGAGGAAACCATGGTTTTTGGTGATTACAATAATGATTTACAAATGTTAGGGCTTGCCTACTTTAGCTATGCTATGCAAAATGCACACAACGATGTTAAAAAAATAGCGCGTTTTCAAACTAAAAGTAATTCTGAAGAAGGTGTAGAAGCTATTATTGATGAGTTACTAAATAGCAAGCAAATTTAAGGTTACGATTAAAAAAGAATAAAGGTTACTCGGACTGAGCAACCTTTATTAACCATTAAACTAACCAAAAAAATATTAAATATGAAAAACTGTAATTAGAACTATTGTAGTGCTTTGCTCTAATTACATAACAAAGATACGCTCACTTTACAGATTACTTTACGACATTGCATGTCCGGTGAAAATCAAGTATGTATTAAAAAGAAAAGAGCAGCACTTTCGTACTGCTCCTTCAAAGAATCAATCTAAACTTGCTATTAATCAATCCCCGTAAAACATGATATGTTTTACTACAAGTTTTTGTCGACCTGTGAGTTCTCTACCATTAACATCTTCTAAAACTTCAACCACTTTTTCAAAAGAAAATTCCGGTAGAATTTCATTTTTATAATCAATTTTCAAAAACAGCATTTTTAAAGCACTTACAGCCTTCTTCATTTTTTCATCTGGTCGTAATTGCTTTTCAAAAGCACACTCTAATTCTTTCAACTTAAAAAGTAACATGTTTTGTTATATCCTGTTTTCTTAAGCAAAATTAATAAGGGTATACGTTTTAGAATACGACACAAGATGTCTGCAACCAATCATTTTAATTATATTTACCTTATAACTAACTCATAAGCATGAAAAAATATAATTCCATAGGTGAACTTTTTACAGATTACAGGGAGTTTTACAATTTATCGCAATCTGATTTTGCATCTGAATTAAATGTCGATTTAAGAACGGTTCAGCGCTGGGAAAAAGACTTAACATTAATCAAGTCTGAAAAAGAAGAAGATATCGTATTAAACACGCTTATGCCCTATCAGCTTATTCATAATTTAAATGCTGCTGTACCCATCCCGACATTTTACGACTTTAAAACCCGAAAATATTCACTTTCAGCTCAAACCAACGACTTACCTAAATTAGAATGGTATCTCGATCAAATTAATGTCGTTTCGAACAACTTAAGAACCATAGATTTTGATTTCGACATTAAATACTTAGAACACTTTATTGATTCTCAGAAAAAAGATGACACCTTCCTAAATCATGAATTAATAAAAGAGGCTATAAGGTTACTACCGGAACTTAATTTTGTTTTTACAGGAAAAAGTGGCTACTACGCCGGACACAGTATAGTACTCCCCTTAAAAAAAGAGACGTATTTAAAACTTAAAAACAAGGAGATTAACGTAAAGCAATTAAGATCAAACGATTTAACAAATTATAAAAATTTAGAACAACCCATTTTCTTTAGATATGACATAACGGGTGACTGTAACGACTCTCTTTTTTATGTTATGGCCCAGTTTTTTAGGTTTTTTAAAAATATTGAAAACAAAAACTATATTATGTCATCGTACACAGAACGTGACGATACCTACGATTTAAATTTACAAATAGGGTTTAACATTTTATGGGAAGATAAAGAATTACAAAACGAATTAAATTTAGATCATCCTCCTCGATTTATGGAAGGTAGCTTTGAAGAATTCTTTTCTAAACTGGAATAATTTATCGCAAAACGAAGAAAGGCCACAGTAGCACCCTTCAATACCAAACTGCAGCCTTAAACTAACCAAACCAACTATGAAAAAACTTTTACTACGTTTTTACACTACAAATTTACGTTAGAAATCCATGGTAATTTACGACATAAGATGTCATCATTCTTTTAGTCCCCATTCCCTTTATTATATCCATAAAAAAGCCATTAAAAAAGTGTAGTTGTGTTTATATGGGAAAACATTAATTCAAGAAATTGGTTTAAATAGACAAGTGCGACAAAACGCTTTAAAATGAAGAAAGGCCACAGTAGCACCCTAATACGCTTACTGTAGCCTTAAACTAACCAAACCAACTTATGAAAAAACTTTTTACTACGTTTTTACATTACAAATTTACGTTAGAAATCCATGTTGGTTTACGACATAAGATGTCATCATCTTTTTAATAATTATTCACTTAATTCTATTGCACAAAAAAAGCTCCTATTCTAAGAGCTCTATATTCTATAATTTATTTCCATTATTAACTATTCTGAAAAACCACTAGCAACCCATTGTTTTAACATGGTAATTTCTTCAGAAGTTAAAGCCGGCTTCTTACTTTTAAAAGGCATATATTTTTTTTCTGTAACAGGTAACTCCACACGAGTTATTATATCCTCAATATTATTCTTTACAGCACCATAAGTATCTAAATACTTCTTTTTACCGTTTTCCGGAAAATGGCAAGGTGTACAGCTGCGCTCCATAACAGGAGCAATATGCTTAGCGTAACTCACAGCAGGCTCTTCCTGTTTTACTGTTGTTTCTTTTGAAGATTTACAATATTGTAATGTTGAAACTGTTAAGGCTAAAAGAGCTAAAGGAATTAATTTATTGGTTAATAGCTTAAATTTCATAAAAAGGTTGATTTGAATGATTACACAGCAATATATGAAATAAAAAAATTACTATAATAAAAAAGCTACAGTAAAGCACCCTAATACGCTTACCTGTAGCTTTAAACTAACCAAACCAACTTATGAAAAACTTTTTACTACGTTTTTACATTACAAATTTACGGTAGAAATCCATGTTGGTTTACGACATAAGATGTCATAAGATAATTTACCAAAATTTTTGTTCACTTTAGAGCATAAAAAAAGCCCTTATTTCTAAGGGCTTTTGCAATTTTGCGGTCTGGACGGGACTCGAACCCGCGACCTTCGCCGTGACAGGGCGACATTCTAACCAACTGAACTACCAGACCGTTGCGTATTGCGGGTGCAAATATACAATACTTTTTAATATATAATAATATTTTTTGATTTTTTTTCTAGCATTAAGCAAAACACTGAATGTTAGAAAAACAAAAGACTATTCAAATTCCTGACACTAACAAATAACACTTTTATAACAGATAACAACCTAATTCGTTTATAATTGGAATACACCATAAAAAGGGATGTCCTTTTTACTTTAAAACCAAGCATTTAAATTGTATCCTCAATAATTATTAATGAAGGAATTATTTAAAATATTATTATACTACATTGCTTTTCTAATCCTATTCTGCATAATAGGGACAGGTCTTTCAATATTAATCTCCAAATGGACAAATAATGCTTTCAAAATAATATTTGAGAACGTAATCAACCCTGTAGTAATGATATCTTCACCAATATTCATTTACTTATGTTTGCCAAAAAAATTCAGAAAGAGATTAAAAATTTGGAAGGATTTAATCTAAAACAAAAAAGCATCCCGATTTTCTGTTAAGAAAAAAGGAAAGCCTTTCATTGGAACACCAAAAAACTTTGGTAATCACTACTACTCCCAATTTACATTGGGACAACACAACTTCTTTATAGTGCCAAAAAAAGCCCTAATCACTTAGAGCTTCTCTGCAATTTTGCGGTCTGGACGGGACTCGAACCCGCGACCTTCGCCGTGACAGGGCGACATTCTAACCAACTGAACTACCAGACCGTTGCTGTATTGCGGTTGCAAATATACACCCCTTTTTGTTTACCGCAAACATTTTTTTAAGTTTTTTTCTGTTTTTTATCTAAGCGAACTTTTTCCGTTCAACCATATAAGTTAAAAGTATATTATTGAAATCACTATTCACATCAACCTCAACATATTTAATATTGTATTTCAAACAATTATATTGAACATCTTTAAAAAATGCACTTACAGCTTCATTATAATTGTGCTTAATAGTATCGGCATATAAATTTATAAACTCACCGGTTTCAACATCTACGAAGCGTTTGGGCTTATTATCGAAATCGAATAACAACTCTTTTTCTTTATCGAAAACATGAAACAAAATAACTTCATGTTTATTGTATTTTAAATGGCGAAGCGCTTCAAACAACTTATTAGGGTCATCCATAGCCTGAAACATATCAGTAAATAGGAATATTAACGAACGTCGGTGTATTTTTTCAGCGATTTGATGCAAATAAGTATAGGTATCTGTCTGTCTGTTTACAGGCTTTTGAGTAACCATATTAGACAACTGACTTAATAACATTTGATGATGACGCTCGCTACCCTTTTCTGGAGCATAATAGTCGTAAGCATCACTATAAACACTTAAACCTACAGCATCACGTTGCTTTTTTAAGATTCCCATTAAAGAAGCCGAAGCCAAAGCTGAAAATGCTATTTTATTTAAATGATCAATGGAAAAATTACTCATACTCGGGTAGTGCATCGAACTACTGTTATCGATAATAATATGACACCTTAAATTGGTTTCATCGTCGTAACATTTGGTATATAACTTATCTGTTTTCGCAAAGAGTTTCCAATCGATATGACGTGTACTTTCGCCTTGATTATATATTTTATGTTCGGCAAACTCGGCCGAAAACCCATGAAACGGACTTTTATGCATTCCGGCAATAAATCCTTCAACCACTTGCTTTGCCAGCAATTCTAAGTTTTTAAAACCTTCAGCTTTATTAAGTTCGTTTTGTAAATTCATTTTTAACTCTTATTCTATTTAAAAGATGTATCTAAAATAAAAAAGGTTTGCTATTACTAGCAAACCTTTTTACATAATCTTTATGTTTTACAGACTATAAAAGCGAATCGATCGCATCGGTATAAGCGTTTTTAGGCGCTACACCTACTTGTCTTCCTACTACTTCTCCGTTTTGGAATACTAATACTGTTGGAATATTACGAACACCGTATTTAGCAGCAAATTCTTGGTTAGCATCAACATCAACTTTTCCTACTACCGCTTTACCTTCGTA
Organism: Aestuariibaculum lutulentum; assembly: GCF_032926325.1. Classification (NCBI taxonomy): domain Bacteria; kingdom Pseudomonadati; phylum Bacteroidota; class Flavobacteriia; order Flavobacteriales; family Flavobacteriaceae; genus Aestuariibaculum; species Aestuariibaculum lutulentum. The sequence goes on from NZ_CP136709.1 coordinate 998,224, forward strand.
CTCTTCGCTAATTTGCTCGATGATTGGTCCTACCATTCTACATGGTCCACACCAAGCAGCCCAAAAATCAACCATAACTGGTTTATCACTTTTTAATACCGTTTCTTCAAACGTTGCATCTGTTATTTCTAATGCCATAATATTTATGTTTTAATTGTAATACTATTTTAATGTTACAAAATTAGTCAAAAAAACTCCTAAAGCTTACAAAGTAACAATTTGTTTTATTTATAACTCGATTGTTTAAGCTTATTTTAAGATTTTTTTACGTTTTATACTCATAACAACCTTCTTACTTTTTTACAGGCAACAAAAAAAGCCTCCGCATTTTGCGAAAGCTTTTATCTATTTTAATCTTTAAATAAAATTAGTGATGTCTTTTTCTTCCTAAGGTAATTTCAGTAACATTACCTTCCACATCTGTTTTTGTTGCTACATCATCGCAAGTACCATCACCATAATCTACAGTAATTGTTCCTTCTGCAGTTGTATAGGTCTTAACGCCTGAAGCAATAAAGCGGCAATCTACAGGCTTAACAAGAGCTGTTGTAATTTCTACAGTAAATGTTGCTCCTGAAGCATCAGTGAATGTTGAAGATCCGGTAATAGTTTTTTCATCATCAAAACAAGAATAGGTATCGCCTCCTGCTGTAATTTCAACAGTTTTTGTTCCCACTTTAGAAATGGTGCCTTCATCGGTTACAATACTAATATCAATGGTACTGGTGAACTCTGGATTTCCGTTAACGTTTGCTATTACATAGCTATAGGTTTGTGTACCGTTAACTAAATAACCATTAATTGATAAATCCTGAAAAGTGATTGTTCTTTCCTTACCTGCATCAGAAATAGATCTTACTTTAGTAATGGTTCCGGTAATAACGTTACCATCGTGGTCTTCACACTCACCATTAAATACAATTGTTGTTGTAAGTGTTTCATCTACTAATTCTACGGTCACGTCTACACAATCATTAAAGTATTGCGATTCACCGCGGTGATCACCTTTACCAAATGTTGATGTTTTAGACACTGACGAAACACCAAAAGAAGCATCTGAATAGATAGAAATATTATCTAAAACAGATTCTACATCTTCAATAACAATTTCGGAATTTACGCTTTCTGAAGTCGCTAAGTTGTCGTTGGTAGTTTCGCTGTCGTTGTTACAGGCTACAAAGCCTAAACTTACTAATGCTAATAAAATTTTTACTTTTTTCATAATAGGTATTTTTGTTATGTATAACACGAAATGGTGATATATAGTATAACAGGAACCGATTAAAAATTCCTACCCTATTATTTGAAAAAAATCACAAATTAATTCAATTTAAATTTAACATGCTCACTTTCAAGCTCGCTGATTAATTCCTGACACACTTTTACTTTCTGGCGTCGGCTTGGCATATGTAATTTTATTTGCTCTTTATTATCGTAAACCACAAAATTCAAGCTTTGGTTTCCAGGATGCATATCAATTAATTCTTTCAATCTTAAAATGGTACTTTCCTTTAAATCGCCAATCTCTAGTTGAATCGACAACTTTTTAGCATAACTCTCCATCACATCATGCAGCAGTTGAAAGTTATTGAATTGTAAACGTGGTTCACTTTTCTTTCCGGTATCTTTATTTACCCAGCCTTCTCTGACAAAAGTTTTAACAAACACAAAATTGTTATGCATCAGGAAATGCCTGAATTTTAAATATTCTTCGCCAAAGATTCTGAATTCATAACTATCGGTGTAATCTTCAACGGTAAACATCGCCCAGCCTTTCCCCTGCTTGCTAACGCGGTGTTGCACATCGGTAACCACACCACCAAACACGAGTTCGCGATTCACATAAGGTTCTAATGTATTAAAGAAACTTAAATTGGCATTACAGAAGGTTTTCATCTCTATTCTGAAATCATCCAGTGGATGTCCCGAAATGTAAATACCAACAACTTCGCGCTCTTTAGCCAACTTCTCCATAGTTCCCCACTCTTCACATGGTGGCACTTGTGGCTCTTCTATCTGCACTTCACTAGCTTCCCCAAACAAACTTACCTGCGCCGAGTTTTCATTCTCCTGGTGTTTACTTCCGTATTTAATGGCTTTTTCTAAAAAGGTAATCCCATCTCCTTCATCGTGAAAATACTGCGCTCTGTGCGTCTTACCAAAACAATCGAAACCTCCTGCTAACGCAAGGTTTTCAAAGGCCTTTTTATTCGCCGCACGCAAATCAATACGTTTAGCAAAATCGAAAATAGATTTATAATGTCCGTCTTTCTTTCTGTTTTCAACAATAGTCATTACCGCACCATGACCAACACCTTTAATAGCTCCCATCCCGAAACGCACCGCATTATCTTTATTTACCGAGAACTTGTAAAACGATTCGTTTACATCTGGCCCCAATACATCTAGTTTCATACGTTTACATTCTTCCATAAAGAAGGTTACCTGCTTAATATCGTTCATATTGTTGGACAGTACGGCCGCCATATATTCAGCAGGATAATGCGCCTTTAAATATGCGGTTTGATAAGCAATCCAGGCATAACACGTCGAGTGCGATTTATTGAAGGCGTAACTCGCAAAGGCTTCCCAGTCTTTCCATACTTTTTCAAGTACCTTGGCATCATGACCATTAGCACTTGCCTGATCGATAAACTTAGGTTTCATTTTATCCAGTACGGCGATCTGCTTTTTACCCATCGCCTTACGAAGCATATCGGCTTCACCTTTTGTAAAGTCCGCTAACTTTTGAGATAGAAGCATTACCTGCTCCTGATACACGGTAATACCATAAGTTTCCTTCAAGTATTCTTCCATCGCTGGTAAATCGTACTCAATTTCCTCATCACCATGTTTTCTTCTAACGAAAGAAGGAATGTATTCCATTGGTCCCGGACGATACAAGGCATTCATCGCAATTAAATCTTCGAATACCGTTGGCTTTAAATCGCGAAGGTGTTTTTGCATCCCGGGTGACTCGTATTGGAACACTCCAACCGTTTCTCCTCTTTGAAATAATGCATAGGTTTCTTCGTCATCTAAAGGGAAATTTTCCGGATCTAAAACAATACCGTGCTTCGCCTTTACAATCTTAACCGTATCCTTAATCAGGGTTAATGTTTTTAACCCCAGGAAATCCATTTTTAGCAGTCCTGCCTCCTCTACTACCGAGTTATCAAACTGGGTAACATACAAATCGGAGTCTTTTGCCACCGAAACCGGAACGAACTTGGTAATATCGTCGGGTGTGATAATTACCCCACAGGCGTGAATACCTGTATTACGCACCGAACCTTCCAATACTTTTGCCAGATTTACGGTTTCGGAATCTAAACCTTCACCATCGGCAATATTTAAAAGTTCATTGACTTTTTCTAATTCTTCAGCTCTGAATTTATCTGCTAAACCTTTTTCATCTAAAGCAAAAATCTTGTTAAGCTTAGACATATTCGGAATCAACTTCGCAATCCTATCGGCGTCAAATAATGGTAAGTCCAGTACACGCGCCGTATCTCGGATAGACGACTTCGCAGCCATGGTACCGTAGGTAATAATTTGCGCTACCTGATTGGCACCGTATTTCTTGATAACATAATCCATAACGCGACTTCGACCTTCATCATCAAAGTCAATATCGATATCGGGCATGCTTATACGATCTGGATTTAAGAAACGCTCAAAAAGGAGATCGTACTTCATCGGGTCTATATTGGTAATCCACAAACAGTAGGCCACTACCGAACCCGCAGCCGAACCACGCCCCGGCCCTACCGACACATCCATATTTCGGGCTTCACGGATAAAATCTTCAACAATTAAGAAGTACCCCGGATACCCTGTATTTTCAATTACCGACAATTCGAAATCCAGACGTTCGGTAACTTCTTCACTTAACGGTTCGCCGTAACGTTTTTTAGCACCTTCGTAAGTTAAATGACGTAAATAAGCATTTTCTCCTCGCTTACCTCCATCAACTAAATCTTCATCATGCTTAAATTCATCAGGAATTCCGAAGGCAGGAAGTAAGACATCACGAGCCAGCTCGAAAGATTCAACCTTATCAATCACTTCCTGAATATTACTAATCGCATCAGGGATATCCTTAAAAATAGTCTTCATTTCTTCCGAAGACTTAAAATAATACTCCTGATTTGGCATACCATAACGATACCCTCGACCACGACCAATTGGCGTCGACTGCTTTTCACCATCTTTTACACACAACAAAATATCGTGTGCGTTGGCATCATCTTTCTCGCAATAGTATGTATTATTCGTAGCAATTAACTTGATATCATGTTTTCTAGCAAAATCGACAAGTACCGTATTGACACGGTTTTCATCTTCCTGATTATGGCGCATCAATTCGATATACAAATCGTCGCCAAACTGCTCTTTCCACCAAAGCAAAGCTTCCTCGGCCTGATTTTCACCAACATTCAAGACTTTACTTGGCACCTCACCATATAAATTTCCGGTAAGTACCATGATATCTTCCTTGTACTGCTCAATTAGTTTTTTATCAATACGCGGTACATAATAAAATCCGTCAACAAAGGCATGCGACGATAACTTGGCCATATTATGATAGCCATTTTTATTTTTCGCCAGTAAGACCACCTGATACCCATTGTCTTTTCTGGTTTTATCTTTATGATCTTCACAAACGAAAAACTCACAACCAATAATCGGTTTAATCTCTTTTACGTTTGTGGTTTCTCCTTTTTCCTGCGCTTCGGCAATTTTAGCCTGCGCCGATTTGTTATGTGCACTAACAGCTTTAACAAAGTGAAAGGCTCCCATCATATTTCCGTGATCGGTAAGCGCAACGGCAGGCATATTATGCTTTGCTGCTTCGGCCACCAATGCCGGAATACTTATGGTAGATTGTAAAATAGAAAATTGTGAGTGGTTATGTAAATGAGCAAACTCAACATCCTTTAAATCGGAAATATTTTGTTTAATTTCTTCAGAAGAAATCTGAGTCCCTTCAGCCTTTTTTATGCGCTCACGAATTTTAGCACTTTCCTGTTTCAGGTTAATGTGCTTTAATCCGATAAGTTCAATCTCCTTCGGATTGGCCTCTTTAAAGTTTTGGAAGTAATCGTCCTCGACATCTAATTCTTCCTTTGTAAATTCCTCTAAACGAATTAACTCCAAAAAACAACGCGTGGTTGCCTCAACATCGGCTGTTGCGTTATGTGCTTCGGCGAAGGGTTGTTTGAATAAAAACTCGTGTAACTCGGTAAGTGTAGGCAACTTAAATTTACCACCACGACCTCCGGGAATCTGACACAATTCTGCAGTATGCTCGGTACAGGTATCTAAAACAGGAAGTTCCTGCAATATGTTTGCCATATCGCCACGAACAAACTCGGCACCCATAATATTCAAGTCGAACTTTACATTTTGTCCGACAATGAATTTGGTTTTTCCCAACACGGCATTAAATTTTTCAAGCACTTCAACCAAAGGCACACCTTGCTCCTGAGCCAACTCCGTAGAAATCCCATGAACCTTCTCGGCATCATAAGGAATGTTGAAGCCTTCCGGTTGCACCAGATAATCCTGATGATCGATACAATTCCCCATACTGTCATGTAACTGCCATGCAATTTGTATACAACGTGGCCAGTTATCGGTATCGGTAATGGGTGCGTCCCATCGTTTTGGCAAACCTGTGGTTTCTGTATCGAAAATTAAGTACATTCTGAAAGTTTAATTTATTGTGATTAAGCCGGTTACAAAAACCGATCTTAGTGGATAAAAATACACAGAAATTCATCCAAATTAAAACGAAATTATCACGAGTTGTAAACAACAAAATCAAGAATCGTGTATCTTATTTATTTTCATTTGAATAACGTTGATTTAAAACCTATTTTTGAAATTAAAAGACCCTAACCATGAAACTTAACTTTACACTATTTATTATTATTTTTTCCACATTGTCTGGCTATTCGCAAAACATTAACATGTATCTTGGCACCTTTACAGATGGCGATAGCGAAGGCATTTACAAACTGCAATTCGATACTATTCACGGTGTTTTAAGCAATACAAAACTAATCGCTCAAGCCGAAAGCCCATCATTTTTAGCCTTTTCTCCCGACAGAAACTATTTGTACGCCACCTGCCGGGAAAACGACGGTATCATTTCAGCTTTTAAGATCAATAACAACGAGGATTTAGAACTTATAAACAGTGTTGACAGCCACGGCGGCAGCCCCTGTCATGTTGCCGTGAATAACGAAGGCACAAAACTTGTTGTTTCCAACTATGGCGGAGGTACCATGGCTTTGTTCAATATAAATTCAGACGGAAGTCTCACTGAAGCCTTACAGGTTTTCAAGCAAAGTACAGACGAAGAAGTATCGCATGCGCATTCTGCACAATTTATTGACCACTATTTATTTGTTGCCGACTTGGGTAGAAACTCCGTTTTTAAATATCAAAAAAGCGATGTTGGTGACGGTTACAAACTAAAGACCGAATCTATTGTAAACATGCAACCTAAAGCCGGCCCACGACATTTCACAGTAACCAAAGACCATAAGTACTTCTATATTATTAACGAATTAAACAGTACCGTAACGGTTGCCAAAAACACCAATAATGGTTTCAAATTAATTGAACACATATCAACTTTGGACGATGACTTTAAAGGAGAAAGCTACTGTGCCGATATTCACTTAAGTCCCGACGAACAATTTTTATACGGCTCAAATAGAGGAGAAAATTCCATAGTCGTTTTTAAAAGACACCATGTAACCGGCAAATTAAAAAAGATCCAAAACATTTCAACAGAGGGCGACTGGCCAAGAAATTTCACTATAGACCCAACAGGTAATTTCCTATTAGTAGGCAATAGAAGAACCAACAATATCAGCATCTTTTCAATAAATAAGAAGACCGGAAAACTTAAATATTCAAATTCGTTTGATGTACCAAGCCCCGTTTGCTTATTATTCTAAAAACACACTGAAAAACAACCGTTTAAAAAAACAAATAAAGTGTTGCTTTTTCAAAAAATGTAGTATCTTTGCACCCTCATTAATAACCGAGGTCGAGAACCTCAAATAATTAATTATTATGCCAGTAAAAATTAGATTACAAAGACACGGTAAAAAGGGGAAACCTTTTTATTGGATCGTAGCCGCTGATTCGCGTGCAAAAAGAGACGGTAAATACTTAGAAAAATTAGGTACTTACAATCCAAACACTAACCCTGCAACTATCGATTTAAATGTTGACGGTGCTGTAACTTGGTTACAAAATGGTGCACAACCAACCGATACTGCTAAAGCTATCTTATCTTACAAAGGAGCTTTATTAAAAAATCACTTAGCTGGTGGTGTTAGAAAAGGCGCTTTAACTGAAGAGCAAGCAGAAGCTAAATTCCAAGCATGGGTTGAAGCTAAAACTGCTAAAGTTGGTGCTAAAACTGAAGGTTTAGCTCAAGCTGACGCTGAAGCTAAAGCTAAAGCATTAGAAGCTGAGAAAGCTGCAAACGAAGCTCGTATCGCTGCTAAAGCTCCTGTTGCTGAAGAAGCTCCAGCTGAAGAAGTAGAAGCTTCAAACGAAGAAGAATAAAAAACTATTTTTTTATACTTTTAAACTCCGATAGCTTCTATCGGAGTTTTTTATTTCCATGAAAATGGAAATCTTGAAAATACACATCTGTTTAAAATTATAAGATCCTGAAACAAGTTCAGGATGACAAAATAATTGTCATGAAAAAAGAAGACTGCTTTTATTTAGGTAAAATTGTAAAAAAGTACAGTTTTAAAGGTGAATTATTAATAAAATTAGACACCGATCAACCGGAGCTTTACGAGAACTTAGATGCTATGTTCCTCGACATAAACCACAATCTAATTCCGTTTTTTATTGAACACTCACAGCTTCACAAATCCGATTTATTACGAGTACAGTTTGAAGATGTAGAAACAGAAGAAGATGCCGATGCTTTAGTTAAAACCGAAGTGTATTTACCCCTTGATTTATTGCCTAAACTGGATGGTAATAAATTCTATTTTCATGAAATTATAGGATACACCATGGAGGACAAAAATTACGGAACCGTAGGAATAGTAGTTGCAGTAAATGACACAACGGCTCAAGCTTTGTTTGAAGTAGAAAACAACGGTAAAGAAATTCTAATCCCTATGAACGACGAGTTTATTGTAAAAGTAGACCGCGACAATAAAATCATTCTTGTCGATACACCTGAAGGATTAATTGATTTATACTTAGAATAAACATATTGAAAACATAAAAAAGCGCGACCAAATTAAATTTGATCGCGCTTTTTTATTTAAAGTTACTTTACTTAACTACAATTAGTAAACTAAAGTAAGATCACGTTTCATCGTATTCATTGCTGCTTGAATGCTGTCGCGTTGTTTTCCTAAAAGCTTACAAACCGACAATGGTAAGTTCGGTTCCATAAGTAATTGGTTATACATTTCAACACTTACTTCCTTTAAACGGTACACTTCATTTAGCAGTCCGCTTTCATTATCCATTAAAATTAAATTTCTGAAATTTCTCCAAATCTCATAGAAATTAGTACTAAGTCCAGCTGGCTGTGACGACTTATCTTCAATGTTTTCCATCTCAGTTTTTAAATCCTTCGAAAACTGATTTCTTTCAAAAGCTCGTTCATTAAAAAAAGCTTTTAACTCTTCATTTTCAACCGAATCATAAGCCTCTAAATATACTTTTTCAACGCCACTATTAAACACCAACAACTCATTAACCTTATAAAAAACTCTTCCTGAATTCATAACAATCTTTTTCTTTTTCATTATAAACACCCCAAAAAAACAAGAGTGTCTACTCTACACTTAACAAGCAAAATTACTACTTAAATAAAAATTAACTTATTATTTTAACACAGTTTAGTATTTTTGGCTGCATTTTATCCGATTTCAATCGCTTACTTCTTAATTTTTTAACATTTCACCATGTCTAATAAGCCATTCAAATTCAAAGAGTTTACTATTAATCAAGACCAATGCGCCATGAAGGTTGGCACCGACGGTGTCCTTTTAGGTGCCTGGACCTCAATAGAAAACAATCCGTTTTCGGTTTTAGACATTGGTGCAGGTACGGGTATTATTTCTCTAATGTTAGCGCAACGTAGTTATGCTGAAGTTATTGATGCCTTAGAAATTGATGATCTTGCTTATGAACAATGTGTTGATAATTTTGAACAATCGCCCTGGGGAGACCGCCTATTTTGCTACCACGCTTCATTGGAAGAATTTGCAGATGAAATTGAAGATAAATACGATTTGATTTTATCGAATCCGCCTTTTTATTCTGAAGATTATAAATCTGAAAATGAACAGCGTGATTTAGCGCGATTCAGTGATGCTATGCCTTTCGAGCATTTAATTGAAAGTGCGTCTAAATTACTTTCTGAAAACGGTGAATTTTGCGTCATCATTCCTTTTAAAGAAGAAGAACAGTTTATAGCACTAGCTTCTAATTACAATTTATATCCAACTAAAATTCTGAATGTAAAAGGCAACCCTAATTCTGATTTTAAACGTAGCCTTTTAAACTTTTCATTTGGCAATGACAATGCTAAAACCATAGAAAAATCGGTTTTAACTATTGAAACACAGCGCCACCAATACACCGAAGATTATATTAATCTGACAAAAGATTTCTACTTAAAAATGTAGTTATCTAAATTAGATTTATTTAAATTTGAGAGCATAAAATGATAAATTCTTAAAAAAAGAAGCGTATCATTAAAAATTTTCTTTTGAAAATCTTTTAAAACTCAAATTTAATGAAGCCAGATTTATTTGAAGCTCCCGATTATTACAACTTAGACGAGCTATTAACCGATGAGCATAAATTAGTTCGCGATGCTGCCAGAGCCTGGGTAAAACGAGAAGTCTCTCCCATAATTGAAGAATACGCTCAAAAGGCAGAATTCCCAAAACAAATTATAAATGGTCTCGCCGAAATAGGTGCCTTTGGTCCTTACATACCCGTTGAATATGGCGGCGCTGGTTTAGATCAGATTTCATATGGTTTAATTATGCAGGAAATAGAACGCGGTGATTCTGGTGTGCGCAGTACGGCTTCTGTTCAATCGAGTTTAGTGATGTACCCCATCTGGAAATATGGTAACGAAACACAACGTGAAAAATACCTACCTAAACTGGCCAGTGGTGAATGGATAGGCTGCTTTGGTCTTACCGAGCCTGATCATGGAAGCAATCCGGGAGGCATGGTTACTAACTTCAAAGATATGGGAGACCATTATTTACTTAATGGCGCCAAAATGTGGATAAGCAACGCTCCTTTTGCACAAATTGCAGTCGTTTGGGCAAAAGATGAAAGCGGACGTATACATGGTTTAATCGTTGAGCGCGGTATGGCAGGTTTTACTACTCCGGAAACTCATAATAAATGGTCGCTTCGGGCCAGTGCTACCGGAGAGCTTATTTTTGATAATGTTAAAGTTCCTAAAGAAAATATACTTCCTAACAAATCCGGATTAGGCGCGCCGCTTGGCTGTCTGGATTCGGCAAGATATGGTATTGCATGGGGTGCTATTGGCGCGGCTATGGATTGCTATGACACTGCTTTGCGTTACAGTAAAGAACGCATGCAATTTGGCAAACCTATTGGTCAGTTTCAATTACAACAAAAGAAATTAGCCGAGATGATTACAGAAATAACAAAAGCACAATTACTCACTTGGCGATTAGGTGTTCTGCGTAATGAAGGAAAAGCTACGTCGGCACAAATATCTATGGCCAAGCGTAACAATGTGGAAATGGCTATTACCATTGCGCGCGAAGCCCGACAAATGTTAGGTGGTATGGGTATAACAGGTGAATATTCAATAATGAGGCACTCTATGAATTTAGAAAGTGTTATTACTTATGAAGGAACTCACGACATTCACCTTCTTATAACCGGATTGGATATTACAGGGCTAAATGCATTTAAATAAAACAATCATGCTTTAAGTATCTAAAACGCTTAAAGCATGACAAATATCATATTACCCCCAAATATAACTTAGTAAGTTTGACTGAATTTCTATCACAGTACGTGCAATTGATTACTTAAGTTATAATGAAAACCAATAAAACCAACTCTTCAAACCAATTTCAGAGTAGAAAAGACACTGTTCAATACATCAACTTACAACTGGCCGCTTTAGGACAACCTTTATTTAAAGATAAGGAAGGGGCTTCACAAAAGTTTTGCAACCCTAAACTTCAGTCTCTAACCAAAGCTTTCACTCAAGGTTTTAAAGAAAAATCAAGACTCTTATCCAACCACCTTGCTCCTGTAGATCAAAGAATACAGGACTTTATAAACGACTATTTAAAAGACATTCCTTTTATAAAAACAATTTCAATTCCAAACGACACTTTGGTCTTGAATCAAAAAGGACATGCCAGAGAAATTAGTTTACCTCCCGACGAAAATTCATTTTCAAGTGAGAATGTAAAGTCGTATCGCATAAAACAAGGTATTCTTAACAATCCGTTACATGATAAACGAACTACCAAAGGTACCTTTCATATAGTAGAAAGTAATTTACCGGTTCCGTTAGACAAAAAGGAGGTTTCTAAACTTACGTTTGCTCATTTTTTAAAAGCCGCATTTTCACCTTCTGATGCCCTGAATACATTACCGCTTACTGCGAGTCAGGAAGATAAAGCCAAAGTTATGGTTTCTTTGCTTTTACGACCTACAGTTTGTCCGGAAGTTAAAGGCGTTATTGCTCAAAAAAGCATGGAAGTTCGATTTTTTGCTCCCGGTAGCTTAGTGAGCAATCTGGACTTTGTAGAGTCCATTTTCGGCAATGCCGGAGATCCTAATCTAGCGCATAATGATGCCGCACTTGACACCGAACACTGGACAGGACACACAGGATGTATTATTCTGGCACCGCAGCTTAAAACTTTAAAGAAAAAAGACGTTGGCTTGCCACATTGGGATCAAGCTACCGAACGCCAAAGAAGCGAAGGCATGTGCTGGAAAAACGAAAATGAAATCTATAATGACGGTGGTGCTTTTAAAGTAACTTGTCGTGACGATCGTGGCGTTGTAGTAACAATTATCGCCGACAACTATTATGGATATTCAAAAAAAGAAATTAAAACGCAAATTAGTTATTCAGCCAATTTATATGGCTTAGTTGAAGAAGAACACTCAGGTGGAGCCATTGCTTTCCCTAGAGGTGTAATGGGCGATATTGTAGATGGCACCGCATTTTCTAACAAAGCAGATAATAAGTTTTCATTTAAAGACACAAAAAAACTATTAGGGGATCGTATTGATGTAAAACCAGAAAATTATGCCATTGATAAAAATTATCCGAACTTAATATACATCCCTGAAAATGCCTATATAAATACGAATACCAATAGCATAACCTGGAATTATAAAGGTGCAGAACAAAAACTGGTTTTATCGCCTTATAAAACCTACATTCATCCAACGGGAAATAAATTTAAGTTAGAAAAACATAAAGCTGTCTCTCTGTGGCGTATTGTTAACACAGCGCCTGAAGGCATTTTTTGTCATAAACCTTGTACTGTTTCCGGAGGTGGGAAATCTGAAATTTCAAAATCAATGTTAAATGCCATTACATATAGCACCTTTAACATTGTTGATATTGACGAAGATTTTAAAAAAGCTGATGAAATTATTGAATACGACTATTCAAAACGCTGGAAAGATTACGACCCAACCCTACCGCCTTCCGAGCCCTTTTTAAGTTCAAAACGAACATTAGGATCGGCCGTTAGGTTACTTACACCGCTTCCGGTGTTTAAAGACGAATACAACGAATTTGTATCTAACATTCCACCACATATTCGATCTTTGGTTCTGTTTGTAAAAAGGCTTTACCGTCAGGATCATGGTGATTTGAATTGGAAAGATTGTATATCTGTAGATATTATTAACGGTAAAAATGGTACAGGATTAAAATACCATAACACACCGGTTATTGGTAGTTATGTTAGAATTGGGTTCAATCAAAACGGACAATGGTTATTAAACAAACTACGATCTGATTTTTCTGCCTGCCATAAAATTCAGCTGGAAGACGACATCTCAGCTACTATAACTTTACCAAAAGAACAGTTTAAAAACCTAAACCCGGAATTCACAAATAAAAGCTTAAAAGTTGTTGCAAACTGCGAAAGTCATTTGTTTCAAAGACCAGATGAAGCTGTTGTAAGAGGATACGATGAAAACGCCGAACGCGATATTGTTTCACCAAATACCTTCCTCACAAACTACGAACTTTTAACAAAAAAGGACGCTATTGAAATATATGAAGACACCATAAATTTCGACAAGTATACACAACCTGTAAAAGACCTGGTTTTAAGTATTGTGAACAGCGAGAATGATGAAGAATACTTCGTACTACCTTCACATACAAGAATTGTTGATGGCGAACCTACTAAAAATCCGCGTTATCTAGAATATAACAAATTTATCAATGAAACCGAGGAAAGCTATTTAGGTGAAATCGGAGTTCGTCTATATCGTAAAATTAAATCTGAAGATCCGGTTATTAATGTTGTTAATGCCGTTTTACCAGGCAGACGAAACAATCCTGTCGATAAAAAAGCTGGCATTCGTCCTTTGGCAGTATACAACCCTATTCACTATCAGGAAACTCCTGAATTGTTTATGGATTTCATTTGCAGTCTTACAGGAAAATCACCTTCTACAACAGGAGCAGGTTCTGAGGGCGCCTTAACAAAAGGGCCTTTTAACATGCTTACGCCTACCTCAGATTTAAACAATGCTCTGCTTTCGCATATTTTAACTGAATCTAATGCCTTTAGTACAGCCGCAGGTTATGTAGGTGCCGAGAATAAAGTCGACCACGACATCAGTATTTTAATTCCTGAAATCTGGGCCAGACTAGAACCTCAGGATCGCGATCCTAATTTCTTAATTAATGATGGCGCTCTTGAGAAAATTGATGATTTTGAATATAACGGACAAAAAGTGTTAGCCAGCCGATTAGGTTATCGAATTACCAAACAATTCTCATTAAGATGTTTAAACCGATTGTTTGACGAACCTAATATTGTATTTGATGAAAGAATGCTGAAACCAGAATTACAAGGCATGGAAGATTATGTAGATGGTATTAATAATATTGTTGAAGCTCAGAAAAAAGTAGCGCTTCGCTATTTTGAAGACGGTAGTATTGAAGCTGCCATACCGCCATTAAAAATATTACTACATATCATGGCTTATGGTACCTACGAAGGAAAAGAAATCAGCAATCCTGAACTTAGAAAATATTTCGAAAGAGATTATGTTATAAAAAGCGATTGGTATTTGGAACGTTTGAAATTAAAACAAAAGAAAGACATCGCCTTTTACCAAAAACAACAAACATATCTCACAAATTTTGCCTCTATTGACCATAATATAGTACTGGTTAAAGAACTAAACATTTTAGAAAAACTGCAACAAATAAAGGATAAACTTTACCATGCAAGTAACGATTCTTATTTAAACAGTTTAATGGGAACCATAGGAGCAGATCCTCTGTTCAGAAAATAACAAACCAACTAATTATTAATTAACTTGAAAAAGTGTTTCAATATGTATTGAAACACTTTTTTATTTACATTTACTGTAATGTTTTCAAGTAAAAAAAGATTAGACAATGCCTATAACAAAGCTAAAATCATCAACTTCGATGATGATAGTAAGTTTATTCTTTTTAGTGACTGCCATCGAGGCGATAATAGCTTTGCCGACGACTTTGCAAATAACCGCAACATATACTTTCATGCTTTAAAACATTATTTTGCCCAAAGCTTTCAGTATTGCGAACTAGGCGACGGCGACGAACTCTGGGAAAACCTGTCTTTCGAACCTATTTTCGAAGCCCATAAAAATGTATATATGTTGATGAAGCAATTTCATGAGCAACAACGTCTGCATATGATATGGGGTAACCACGATATGGTTTACAGGAACCCGAATTATGTTAAAAAACATTTAGAGACGTATTTTGATGCCGAAGCAGGAGATGACAAACCCCTGCTTAACGATTTAAAATACCACGAAGGTATTGTTCTAAAACATATTAAAACCGGGCAGGAATTATTTTTAACTCATGGCCATCAAGCCGACCCTTGGAATTACACCTTCTGGAAATGGAGTCGGTTTTTAGTTCGCATCCTATGGAAACCACTTAATGTTATAGGTATTTCAGATCCCACCCGTCCCGCAAAAAATCACAAAGAGCTCATTAAAGTTGAACGTCGAACAAAAAAGTGGATTACAGAAAATAATAATCGTATTACTATAGCAGGACATACCCACAGACCACGATTTCCGGAACCAGGAGACATTCCATTCTTCAACGATGGCAGCTGTGTACATCCAAGATGCATTACTGGTATTGAAATTGAAAACGGTAACATCAGCCTAATAAAATGGCTTGTCGACACCAATGACGATGGTGTTCTTCAAATTGTTCGTGTTGTTCTTGAAGGGCCAAGAAAACTAACAGACTACTCTTACAAATAACTGACAATCTAAATTTCACACTCAACTTATTGATTTACTATTGTTTAACACATTAGTAATTTCACTAACTTTACTATAATCACCAACCAACTTTTAAACTATGAAATCAAAAATTTTACTATTCGCCGTAGTGAGCATGCTCGCTTACTCCTGTAATTCTCGTACCGAGAAAAAAACGACAGAAATGGAAGTTGAAACCATAGAGCAAGAACCTATTAATCTTGTTGAACGTGGCGAATACCTTGTCGATTTAGGAGGATGCCACCATTGTCACTCACCAAAGGTTATGACAGATCATGGCCCTGTTCCAGATTCTAATCGTTTACTATCAGGTCACCCGTCCGATGAAGTCTTGCCTCCATATGATAAGGAAACCGCTAAAGGTTACGCACTCTTCTCTATGGGATTAACATCTACAACCGGTCCTTGGGGCACATCTTTTGCGGCTAATTTAACACCTGATGCAAGTGGTATTGGCACATGGAGTGAAGCGCAATTTTTCAAAGCTATACGTGAAGGTAAATCAAAAGGTCTGGATGGTGGCAGAATGCTGTTACCACCAATGCCATGGCAGGATTTTGCCAAACTTAACGATGAAGACATCAGGGCGATTTTCACGTACTTAAAAAGTCTACCAGCTGTTGAAAATGTGGTTCCTGCGCCAATTCCTCCCGCTATGTAAGTTATAAACATAAAAAACGCTCCTTTAAAAAGAAGCGTTTTTTATGTTTTAGAATTGTATTGAACTATTCCGTTAGAATTCTTTCATCAATCATCTTTAATGGCATCCCTTCCATTAGTCCAAAAATATCTAAGATACTTCTAAACGTATCTTCCTCTTCGGCTTGTTCAGAAATAAACCATTGTAAAAATACTTCAGTTATAAAATCATCAGCATTTCTCGCAGCTTTAAATATTTTAAAAATGGATTGTGTTACGCTTATTTCTTGTTCTAATGCCGTTTCGTAAATAGAGATAAGGCTTTCAAAATCATTATTTACATTGGTAACATTAGGCGAAATAGCAGCACCTCCATTATCATTTATAAATTCGAAAATCTTCATAGCATGTTCTCTTTCTTCTTCGGCTTGCTTGTAAAAAAGAGCTTTACTATTTAACAATTCCCGTTGATCGCACCAAGATGCCATAGCCAGATATGAAGCAGAAGCTTTCATTTCCATCGCTATTTGATTATTTAATAAGTCCATCACGTCCGGGTGAATAGACATTTGTTTTCTAACTATTGTGTTCATAATTGCGCTTTTACACAAAGTTACAATAAAATGAAAACGTTAAAACGAATGCATAAAATTTAAAAAAAGTCTAAATAAGCTTAAAATTTTATGCTAAAACGAAGGAAGGTGTGTGAAAAAGTAAGTCTAATTCCTCCTTTAATTCCAATAATTGAGGAATTTCTAAAAAGACTAAATGTTCTTTACCGGCTACAAAAAGTAATACAAAATTCTCGTTATTAACAATTCTAGTCAGCGAACTATAAGTTGTTAATCCGTTTATTTTACGGCGTAATTCCAAAACTTGCGGAAAACTTAAGCTAATGGTTTTGTTAGGAGTAATTAACTCATACTTACAAAACGTAAGGTGCTTAATCTGGTAGCCTGTATTTATATTTATCTCTAAATTCACGAGGGCAAATATAGAATTTATTTAGAATAAATAAAAATTAACTTTCAGGAGCTAATTCCACTTCAAGACCATCCATTTCCGGTGTCATTTGAATCTGGCAACCTAAGCGGCTATTATCTTTAACATCGAAAGCTTCAGACAACATAGCTTCCTCATCATCGCTCATTTCAGGCAATTCTGTATCGCTAAGTACATAACATTGACAAGAGGCACACATAGCCATACCACCACAAATTCCAATAGTCCCTTCCGGAGCTAATTCGTAGCTGCGGACAACTTCCATTAAATTCATGGCCATATCTGTTGGTGCTACTACATCATGTGTTACACCATCTCTATCTGTTATTTTTATATTAATGTCGCTCATCTTCTTTCTCTAATAAAAACCGAAAAATTATTTGTGCAAATGTAATGCTTAAAATTAATTTGCAAATCTTTTCCCTATTAATTTGATAGGAAAAACAAAAAAAATAAAGAATTACTAAAATTCTTTATTTTTTTCTATTCCTTTATTATATAAATGGAGCTATAATTGAACGTTTTCTATGAAACTCTTCAATTAAACCGCAATATTGACTACTCTTTCAATCTGCGGAACGTGCTTTTTAATAGTCATTTCCACACCCGATTTTAAAGTCATTTGATTTACACTACAGCCCACACAAGCACCTTGCAACTGAACTTTTACCAGTGTATCGTTATCTTCAATAGATAACAAAGAAATATCGCCTCCATCACTTTGTAAAAATGGACGAATCTCTTCTAACGCTTTCTCGACATTAAGTCTAACTTCTTCTGATGTCATTTATTTAGTTTTAACTGCTGAACATCCAGCCATCGTTGTTATTTTAATTGCTTCTGTAGGTGGTAAATCTTCATTACGCTTTACTACTTCCTGAACCACATTTTGTGTGATTTTTTCAAAAGCTTTTTCTAAAGGTGTTGCCGTTTGTAACGCTGCCGGACGACCTACATCACCAGCTTCACGAATACTTTGTACCAATGGTAATTCTCCTAAAAACGGCACCTCTAAATCTTCAGCTAAATTTTTAGCACCTTCCTGACCAAAGATATAATATTTATTATTAGGCAACTCTTCAGGTGTAAAATAAGCCATATTCTCAATAATTCCTAATACAGGAACGCTGATGCTTTCCTGTTGGAACATAGCTACTCCCTTTTTAGCATCGGCTAAAGCTACATTTTGAGGCGTACTTACTACAACCGCACCCGTAATTGGTAACGACTGCATAATGCTTAGGTGAATATCCCCTGTTCCCGGAGGTAAATCCAGTAATAAGAAATCTAATTCTCCCCAATGTGCATCAAAAATCATTTGATTTAACGCTTTTGCTGCCATTGGTCCTCGCCAAACTACCGCCTGATTAGGTTGTGTAAAGAATCCGATAGATAATACTTTTACGCCGTAATTTTCAATAGGCTTCATTTTCGATTTTCCATCGACATTTACAGCTAAAGGTCTTCCTGCTTCGACATCGAACATAATTGGAATAGATGGCCCATAAATATCGGCATCTAAAACCCCAACTTTAAAGCCCATTTTAGCAAGAGTTACCGCTAAATTTGCCGTTACTGTAGATTTCCCTACTCCTCCTTTTCCAGAAGCTACAGCTACAATGTTCTGAATTCCCGGAATAGGGTTTCCTTTTATAACATTTGCTTTAGGCTTTTCCGGTGCATCAACCTTTACATTCACCTTAATTTTAGCTTTTTCGTAAACCTGTTCGTGAATGGTTTTTAAAATATCCACCTCGGTACGTTTTTTAGCTTGTAAACTCGGATTTTTTATCGTGATATCTACAACAACCTCATCACCAAAAACAACAACATTGGTTACTGCGCCGCTTTCAACCATGTTTTGTCCTTCGCCAGGTACTGTTATAGATTCTAATGCTTTAAGTATGTCTTTTTTATTAAGCTTCATGCTCTATTTAGATTTATTCTAAGGCTACAAATATACTGTGAATTGTTCAGAATATAAAGCCTAAGGTATTGAAATGATTTATGGATGAATTTTATTTAATGATTATACGATGAATTCTGAATAAAACCTCATTTTATCTGTTAAACAAGTGGTTATATTGAAGAATTACAACTCTTCTGAAGGATTCCAAAATACCTCTTCAAAATCCTGAATTTGATTATCAATCACTTTTATGCCTTCGCTTTCCAAAAGTTGTTGCATTAAATTGGTGCCATCAAAATGTTGTTTCCCTGTTAACAGTCCCTTTCTATTCACTACGCGATGAGCCGGGACATCTTTTCCTGCAGAACCATTCATGGCATAACCAACCATTCTAGCACTTCTGACCGCACCAAGAAAGGTTGCTATCGCTCCGTAACTAGTTACTCTACCGTATGGAATTTGTCTGGCAACCTCATAAACTTTGTCGAAAAAATTCAGGGTTTCAGGCTTCATATTACAACTCTTTAATAATGTTGATTAGTGTTACTATGGAAATAATTCCCGTAATGCCGCCAATCAAATAGTTCATACTTTTTTGAGAGGTAATAGGTTTATCCTTTATTTTATCGAAGAAAAACATGTAGATATACAGCATCACAAAAGTCCCCATCCCCGTTCCAATGACATAAGTCAGAATATCAATCTGATCGAAAGTTAACCAACCTACAGAAGCCAGAGTAATAGTCATGTACGCCTGATAAGGAATTGGAAATACATTGATTACCGACATAAACATACCCTGAAAAAAGCGACTGCGTTTGCTTCGCATTTCAATCTCTGCCACTTCCTTTGGATCTTTTTTCGCGACAAACAAAAAGTAAATGGTTATTAACACGAAAATTACAAAAGCCACACGCTGAAGAATATCAACCACATCGGTATGCTTACTTAAATATTGAGCAAACACTGAAGCAATGTAGGTTTGTACCAAAACAATGACACAAACCCCTACCGAAAACATGATACCCCGTGTATGCCCTTCCTTAAGGCTAATTTTCGCAGCTGTCATATTAAGCAAACCTGGCGGAATCACGCCCACCAACGAAATAATTAAGCCTAAAAAAAAGATAACCGTAATATTCACAACTACTTAATTTTAAATCGAATATAGGTAATTGCTTTATTTTGCTCTAAATATTGTGATTCGTAAAACGTTTGAATACTGGTTACTTCCTCAGGACTTCCTTCCTGTTTGTAAACATTATGGTTAGCATATAATACTTCGTGACCTGCACCATGTAACAAACCTAGTGTGTAACCGTGCATAAATTCGCTATCGGTTTTTAAATTTACTACACCGTCTTCCTTTAATATCTTCTTATAACGTGCTAAAAACTCAGCATTCGTCATACGGTGCTTGGTACGCTTATATTTTATTTGCGGATCCGGGAAAGTAATCCAGATTTCATCCACTTCATTTTCACCAAAAGCATACTCTATAAGTTCTATTTGTGTACGTAAAAAGGCAACATTAGGAATACCATTTTCAACAGCCGTTTTAGCACCACGCCAAAAACGCGCGCCTTTAATATCGATTCCTATAAAATTTTTATCAGGATAACGTTGTGCTAAAGCTACTGAATACTCACCTTTTCCACAACCTAACTCTAATACCAATGGGTTATCATTTTTAAAAACTTTTTGATTCCAGTTCCCCTTTAATTCATACTCCTCATTCACCAATTCGTCACGTGTTGGTTGATACACATTCGAAAAAGTTTCATTCTCTCTAAATCGTCTCAGTTTGTTCTTGCTTCCCACAGATAATTACTATTTTTAGTGTTATTAATACCCTTCAATTAAGAAGAAAATAAATATTTGGTAAAATTAAGGAAATATACGAGAGCGTTTATATACATACCTTTGATTTTAATGAAAAAACGAATTTTAGTCGCACCCTTAAACTGGGGTTTGGGTCATGCCACAAGATGCATCCCTATTATAAAGGCTTTATCTGCTAATGGTTTTGAACCCATTATTGCCAGCGATGGTGTTGCCCTTTCGCTGTTAAAAAAGGAATTCCCGAAGCTTACACACATTGAATTACCATCTTACAATGTGACTTATGCTAAAAACGGAAAATTCTTTAAATTAAAACTTCTGAAAGATTCACCACGATTATTACAGGCCATTTACAATGAGAAAAAAGCGACTGAAACCATTGTAAAAAACCATAACATTTCTGGAATTATTTCAGATAACCGTTTGGGTGTTTACAATAAGGCGGTGCCATCGGTTTTTATTACACATCAATTAAAAGTATTAAGCGGATCTACAACATGGCTTAGCACAAAAATGCATGAAAAATTCATTAAAAAGTTCAATGTATGCTGGGTACCAGACACAAGTGACAAAGTTAATTTAAGTGGGAAGCTGGGCCACGTAGACGCTTTTGAAATACCAACAGAATATATTGGTCCGTTAAGCCGATTTGAAAAAAAGGATATTCCTTTTAAAAACGATTTAATGGTGTTACTATCGGGTCCGGAACCTCAACGCACTATTCTTGAAGACAAAATACTTTACGAGCTAAAAAACTACCAAGGGAAAGTGGTTTTCGTAAAAGGACTCATGCAGCCCAAACAAACTAAAAGGCAGTTCGACAACATCACGGTGTATAACTTTATGACTTCGGAATTATTAGAAAAAACCATAAACGAAAGTGCTTTGGTAATTTCCCGATCAGGTTATACAACGGTTATGGATTTAGCAAAGCTGAACAAAAAGGCCTTTTTTATTCCGACACCGGGGCAATTTGAACAGGAATATTTAGCCACGCGTTTAACCGAAGAAGGCTTAGTACCTAGCTGCAAGCAAGAAAAATTTACACTGGACAAATTAGAAACTATAGCCGACTTCAAAGGCTTGACAGCCTTCAACTTTGAAGCCGACTTTAAGCGTTTATTTAACCTTTTCTAAAGTAAACGAAAACTCACTTCCTACGCCAAATTCACTTTCTACGTAGATTTTCTCGTCGTGTGCTTCAATAATATGCTTTACAATGGAGAGTCCCAATCCTGAACCGCCTTCTTTACGCGAACCACTTTTATCAACACGATAGAAACGCTCAAACAGTCGTGGTAAATGCATTTTGGCAATCCCTTCTCCATTATCTGTAACGCGAACAATAACTTTATTCTTTATCAGGTTTTCAATACTTATTTCGGTTGTTCCTTTTTCATTTCCGTATTTAATGGAATTAACCACCAAGTTAGCAACCACCTGTTGAATGCGTTCCTTATCAGCCTTAACGAAAATAGGTTCTTTATAAACCCGATCGAAGGTTAAAGTAATTTTCTTTTTAGAGGCTTTCATCTCTAACATATCAAAAACACTTTTAACAAGCTCTACGATATCAAATACCTCGATATTTAAACTTAAATCACCAACCTCAAGTTTGGTAATCATATCTAAATCCTTAATAATATACCCTAAACGCTCAACACCTTTACTCGCCCTTTCAAGATATTTTTCACGAAGGTTTTTATCTTCCATCGCACCATCCAAAAGAGTTAAAATATACCCCTGAACAGTAAACAACGGCGTCTTTAACTCGTGCGACACATTTCCTAAAAACTCTTTACGGTAATTTTCACGCACCTTAAGCGATTCAATTTCTATTTTCTTATCACGTGCAAACTTATCAATTTCCTCAGTTAATGTCTGCATATCGGTAGTGATGGTACGCTTGGTTAAACTGGTAGATTCTAAAAGCGTTAGATCGTCGTAAATTTTCTTTACACGTTTATAGATTAAACGTTCTATCCTTGACTGAATCATTAGAAACGAAAAAGCATAAGTACATAAAGCTAAAAGCAATATATACCCAAAACTGTAGGTGTTATTAATATATAAAAAAACACTCGTAAAGAGCGTTATAAAACCTGTTATATATAGCGATGTAATTACCGCGAATCTATATGATTTTTTAAATTTTGGTTGCATTAATCTACAAACTTATAGCCTACTCCTTTAATGGTTTTAAAACTATCATCACCAATTTTTTCACGTAATTTACGAATATGAACATCAATAGTTCGTCCGCCAACTACCACTTCATTACCCCAAACTGTATCTAAAATTTCATCACGTTTAAACACCTTTCCTGGCTTTGATGCTAATAAAGATAATAATTCGAATTCTTTTCTAGGCAAAATAATCTCTTTTCCTTTTGAAGTAATTTTATATTCATCTCTGTTAATTACCAGACTACCTAATTTAACCGTATCGGTAGCTTCTTCATCTTTAAATCGACGTAAAAGCGCTTTAACTTTACTTACTAGAACCTTTGGTTTAATTGGTTTGGTAATATAATCATCGGCACCGGCATCAAAACCTGCTACCTGAGAGTAATCTTCGCCTCTGGCTGTTAAAAATACCACCAGTGTATTCTGTAAATCCGGATGCTTTCTAATAAGCTCACAAGCCTCGATTCCATCCATTTCCGGCATCATAACATCTAAAATGATTAACTGAGGTAATTCTTTTTTAGCTTTTTTTACCCCCTCCTGACCATTCTCGGCAGTAATTACTTGATAACCTTCACTTGATAAGTTGTAACCAACAATTTCTAAAATATCTGGTTCATCATCTACAAGTAGAATTTTGATGTCTTTTTTGTTCATATTATTTAGTATGTAGAATACTGCTTTTTTGATTTCTGCATCAAAGATATAACTTAAACCAAAACTGTTAACTCTACGTATATTTAATAACACTAAGATAACAAATAGATTACACAATCTTAAAATTTTCGACCAAAAGCGAGTTTCTTTAACGGTTTTTTGGCATCACTTTTGCAATAATTTCTTAAATTTACAATATCGAATAGCTCCTATGAAAAAAAACTACGTTTTAATTCTACTTCTTTCTTTAGCATTGTCTACCAGCCAATTAAACTGGGGACAAAATAGTGCTAATGGAAATCCTATTCAACAAACTATCGAAAATCTTTCTATTTATCCTAATCCGGTTAGTAGCGGCAGAACTTTCATTTACATTACCACAAAACAAAACTTAACAAAGAAAATTGAGTTTTTTGATGTTTTAGGAAAGCGCATATTTACTACAACACTTACCGGCAAAGAATTAAATATCTCAGAGTTTAGTAAAGGCGTTTACATCCTAAAAATTACAGAAAACGGCATAAGTGAAACCCGCAAATTAGTAATTAAGTAAACAAATTGTTATATCACCGTTAAAAATAAACTTTAACACTCTTACTTACAGGTTTTTACATAAATAATACGTATTTTTATTACATCTTAATGTATAATTAATCTTACGTAACATGAAAAAACTTTACTTTTTATTATTTACTTTTTTAATTACTTCCCTCTCCTTTGCGCAAAACGTGGTTATTAACGGTGATTTTGAAAGTTGGACCGGAGGTGCTTTAGACACTTGGACTTCAGAATCAGGCACCACCATTACTCAAGAAACAACAACAGTTTCAGAGGGGACCTATGCTGCCAATTTCGAATTAACAACTGCAACCCAAGGAGATACTGACTTTAGACAAACAATCACAGTTACAAATGGTAACACTTATGATGTTAGCGTAAAAGTTTATCACACAGATAATGAATCTCAAGTAAGAATTTATGCAGGTGATTACAGAGGATATTCTGATGAAACCTTAATTAATGAATGGCAAACAATAACCTACCAATATGTAGCTACAGCAGATGGTCCAATTGAATTTGGGCTTCGTTTTTATGATGTATCTGCAACTTTTGATGGCTCATCAACCATAATTATTGATGATTATCAAGTAATAGAATCTACTCCTCCAAGTTCATGTTTTAACCTAAGTACAGGATCTGAAAAATTCGAATCTGTACCAGTAACCGTTAATTCAGGTTCTTCAAGTGAATGGACCGAATCATCAGGCACATATAGTGTTAATGGATATTGTGGAAGTGGTTGTGTGGAAGAAGTTGAATCATGGTTAGTCTTTGGACCTTTAGACTTAACTTCAGTAACTGATTTAACTCTTTCTTTCAATGCTTCGGAAAGTTTTGGTACTACAGATTTAAATATAAACTACACAAATTCTTATTCTGGATGTCCAAGCGGAACATCTTGGACTACTGCCCAATCAATTACCGATGCAGGCTCAATAGTTGTTAATTTATCAACAGCAAGTGGAACAACAGTATTTATTGGCATACAATATTTAGATGATGGTGTTGATGGATATTCTAGTTGGGAATTATCTAATATAATTTTAGATGCTACCAATTGTCCTGTACTTGGCTCAAGACCAACTTCTGATTGTGGAACTTGTGACCTAGTATTTGGTACAGAAACTTACAATTGCCAATCTAATACAGCAGGGAATGATAATGACAGCGTAATTATTGAAATCCCTTATACAGGAATAGAATCAAACTCTAACTTAAGTACAACATCAGGAGGAACTATTGGAGGAGACTCTCCTTCAACTACTACCGACGGTACAATAACAATTTCTGGATTGTCAGAAGGTGACTCATGGGATCTATTGATTACAGGAGGAGATTGTGATGGCACGACAATATCAGGCACTATTCCATCAGCAATATGTGATCCTTTAGATGTAGATCTAATTATTAATGAAATACTAGCTGATCCAGATGCAGCTACGGGTGATGCTAATGGAGACGGAATCATAGATACATCTGACGATGAGTTTGTTGAAATATATAACAATGGAACTTCTAGCGTTGATTTATCGGATTACACATTAGAAGACGGAGTTGCCTTGAGACATACTTTTCCAGCCTCAACTATTCTTCCCGCAAACAGCTTTATAACAATTTTTGGTGGAGGTACACCTACTAATATCCCAGGGCTTTCGCAAGTAGCAAGTTCCGGAGCTCTTGGCTTAAACAATGGTGGAGATACCGTAACTTTAAAAAACCCAAGTGATGTAGTTGTAGTGACTTATACTTATGGCGGTGAAGGAGGAGATAACCAATCTATTTCTCGCGAACCTGATTTTACAGGAGATTTTGTACTTCATACTTTAATAGTCGCAAATTCTGTTCAATTTTCCCCTGGAGCAAAAAATGACGGAACAGCTCTTTCAAACAAAAATTTTGATATTGCTGGTTTCAAAATGTTCCCTAACCCAACCTCATTAGGTTTTGTAAATGTTACTGCTAAAAGTACTTCTTTAATGGATATCGCAGTTTTCGACTTATTAGGTAAACAAGTGATTAAGCAATCTGTTTCAAACAAACTTGATGTTTCAAATCTAAAATCTGGTGTTTATATCATGAAAATTACTCAGGATGATGCTGTTTCAACACGTAAATTGGTGATTAAATAATTTCGTCTTTTATAAATTTAAGAGCGCTGCCATTTGGTGGCGCTTTTTTATTTTATCTACTTTTGCTAAGGTAATTTAGATATGATAGATACAACAGCCATTTTCAAGATAAAAACCGATCAGGAATTTGAAAACTTAGCTTTAGAGGTTTTCAAATTTCAGTTTAATAACAATCGGGTATATCGATCGTTTTGCGACTTACTTTACATTCATCCCGGTGATGTAAATTCGATAAACGACATTCCCTTTCTACCGATTCAATTTTTTAAATCGCATGAGATTTTAAGTTCCGATGCCGACATTCAAACCACATTTACCAGTTCGGGCACTACCGGAAGTTTAACCAGTAAACATTTGGTTACAGATTTAAGCATTTATGAAGACAGCTTTTTTAAAGGTTTTGAATCGTTTTACGGCAAAGTTGAAGATTATGTAGTACTGGCTCTTTTGCCCTCTTATCTGGAACGTGAAGGCTCTTCATTAATTTACATGGTTGATGCCATGATTAAGGAATCTAAACACCCTGAAAGCGGCTTTTATTTAAACAACCTTTCGGAATTAAAAGACACCTTAATTAACTTAGATGCTTCCGGAAAAAAGATTTTACTTATCGGAGTTTCATTTGCTCTTCTCGATTTAATTGAAGCGCATCAGTTTCAATTAAAAAACACCATTGTTTTGGAAACCGGAGGTATGAAAGGACGCCGAAAAGAATTAATTCGTGCCGAACTTCATCATATTTTGAAACAAGGGTTTGGTATCGATGCTATCCACAGTGAATACGGTATGACCGAACTATTAAGTCAGGGATATTCTCAGGGACATGGCATTTTTAATTGTCCACCGTGGATGCGTATTCTAACGCGTGACACCGAAGATGCCTTAACCATTTTACCAAAAGGAAAAGCCGGTGGTATTAACGTCATTGACCTGGCAAATATTAATTCCTGTTCGTTTATCGCAACTCAGGATTTAGGTAAAGTTTACGAGGATAATTCTTTTGAAGTGATTGGGCGTTTTGACAATTCTGATATTCGAGGGTGCAATCTGATGGTTTTATAAAATAACTGTAAGTTTTAATTAAAATATACGACCAAAGTCTTGCTGAGAAAGCAAAACTAAAAGATTAATTATTTTTAGGTTGGTTAATTAAAAAGCCTGATGTTTACATCAGGCTTTTTTCCTTTATACGATACTTAATACAAAGTAATTCTTTTTACCACGTTGCAGCAGCACAAACTTATCATTTATTAAGTCATCTGCAGTAATACTGTAGTCTTCTTTCACCTTTTCTTTATTAACTGAAATAGAGTTTTCTTTTAAAGCACGTCTGGCTTCACTATTCGATTTTAAGAACCCTCCTTTTTCAGCTAAAGCTCCGATAATATCTAATCCGTTTTCAATTTCATCTCTTGAAATTTCTGTTAACGGTACACCTTCAAAAACTTCTAAAAAGGTTTTAGCACTTAAGCCTTTTAAATCATCTCCTGTTGATTGTCCGAAAAGAATTTCACTTGCTTTAATAGCATTATCTAATTCTTCTTTTGAATGCACCATTATGGTGATTTCCTCGGCTAAACGTCTTTGTAAAGCACGTAAATGCGGCGCTTGTTTGTGCTCTTCAATTAAACCTTCAATCTCTTCGCGAGATAAGAACGTAAAAATCTTAATGTATTTTTCAGCATCAACATCACTAGTGTTTAACCAGTACTGATAAAATTTGTACGGTGATGTTCTTTCGGCATCTAACCAAATGTTTCCGCCTTCAGTCTTACCAAACTTCGTTCCATCGGCTTTTGTAATTAACGGCCAGGTTAATGCATACCCTTTACCAGAATCTACACGACGAATTAATTCCGTTCCGGTAGTAATGTTACCCCACTGGTCACTTCCTCCCATTTGTAAGGTACAGTTCTTTTCACGGAATAAGTGTAAAAAGTCATACCCCTGAACTAACTGATACGTAAACTCTGTAAAACTCATCCCTACTGAAGACTCTGAAGACAAACGTTTTTTAACTGAATCTTTAGCCATCATATAGTTAACCGTAATATGCTTACCAACGTCGCGAATAAATTCTAAGAATGAGAACTCTTTCATCCAATCGTAGTTATTCACAATAACAGCAGCATTTTCGGCATCGCTATCAAAATCTAAAAAGCGAGACAATTGCTCCTTAATCGCATTTTGGTTGTGTCTTAAGGTTTCTTCATTTAATAAATTACGTTCTGCAGACTTACCAGATGGATCACCAATCATTCCTGTTGCTCCTCCTACAAGTGCTACGGGTTTATGTCCTGATAATTGAAAATGTTTAAGTCCCATAACACCTACCAAATGCCCAATATGAAGCGAATCGGCCGTTGGGTCGATACCAACATATGCCAAACGCATAGCTTCCATTAAGTGTTCTTCGGTACCTGGCATACTATCCTGGATCATTCCACGCCAAGTTAATTCTTCAACAAAATTCTTTATCATTACGTATTCATTTTTTATAAAAGTATGGCAAAGATAAAAATCAATGTAGAATTACTTTAGTATAATGAATAATTCTTTACATTAGTTGCATGATTTTAGTAACAGGAGGTACTGGTTTAGTTGGCTCACACTTACTTTATAAGCTTGTAAGTAACAACGAAAAAGTAAGAGCGATTTACAGAACTGAAGCTAAATTGGCTCAGGTAAAAGACGTGTTTTCTACTTACACCGAATCTTACGATAACCTGTTTAACTCCATAGATTGGGTTAAAGCCGACCTTTTAGACATTCCTGCCTTGGAAGACGCATTTATAAACATTGACTATGTTTACCATTGTGCTGCTTTTGTATCGTTCGAACCCGATAAATATCAGCTTCTCCGAAAAACCAATATTGAAGGCACAGCCAACCTTGTTAATATATGCCTGTCTAAAAACATAAAAAAGCTGTGTTATGTAAGCTCTATTGCTACCTTGGGCAAACCCATTAATAATGCTGTTATTGATGAAGAAACGGTTTGGAATCCTGAAGATGACAATAATGTTTACGCCATTACAAAATATGGAGCCGAAATGGAAGTCTGGCGTGGCACACAAGAAGGCTTAAATACTGTTATTGTTAATCCCGGAGTTATTCTGGGAGCTGGCATCTGGAAATACGGCACAGGAAATTTATTTAAAAGAGCACTAAACGGTATTAAATATTATACCTCCGGAACTATTGGATTAGTCGATGTAAAAGATGTTATTGAGATTATGACACAGCTTATGAAAAGTGACATCTCAAACGAACGTTTTGTTTTGGTTGCTGAAACCTGGAACTACAAAAACTTTTTACAAGCTTTAGCAACTTCGGTAGACGGCAAAATACCTGAAAAACTAGCCTCTAAAAGCCTGTTAAGCATGGCATGGCGATTAGACTGGTTAAAACATGTGTTGACAGGAAAACGCAGACAATTAACAAAGCATCTAACAACAACATTATCATCTAACAAGGAATACAGCAGTTCTAAAATAAAAACAGCTCTAAATTTTAAATTTAAAGCTGTTAATACTACAATTACTGAGGTAGGGTATCTTTTTCTAAAAGAGGTTTAGCTAAAACACCTTCAGCTTTTATCTCCTCTTTATCTATTTTCTTTTTTTCAGAATTAATTAAAGAGTCTTTTACTTTCTCTAATTTCCTAATAGAGTCCAACTCTTTACGTCTTCGTATTTTTTGTTCTTCGTCCTGTTTCTTTTCCAGAACTTCTTTTAAACGATCAAGACTATCAATGGCTTTATCGAAAATATCCTGATACTGTTTTATGTGATAAGTATAATAGTCGTTACTTTCGGCAAACTGCAAACTATCAATGCCATGCTTTTCAAAAACATAATTTTTCAGATCATATCCTCTATCTTCTAAAAACCGTTTATTAGTTCCATTTACAGAACCTACCAAACGAGCGTCAATTAGAATATTAATCATCTTATCCTTCGGAATTAAATTCTCAGGTTTTTTAGGTCCGCTTAAATTACCGCAAGAAGTCGCAATAAGAATGACACCCAAATATGTTATGAATTGCTTCAACATTATCTATTAAAAGTTAAACGCTTAGCCGCTTTTTCTTTACTGAATTTAGCATTTTGATACACTAAACTACCATTTACAAATGTATGCGTAATTCTGGACTTAAACGTTGTTCCTTCAAATGGAGACCATCCACATTTATATAAAATATTTTCTTTCTTAACCGTCCACGGATTATTCAAATCTACTAATACTAAATCGGCAAAATAACCTTCTTTAACGTAACCACGTTTTTCAATTTCAAATAAAATTGCCGGGTTGTGACACATTTTTTCAACCACTTTTTCTATTGAAATTTTACCACGGTGATACATTTCTAACATGGCCGGTAAAGCATGTTGCACTAATGGTCCACCTGAAGGCGCACTTGTATAAACGTTCTTTTTCTCTTCTATAGTATGTGGTGCATGGTCTGTTGCAATAACATCAATACGGTCATCTAATAAAGCTTCCCATAACTGTTCGCGATCTTCCTTAGTTTTCACCGCAGGATTCCACTTGATTAATGTTCCTTTTTTCTCGTAATCTTCATCAGAAAACCACAAGTGATGCACACAAACTTCTGCGGTTATATTTTTATCCTTTAAAGGAATCTTGTTACTGAATAGCTTAGTTTCTTTTCCTGTTGATAAATGAAACACATGTAAACGTGCTCCAGTTTTCTTTGCTAATTCTATCGCTTTCGATGAAGAAATATAACACGCATCTTCACTTCTAATGATTGGATGACAGCTTACAGGAATATCCTCTCCATATTTATCTAAATGCTCCTGGAAGTTTTTCTTAATCGTCGCTTCATCTTCACAATGCACAGAAATAACCATATTGGTGCTTTTGAAGATTTTCTCAAGTACTTCAGGGTTATCCACCAGCATATTTCCTGTTGAAGATCCTAAAAACAATTTTAATCCGGCAACACTTTTTGGATCTACCTTTAAAATTTCGTCTAAGTTATCGTTAGTACCACCAAACATGAATGAATAGTTGGCCGACGATGTTTCTGCTGCAATAGCAAATTTTTCTTCTAACTTTTCAACTGTTGTGGTTTGCGGATTGGTATTTGGCATTTCAACAAACGATGTGATACCTCCGGCAATGGCAGCTTTAGATTCGGTTTCAATATTTGCCTTATGCGTTAAACCAGGCTCTCTAAAATGCACCTGATCATCAATTGCACCAGGTAATAAGTATTTACCTTCGGCATCAATAACATGTACATCGGATGATTTTGCACTTATAGAGTCACTTATTTCCTTAATATATTCGCCCTCTATCAATATATCCCCATTAAAAATGGTTCCTTCGTTTACAATGTGAGCGTTTTTTATTAACGTTTGTTTCTTTTTCATTATTTATCTACTTCTTAAATAAGCTTTTCAATTTCATTGAGATGACTCCAAAGATAGCTTCAGAAATTATGCCAGAACTTAATTTCGACTCGCCTCGTGTTCTATCGGTAAAAATGACAGGCACTTCAGCTATTTTAAAATCCTTTAAATAGGCTTTAAACTTCATTTCTATTTGAAATGCATAGCCTATAAATTTAATATTATTTAAATCTATGCTTTCTAAAACCTTCCTTTTATAACACACAAAACCTGCCGTGGTGTCGTGAATTTTCATACCGGTTATAAAACGCACATATTTTGATGCAAAATACGACATCAATACACGACTCATTGGCCAGTTAACCACATTTACACCGGTAACATAACGTGAACCGATAGCCAAATCGGCACCTTCATCATGACAAGCCGCATACAATCTCACCAAATCATCAGGATTATGTGAAAAGTCGGCATCCATTTCAAAAATATACTCGTATGTTCTTTCTAAACACCATTTAAAACCATGAATATAAGCAGTACCCAGTCCGGATTTTTCCTTACGCTGCTCTAAAAACAAACGATTAGGAAATTCCGATTGCAGTGCTTTCACCTTTAAGGCGGTTAGGTCAGGGGAATTATCATCAACTATAAGAACATGAACACCATTAGATTGAGAAAACACCGCTTTAATAATGGCTTCGATATTTTCAATTTCGTTGTAAGTAGGAATGATTACAATAGCGTTTGTCATTCTTTGGTGTTAATGAGACTTTAAAATTAATTTCAGCAAATGTACACTATTACGCGTTTATTTATTTTAAATATTCCTTAATAATTACCTTTTCTTATGAAATTTTTATAATAATTTTACAACATGCTTAGGGAAACGCTATCAAACGATTTATTCACTATTTTTATTATTATTGGCCTAATTACTGTAGCCATCACAAAACTTATTGCCCCTAAACGTTTTAATGATTTCACCTACGTTATTGGAAATTCGAAATACCTGAAAATTTACGCTCGAGAGCAAAAATTTTTAGACAAGTTTGAGGCCTTATTGTTCTTCAATCTAATCCTTTCAGTTTCGGTTTTTGTTTACATCATTTACCTTAAAACGACACACATTACAACCATTTACCCTGATGCCATTATTAAACTAGCAACGGGAATTGCTGTATTCTTTTTAATAAAAGTGCTTATTGAACGTTTGGTTGCCAGTATTTTTGAAATTGAAAAATTAACCGACCTCTATCTGTTTCAAAAGATTACCTACAAAAACTATTTAGGCCTGTTATTATTACCCATAAATGCCATTTTACTTTATAGTTTTACACCAAGTTTAAATTTCATTTATTTTATAATTATCTTTTTATTAATTATCAATGTAGTGGGACTAATTACTTCGTTTAAAGCCCATCAAAGTTTAATAAAACCTAACTTGTTTTATTTTATTTTGTATCTTTGCGCACTTGAAATCGCACCTTATATTATATTGTTCAAGGTGTTTATTTTTAAATGACAATCTAACAACTTGCGCCCATGAAAGTGAAAACCATTTTAGTATCTCAACCAGAACCTAAAATAGAAAACTCGCCTTACTTCGATTTAATTGAGAAACAAAAAGTAAAAATAGACTTTCGCCCTTTTATACATGTTGAAGGAGTTCCTGCTAAGGAAGTTAGACAACAAAAAGTTGATTTAAGCAAATACACTGCTATTATTTTAACCAGTAGAAACGCTGTAGACCATTTCTTTAGAGTAGCTGATGAAATGCGTTTTAAAGTGCCAGATACTATGAAATATTTTTGTCAGTCTGAAGCTGTTGCTTTTTATCTTCAAAAATATGTTGTTTACAGAAAGCGTAAAATCTATGTAGGTAAACGTACTTTCTCAGAACTTTCTCCTTTAATTAAAAAATATAAAGACGAGAAATTTTTATTACCTAACACCGATAAGGTGAAAGATGAAGTGCCAGACACTTTAAATGCTTTAGGAGTAGATTGGAAACAAGCTATTTTCTACAAGACTGTAATTAGTGATCTTTCCGATTTATCTGATGTTTTTTATGATATTTTAGTATTCTTTAGTCCATCAGGAATTGAATCATTATTCCACAATTTCCCGGACTTCAAACAAAACGATACTAGAATTGCGGTCTTTGGAAACACGACCATTCAAGCTGTAGAAGAAAAAGGTTTACGTGTAGATATTGCGGCACCAACTCCTGAAACGCCTTCTATGACTATGGCTTTAGAAAAATACATTGAAAAAGTAAACAAAGGAAAATAATTCTTTTCATAAACAAATAAAAAAGGGCTGATTTAAAAATCAGCCCTTTTCTTTTGGTATTTAGTTTAGTTGATAAAGTTAAAACGCGTAGCGTTGTGGTCCTCCACGACGAATTTCTTCGCTGCAATGTGCTTCAAATTTTTTGAAGTTTTCACGGAAGGCATTACTTAGTTTAAATGCCGTTGTATAATATTTCTCATCATCATTCCAGGTAGCCCTCGGGCTTAACACCGATGTTGGCACTCCCGGACAAGATCTTGGTTGTGCCACACCAAACACTGAATGGATGTGGTAATCGTCGTAATTATATAAACCTAAATCACCATTTAATACGGCATTAATCATAGCACGTGTATACTTTAATTTCATGCGTGTACCCACACCATAAGGACCACCTGTCCAACCCGTATTTACTAACCATACGTTGACTCCGGATTCTGTCATTTTAGCACTTAACATCTCTGCATATTTTGCAGGATGTAAGGGCATAAATGGTGCACCAAAACAAGCTGAAAATGATGGCTGAGGCTCTACAACTCCAGCTTCTGTTCCAGCTACTTTTGCGGTGTAACCCGAAATAAAATGATAAGCGGCCTGAGCCGGTGTTAACTTAGAAATTGGAGGCAATACCCCAAAAGCATCAGCTGTTAAAAAGAATATATTTTTAGGGTTCTTCCCAATTGAAGGCTCCTGAATATTTTCAATATGGTTTAACGGGTAACTTACCCTTGTATTTTGAGTGATAGAGGTATCTTCAAAAATGACATTCTTATCAGCATCAAGAATCACGTTTTCAAGAATGGCTCCTTTTTTAATGGCATCGTAAATTTCAGGTTCGTTCTCTCTCGACAGGTTAATGACCTTAGCATAACAACCACCTTCAAAATTAAACACTGTATTTTCAGCGGTCCAACCGTGCTCATCATCTCCAATTAAACTGCGGTTAGGATCTGTAGACAATGTGGTTTTACCTGTACCCGATAATCCAAAGAAAATAGCTGTATCTCCATCTTTTCCAACATTGGCGCTACAGTGCATTGGCAACGTGTTTTTATAAACCGGAAGAATAAAATTCAGAGCTGAGAAAATTCCCTTTTTAATTTCTCCCGTATACCCCGTACCTCCAATTAATGCAATTTTTCTCGTGAAATTTAAAATGGCAAAATTGTGTTGTCTTGTACCATCTACTTCAGGATTTGCCATAAAACCTGGTGCATTAACAATCGTCCATTCCGGATCGAAACCAACTAATTCTTCCTCAGTAGGTCTTAAAAACATGTTATAAGCAAACTGATTACTCCATGAATACTCGTTAATAACACGAATATTTAATTTGTAATCTTCATCGGCACACGCATAGCTATCTCTAACAAACACCTCTTTGTTTGATAAATAATCTGTTACTTTATCATATAAAGCATCAAATTTATCTGCTTCAAATGGAATATTAATGTCTCCCCACCATACGCGATCGCGAGTCACATCATCTTTAACTATAAATCTGTCCTTAGGTGAGCGTCCTGTAAACTCTCCGGTATTAACAGCCAAAGCTCCTGAAGATGCTTCAACAGCCTGACCTTTCTCAATAGCTATTTCATGCAACTCATCTGGTGTTAATTGATACCTTACATCGGCATTTTTAATTCCATATTTCTCCAACGAAATCGTTTTCGTAATTTGACTATAGTTTTCCATAGTTTAGTTTAAAATTATTTACTTGACAAAACTAGTATAATAATTTTTAATTATTCTTGATTTTAACTTCTTTTAATAATTATTTTTTACGAAATTAATAATCAAAAACACCCAGGAGCTTATTAAGAAAAGTCCTCCTATTGGCGTTACAAATCCAATGGTTTTAAAGTCGAATGTGGTTAACGTATTTGTCGCTAAAGCATAAATAGAACCTGAAAATAAAATGACACCAATGAGCACTAAATAAAAGAGGATATTTTTGGCCTTTTCTTGCACTTTTGGGACAATACCTACAAATAGCAATAAAAATGCATGATACATCTGGTAACGTACACCTGTCTCAAAAGTATTTACGGCTTCAACAGAAACCAAAGATTTCAATCCATGAGCACCAAAAGCACCAAGAATAACACTCAACGCACCCAAAACCGCCCCAGCAATTAATATTCGTTTGTTCATATCAAAATTCTATTTTTTAAATAAATACGTTTTGTATTCACTAAATTAGTCCGTACAAAATTACTCAACTAAACTCATTATGCGAAACATATTAATCATTGGTTTAGGTAAATCTACCTCCTATCTACTTAAATATTTATTAGACAAATCGGAAGTTGAAAACATCCACATTACCATAGGCGATTTAAACACCGAACTTGCAAAAAACATAGTCGGTTCTCATAAAAATGTCGACATAATTGAGTTAGATATTTTCAATGAAGTAGCTCGCAAAGAAGCCATAGAAAATGCAGACATTGTTATTTCCATGCTTCCGGCACGTTTTCATATAGAGGTTGCCAAAGACTGCATTAAAATGAATAAAAATATGGTAACGGCTTCTTACATCAGCCCTGAAATGCAGGCTTTAGATAATGAAGTTAAGCAGAAAGGTCTGATTTTCATGAATGAAATTGGAGTAGATCCTGGTATTGACCATATGAGTGCCATGCAGGTCATTGATCGTATTCGTGCTAAAGGTGGAAAAATGATTTTATTTGAATCCTTCACCGGCGGCTTAGTCGCTCCGGAAAGCGACAATAATCTTTGGAACTATAAGTTTACCTGGAACCCCAGAAATGTGGTAACTGCCGGTCAAGGTGGTGCTGCAAAATTTCTTCAGGAAGGCACCTATAAATATATTCCTTATAATCGATTATTTAGACGTACCGAATTTATTGATATTGAAAATTACGGTCGATTTGAAGTTTACGCCAACCGCGATTCCTTAAAATATCAAAGTGTTTATGGTTTAAATGACATTAAAACCTTATACCGAGGCACCATTCGCCGGGTTGGTTTTAGTCGTGCCTGGAATATTTTTGTAGCCTTAGGAATGACCGATGACAGCTACACGATAGACGACAGTGAACATATGAGCTATCGTGATTTTATAAACGCCTTTTTACCTTACAGCCCAACCGATTCGGTAGAATTAAAACTTCGTCATCAATTAAAAATTGATCAGGATGATATTATGTGGGATAAACTTGTTGAATTAGACATTTTCAGTAACACTAAAAAAGTAGAACTGAAAAAAGCAACACCTGCCCAGATTCTCCAAAAAATATTAATGGACAGCTGGACCTTAGATCAAGACGACAAAGACATGATTGTGATGTACCACAAATTTGGCTATGAACTAGATGGTGAAAAACACCAGATAGATTCCAGCATGGTTGTTTTAGGTGAAAATCAAACCTATACGGCTATGGCTAAAACCGTTGGCTTACCAGTTGCCATTGCTACATTAGCTATATTGAATGGAAAAATTAAAACACCCGGAGTTCAAATACCTATTACTAAAGAAGTATACACTCCTATTTTAAAAGAACTGGAAGCCCATGGTATTCATTTTAATGAAGAAATCGTTCCTTATTTCGGCTATAACCCTTTAAACATATAAAACAGCTTTATTATTTCATTTTAAAACGAAATAATTACATTTATGTTCTAAACTGAAATGGATGAAAGCAAAAAACAGAACCATTACTATTGACGGTATCGATAAAAAAATTTTAAGAGCTTTAACTACCGATGCCCGAACACCTATTTTAGAAATTGCACGAAATGTAGGCATTTCTGGAGCCGCTATTCATCAACGGTTACGAAAGTTAGAAAAAGCAAAACTTATTTCAGGTTCAAAGTTTATCCTTAACTCAAAAGTTTTAGGCTATAATACCCTTGCTTTTGTGGGTATTTATTTAGACCATGCAACTAATAATGAGTTTATTGTAAAAGCCTTAAAACGCATTCCTGAAGTTTTGGAATGTCATTACACAACCGGAGGGTATAACATTTTTATAAAGCTACTATGCCTTGACAATGCACACCTGATGCATTTATTAAACAACAGCATACAAACCATCCCTGGAGTTTTAAGAACCGAATCCATGATTTCACTCGACCAACAAATAGACCGACAAATACAAATTTAATTTAGGCTTATACCTAACCAATCTTTAATTGTTTTATTAAAACGTTCTCTTTCCGATGCCGTAAAGTTTTTAATACGGGCATTTCCGTGGTGTTTCCCTTTTAAAACAAACCATTGTGAATCTACAGCATCACTTTTAGGCACAGCTGTTGCCGACCAGGTATCGTTTCCGCCGTAAATATAAATAAAATGATTCCCTTCGGTTTCTAACCATTCCCCAATATCGGTTAATAATTCACCACCTTTAAAATCGACTTTCATATGGTCTGGAGTAAAAGCCGCATGGGTATTTTTATCTTTTGGTAAGGCTTTCAGCATCCCTTTAAAATCTTCAATTTCGTACCCGTAATACCCAAATTCTTCAGCAGATTGATAATAATGTGACGCGTATTTTTTCATGATTTCATCTGAAAAGAACGTCACATCGGCCACTTTTATTAAATGTTTCACCTTGTCTTCAATGGACGCATTTTTCGAGGGAATATCGTCACAATCAGAGCCCCATTGCCAGAATGAAAACGGGTACTCTAAAACCGATAATTCAAAAGCCTGCTCATCGTTAACGTAAGTATAATGTGCATTTTGCCCTAAACTATAAAATTCAAGTAAAGGCAAAACTTCTTTGCGATGTTTTAAAATATCTTTTTGAAAGTTTTCAATTTTATTTCGGCATTTGGCTGTACCTATGGTATCGAAAAATTTATAAATACGCTCATCTTCAAAACTGTTATTAATTGGCGCCACATAAGGCACGCTAACAGTAACATCGTTTGGATAAAAATAACGATAAAAAATAGTTGTCGCTCCACCTTTACTCACGCCTGTACTTACCCATTTTCCTTTATAAATTTCTCCTAAAAGTTCTCTAATATGGTGTAAATCGGCCGTGGCTTGTTTTAAATTCAAATAGTCGTAATCTATATTTTCAGGTGAACTATCGCCGAAATAACGATGCTCGACATCAATTTGGTTGGCTTTTAAAATATCAGATAATTCGAAAATACTATTCTTGGCTTTGGTATATCCTTGAGTAATAATAACCGATGGCGCATCAAAACTTAAATGCGATAAATATACTTTTTGCTGAAAATACCCTTTTGATGCATCGGAGTGATCGATGGGCTGCTTCACTTTTAAAACATAAGCCGATTGGTAACCTTCCGGCGTATCAATTTTCTCAAAACTCACATCTGGAAGGTCGAAAAGTTGGGTTTCTAAATCGGAATGTTGTGCCACGACCTGATTAAAAAAGGCTAAACAAAAGGCAAAAACTAAATTGTATATTTTCATTATATAAATTGTTTTGATTGAAATGATTGCTAAAAATAACTAAAACTCTTGGGCTATCGGCTTACAAATTCATCTAATATGGGGTACAAAAAAAGCCTGAGTAATCACTCAGGCTTTTTGTTTTATAAATTCTGAAGTATTTTCAGATTATTTCATTTTTAATAACCAATTTCGAACATCAACTTCTTTCTTAATGATGTCGCGTAAATCTTCAATTTTAACACGCTCCTGCTCCATAGAATCTCTATGACGAATAGTAACGGTGTTATCTTCTAAAGTATCGTGATCTACAGTGATACAAAACGGCGTTCCGTTAGCATCTTGTCTACGGTAACGACGACCAACAGCATCTTTCTCATCGTAATCCACGTTGAAATCCCACTTTAAGTCATCTACAATTTTACGAGCTACTTCTGGTAAACCATCTTTCTTTACCAATGGTAAAATCGCTGCTTTTACAGGCGCTAATACACTTGGTAATTTAAGTACGGTTCTGGTTGTTCCGTTTTCTAATTCTTCTTCTTGTAATGAATTAGAGAAAACAGCTAAGAACATACGATCTAAACCAATTGAGGTTTCTAACACGTAAGGCACATAGCTTTTATTTTCTTCCGGGTCGAAATACTGTAATTTTTTACCAGAGAATTTTTCATGCTGAGATAAATCGAAATCAGTTCTTGAATGAATTCCCTCTAATTCTTTAAATCCGAATGGGAATTTAAACTCGATATCGGCAGCAGCATCAGCATAATGCGCTAATTTCTCATGGTCATGGAAACGGTAGTTATCCTCGCCCATTCCTAAACTTAAGTGCCACTTAAGTCTGGTATCTTTCCAATGCTCGTACCACTCCTGTTGTGTTCCTGGTTTAATGAAAAATTGCATTTCCATTTGCTCGAACTCACGCATTCTAAAAATGAATTGTCTTGCAACAATCTCGTTTCTGAATGCTTTACCAGTTTGAGCAATACCAAACGGTATTTTCATACGTCCGGTTTTTTGAACGTTTAAAAAGTTTACGAATATACCCTGAGCTGTTTCTGGACGTAAATATAAGTCCATTGCGTTCTCTGCTGAAGCGCCTAACTTGGTTCCGAACATTAAGTTGAATTGCTTTACGTCTGTCCAGTTTTTACTTCCTGTTAACGGATCGGCAATTTCTAACTCTTCTATTAACGCTTTCACATCGGCCAAATCTTCATTTTCTAAAGATTTTGCCATACGAGAAAGAATAGTAGTTATTTGCTCCTGGTATCCTAAAACACGAGGGTTTGTAGAAACAAATTCTTCTTTACTGAAGGCATCGCCAAAACGTTTTGCCGCTTTAGCAACTTCTTTATCTATTTTAGTTTCAATTTTAGCACAGTAGTCTTCAATTAAAACATCGGCGCGGTAACGCTTTTTAGAATCTTTATTATCAATTAACGGATCGTTAAAGGCATCAACGTGACCTGAAGCTTTCCATGTGGTTGGATGCATAAAAATAGCAGCATCAATACCTACTATATTTTCATTCATCTGCACCATGGCTTTCCACCAATAATCGCGAATGTTTTTCTTTAATTCTGCACCATTTTGTGCGTAGTCGTAAACTGCACTTAATCCGTCGTAGATTTCACTACTCTGAAACACGTAACCATACTCCTTAGCGTGAGAGATTACTTTTTTAAATTGATCATCTTGATTTGCCATGCTGCAAAAATAAAAAACCGCTGCTAACTAAGAGAATTCTTCATTAAAAATTAAGCGTGCAATACATTAATTTTTTGTTTAAGTTTATAGAACCCATTTTTTCGCAATCAATGTTTCAATCTGTTATCAATTTATTATTCCCGAAAGTGTGCTATGCATGCCTGAACACTTTGAATGATAACGAGGAAACCATTTGCATAACCTGCAGACACGATTTACCTGTCACTAATTTCCATTTTGATAATGCCAATACGGTTAAAAAAGTACTTTATGGAAGGGCAAATATTGAACACGCTACGGCCCTTTTCAGATTTGAAAAGAAAGGTCCTGTTCAGCATCTCATTCACGGGTTAAAATACAAAGGTTACGAAACTATTGGAATTACTTTAGGTGATTGGTTGGGCGGAGAACTTAAAACACTAAAGCAATATGAAAATATTGATGTGGTTATTCCAGTACCATTACACAAAAAGAAATTAAAAAAGCGCGGTTACAATCAGGTTGCAAAATTCGGACAACATATTGCTGAAGCGTTGCATTGCGATTATCATGATGATGTTTTAGTAAAAGTCACCAATACCTCATCTCAAGTCAATAAAATACGGTTTGCCCGATGGAATAACAATAATGAACTTTTTAAACTGAACGATCCCAAACGCATAGAAAACAAACATATTTTACTGGTGGACGACTTGATTACTACCGGTGCAACGTTAGAAGCCTGTATTAGCGTCTTGAATCAGGCTAAGAATATAAAAATAAGCATTGCCACCATGGCAATAGCCTAAACAGTTAGTCGTTATATCTTTAAAATTATGTAGGTTTGCTAAAAATTTAAGACAGGTAATGAACAAAACGTTTTCAAATGTTATTTTAATGGCCTTAATAGGCTTGGTGTTGGCT
Organism: Aestuariibaculum lutulentum; assembly: GCF_032926325.1. NCBI lineage: Bacteria > Pseudomonadati > Bacteroidota > Flavobacteriia > Flavobacteriales > Flavobacteriaceae > Aestuariibaculum > Aestuariibaculum lutulentum. Next base: position 1,040,421 of record NZ_CP136709.1, read on the forward strand.
AACTGTGCGAATCGTGGAACTCCTGATGGTGGCCCAAAAGACGAAACACCACCACAAATTATAAAATCTTCACCTGAAAACTATACTACCAATTTTAAAAGCAACGAAATCAAAATTTATTTTGACGAATACATCAAAATAAAAGATTTACAGAAACAGCTTATTATTTCGCCTCCTATGGAATATCAACCAGAGGTAACCCCACAAGGTGGTGCAAGTAAATTCATTACCATAAAAATTAAAGACACCTTAAAAGCCAATACAACCTACGCCTTTAATTTCGGAAATAGTATTACCGATAATAATGAAGGTAACCCATACCCATACTATCGTTATGTGTTTTCAACCGGGAGTTATATCGATTCGCTTTCTGTAAAAGGAAACATTATTGATGCTTTAAAAAGTAAACCTGAAACTTTTATTAATGTCGGACTTTATGAAGTAGACTCGACGTATAACGATTCCATAGTTTATAACAAAGTTCCAACATATATCACCAACACTTTAGATAGCGTAACGACTTTCAACATTGAAAATATAAAAGCAGGGAAATATCTTTTAATGGCGCTTAAAGACAATAATGGGGATAATAAATTTCAGCAAAAAACAGATCAAATCGGGTTTTACGACCATATTATAACCGTACCTTCAGATTCAAGTTATACCCTAAAACTATTTAAAGAAACTCTTGATTTTAAAGCGACACGACCATTTATTGCTGCACAGCAAAAAATTGCTTTTGGTTATGAAGGTAAAGTTGAAGGAATGAAAATAAATGTTGCTTCTGAAGTTCCTTCGTACTTTGAACACCGCATTACCAAAGAAGAAAAGACAGACACACTTAACTATTGGTACAGACCTAAGGTTGAAGTTGATTCTATTATTTTTAAAGTGTCGAATACCGATTATTCAAAAGACTATACAGTTAAAATTCGTCCACAGGATAAAGATTCTTTAATTATAAAAAGTATTCCGGCTAATAGCATTTCAGAGATCTTTAAAATTAAAGGAAACATTCCTTTTGTAAATTTTGACACCTCAAAAGTAAACTTGATTGATAAGGATTCTGCTAAAGTAGAGTTCTCTACAAAATTAGATAGCCTAAACAACACCTATGCTATCGATTTTAAGAAAACTGAAGATAACAACTATAAAATTCAGATTCTCCCTGAAGCTTTAACCGACTTTTTCGAGAATAAAAATGCTGATACGCTTAACTACACGGTTAGAACTAAAAAATCATCAGAATTTGGATACGTGCGTTTTAATCTTGTTAACGCCAAATTACCGGTTATTATTCAGTTAACCACCGAAAAAGGGGAAGTTAAATACGAACAGGCTGTTGCTAAAGCTGGCGCTGTTGATTTTGAAAATTTACCAGCAGGCATCTTTTATATCAGAGTTATACACGATAGTAATGGCAACGGAATTTTCGATACCGGAAACTATTTAAAGAAATTACAACCTGAAGAAGTAAGCTTCTTTAAAGAAATAGAAATTAGAGCCGATTGGGGATTAGAAGAAACGTTAAATTTTACTGGAGAGTAAACACGTCTTTATCTTCTAAAAACTTAAGCTTATTACGGTAGAAATTAATGTGGTTTCGCTCCAGTGTTACCACATCTACCATATCTCTGTTTGGTTTTAATTTAGATATGGCATTCCCCAACACGTCGTACACTTCGGAGTTTCCGCAATACTCATTTTGTGCATCATCCAGCCCTACCCGATTTACCCCAACGCAGTAACACATGTTCTCTATAGCTCGCGCTTTTAGCAAGGTATCCCAGGCAAAAATTCTCGGTTTTGGCCAGTTGGCAACATAAATTAACACATCGTAATCTTCTACATTTCTTACCCAAACAGGAAAACGCAGATCGTAACACACTTGCGGACAAATTTTCCAGCCTTTATACTCTATAATAACTTTTTTATCTCCTTTAGAAAACACCTTATCTTCTCCTGCTAACGTAAACGTATGGCGTTTATCATATGACACTACATCTCCTGAAGGTTCAACAAACAACAACCTATTATAGTAGGATTTATTATCTTCTATAATAATACTCCCCATCACCGCCGCATTGGTTTCCTGAGCCACTTTTTGCATCCAGGACACCGTTTTGCCATCCATAGTTTCGGCAACAGCATCAGCATTCATGGTAAAAGCTGTGGTAAACATTTCGGGAAGCACAATAAGATCAACCTCTCCTTTAATCGTTTCAATTTTTTCTTTGAATTGCTTGCGGTTCGCTTTCGGATCTTCCCAAACCAAATCGGATTGAATAAGGGCTAGTTTCATTTGATCTTGCATAATATAAGTGGTTGTTAGTTAAACTAAAGATAGTAACTTATCGTTTTACGCCATAGAGATACCGATTATATTTTCTAAACAATTTCCATTTTTTTCAATAAAAAAGAGGCGTTCATATTCTGGCAAACACCGCTTTTTAATTTATAGTCGAAATACAGTTCGTCGTTTATAATTTCTGCATCAAAGTAATAGTTCTTTACTGCTTCCAATTCCTGTTCTATATCACACAAACTTAAATCATGCGTTGCTATAATTCCGGTAGCATTGGAAGCCACCAGTTTTTCAACAAATTTTTTAGAACCAATCGCTTTATCGGTACTGTTGGTTCCTTTTAAAATTTCATCTAAAACAATAAAATAGCGTTCAGTCTTTATAGTATCGACTATATATTTTAAACGGGTTAATTCTGAAAAGAAATACGAACTGTCATCTGTTAACGAATCGGTGGTTCGCATACTGGTAATTAATTTTATTGGCGAATAGGCACTCGATTTTGCACACACGGGCAAACCGACATTTGCCATAACAATATGCAATGAAATGGTTCGTAAAAAGGTACTCTTTCCTGCCATATTAGCTCCGGTAACGATAAAAAACTGCTCTTTATTAATGGTTACATCGCTATCAACGCGTTTTTCTTTATTCAATAACGGATGCCCTAACTGTTCTGCCAAAATTGTTGGTCCATTTTCATGAATCTTCGGAAATACAAATTCAGGATGATTAAAAGCAAAATTTCCTAAGGAATTGTAAGCATCAAAAAATGCCACGACCTCAAACCAATCGGTTACTTTATGACCATACTTTTCAATCCATTTTTCAATGCGGTAACTATTTTTTAAATCAGTCAAGAAATAGCCATTTCCGAAAATAGCACCAATTAAATTATTTCGATTATCTAATGCATCTAAAGATCTTGAAAATGCTTTAAAAATAGCTGACGCTTTTTCTTCGCCTAACTGAATTTGCTGCTGTTTTTCTTTTAATAATTCTGAAGTAAATGTTTCCTTTTCTACTAAATCCAATAATAAAGCATATTGACGAAACGTATCTTTTACCTTATCGGTGTTGGACGACAGCACATTAATTTTCTTTAAATAGCCACCACTTACACCTAATCCAACCAAAAGCCAGTATCCCAAATATGCCGCAAATGAAAATTCAAAAAAAGCACCTATACCCAAGCCCAAAGTTACAATTGTGAATACCAACGGTAACCATTTTATAAATTTTGGCAAAAACGATTCATAGCCTTTAAGCCACGATATAATTTGCTCTGTCGGGGTTTCAACATGTACTAAACTTGAGGTTGCCGAATAATATTGACGCCATTGTGGTTTTTCGTTAAGTTCCTTTATGGCCTTCTGACGCACTTCAATATTTTCAATATTATTAGCCTTTAACAAATTCGCTAAGGTTTGAGTACCTTCATTATTTGTTGTTCTATTCATAAACTGAAAGAATGAACCCCGACCAAATAAATCGATATCTAAACTGTAAAAATGCTTCGGATCTTGAAATTCTAAACCTTGATTGCGATGGTGGAAATCTCCTGATAAAATTTTAAGTTCTTCTTCATTGAGTTCTGCTAAAGCCTTATTAAAATTTCGTTTGGCTTTAACATCGTTATATTTTGTCAACAAAACAATAAATACAATAATTCCCAACAAACCAATTGCAAGTGCCAGCTGCCATTGCGCGAAGAATGTATAAATTCCGCCAGCACTCAACAGAAAAACCAGTAAGCGCAAACTGCTTAACCCTGTCATTTTTCGGTAATGCTTCTGAGTTTCAGAAGTATAAACATCTAGGTGTTTTTTATAGTAAGATTCTGGTGATTCCATGGTAATTATTGAAAGATATTTGATTTCAAAGTAAAGAAACAAAAAAGCCCCGAATGACTTCAGGGCTTTATTATTATTTTATGTTTTTATTAATCTCTAGACATAAAAATGCGCAGTATGTACCAAAACAATAGCATTAACGCAGCAAATAAACCTAAGGCTGCAGGTATGTATTGATCGTCTGAGTATTTATTAACAAGATTTGATGTTTGATATAAAATAGAACCTGCTGCCAATACACACATAGCTACCGAAAACCAAAGTCCTAAATTGAAACCAAAAAGACTTCCTGCAATAACTAAACCTATTGCAATAAAAAATCCGACCGTTAATCCGGCCTTTAAAAACGAGAAATCTTTTTTAGTTACGAATACAATAGCCGACAACCCTGTAAACAGACACAATGTAACTATGGCCGCCTGATTTAATATTTCAGGACCAGACTCCATATAAAACGCAGCAATGTAAATAATAGGAACAAAAATCAAGGCTTCAGCTAATATATAAACCCCATAGGCTAAATACTGCATATTTTTATCGGCTGTTCTTAAAGTCATACTTTCAGCATAATTGGTTACTAACATAAATCCGCCAAGCATAATTAACCAGCGCCAACCTTCTGTCATAGACAACATAAATTCTATTACAGTATCACTTTGAAGCAATAAATATTCAAATAAAACAAAAGCCAACACGCCTCCTGCTACATGAGAATACGTCTTTTTGTAAAATGCGACCTTATCTGCTTCAGATAAATCGGCGACCATTAATTTGTTTTGAATCATGTCTTCCATAAACTATTTTTTATTTAATGTTAGATGATAAATGTAATAAAAAAAGAAACCGAATTCTTACGTAATCGTAAAAATTCGGTTTCAGTACATTTTTCTGTATCAACTAATCTCTTGAGCCTCCTAATACGCGTAAGCCCCAATATAATAAGTTTGCTAACGCTCCAATTGCTGCTACAAGATAGGTTCTTGCCGCCCATTTAAGTGCATCTTCAGAACCTGCATACTCTTCCTGAGATACCATATTTTTATTTTTCAACCATGCTAAAGCGCGATTACTTGCATCGTATTCCACAGGCAGTGTAATAAAGCTAAATAAAGTTGCCGCTGCCATAAAAACCAAACCAAGAATAGCTACATAAAAGCCCATGCCTGCACTTTCAGCTGCACCAAGAACCAGACCTCCAATAACCAACCATTGCGACATTCCTGAAGTTACACTAACTATTGGCACTAAAGCCGAACGCATTTGCAACCACTCATAAGCCTGAGCATGTTGCACAGCATGACCACATTCGTGAGCCGCTACGGCTGCCGCTGCGGCATTACGCTGATGGTATACAGCTTCACTTAAATTCACGGTTTTATTTTTGGGGTTATAATGATCGGTTAAACGACCTGGTGTAGAAATAACCTCAACATCGGTAATACCATGATCGGCCAACATTTTCTCAGCTATCTGAGCACCTGTCATCCCATTTCTTAACTGAACCTTTGAGTATTGTTCAAATTTTCGTTTTAACTGATTACTCACTAACCAGCTTACCAGAGCAATACCACCTATTAATATATAATATCCTATCATTGTTTTCAATTTAAATTCACAATTAAATATAACAAAAATAGCGCCATTTTTAACGGCATGATATTCTGTCAGCACCCAAAATATTGTTAAAATAAGGACATAAAAAAACGGGATATCTATTTCTAAATATCCCGTTTTAAGCTTTATTAAAATAATTTATTAAGACGCTACAAACTCTAAATCGAAAGCTTCAGCGATTTCTTTATAAACGATATCTCCTTTAACAACATTTAATCCTTTTGCTAAAGACGCGTTGTTAGCACAAGCTTGCTCCCATCCTTCGTTAGCTAATCTAATTACGTAAGGTAAAGTTACGTTAGTTAAAGCTACAGTAGAAGTGTAAGGTACAGCACCTGGCATGTTAGCCACACAGTAGTGTACTACATCATCAATGATGTAAGTAGGATCTTGGTGTGTAGTTGCGTGAGTTGTTTCAAAACATCCACCTTGGTCTACAGCAACGTCAACGATTACTGTTCCAGGACGCATATCTTTAAGCATATCTTTAGTGATTAATTTAGGCGCTTTTGCTCCTTTAATTAATACACCACCGATAACTAAATCTGTTTCTGGTAAGTGTTTTCTAATGTTGTACTCACTAGAGAACTCAGTATTTACGTTAGCTGGCATGATATCAGAGATGTAACGTAATTGCTTCATGTTAATATCCATGATAGTTACGTTAGCTCCTAAACCTGCTGCCATTTTAGCTGCCTGGATACCTACGATACCACCACCTAAAACTAATACATTTGCAGGAGGAACACCCGGAACACCACCTAGTAAAATTCCACGTCCTTTAATTGGTTTCTCTAAATATTTAGCACCTTGTTGGATAGACATTCTACCAGCAACCTCAGACATTGGAACTAATAATGGTAAAGACCCGTCAGCATCTTCTACAGTTTCGTAAGCGATACAAACCGCTTTACTTTCGATCATTGCTTTAGTAAGGGTTTCACTTGATGCAAAATGAAAATAAGTAAATACAACCTGATCTTTCTTAATTAAGCTGTACTCCTTCTCGATAGGTTCTTTCACCTTAACAATCATATCCGCTATCTCATAAACCTCTTCAATGGTTTCAAGAATAGTTGCTCCAGCTTTAATATAATCTTGGTCAAGAAATCCACTACCAAAACCTGCATCTTTTTGCACGAATACTTCGTGGTTTCTTTTAGTAAGCTCGAATACACCTGAAGGTGTCATACCTACTCTGTTCTCATTGTTTTTAATTTCTATAGGAACACCAATTTTCATTTTGAATTTATTTAAAATGTTAGTTATAAATTATTTACACCAAATAAGTCCTTTTGGTAATTTTCAGCAAATTTCCGTTTTAAATACATTATTATTAATGGTTTTAACAATAAATTATGAATTAAATAAATACTATCGATTTAGTAGGCTTATATTGAGGATTTTTCAATCAAAATACTCAAACCACTAACACATAAACCACTGATTTAAAGTTAGATACAAAAAAAAGCATTGTGCAATATTAAAATGCACAATGCTTTAACTTTATAATCAATATTTTAGACTGAAGATTTAGCCTACAATATTTACAATTTTGCCTGGTACAACAATCACCTTTTTAGGGGCTCTTCCCTGTAATTGCTCCTGAGTTTTTTCGTGAGCTAATACGGTTTTCTCGATATCTTCCTTACTCATATCTAACGGTAATTCTAAAGTGAAACGCATTTTACCATTAAATGAAATTGGGTAATTCTTACTGCTTTCTACTAAATGACTCTCGTCGAATTTAGGAAATGCTGCCGTTGAAATCGATTCATTATGCCCTAACTGACTCCATAATTCCTCAGCAATGTGAGGCGCGTAAGGAGAAATTAAAACCAATAACTGCTCTAAAACAGCTTTCGATGTACATTTTTCTGCTGTTAATTCGTTAACCGCAATCATAAAAGTTGATACCGATGTATTGAACGAGAAGTTCTCGATATCTTCCTGTACTTTCTTAATTGTTTTATGAAGTGTTTTTAAGCTGTCTTTACTTGGCTCGCTATCGTCTACTCGTAATCCGTTATCGTTTACATATAGTTTCCAAAGTTTTTTAAGGAACCCGTGAACACCTGTAATACCAGCTGTATTCCAAGGTTTGTATTGCTCTAACGGCCCAAGGAACATTTCATATAAACGTAAAGAATCGGCACCGTAATCGATACAAATCTGGTCTGGATTCACCACATTATACTTCGATTTCGACATTTTTTCAACTTCGCGAGAAACTTTAATTTTTCCTTTTGAATTTAAAATCGGTCTCTTGATATCATTCTCTCTGGACCATAAATTAAATTCTTCAAAGTCTAATTCATCTTGAAGATTAACACATTCTAATGAACTATGCGTTGAATAAGTGGTAAATGATATTTTACTCAAATCAAAACCATTCTTTTCAAAATCAGTCAAATCAATATCTAATCCACTTACAACTTCTTTCAAATTATATTTAGGACCTGCAATAGCATCATACTCCTTTTTATTTTCCAGTAAATCATATGAAATAACAGAATTACCTAACAAAAATTCAAAAATATTATCAAATAATTCATCCTTCTCTCTTAAAACATCTTCATCTATTCCTTCATCATAAGAATAGAAGCCAGTATCCTTTATTTTATGAACAAAAGCACTCGTCCCAAGAATCATCCCCTGGTTAATCAGTTTTTTAGCAAACTCATCAACTGGTACAACACCCTTATCAAATAAGAACTTTTGCCAGAAACGCGCATATAATAAGTGCCCTGTGGCGTGCTCGCTTCCACCGATGTATAAATCGACATCTTTCCAGTAATTCAACGCCTCCTGACTTGCGAAAGCTTCAGTGTTGGTTGAATCCATATAACGGTTAAAATACCATGAACTTCCAGCCCAACCTGGCATAGTATTTAACTCTAAGGGGAAAATTGTGTTATTATCAATTAAATCGTTACTTACTACGCGGTTTTCAACCGTATCCCAGGCCCAAACCGTAGCATTACCTAATGGCGGCTCACCAGTTTCGGTTGGTAAATACTTTTCTACTTCAGGTAATTGAATTGGCAAATGCGCTGCATCAATCATTTGCGGCATCCCCTCTACATAATACACAGGGAATGGCTCACCCCAATAACGCTGACGACTAAATACAGCATCACGTAAACGGTAGTTGGTTTTCCCTTCTCCACAACCTAATTTTTCTAACTCGGTAATAACCGTTTTGGTTGCTTCTTTATAATTTAAACCATTTAAAAAGTCGCTGTTAGCGATAATGGTTTTGTCTTTATCGGCAAAGGCTTCTTCCGAAATATCGGCACCTTCAAAAATATTTGGAATGGCAATATTGAAATGCTTCGCGAAATCATAATCACGCTGATCACCACAAGGCACAGACATTACCGCTCCTGTTCCGTATCCTGCTAGAACGTAATCTCCAATCCAAACAGGAATTGGTTCTTTGGTGAATGGATGCTCAGCATACGCACCTGTAAAAGCACCTGTAATGGTTTTTACATCGGCCATACGCTCACGTTCGCTACGTTTCGCCGTTGCTTCAATGTAAGCTTGAACCTCTGCTTTTTGCTCCAGAGTTGTAATTTTAGATACCAAATCGTGCTCCGGCGCTAAAGTCATAAAACTAACCCCAAAAATCGTATCAGGACGTGTAGTGAAGACTTCAATAGTGTGAGATTGCTTCGCATCGCTCTCAATGACGTTGAAAGTCACAGCTGCACCAACCGATTTTCCAATCCAGTTACGCTGACTTTCCTTTAAAGAATCGGTCCAGTCAATGGTATTTAAGCCTTGTAATAAACGCTCGGCATACGCAGAAATACGCATACTCCACTGCGTCATTTTCTTTCTAACCACCGGATGACCACCACGCTCAGAAACCCCATTAACAATCTCGTCGTTTGCCAACACGGTTCCTAAAGCAGGACACCAGTTTACTTCGGTTTCTGCTAAATACGTTAATCGATATTGTAATAAAATTTCCTGTTGTTCTTTCGATGAAAATGCTTTCCACTCTTCAGCGGTAAACGACTCAACAGCATCATCACAAACGGCATTAACGTTTGCATTTCCTTCAGCTTCAAAAATGTTGATTAAGGTTGAAATATCTTCAGCTTTCTCAGCGTCGTTATTATACCAAGAGTTGAATAACTGAATGAAAATCCACTGCGTCCATTTATAGTAACTAGGATCAGACGTACGAACCTCACGAGACCAGTCGAATGAAAAACCTATTTGATCTAACTGGCGACGGTAAGTTGCAATATTCGTTTCGGTAGTAATAGCCGGATGTTGCCCTGTTTGAATCGCATACTGCTCAGCCGGTAAACCAAAACTATCGTACCCCTGCGGATGTAATACATTAAACCCTTGATGGCGCTTGTAACGCGCATAAATATCTGATGCGATGTATCCCAGCGGATGCCCTACGTGCAATCCGGCACCACTTGGGTAAGGAAACATATCTAACACATAATATTTAGGTTTGTCTGAATGATTTTCAGCCTTAAACGTTTGATTTTTGGCCCAGTATTCTTGCCACTTCTTCTCGATTTGATTGAAATCGTATTTCATCTACTTATATATTATTCTATCAACAGGCATTCATCCTATTGTAATTCTGCTTTTTAAAAGCGCAAATTTACGGTTTCTTCAGAAAACAGAAAGCCTTTATACACAATTAATAAAATTGAATTTTAAGCTCGTATTATAACAATCCTTTAAGCTTCCATTTTACAGAGTATTTGTAATTTCGCAGCTTAAATTATCTGACCTTGATAAAAGATACCACCAAAGCACACTTAGCGTTATTAGGAGCCAACATTATTTACGGTGCCAACTACATTATTGCAAAAGGCGTAATGCCCAACAAGATTGGTCCGACAGCCTTTGTATTTATTCGCTTAGCCTGTTGTGTTTTATTGTTCTGGTTAATTAAATTCTTATTTGTCAAGGAAAAAGTTGAAAAGAAAGATTTTTTACGCTTGGCCCTTTGCGGCCTGTTTGGAGGGGCATTAAATCAATCCTTGTTTTTTCACGGTATAAACTTAACCTCGCCTATTGATGCCTCTATTATTACCACGGCAACACCGGTAATTGTTTTAGTATTCAGCTATTTTATTCTGAAAGAACGCATTACTAAAAATAAAATTCTCGGCATTACTTTAGGTGCTATTGGTGCTGTTTTATTGATTCTATATGGAAACAAAGCCGTTGGAACGAGCTCGTTTTTAGGTAACTTATTTATTTTACTAAATGCTTGCAGCTATGGACTATATCTGGTACTTGCCAAAACGCTGATGCATAAATACAACGCTATGACCGTAGTGAGCTGGATTTTCTTCTTCGGATTTTTATATGTCTTCCCGTTTGGCATTAACGCCTTTTTAGAAACTGATTTTGCTGGGTTTGATTTAGACACCTACTTAACTATTGGTTATGTGGTGATTTTCACAACGTTCCTAGCCTACTTTTTTAATATTTATGCACTTAATCATTTAGCGCCATCGGTAACCAGCAGCTATGTGTATTTACAACCTGCGGTAAGCTTCATTATGGTGAGTATCATGGCTTATGTTTTTATGAAAACCCAATATGCGCAAGATATTAATCTGGTTAAAATATTAAGTTGTGGACTTGTTGCTCTTGGTGTTTATCTGGTGAGTAAACCGCAAAAAAATAAGGCCTAACCAATTTAGACCTTATCCTCTTTATTTTTAATACTGCTTAAAATCTACGTCCGATAGAAAACTGAAATACACTGTTTTGCGCGTCCGGATTATCAAAAGCATTTGTTACTCCAATATTGTATCGTGCCTGAGCAAACCAGTAACGATCCAGATTTAAACTTAAGCCAAAGTTAAAACCTAAATCGAAGGTATTGGCACCCGCATCGTAGTCGTAATAATCGTCACTATAGTTCGCTCTGTCTTTTACCAAAAATCCCAATTGAGGTCCGAAATCTAAACTCAACTGATCGCCCAAATAAAATTTAGCCATTACCGGTACCGAAATATAATCTAAGTAATATCGCGCCAGAAGACCATCGGAATACATTTCTTCCCCTCCAACACGCGAAAACAAAAATTCAGGTTGAATGGCAAAGTTTCTATTGATTCTATTTTCAGCAGTTAAACCTATATGATATCCTAACAAACTATTGCGAGCTATACCATCATTACCCCCTTGAAAGGACGATACATTCAATCCGGCTTTCAGTCCAAAAACATAATTACTGTTACTACTATACCTCTGATTATAACGTTGCGCCTGAGCTTGATTAAAAAATGCAGCAAATGTGACTAAGGCTAAAATTAAAATGTTCTTCTTCATAATGTTTGTTTTTCAATTTTATTTTCACGTTTTCAACAACCATGCCAACCCAAATAAAATCCACAACCTCATTATTCTGAAACCCATGAAAACCTAAACTTTTAATAGGTTTAAACAACAATTTCAATCTTTAAAAGTTATAGAATTAGAATGCAAATAATTTAATTATTGTTTTCCTTTTACTTTTAGTATTTTTACGTCGTTAATCCCACATTTATATGAGTTCATCTTTCGAGAAACACCAAAAACGCAGACTTATATCATCGTACTTTTCAGTAGTTTTAAGCATTGCTTTGGTTTTATTTTTATTAGGATTATTAGGCTTATTGGTTCTTAATGCTAAAAAGGTTTCCGATCACTTTAAAGAACAGGTTGTTGTTACCATTTATTTGAAAGATTCGGCGAAAGATGTGGAGACGAAACAACTTGAAAAAAGTCTGGCTATGGCCGATTACGTAAAGTCTACCGAATATGTTTCTAAAGAACAGGCAGCAGAATTTATGAAGGCTGAAAACGGTGAAGATTTCATGGATTTTGTAGGCTACAACCCGTTACAAAACTCCATTGACGTGCATCTTAAAGCCGATTACGTAACCTCGGAACATTTAGAAAAAATTTCGGAAGAAGCCTTATCTAAAAACTTTGTTGATGAAGTGACTTACGATAACGATTTGGTTAACTTAATGAATGAAAACGTTAAAAAAATAAGCTTCTGGGTATTAGTATTAAGTAGCATATTCACCTTAATCGCCGTATTATTAATTAACAGTTCCATAAGATTATCGGTTTACTCCAAACGATTTACCATTAAAACTATGCAAATGGTGGGTGCGACCAAGCAATTTATTCGTCGTCCGTTTGTTTGGAAAAGTGTTCGTTTAGGTGTTATTGGTGCGGTAATAGCTTTAATAGGCATGGGCATTGTTCTGTATTACGTTAACAAAATGTTCCCGGAATTAGGCTTACTTAACACCCCGATTTTAGTGGTTTTACTATTTGCGTTTGTATTTGGATTAGGCATTGTAATTACCTGGATAAGTACGCATTTTGCGACGCAACGTTTCCTGAATTTAAAAACCGACGAACTTTATTATTAGATAATTTATAAACCTGTTAACGTTTATTTTTTAAATAAATACGTTAATTTGCGTTACACTTTTAAACACATTATGGGAGAAGAAAAACAAAAAGACACCAATAAAAGCCAGTTTATTTTCGGAAAGAAGAACTACAAATTCATGTTTATTGGTTTGGCTTGTATTGCTTTAGGCTTTATTTTAATGTCTGGCGGTGGTAGTGACGACCCTAATGTTTTTAACCCAGAAATTTTTCATTGGCGACGTATTCGTTTAGCACCTATGCTAGTGCTTTTAGGTTTTGGTATCGAGATGTATGCCATTTTACTAAACCCTGAAAAGTAATTATTCAAGAAGCGTTTTAGCAAATATTTTAGTCATTTGGTTCACATAGTCTTTTGCATTTTTCATAGCATCATCTGTCGATTTACTATAATTTAAAACCTTATCGGAGTAATCTATTCCTAAACCCTGCATCTCCTTTTCAGACAAACGAATATCACCACAAAAAGCAGCAACTTTTATTTTTTTCGCTTTCGCAGAAGACAACACACCCTGAATTGTTTTACCTGATAAAGTTTGAACATCTAAACAGCCTTCACCAGTAATAATCCAATCGGCATCCTGAAGTTTATTATCGAAATCGGCTAATTCTTTTATTAATTCTACGCCCGGTTTTAAATCGCCATTTAAAAATATTTTTGAAGCGATTCCCATACCTCCAGCTGCACCAGCTCCTTCTACTTTTTGCGGATTTATATTGAAAGTTTTTTCTATAATTTTTGAAAAATCTTTCAATCCTTGATCTAACAGTTCAACGTCTTCATTTGTAGCTCCCTTTTGTTTAGCATACACTTGTGCAGCACCATGTTTACCGTATAGTGGATTCGAAACGTCACAGGCTACTTTTATTTCAACATCCTTTAATTTTGGGTTCACACGAGATGTATCTATTGTTTTTATACGACTTAAATTTGCTCCTATCGGCTTAACACCTTCATCAAAATCATCTAAAAATCGGTATCCTAAAGCCTTTGCCATTCCAATACCACTGTCGTTAGTTGCACTTCCTCCAATACCTAAAATAATAGTTTTAGCACCTTTATTAATTGCGTCTAAAATCAATTCACCTGTTCCATAGGTGGTTGCATGTTTACAATCGAGTTCTTCAGTTTTCAGAAGCTTATACCCAGAAGCTTCCGCCATTTCAATAAAGGCTGTTTTGGAATGTTCAGCATATAAATATGAGGCCTCGATTAATTTAAAAAACGGATTATGCACCATAACCTTTACGGTTTCTCCGCCTAAATAAAAGTTAATGATATCAATAGTTCCATCTCCTCCATCAGCCAAGGGCAACTTCAAAATCTCAGCATCTGGCATTACTGAAAGCATACTCTCTTCAACAGCATCACAAAGATCTAAAGCAGATAGTGAGTTTTTAAATTTGTCCGGCGCGATTATGATTTTCATAGAAAAAGAAAAACATGAAAATATTTAAATTTCGATTATCGAACAAATTACTAATTAATCCTTTTAAAGTTTCTATGATTGGCGACCAATTATAACGCTATTTTAATATTTTTGCCCCATGGATATAATAAACGCTATCATTCTTGGTATTATTCAAGGGCTTACCGAATTTTTACCAGTATCGTCAAGTGGACATTTAGAAATAGGAAAAGCCATTTTAGGCGATCAATCTGTCCCGGAAGAAAGTCTGCTTTTCACTGTTGTTTTACACTTCGCTACCGCTCTAAGTACTATTGTTGTTTTTCGAAAAGACATTCTAGAACTTATTAAAGGCGCCTTAAAATTTAAATGGAATGACGATTTACAATTTGTTGCAAAGATTGTTGTTTCCATGATTCCCGCAGTCATTGTCGGACTGTTTTTCGAAGAACAATTAGAAGCTCTTTTTGGAGGTAACATTCTATTAGTAGGTAGTATGCTAATTATAACTGCTGCATTATTATTCTTTGCCGACAAAGCTAAAGACACTAACAAAAAGGTATCATTCTCGAACGCATTGATCATAGGTGTTTCTCAAGCTATCGCGATGCTTCCTGGAATTTCTCGCTCGGGAGCAACCATATCAACTTCAGTTTTACTTGGTAACGATAAAACAAAAGCTGCTCGCTTTTCATTTTTAATGGTGGTGCCGTTAATTTTCGGGAAGATTGCAAAAGACATTTTAAGTGGCGATTTAGCATACAACAGCTCACATATTACTTCATTATCAATCGGGTTTATTACTGCTTTTGTTGCTGGTTTATTTGCCTGTACCTGGATGATTGCTTTAGTAAAAAAGAGCAAACTAACATACTTTGCAGTGTACTGTGCTATTGTTGGTATTATTGCTATTCTATTTTCAATTTTAAACGGCTAATATGAATTTACAGGAAGAATTTCAGGCTGGTAAAGTTTTACTCATCGATAAACCTTTAAACTGGACCTCGTTTCAAGTGGTTAACAAACTGCGCTGGGAAATAAAGCAAGCCTTTAAACTAAAAAAAATTAAAGTTGGTCATGCCGGAACATTAGACCCTTTAGCCAGTGGATTATTAGTTATTTGTACCGGTAAAATGACTAAAGAAATCGATTCGTTTCAGGCACAAATTAAAGAATATACGGGTACCATTGTTTTAGGAAGCACGACGCCATCATACGATCTTGAAACCGAGATTAATAAAACCTTTCCTACCGAACATATTACCGAAGATTTAATTAAAGAAACTACCAAACAGTTTATTGGTGATATTGAACAATATCCTCCTGTTTTTTCGGCGTTAAAAAAAGACGGTAAGCGTTTATATGAATTTGCCCGTGCGGGTGAAGAGGTCGAAATCAAACCACGAAACATTAATATTGCGGAGTTTGAAATTACAAATATTAGAGGCTTAGAAGTTGACTTTAGAGTGGTTTGCAGCAAAGGAACCTATATACGTTCTTTAGCCAACGATTTTGGAAAAGCTTTGAATTCCGGTGGCCATCTATCGGCTTTAAGACGTACGAAAATCGGAGATTTTGATGTTACTAACGGGGTTAGCATTGAAGATTTCATTAGCTCTCTGAACAACCAAATTGAGTAATTTTACGTATATTTCGAGTAGAATCACCCAAAAACAACCCAGATTTGCACCTAACAGATCAACATAAAGCCCTACTCATTACGCTTCTTATTACAGGAACCGTTATCCTTTTTGTTTTTAATTTACACTTAAAACAGCAAAGCGAACAAATAGCTGAAAGCTATTATGAAATGGAACCCGAAAAAGAACTAAGCAAAGAAGAAATTAAGGTTCTGGAGGCTTTAGAACAACTTCAAGGAAGTAAAGCGGAAACTAATCAGGCATTCAACGAAACAGATAATAGCAAACATTTTGCTCAGGCGTTTAAAACCATTGCTCCTCCTGAAGATTACGTTCCAAAAACAAATACAAGTACAGATTCAGGAGAAAGTGATAATTCGAATGCTTTAGGTGAAAATTTTTCAGAAGATAAAGCGATTAAAGAAGAAGAACTATCTGCCTTTAATAAAGTAAGCGAGCTTTTAAAAAAACAAAAAAGTGAAGGCGTAAATAAGAAGAGTACCATGAGTTACTCCCTTAAAGACAGAACACACAACTTTATGCCTACCCCAATTTATTTATGTGAAGTAGGCGGAAAAATTGTTGTAAATATTACGGTTAATTCTCAAGGCACGGTTACCGACGCCTCTATTAACGGCTCATCGAATTCAGACAATCAATGCCTGAAAGAACACGCTTTAGAATATGCCAGAGAAGCCACTTTTAGCGAAGACGCATCAAAACCTTCTCAAGTTGGAACGATTACCTTTAATTTTATAGGCAAACCTTAGCTTCCAATCCACATAGTATTTCGGTAACATCGTTAATAATGTTTAGTCCCTTGTCACTGTTATACCAATGTTGTAAATCCTCTTTAAATTCAGGAGTTAATTTTCCGTTTTTAGCAATAAACCGTTGCACGTAAGTTGTCGCTTCACTTGGTCGTGGTCCATACGTACTTAATACTTCGCCTGTATTATCGTCAATAATAATAACTTTAGGAATTGATCGCGCACCCTTGGATAAAAAGGCATCCATAAGATCTGGATTTTCATCACGAAGCACTACCCTGTAGGTTATGTGCGGATTAACCTCAGCAATCTTATTAAGCACTGGCAAAACATGAGCTGCATCACCACACCAACTTTCAGCAATAACCAACCAGGTAATATCCTGCTTAAATTTAGATATTCGTTTTTGTGAAACCTCCGGAATTCTTATGGTTTTATCCCAACGTTTCATGCGTCTTTCATTTAATTTGGTGAAATCCGCCTGATCTTTTGTTTGTTCTGCACCTGTTGTGGAATGTTCTTCGGCTAAACGTTTTACTAAATCTCTATATGCCTCATAAGACATGCTTCGATCTAAACTATCTTTAATTATTGACTTCATGGTTTATGCTATTATCTTGGGCAAAATTAGAGGCTCATACCTTCATTTAAAATGATTTTTGTCATACTTTTACATAAATCCTTACAAAAATTACAATGAGCGAAAAACATAGATGTCGCTGGTGCGTTGGCGATTCCTTGTATGAAGCCTACCACGACGAAGAATGGGGTGTTCCGGTTTATGATGATGCAACTCTTTTTGAATTTTTAATTTTAGAAACTTTTCAGGCAGGTTTAAGTTGGATTACCATTTTAAGAAAACGAGAAAACTTCAGAAAAGCTTTTGATAATTTCGACTATAAGAAGATAGCAAACTACGGTGAGGATAAAATAGATAGCCTACTGGAAGATGCCGGCATTATTAGAAACAAACTTAAAGTAAAAGCAACTGTTACCAATGCCCTTGCATTTATGAAAGTACAGGATGAATTTGGTAGTTTTAGTAAGTATATCTGGGATTTTGTGCAAGGTACACCTATTAAAAACAAACTGGAAAATTATAAAAATGCACCAGCAACTACAGCCATTAGTGATGCCTTAAGTAAAGATTTAAAAAAGCGAGGTTTTAAATTTGTAGGATCGACAGTTATTTATGCACACATGCAAGCCACCGGTATGGTTAACGACCATGAAATAAACTGTTTTAGATATAATGAAGTATAAATTTCATATCATTTTTCCTTTTTGTTATAATATCTTTGCTAAAAGCTATAACTGGCATATTCAACTAAAAATGACCAGTTGATCTGCATTGAACGATTATGAAATTAAAACATGTTTTCCTTTGTATCTTTCTCTCCTGTAACACATTCATTTTAAAAGCGCAGGATCATTCAGGGGTACTTGGTGAAACTTCGTTTGTTCTCAATTATGGTGTTTCTAAAAACTATAGCTTAAGTTTTACTGGGCGCTCTCGTTATTTTTTGTTTGAGAACAAAACATTTAGCTTTCAGCAACAGCAATTAGATATTTTTCACATGTCCACCTTCTCTTTAAGTTCTTCAAATCGTTTAGGAGTCGGACTCTATTACAGACATCGAGACGTTTTTGAATCTGGGAGTGATGAGCTACGGTTTATGCAGCAATTTAAATACCAAAAACATAAAGCTAAAATAAGCTTTGGTCACCGCTTTAGAACAGAACAACGGATATTAGAATCGAAAACTATTTTTAGACAGCGTTATAGATTTTCTGCCAATTTCCCTATTAGCGGACATAATGAAGGCGTTGAAGCGCCTTATGTTTTATGTTATTTTGAAGGATTATTAAGTTTTAGCAAGCCCGACGCTCCCGAAATCGATCAGCGTACAGCTGTATATCTGGGATGGCATTTTGGGAAACAGCTAAAATTTGAAACGGGAATTGAATATCGATTAGAACGCTTTAACCTCGACTCCAGAAATTACTTTTTCTTCTTAAATACGTTAAGCCTTTCCATTTAAAAGACCTATTAATACAGCTTCTCGAATTTATTATAAATATTCTAAAAATTCGGCTCTAGAAATTTCTTCTGCTCCAAGACTTTCGAGATGATTAGTATGCACCTGACAATCTATTAATTTATAATTACTATGCTGAACAAAAGTGATAAACCCAACCTTACTGGCATTACTCACTTTTGAAAACATACTCTCACCACAAAACACACCATTACCTAAATCGACACCATACAAACCACCAACCAGTTTATCATCCTGCCACACCTCTATCGACTTTGCATAGCCTAATTTATGTAGTTTAACATAGGCTTCAATCATATCGTTGGTTATCCAAGTCTCGTCCTGTCCTTCTCGTTTTATTCTAGAACAGGATTGCATGACCGTTTTAAACTCTTTATTAACGGTAACATTAAACTTTTTATTACGAAGTACCTGACGCATGCTTTTTGAAACCTTTAATTTTTCAGGAAACAACACAAAACGCGGGTCGGGAGACCACCATAAAATGGGCTCATCCTGACTATACCAGGGAAAAATACCGTACTCGTAAGCAAACAACAAACGCTCTACCGACAAATCTCCTCCAATAGCTAATAAGCCATCAGCACTGGCTTCGCTATAATCAGGAAACCATAAGTCTTGGGTTAAAAAATGCATAGTCTTTCTATTAAAACAAAAAACCTCAACATTATTTAATATTGAGGTTTCTTAAAATTTATAACAACGACTTAGAACGGTAAATCGTCGTGATCGTCTTCATTTAAACTTCCTGCCGGTTCAAAAGCATCCATTGGAGGTACCGGTGGTAAATTATCTCCTGAAGCTCCCGCTTGAACTGCTTCAATTCTCCACCCTTGAATAGTGTTGAAATATTTCGTTTCTCCTTGTGGGTTTACCCATTCTCTACCACGTAAGTTAATACTAACTTTTACCTGTTGTCCAACCTGGTAACTGTTTAATAAATCAGTTTTATCCTGTACGAACTCAACCATAATGTGTTGTGGATACTGCTCTTCAGTAGTTACAACAACTTCTCTTTTTCTAAAACCATTACTTCCAAAAGATTGAGTTTCACCAATCATTTTAATTCTTCCTTGAACTTCCATGTATTACTATTTATTCAGATTTATACTTTATTTACTTAACTTAATAATATTTTCCAGGCACTATCAACATCACCATAACTCAAATACTTTTGAGCCAGTTTATGTTTTTCACGGTGCGAGGCTGTTTTTATATTCGGATAACGCTCGCCTAAATCGGTTACAAACGCCGTCACGTCTTCATTACTTGGCAAACCCTCTACATTACCCAACATTCCCAAATCGTTGCCGGTTAAAACCATACTGTTTTTAATCTCCTCCGGAAAACTATCCACTCCAATTCCTACAGTTGAAATAGGCTTCGGAATTTCAAAAAAACCTTTGTTTGCTCTGGTATAATAACTCCCTCCGGCTCTGGCAACCAAATCTAATTTCTCCTGAATAACGTGTCCGTCTTTATCTAAAACATCTTCATCAATATGAAGTTTTACAACCTCACAGATAATTAAATTCCCGGCGCCACCTTCGCTTCCCAAAGCGATAATATCGTTCACCTTACATTCCATTTGCACCGGCGATTCGGCTACACGAAATGGTTTAACAATATCAGACTTTAACATGGTTAACCCTGATTTTTCAAACTCGTTAACGCCTTCAGGAAAATCTGAACTCGATAACGACATTTGATGTACCATATCGTAATTAACGGTGTTAATAACCACCTCGCGAGTCGCCTCAATATTTTTTAATGTATGCTTTATCGTATTGTCTTTAACACGACGCGATGGTGAAAAAACAAGTATTGGCGGATTAGAGCTAAATACATTAAAAAAACTAAATGGTGATAAATTTACACGCCCTTCGGCATCAACTGTACTGGCAAAAGCTATAGGTCTTGGTGCTACTGCACTTAACAAATAACCATGTAACAAACTGGTTCTTATTTCTTTGGGATCTATAGACAGCATCTAGTTTTGTTTCAACAAATGTAACTAATCTAAATTGTAACTAAAAACCAATTTACTAACAAGTTAAACAATAATATTAACAGATTTGCATTATATTAGATACTAATTAAAAACGCATGATTTTTACTAAATATAGTAATACACTACGCTGGGTTATTGTAGCCGCTTCTCTTATTATCGTTTCCCTGATTTTGTGGAAAACCTACGAATTTTTTCAACATTTTAAAGAAGAAGAACGTACCAAAATGGAAAACTGGTCGTTTGCGCAAACCGAATTTATCAATTCTGATGACGATGCTACGAACCTAGACCTCACCCTGAAAATTATGAGCAGCAACGAAACTACACCTATGCTGGTTATTAATGAAGATGGCAGCTTAAACAGTTTCAAAAATTTAGATGAGACGAAAATTCAGGATTCACTATACGTACAAAAATTAATTGCCAAATTTGCTGAAGAAAACCGCCCCATCCCCGTAAAATTAGGGAATTCCATTGCAAGCACTATTTACTATGGCAACTCCCCACTTTTAAATAAACTTAAATATTATCCATTAGCTTTATTATTGATTGTGTTTTTATTTGGCGCTGTGATTTTCTTTTTCTACCGAAGCACTAAAAATGCAACTCAAAATAAACTATGGTCGGGTATGGCTAAAGAAACTGCACATCAAATCGGTACGCCATTATCCTCTTTAATAGGGTGGACAGAAATATTAAAATCTGAAAATGTAAATCCCAGTTATATCTCTGAAATTGAAAAAGATATAGACCGCTTACAAACTATAACAGAACGCTTTAGCAAAATTGGTTCAATTCCTACCTTAGAATTAGCAGATATTAAAAAAGAGACCCTAGATTCTTACGATTATTTAAAAGCGCGCGCTTCTAAACTAATTGACTTTGAAATTGTTATGCCCGAAAGTGGCATTTTAGTAAATTTGAACAAACAACTTTACAGTTGGGCCATTGAGAACCTGGTTAAAAATGCCATTGACGCCATGAAAGGCAGAGGTAAACTAATTGTTGAGATTGTTGAGATTGATAGCACCGTAAAAATTAATGTTACCGATACCGGAAAAGGTATCGCCAAGAAAGACTTTAATAAGATTTTTGAACCGGGATACACTACTAAAAAACGTGGCTGGGGATTAGGCTTATCGCTAACCAAACGTATTATTGAAGACTTTCATTATGGCAAGATTAAAGTTTTACACTCTGAAAAAGATAAAGGCACAACCATACAAATAACTCTTAAACGCGCTTAGGCTATGACAGAACACTATATCAAAATTAAAGCTGTTGATCTTAACAACAATTGCCCGGAATGTTACAGTAAAGAAGGCTTAAAACTTACCTTTAAGCAAAAGTTTATAGAAACCAACTTCTATAAAAAAATTACTTCTGATATTAAATACGAAATGGATTGCTTAACCTGTAATACGCATATTTACCCCGTAAAATGGACCGAAGATATTGAGCGTGTGTTTGAATATCACAAAAGAGGATTTAACCCTAAACAAGCCTCGACACATTTTAAAAAGGCGACGTGGCTTGCCATTACTTCAGGTGTATTTATTGCATTGTGTATAACCGCAGTTATAATATATAGCGTATTATAAAGCTGCCTTAATTTTTTCTGCTAAAGCCTCAAACTCCTCTTGGGAGTGCGATACTTTTTTAATAAAACGCGCGTCTTCCATGGTTGTTAATGGTATTAAGTGTACGTGAACGTGAGGCACTTCTAAACCAATAACAGTAACACCTACTCGCTTACAAGGAATAGATTTCTGGATAGCAATCGCTACATTTCTTGAGAACTGCATTAATCCCGTGTAGGTCGCTTCATCTAAATCGAAAATTTTATCAACTTCCTTTTTAGGAATACAAAGTGTATGTCCTGAAGCATTTGGATTAACATCTAAAAATGCTAAAAACTCATCAGTCTCAGCAATTTTATAACAAGGAATTTCTCCGTTAACTATTTTAGTAAAAATTGAAGCCATAATATTAAAAATGAGAGATTATAAATTTAAAAGATTCCTGACTAAGTTAAGACAGGAATCTTTTAAAAACATTGTATTATGTTATTATTTATCTTGAAATTTCGATAATATCAAATTTCATAACGCCATTAGGAACCTGAATTTCAGCAACATCACCAACGGATTTCCCTAATAATCCTTTACCTATAGGTGAATTTACAGAAATTTTACCCGCTGCTAAATTTGCTTCACTTTCAGCCACTAAAGTATATACCACTTCCATACCGTTGGTTTGGTTTTTTATTTTCACTTTAGATAATACCAAAACTTTAGAGGTATCTAATTGCGACTCATCAATAATACGGGCATTAGAAAGTACTTCTTCAAGTTTAGAAATCTTCATTTCCAATAAACCTTGAGCTTCTTTCGCAGCGTCGTATTCTGCATTCTCACTTAAATCTCCTTTATCTCTGGCATCGGCAATAGCCTGTGATGCTTTTGGGCGTTCTATATCTTTTAGTTGTTTTAATTCGTCTCTTAATTTCTTTAATCCTTCCGGTGTATAGTACGATACTTTACTCATAACTTCATTCATTTAATAATTAAAAATGCCGAAAACATGTCTATCGATTTTCTGCATAAAAAAAATCTCGTTTTCACGAGATTGAGTAACAAATATACAAAATATTTATCTCAATTTCCTTTTTGTTGTAAATTGCGATAGAATATTTTGCGAATTTTATGAAGCCTCTTTTATACATTCTTACCCTTTTTTTAATCGTGTCTTGCAGTAGCGACGATATTATAAAAAACCCTTATTTACCGGACTACAAGTTTAACACAAACAACTTTATTGACACTCGATTACCACAATACAACAAACTTCAACTACCGGGGAATTATGTGATTTTAGAAGGTTATGGTATAAATGGTGTGGTATTGTTTTATGCTGGAGGTGACATTTATAATGCCTTTGAATTATCGGACCCTAATCACGCTTTAAGCACTTGCTCCAAATTAACAATTGATGGGATTATTGCTTCATGCACTTGCAATGATGACAACTCCTATGATATTCTAACAGGAAACATGGCCGAAGGTACTACCGGACAATATCCTTTATTACGTTATAATGTTGAAGTTTCCGGGTATATTATTCGAGTATACAACAATTAAAAAACGCCCCGATTAGGAGCGTTTTCATTTTCTTATTTTTCTCTTTCATTAAAACTTTAAAGTCATTCCTAAAAGGAAATTAATTTTAGCCTGCGGATAGTAGAAATTCTCTGTTATCGCATTATCATTACTTCCTTGTGGTCTGTAATAATAGCTATAAGTATATCCATTAGACACATATTCGTTATCGAAAATATTATTCACTAACAGATTAAAAGCTACTTCTTTAATCCAGTTTGGCTGTATCTTAAAAGTCGCATTAAAATTATTTACAAAATAGGCATCCATACTTTTGCTATCGCTAGATGTATTATCTAAATACTGCTTGCCTACATATTTTGAAATAAACGCCAGATTTAAATTTTCTAAAGGTGTAAAACGAACAGTTCCTCCGGCAACAACGTTTGGTGAAAATGAAATGTCGGTATCTTCATAAGATGTTGTAATAGCATCGTAAGACACGGTTTCCCAAGTATTCGGGTCGTACTGGGCATCGTAAACCACGTAGTCGAAATTTTTAATTTTGTTTTGACTGAAGGTCGCATTGGCATCAACTCGTAGCATCTCTGAAAACTTATAACCCGCCTGTAACTCAATCCCGGCTCTGTAACTCTCCTTTACATTTTCACGAATGGGGTCTCCAACATTATCTAAATCGCCCGTTAACACCAACTGATCTTTATAATCCATATAATACAGATTAGCAGTCGCGTAATACTTTGGCGTTTTTAACTTATAACCAAACTCGTAATCGTATAAACGTTCTGGTTGTGGCAACACAGGATTCTTTGTTAAATCGTCGCGATTTGGTTCTCTGTTCGCTAAAGACAACGACCCGTAAACCGAATTATAATTATCAATAGTATATGTTACCCCTGCTTTTGGATTGAAGAAATTATAAGTTTCTGAAACATTTATAGGAATTAAATCTGAACTCAATCCGTTAGACTTATAATCTACACCTCTATACTGTATATCGGCAAATAAAAACCATGTATAATTTAAAGTATATTCAGCTTTTAAATACGCATTGTAATCATTTTTCTCTCCTACACTAGTATAGTAATCTGTTCGAATTGGCACAGAAACCGGAAACGAATCCCATATTAATTCACCAAAATGGTCGCCATCATACTTATTATATCCTCCCCCTAAATATACATTTAGATTATCTTTTTTATAGTTGAAAGAAGACACGATTGCATAAAAATCGTTATCTAACCAACGGCGTCTAATAACATCGCCTTCTTCACTGGCATCGGCACTTTCAGGAAAATAGTCACCTACTTCCTCACCATCTTTATATTGCTCAAAATACCCATTTCCGCGTGTATAATTTCCCGAAAGGTTTGCTGAAAAATGAGTATTAAACTGATGAGATACATGCAATTGATAATGTGTTTGCTCGTAATGATCAATCTCGTTATCGTAAGTATAATAGTTATACGTACGGCCTGAATTCAATAGATTTTCAGCTTCAGCTTCCGAAGAATAATTTCTATCGATAAAATCCTGAATACCTTGTAAATCACCTTTTACAACGGCTTCTGGCGTACCATACCAAGACTGATACGTTTTTTCTTTTCCTCCAAAAACGATTGCTTTAACCGATGTTTTTTCATCTAAAAATCCACCTTCAACATAATATGATGATAAATCGGAAGACGCACGATCAATATAACCATCACTCATAATTTTAGATAGTCGACCTTCTGCATAAAACCCATTTTTTAATCCAGATCCTAAACTGATATTATGCTTACGTGTACCGTAAGATCCTACTACATTTGTGGTTGTTGCGTAACCTTCGGTTGAAGGATTAAGAGTTTTTAAGTTTAAACTTGCTCCAAATGCTCCAGAACCATTGGTACTGGTTCCTACGCCACGTTGCAACTGAATATCTTCAACAGAACTCACAAAATCAGGCATATTTACCCAAAATGTCCCCTGACTTTCAGCATCATTATACGGAATACCGTTTATGGTTACATTTACGCGAGTTGCATCAGTACCACGAACTCTAATTCCTGTATAACCTACACCTGCTCCGGCATCAGAAGTTGTAACAACAGATGGCAACTGGTCTAATAAAATAGGTAAATCCTGACCCAAATTGGTCGACTCCAGTTCTTCTTTAGATATGTTAGTGAAGGCTACCGGAGTTTTGTCTTTTGCCCGGGTTGCAGAGAGCAAAACTTCATCTAATTTTTCAACCTGAGTTGAATCTTGTTGTTGTTCTTGGGCATTAACCTGAATAGCTAATACCAAAGTAGTTAAAACAATAAATAAATGTTTCATTACGATTATGACTTTATAATCGAATAAAAAGAGGTTATTATTCTTAACTAATTTTGATTAAATAATTTGATAAATAAATTTATCCAAACAGCGATTCTTCGCCTCCCTAAACAGCATTACCTGTTCTAGGTTCAATGGGTATGATCTCAGCCGATATAGGCACCCCTTTATGAGAACGGCGCAAAGGTAATAAGCAATTTCGGATTATTTAGTCTAAATCTGGCTTTTTTCTATTTTCCTTTTTTAAAGACTGATTCCTCTTACTTTTTATGCGTTTTCTAATTACAGATTTAGGAATTTTAGTCGGCACACGCTTCTTTTGAACTATCAAAGCGTTTTCCATTATATCAAGAAAACGCTTTATAACAAGTTCTTTATTTTTATGCTGACTTCGGCTTTCTGCGCATTGAAGGATTAAAACCCCATCGTTAGTCAATCTATTTTGAAGTTTGTTTTGAAGTCTGCTTTTTTGAATATCATCAAAAACAAGCGAATCATTCAGACTAAAACTTAACTCAACTTTTGAAGCCACTTTATTGACATGTTGCCCACCAGAGCCAGAACTTCTGATTGCTTTGAAATTTAATTCTTGTATTAAAGCTTCTTTTTTAAACATTACACTACTTGATGTGCCGGTTTCAACAAATCGTTAACCGTTTTAACCGGGTTAAATGTTGACAAAGGCACTTCTACAAAAATAGAATTCCAATCGGCCATACTTCCATTCCATAAACCAGGTAATTCCAATGCTTTAATATCCGTTCCGTTTTGAGATTTAATAGTTATAAAAGCAGCTTTAGGATCTACAAAATCGTGAAGATTAAACTTATTGCCCTTATAATCTTTTGTTCCACAAACCAAATCTGTCGGATTAAAATGCGTGGCATGTTTTACGATAGCTTTTTGAGATTTATCTTCCACGTTAATTTGAGCAAACTCTATAATTTGTAAAGACACATGCCCTTCCGAATCTTTTACCCAAAACGGTCCTCCTCCAGGTTCACCTTCATTTTTAACCATTCCACAAACACGAATTGGTCGGTTTAATTTTTTATATAAATAAGAAACTTTCTCATTAAAACTAAAATCATCGAATTCGGCATCTAATCTTAAATTCATTCTATGCGTTAAAAACATAGCTATTTCCAATAATTTTCTTTCCGAAACCGTTTCTTTATCTAATTCATTTAAATACTGGAAAGCTTTTTCCTGAGCATCTAACAAAACACCTGCCAAC
Source organism: Aestuariibaculum lutulentum (assembly GCF_032926325.1). Lineage (NCBI taxonomy): Bacteria > Pseudomonadati > Bacteroidota > Flavobacteriia > Flavobacteriales > Flavobacteriaceae > Aestuariibaculum > Aestuariibaculum lutulentum. Next base: position 1,068,204 of record NZ_CP136709.1, read on the forward strand.
AACTTTTTATATTCGCTCTGCTTTTTATTTTGTTCTAAAACAACAATATTATCAATGTTTTTTATAAAAATTAAATCTGCGTCAAGCCTATTTAAATTCTCTAACAACGCCCCATGACCTGCCGGTCTGAACAATAAATTTCCTTCCGGAGTTCGATATAATTCGTTATTGGATTTTATGGCGATGGTATCGGTCGATTTACTTTGATAAGAAAACGAGACGTTAAATTTAGTCCCGGTTTTATCTTGTACCTTTTGTTGAACATTTTCTAACTCTTTCTGAAATTTTTTAGTATGTCCTTCAGAAATAGTAAAATGCAAATTCGAAATATTATTTGAAGAGGCATACAAGGTAGACTCTAACAAATGCTCATGAAAGGCCGTTAATACCTCATCATTATATTTATGAAACGGCAACAGTCCTTTTGGGCAAGCACTACAATTCAAACCATCATCAGCCAACATAACTTTTACGAAAGCTATATATTTTTCCTCTACTGCTAATTCAGAATAATTTGAAATTCTAGAAACAACATTCTCGAAAAAAGGTAACTTTTCTAAACCATTAACAAACACCCAAAAGTTTTTATGTGTTTTTAAATAATGCCCCAAACGTTCTTCATCCTCATGATAGTCTTTTAAAAACTGATAGATAAATTTAAACATTCGGGTTGCAGCTCCAGATGCCGGCACAAATTTCACGACTTTTAAAACATTCAACTTACTGTTGTACAAATCAACGTATTGCTGCATGCCTTGTTTATCAAACTTTAAAATACCTTTATTAATGGTAGCCGCTTCAACCAAATTTGAGTACTCCATTCCAGATTTAATACACTCAATTTGGTCAATAACTTTATCTTGGGTAAGACCATGACTTTCAATTTGACGGATATCCTTATCGGTAAACATCACCTCTTTTTCTGCAATCATTAATTTTTCTTTTTCAATAGTTTATCAATATGCTTTACTGCTGTTTCCAAACGCTCCTTTTTACTCCCGCTAAGCAGCACAAAAGGTCGCTTATACTTCACTAAAGCATTATGAAAAGCTTCAAACATTGCCTCCCTGTCGTTTGGCTTATCCCTCAAATCGTCGGCTTCCCACGGAATATCAATATTAGTTAAAAAATATAAACTGTAAGTGTTTTCCAATGCATATTTTTCTAAAACTGGGTCACAATAACCCAAATAATACGCTTCAGAATACACCTTAGTTTCCAGCAAATCAGTATCACAGATTAAGATATCGTCTACTTTTTTAGCTAATTTATTTTCTAATTTTATTTGTCCTTTAGCTATAGGAAGCAAATCTTCCGGCTCACAGGTTTTACGTTCGTTATTCCATTTATTTTGCAAATATTCACGTGCGTATTCTGGCACCCAAACCGAATTATAATACCGTGCCAATTGTCTCGACAAGGTTGTTTTCCCTGTAGATTCGGGGCCGAACAAAACTATTTTTATGCAGCTACTTGACTGTTGCTTAAAGTCTTCCTCCATGCTTTATATCCATATATTGCAATTACGGTAAATAACAAATATTGAAATGACGTAAAAATGAGTCCTTTATAAAAATACAAAGGCACCGAAATAATATCACCGATAATCCAATACGTCCAGTTTTCTAATTTCTTTTTAGCCATAAGCCACATTCCCACAAAAAATATGGCTGTTGTAATAGTATCAACATAAGCCGTCCAGTTATCAAATTTATCGCTAATAACATAAACAACAGCTACGAACAACATGGTAAACACAAAAATAGCGACACTCCACATATGTTCCTTTTTGGTCATTTTTGTTATAAGAACTTGGTGATTATCTCCATCCTTTCGTGTCCAGTAATACCAGCCATAAATACTCATTAAAAAATAATAAGCATTTATTAGCATATCGCCCAAAAGGCTAAAAACCCATAAAATATACACAAAAATCGCGGTACTTACAATCCCGGTTGGATAAACTAGAATGTTTTCCTGCTTGGAATACCAGACACTTAAAAACCCAAAGAAAACACCAAGTAATTCAAGTACAATTAAATGAGTTTCGACCCCTTGATATTGCGAAAACAACCAATTAAAAATGTGGCTCATAATCGTGACGATCAGATTTTACAATTTTCATATACAGCAAACCACGCTCTAAAAGTTCAAATGCTTCTTTAATTTCTAAAGTTAAAACACGCATCACCTCATCGTAATCACCATAAACTTGCGTACTTAAAGGATTTTCTAAAACTGTAAGATTTGAAGCTCTTAATTTTTTTATAAAATGAATAATTGCGGGTTCGTAATCGTCGTGTAATGGGGTTAGTGTAAGTTCTACTGATATTTTCATAATATTAATTATTCCGAAGTGTTATATTTAAAAATATAGAATTAAATAATCTTAATTAGACAAATCATTAAAAAACAATTCATCTTGTTCAAAAGCAGTACCAATAACAACCATATCAGCTCCTGAGTTGTATGCCAATTGTAATTGTTCTTTGCTTCGAATGCCTCCACCAACGATTAAAGGTATATTCAATTCAGTTTTAACTGAAGTTATAATTTCAGAAGTTATCGGATGCACTGCTCCGCTACCAGCTTCCAGATAGATTAATTTCATTCCGAGAAGCTCACCTGCTTTGGCTGTATCAACAATGTTTTCAATCTGAATCCTTGGTATTGGATTGGTTCCTGTTACACGTTGTACAGCGGTTTCTTTGCCGTTTTCAATAAGCAAATATCCTGTTGGGATAACTTCTAAATTTGTACCCCGAAGTCTTGAAACAGATGCGACATGTTTCCCTATAAGATAATCAGCATTCCTACCTGAAATGAGACTTAAAAACAACAAGGCATCGGCTTTAGGAGTAATTTGCGTGACATCTCCTGGAAACAAAACCACAGGTAATGATGTGTATGTTTTTATAGCTTCAACCAAAATATGAGTCGCGTCATCTTCAACGGTGCTTCCACCTACAAAAATATGCGTCGCCACCGAAGCATTTACCTTTGTAATGAACTCCGGAACAGATTCAACAGCAAACTTATCAGGATCAATTAAAATGGCAAGTAACTTTTTACCAGAATCAATAGCCGAGAATATGTCTTTATAAACCGTTTTCATTTAAGCCATGGCATAGGCACAGGTAAAACCTTCAAATTCTAAAAACTGAACGTTATATCTGTATTTTTTATCTTCATAATCAATCCAGGCAATGGTTTCGCTGGCATTATCAGAAGCTGGAATCATTAAACAGTGTTGTTTAAAACTAAGTCCTGGTGTTGCAAAAAGCTTATAAAGCGATTCTTTAACACACCAAATTATAGTAAGCTTATTAATGTAATTTTCGGCGTTTTCATCTAAATAATTGTATTCATAATCAATAAATTTATGAGCAATCACCTGAATTTTTTTCCTTTGTTTTTCAATATCAATTCCAATAATACCATCACTAACAATCACCGCCGAAAAATTAAAGGAATGCGTAATAGATATTTGTTTACCATCTTTTAAATGCGGCTTGCCATTTTCATCATAAAACAAATCAGAATCATCATATCCGAAAGCCTTTAAAAGATGCCTCACACTTAAAAATCCGCGCTGGTGCATTTCACTTTTCATTCCTAAAACGCGATTCAAACTTTCTGGTTTTAAGGTTAATCCCTGCATTAAATCATCAAACGACTCTGTTATTTTCCAGATTTTAACAGTAGTTTGTGAATTTGGAGTAATGGTTTTATAAAGAGGCATTTAATATTCTAAAAGTTATGGTTATCTTTGCACCGCCTAAGGCAATTTTACATTCTTGACAGGCGAATTTAACTATTTATGTTTTAACCACAAGAATGTTTAGTTTTAAAAACAAAACAAAGATTGATATGAGTACAAAAACAATTCCTTACGTAGCACATAAAGTAAAAGATATGTCGCTTGCAGACTGGGGTAGAAAAGAAATAGAATTAGCCGAAGCTGAAATGCCGGGATTAATGAGTTTACGCGAGGAGTATGGTGCTTCTCAACCTTTAAAAGGTGCTCGTATTGCCGGATGTTTACACATGACTATTCAAACGGCTGTATTAATTGAAACGTTACAGGCTTTAGGTGCCGAAGTAACCTGGAGTTCTTGTAATATTTTCTCAACTCAAGATCAGGCTGCTGCTGCTATTGCTGCTGCGGGAACTGCTGTTTATGCATGGAAAGGCATGAACGAAGAGGAATTCGATTGGTGTATCGAGCAAACCCTTTTCTTTGGTGAAGACAGACAACCATTAAATATGATTCTTGATGATGGTGGCGATTTAACCAATATGGTTTTAGATAAATACCCGGAGTTAGCTGCTGGAATTAAAGGTTTATCTGAAGAAACAACCACAGGAGTTCACAGACTTTACGAGCGTGTACAAAACGGAACATTACCAATGCCGGCAATTAACGTTAACGACTCGGTTACTAAATCGAAATTCGATAACAAATACGGATGTAAAGAAAGTGCAGTAGATGCGATTCGTCGTGCTACCGACGTGATGCTAGCCGGAAAACGCGTTGTGGTTTGTGGTTATGGTGATGTTGGTAAAGGAACTGCTGCTTCTTTTAAAGGTGCAGGAAGTATTGTTACTGTAACAGAAATAGACCCAATCTGTGCTTTACAAGCTGCAATGGACGGTTACGAAGTTAAAAAATTAGAAACCGTTGTTGGTAATGCTGATATCATCATCACAACAACAGGAAATAAAGACATCGTTAGAGCTGAGCACTTTAAAGCGATGAAAGATAAAACCATCGTTTGTAACATTGGACACTTCGATAACGAAATCCAAATGGCTTGGTTAAACCAAAACTACGGAAACACGAAAGTAGAAATCAAACCTCAGGTTGATAAATACAACGTTGATGGGAATGATATAATTATCTTAGCTGAAGGTCGTTTAGTAAACTTAGGATGTGCTACAGGTCACCCAAGTTTTGTAATGAGTAACTCATTCACAAACCAGACTTTAGCTCAAATCGAACTTTGGACTAACGCCGAAGCTTACGGAAACGAAGTTTACATGTTACCTAAGCACTTAGACGAAAAAGTTGCCAAATTACACTTAGCTAAAATTGGTGTGGAGCTTACCGAGCTTAGCGATGAACAAGCTAAATACATTGGTGTAACTGTTGAAGGGCCTTACAAACCTGAACACTACAGATATTAAAATTTGTCATGCTGAAATAAATTCAGCATCTCTTTATACACAAAATCCCAAGTTTCAAGGCTTGGGATTTTTTATTTTGGGCAATTACTAAAGCACCGCGCTTTCCGCTATATCTTTTCTTCGTACTGAATGTATTTCAACCTCTCAGAAAAGGATGCCGCTGCAATCGCTATTGCGCAACTATTCATCAACCACATCCTCTTCGAAATACCACCATAAACTGGAATCTATTGCCTTTTGCATCTTAACTATATCTACATCATCTTTAAGGAATACCGTAATATTTTCATTCGACCGATTTTGCTCAACAGTTTCTCTTATTTCTATAAAATCGATTTCATTAAAATGTTCTAAGTGCTTTTTAATCTTTTCATCTAGCGATTCGTCACCTAAATAAATTTTAATGGTTTGTTGCTTTGGGGAATTTCTGATTTCAGATCTAAACGGAAGATGCATAAGCTTGAATTTTAAGAGAAACAACTCATTTAACTTGCATTAAATTAATCAATTCTTCCGAAAAAATCAATAAAAAAAGCCTTCCTGTTTAAAGGAAGGCTTTACATTCAAAAAAACTAACTAATCAACTAACTTAAGCAAACTTAAGTCATGAAATAAAAATGTTTTATTGTCGCTCATAGAAACAAACAATCCGCTAGGATATTTCCCTCCTAAAGCTATAGTAGTTACATCGCAACCATCGGTTTCAACAGTTCCTAAATTAATTTCTTTAATAAACGTATTAGTCTTTAAATCGAAGACATTAAACGTGTGGGCTTGCTGGTTAGACACTACTAAAAACCCTTTATCATTGTAATTTGCAATAGCGATTCCCTCGATATCAGCTTTAAAATGCTCACCTCCAAAAAGACTCACTTCTTCACTACCCTGCTCCGGATTGGCATGGTATTTTCTAATGCCTACACCTTCATCTGAATAATACAGCGTTCCTGAAGCATCATCAACCGCGATAGCTTCAATTTCTTTTTGTCCGCTAAAGGTCCCTACTTTTCTAAGCAAGTTCGCTTTTACACCTAATGAATCAGACATCAATTCGTATTGATATAAATACCCTTCGGTTGGTCCTACTTTTCGACTTACAAAAAAGGAAATAGCTCCACTTTTCGGATTTTTATAAATTGAAACGCCCATTGGTCGTTTCATCTCCACATCAGTTTCATCGGCGAATACTTTAAAACCACCGTTATCTAAAGGGGTCATGTCTGGCACCGAATACACACGAACCTGGTGCTTTTCTCTTTCGGTGAAAATCATAATGTCGGTTTGTGTAGAATCATTAAGTTTAAAACCATATTCTACATCCACATTATTGGGATAACTTACACCTGTTAAACTCTTTTCTGGAATTATTTTTCCGTCAAGGTTAAAAGCATAAACTCCGCCATTAACCTCATCTTTATCGGTTCCGAACACAATGCTTTGTTCCGGATTGGCTTTGTTCACCCAAATCGCAGGATCGTCGGTATCATGAGGTGTAGTTTCGGTTATTGCTGTTGCTACAATTTCGGGTAGTTTAGGCCCGCAGCTTACCATTAACGCTGCGGCACCTAAAACTAAATTTATTTTTAATTTCTTCATTTATATTCTAATCTTACTTCTTTTTAAACAAATCGTATTTTAAACCAAAGTTCAGGCGTTTTTCGTAGTATTCCATTTGCATGGTTCTTCCTTTAACCCCTTGATAATAACGTAATGGTTGGTTGGTGATGTTGTTTAAATTTACATATAAACTCAACTGTTTAGATAAAGCTACGTTAGCATTGAAGTCTAAGAAAAACTGTTTGTCGTAATAACGATCTTCGAAAGCACGACCACCAATTTCATCAACATAAGCATCAGAGAAGTTTCCTGATAAACGTACGCTAAAGTGTTTATCGGCATAGCCCAACGACCCGTTAAACATGTTTGGTGCTGTATTTGGCAAATCTAAATCGGTACGCTCGTCGCCATCTTCGTTGTAAATGCCATCGGTATTAGATGTTAAATACGTGTAGTTTAAATAAATACTAAAGTTTTTAGCAAAGCCTGGTAAGAAATCTAAACGACGTTGTAAAGACACCTCAGCACCAAAAACTGTTGCACCGTTTCCGTTTAATGGTTTATAAACTTCAAATCCATTGTCGTCTTCAGAAACATTGGTATAGATAAAATCCTGAATATCTTTATAGAACACCCCTCCCGATAATAATCCAACAGATTTAAAATACTGCTCGGCCATAATATCGAAGTTCATCGATGTTGTTGGGTTTAATTCAGAGTTACCAAAATAAATCTCCTCATCTTCATTATTAATTTCCTGGTATGGCACTAAATCTACATAGTTAGGACGCGCCAAAGTGTTTGTCCATGCAAAACGCAACACCGTATTATCGGCCACATTATATTTTAAATGTACACCAGGCAACAGGTTTGTATAGTTGCCTTTATCTTTAACAATTTGCGTGCCGTCGTAGTCACCATCTTCGTTAAACACTAAAGTATTTCCCTCACTATCAATGGTTGTATGCTCTAAACGCACACCCGCCAATACGGTAAACTTATCTGAAAACTGCTGACTTAACATCGCGTAACCTGCATAAACATTTTCGTTTACATCGAAGTTAGCTGTTAAATATTCATCCGGAAGATCTTCACCTTCAAAAAGGCTACTATCATAAAGGTTTAAACCTCCTAAATAATCTGCTGAAGCAAAACTTCCAATTTGATACTGACTTCCGGCAAGGAAATCGTTATCGGAATAATTTCTGGTTGGAATATCACCTAAAATATCTAAAGCTCCGGTTTCATCGCTATATTCCATAAAGTCATTGGTTCTGTTTTTATTTTTCAAACGACTTTTAAATCCGAATTTTAAAAACCCTTCCTGATCTTCAACCAAAGTTAAAGGCGCTTTTACGTTTACAAAGAAATTAACATCTTCTTCTTCGGTATACTGATTTTCTTCGGTAATTTCATCTAATTCAAATAAGCTAAAATCAGCATCGGCAGCGTTTAATGGCGTAAATAATGGCTTATCTCCGTTATTGTTGAATGCTACACCGTATTCACTTTCATATTCTAAATAACGCTCGTTTAATCGTTCTTCTGAAGCTTTTGAGTAAGATGCCATCCAATCTAATTTTACACTACCAAATAAGTGATCTCCACCTAAACTGTAGTTTTGCATACGCTGATCTTCAAGACGTGCATTTTTGTTACGTCCGCCAGCAATACCACCTTTGGTTTGACGTTTCGCTTCAACAGGAAAACTGGTTAAATTTCCGTTAGCATCAACAGTGAAATCGTCTGCACCAATATCTTCCCCATCTAAAATTTCATTTTCTAAACGGAAACGGTTCTCGCGGTCGTCTCTCCAGTTATAGATTGACTTGAAGTATAAATTGTTGTTTTGATCTAATTTATAATCGAAGTTAGCCGAAAAACTACGACGCACACGTTGCACTAAATATTCTCTAATTTCAAATACTTTAGCATACGGATTAACAGCAACTTCTTCTAAGTTGTCTTCGTCGCCATTATTGAACTCGAATTCGTCTTCCCATTCGGCTTCAACGTTATCACTTCCGAAGTCATTATCGTTAATAGATGTTGAAACCATCCAACCGAATTTATCGTTTTTAGAACGGTTTCCTAATAAGAACGATCCGTTTAAAATACGCTTATCGGTAATAAAGTTAACACCAGAACCAGCAGTTGCCGATAAACGAAAACCTTGAGGTGACGTTCTGGTAATTAAGTTTACCGAACCACCAAGTGCATCGGCATCCATATCTGGAGTTACCGCTTTATTTACCTCAATACTTTGAATCATGTCTGATGGAATTAAATCCATTTGAACATTACGGTTATCACCTTCAGCCGAAGGAATACGACTGCCGTTTAAGGTTACAGAGTTTAATTGTGGTGATAAACCACGAATAATAATGTTTCTCGCCTCCCCTTGATCGACTTGCATGGTAATACCAGGAATACGTTTTACAGCATCTCCAACATTAGCATCCGGGAACTTTCCAATTTGATCGGTAGACACGATATTGGTAATATTTTGCTTGTTCTTTTGCGTATTTAATGCTCTGGCCTGTCCGCCTAAACCATACCCTGTAATAAGGACTTCATCTAAAGTGGTAGACTCAGAACTCATGGTAATATTTAAAGCTACAGTCTGGTTTGCTTTAACAGTAACTTCTTTCTCCACGCTGGCATAACCTAAAAAGCTAACAATTAATTTCTGAAGACCTTCGCGTACTTCTACTAATGTATACGTACCATCGAAATCGGTAACTGCTCCTTTATTAAAACCTTGAACTGCCACAGTGGCTCCTGGTACCGCAATACCATTTTCGTCGGTAATAACCCCTTGTATATTTCCGGTTTGTGAAAAGCTACTTATAGTAAATCCAAGCAGCATTAAAAAAACTAAATAGTGTTTCATTTTTGAGTTGATTATTTTAGTTAAATTCTTGGAGCAAAACTACCAACCAACTCTTTTAAATAGCTAAAGCCTGTGTTAACAAACCGTAACAACCTCCCGTGTCTAGGGTATATTACAAAGCAACATTAACATTCAGGTAACATTGCATTAAGTTTCACTATACATTAGCCAGAAACACATCTAACTTCTCTTTGGGCTGAAGCGGTAATTTTTTTCGCATGCGGTAACGTGCAATCCGAACACTATCGGGTGTAATATGAAGAATGGATGCCATATCTTTTGAAGACAAGTTTAATCGTATAAGCATACACAAGCGTAAATCGGAAGTTGAAAGCTCTTCTATAGCTTCTGCTTTTAATTTATCAAAGAATCCTGGATGAATTTGCCCGAAGAAACCTAACAATTCACTCCATTCGTTTTGTTGCGACAGTTCAAAATCGATATCTTTCGCCATACTTTCTAGTTTACTTTTTATAAACTCGCTATTTCTGTCCTTTACATTAATCAAAGTTCTGGAAACATCAGCAAGCATTTTATTTTTTTGCGCCAGATTTAAACTGTAATTCGTTAATGCCGACACCTGAATGTCGATTTCACGTTTTAATGCTTTTTCTTCTGAAGTTTTCTTTTCTAAATCGGCTTTTAATAATTGCTGTTTAAATTGAAGAATGGTTTTTTCCTGTTTCTTTTTCTTTTTAAAATAGACTAAAATCGCAAAAAATACAACAGTTAAAGCAACAGCAAACAAAACAATAACCAGTTGCCTTTGCTTACTTATTTCATTTTGTTTACTTAAAAGCTCAAGTTGATTTTCTCGTTCCTTTACTTCATGTAAAATCTGTAAAGAACTTACCAATTCGGCGTTGTGGCGTTTCAATTCCTGTTCGTTGGCTACGGTTTGATTACTCAGATATTGGTAAGCTTTTTCAAAATCACCCATTTCGGCATACGTGCGCGCCATATCTTTTAAAGCACTCTCCTGCTGCGATCCGTTTTTAGTTTGCAGGGCCAAACTTAAAGCTTGCTCCGTATAAAACAATGCCTTATCATATATTCCCGATTTACGATTGGCATCACCAAGATTGTTAAGAATATTGTTTCGGGTATCTGAAGTGCTGTTTTTTGCGTAATTAAATGCTTTTAAAAAATATCTGTAAGCTACATCATACTGTTCAAGATCTTCATAAATACTTCCAATATTTTCATTGGTTATAGCCAATCCCGTGCTGTCTTTTAAGGTTTGATAGAGTTCTAAACTAGTGTTTTGATATTTTAACGCATCATCATATCTCTGCTCCTTTTCAGAAACACTTCCTAATAAGGCATTAGCCTTTGCTAATCCTTTTTTATAATCTAGATAATTTGCTACCTCTAAGCTTTCTTTTAAAAAAGATTTAGCTTCATCAAATTGTTTAAAACCAAGATGAATTTGGGCTAAACGCGCATTGAGCCATACAAATAAAGTATCTTTGTTATTGTGATAATCCTGCGCTAAATGGTATTCTTTTACAGCTTCACTATCGAGACCTAAATTCAAATAAAAGTCCCCAAGTTTTGTGTAAATTGTCGCTATTACTAGAGAATCTTCTTTAAAACGAGCATCCTTTAATTGCGACTTTAAATTAGTGAATTTTACATCGACCTGAAAAGAAGTGATTGAATCCTGAGCCTGCCCAAAAACCGACAGAATAATAAAACATGAAGTTAAAAGTAATTTTAAGTAATATACCATCGCAAGTTTCCAAATAAAACTTTAAAGAAACATAACTTATATTACTTGAAAATGTATTTAATATTAACTTATAATTATTAAACACGAAAACCCTTCCTGTAAACAGAAAGGGTTTAATATCTTAAAAAGAACGGTTTCTTAAGCTTCGAAAGGCTCGATAGAAACGTAAGACTTGTTGTCTTTCTTTTTAGTGAATTTTACAACGCCATCAACTTGAGCGTGTAAAGTATGATCTTTACCTTGGTAAACATTTTCACCTGGGTGGTGTGTGTTACCTCTTTGTCTAACGATAATGTTTCCAGCTAATGCAGCCTGACCACCAAAAATCTTAACACCTAATCGTTTCGATTCTGATTCTCTACCGTTTTTCGAACTTCCGACTCCTTTTTTATGTGCCATTTTATTTCGATTTTATTTTGTTATTAACTTAAAGCAGCGATTAATTCAGCTTTTTTCATTGTAGAAAATCCTGAAATATCTTTTGCTTTCGCTAGTTCTCTTAATTCAGCAACAGTTAAAGCGCTTAAGTCTTGAGAAGCGTCAGCTTTAGGAGCCTCTACTTTTTTCTCAGCTTTTGCAGCTGGCTTAGCACCTGAAGCAACGATACTTTCAATAACAATCTCTGTTAAAGCTTGTCTGTGACCGTTTTTTACACGGTAACCTTTTCTACGTTTCTTCTTGAAAACTATTACTTTATCACCTTTAAGGTGCTTTAAAACTTTTGCTCCTACTTGAGCTCCGTTTATAGCTGGGGCGCCTACAGTTACATTGTCACCGTCGCTTAAAAGAAGTACATTATCAAAAGATACTGCTTCACCTTCTTCTGTTGCTAAACGATTAACAAAAACTTTCTGGTCTTTTTCAACTTTGAATTGTTGCCCTGCTATCTCTACAATTGCGTACATAGCGTAACGTTTATTAATTAAATTTGTTATAAATACTACTAACCTTATATAAGGCGGGTGCAAATATACTGCTAATTAATTAATTTACAAACGTTTTATTTAGTTTGCGTACTATTTTTTAAAAATTGCATAACTGCCAGAGTTGCAATAACTGTTGTCGCGAATCCCATGATTAAAACCACAAAGGTAACTAAGCCTGTATCAGCGTCTAAACCTCCTTTTAGGACTTTAAATAATTCTGATAAAAATCCGGCATTGATTTCGGTAATGTAAAACAAAAAGAAAAAAGTAAATAAAATGGCCGCAATAAAACCAGTTATGAGTCCGGTTTTAAAACCCTCACCATACGAAAACGCTTCTGGTTTTTCTAGTTTAGTGAGCTTAATGGCTTCGTAAATACCAAAAGCGGTAATAACGGCATTAAAAAAACTAAACGCCGGATAAATGTGCCTGTGAAACAAAGCCAAAATTAAAAAATACGCAATTAAAACGGCACTGGTAACCAGACCAAATCGGATAGGAAGAGCTATTTTTTTCATTTTTACTAAAAATTAATTCTCTTAAATTTCGTGAAAATTCCTGAAAAAAAATAATTTAAATCAAATTATTACCTACTGAATATCTGAAAGTTATTGTCGTTTGTGTACTAAAAAAACACCTAAAAGAATAACAAAACTAGCTGCACCCTGAACTAAACTAAATCGCTCACCATCAAGAAACCCCCACATTAAAGCAACGATTGGCATGACATAGGTTACCGAAGATGTGAATACCGGCGTACTTATTTTAACCAGTTTATTGAACATAATTTTAGCCATAGCCGTTCCAAAAAACGATAAGGTTGTAATATAAACCATAGACATTTTAATTTCCGGATTTCTAAATGTCTTTTCAGAAAAGAAATCCACAAAAAACAACATAATTATGGCCGGAAAAAAGATAACTGTATAATTACCCGCAGCTATAGTTAAAGGTTTTACATTATGAAGATATCGTTTTATAATATTCACATTTAATCCATACATCAATCCGGAAAGCAAAATAAAACCTGCATACCAGTAATTTTGATTTGGGTTAAGTTCTGCCCCATTCAACATTAAAATACAAGAACCAACAAACCCGATAACCAACCCTAAAAACTGACGCTTAGACGAAGGAATATTAAAAAAGGCCAAACCTAACCAAAAGGTATGCATAGGCACCAAAGAATTTAAGACTGAAGTTACCGCACTATCAATTTCGGTTTCTGCTATAGCGAATAAAAACGCAGGAATAAAAGAGCCAACCAACGCTGAAATCGCTAACCATTTCCATTCGTTGAGTGTTACACTTTTCAGCCCTCTAAACCCTAATGCTAATAAAATTAATGATGTTATTAAGTTCCTTAATACCCCAAGTTGCATTGGAGTTAATCCCAAAAGTGACTTTTTAATTAAAATAAAAGAACTTCCCCAGATTAACGAGAGTACAAATAAATATACCCATTTTAAATTTTGACTTTTCACTCAGCATTTTATTTATACAACAAAATTAGAGTTCTAAAACCAACAAACCGTATTATTTAGTAATTTTGTGCTTCATAATACCCTTATAAAACCATTGAAAATGAAAAACATATTCTTTATTGCCCTATTATCTCTTCTTGCTTTTAATTGTAAAAATAAAGCTGAATCTGAAGTAAAAACTGTTGAAGTTGCAACGACCAGCACTCAAGAGTTAGACCCAAATGCAAAATACGCTAAAGCTGAATTTACCGTTGAGGGTATGACTTGCATGATGGGATGCGCTAAAACAATTGAAAACAAACTAGCTAAAATGGAAGGCGTTAAATCTGCTAAAGTAGATTTCGACAAAAAATTAGCCATGGTTGAATACAACGAAGCGATGGTTACTCCCGAAAATTTAACAGAAACTGTTGCTCTTGTTAGCGACACTTATAAAGTAAGCGACATGAAAACTGTTAATAGTTTTTCAACTGAAAAAGCATGTAACGCTAACTGTGCTAAAGCGTGTTGTACTAACAAAACTGCAGAAGAAAAAGCTGCTTGTGCTAAAGATTGTAAAAAAGCTTGTTGTGCCGAAAAAGCTTAACTACTTGTAAATGAAATATAAAAAAGCGTCTCGAAATCGAGACGCTTTTTTATTTCCACCTTAAGGTTTCCATAATATGTTGAATATCTTTTTCCAGATAGTTTGCAGCTGGCAAAATGGAATCGTAATTTGGTTTGGCATAAAAATACAACGAGCCTGTTAAAAAGTGATTCACACTGTCGGTAACATAAAACTGTGCCGGCGAAGCTACATCGCCTTTAACCTTAGAAAAAACGCCGTAAACTTTTCGTTCTTCATTTTCATAAGGAAATGCAGGAATTTCATCAGCTTTAATGGTGTGCTCTAAAGTCAATTTCTGAGCATCACCCAGATACTTTTCTAAAGTCTTCCTGTCGTTATTAATCGATTTATAAGTTACAAATATGGTTCCTTTCATAGAAGGATACTGAAGATCTATCCCATAACTTTCTGTAGCTGCTCTCATGGGTTTTACATTAACTTCTGTTGCCAGTTTATTCGTTTCAAACGAAAATGGCAAACCTGTAAAATCCGGTTGATTATATTTATGTTCAGGGTAATCTAATCGTAAAAATGCCTTTGGCTTAGGCACATAATCTTCGCCACAAGACACACATAGCAATACAAATAAAAGTAAGTAAATATTATACTTCATCTAGAATGGTAAATTTTACAAGCTTTATACGTTTCTTATCTAAAGCTTCAATTTTAAAAACGAAATTTTTAAAATTTATTTTACTATTTAACTTAGGAAAGCTTTTTGAAATCTCTAACACAAATCCCGCAACGGTTTCGGCTTCCCCTTTGTTTTCTTCAAAAACAGTTTCGTCTTCAATTTTAATAATCTTATAAAAATCTTTCAGTGCTGTTTTGCCTTCAAACACATAATTATGGTCATCAAGCTTTGAATAGGTTAAATCTTCATCATCAAACTCATCGCTGATATCCCCAACAATTTCTTCTATAATATCTTCTAAAGAAATTAAACCGGAGGTTCCCCCATATTCATCAACCACAACTGCCAAATGCACTTTCTTATCCTGAAATTCGGTCATTAAATCATCTAGCTTCTTATTTTCAGGAACAAAAAATGGTTCACGAAGAAGCGTTGTCCAATCGAACTGTTTTCTGTCAATATAAGGCAGTAAATCCTTCACGTAAAGAATCCCTTTAATCGTATCTATATTATCCTGATACACAGGAATACGAGAATATCCGTTTTCAATAATTTCATTTAGAACATCGGCATATTTTTGTTCAATATTTAAAGCAAAAATATCAATTCGAGGGCGCATAACCTGTTTGGTATCTGTGTTTCCAAACTGTACAATACCTCTAAGTATTTTATGTTCTTCTTTTGTGGTATCTTCTTCACTGGTTAACTCTAAAGCCTGCGATAATTGATCGACGCTTAAATTAGATTTTTGTTTTCCTAATCTGTCATGAATCGCCAAGGTAACACTTCGCATGGGTAAACTTAACGGCGACAACAACACATCTAAAACCTTTAGCGGATAAGCCATAAAAACAGCAAAGGTTATATTATTACGACTGGCATATATTTTCGGTAGAATTTCTCCGAATAATAAGATTAAGAAAGTTACGATTACCACTTCGATAATAAACTTAATTAACGCCGATGTTATTCCTGAAAACAAAAAACCACTTAAGTAGGCGAATAAAATAACCACCGCAATATTGATAAAGTTATTGGCCACAAGAATAGTTGCCAATAATTTTTTTGGGCGGTCTAATAAATCTGAAATAATTTGAATGCGTTTAGACTTCTCTTCTAAACCTTTTTCTATATCGCTACGCGAAAGCGAGAACATAGCAACTTCGGCACCAGAAATAAGTGCGGAACAACATAGCAGTACAAATAATAACACAAAACCAAATACAATTGAATAATCAACTGCTGCTATTAAACTACTAAAACTGGCGGGCTCAGGGTCCAAATACAAAAATTTAAGTTAAACATAAACGCTACTTGGCGTTTCTTTAAAATGGAAGATCGTCGTCTTCAATAGGGTCGCTGGAAACAGGTTTACTTTCAACCGGTTTAGAAACTTGCGGTGCTGCACTTGGGGTGCTCCCCATTTGCGCTTCACTTTCCTTTTTAGTGGTTAAAAATGTAAAGTCCGTACATTGAATTTCGGTTGAGTAACGCTCGTTACCAGATTCGTCAGTCCATTTTCTGGTTTTCAGACGACCTTCAATATACACCTTGTCCCCTTTGCTTAAATACTTCTCACAAATTTCGGCTCCTTTATTTCTAACTACAATATTATGCCACTCTGTATTGGTTACACGCTCGTTAGTTTGTTTGCTAACGTAGGTTTCATTTGTTGCCAAAGGAAAACGCCCCACGCAGCCACCACCTTCAAAATAGTGCATTTTCACCTCGTCGCCTAAATGACCAATTAACATCACTTTATTTAAAGTTCCAGACATATATGTTTATAGTTTATACAAAAGCAAAATTAAAGAATTGCTTTTCATTATTAAGAATCGATTTCCATTTTTTTAAAATTAACAAAAAAATGCGACCGGCAATAAATAACCCAATTAAAAATTAAAAGCCTCTATAAAATTACCTATTAATATAGGTACTGCATAATCGGTTACAGAAGCAATAGAAACACCACTTTTTAATTCGTCTTCAAGCTTTACAATCCAGAATTTGGTATGCAAATGCTGATGAGAAAGTTTATGTACAATAGATTCCTTATTATATAACGACAACTCAAAAGACCTGTCTTTTAATAACTGGTGCGTTTCTGCTAAGCTTTTCATTTCAGTAAAACCGACTTCATTTTTAGTTTCTACTAAAGGAAACTGATACAGGTTTTGCCAAATACCTTTCCCTTGACGCTGCTCTAAAACCGTTTGATTATCATCTGAAAGAATAACCAGAAAATTAAAATGTTTAACCTTGGCTTTATTAGCCTTTAACTTTACCGGAAGGTTTTCAACCTCACTTTTGTTATACGCTATACAACTATTAATAAACGGACAGGTGTCACAATTGGGGTTTTTAGGTTTACAGTGCATTGCCCCAAACTCCATAATGGCCTGATTAAAGGTTGCCGGATCCTTCTTATCGATAAGCTCCTGTGCTAAGGCTTTAAACTCTTTATTCCCTTTCGTAGTATTTATAGGAGTATCGATACCGAAATAACGCGATAGCACACGATAAACATTTCCATCTACTACCGCAGCAACTTCATTAAAACATATTGAAGCTATAGCACTGGCTGTATAATCGCCAACACCTTTTAATTTTAATAAGTCTTTATAGTTATCCGGAAATTTTCCATTTAATTCGTTAGCTACATACTTCGCAGTTGCATGTAAATTCCTAGCTCTGGAATAATATCCTAATCCTTGCCATAATTTTAACACCTGGCTTTCGGATGCGTTAGCCAAATCGAAAACAGACGGAAATTCGGCGACAAATGCGCTGTAATATGGCAGTCCTTGCGCAACTTGTGTCTGCTGTAAAATAATTTCTGATAGCCAAATATAATAGGGATTTGCCGTTTTTCGCCACGGTAATTCACGCTTATTATTTGAATACCAATTATTTAAAGTTTTATAAAATATCATCAACCAAATAAATACAGCGAACAAAAATAAACGTTTATAATCTTAAATTTTAATGAATTAGGTTTGAAATATTGAATATTTAATTCCTATATTTGCATCCCTTTTAAAATTATAGTAATCTAATAAAAATATATTAAAATGACGAAGGCTGATTTAGTAGCAAAAATTTCTGAGAAATTAGGAATTGAAAAAGGTGATGTTCAAGCGACGGTTGAAACATTTATGGAAGAAGTAAAATCATCTTTAGAGGCGGGAGATAATGTTTACTTAAGAGGTTTTGGAAGTTTCATCATCAAAACAAGAGCTGAGAAAACAGGTAGAAATATCTCTAAAAACACTACTATTAAGATACCATCTCACAACATTCCTGCATTTAAGCCTGCTAAAGTATTTGTTGAAGGCGTTAAAACTAATGTAGAGGTTAAATAACAACGAAACATTTAAAAGAAATTATTAATTTAAAAAACAGTATTTATGCCAAGTGGTAAAAAACGTAAGAGACATAAGGTTGCTACGCACAAGCGTAAGAAACGTAGACGCGCTAATCGTCACAAAAAGAAAAAATAGTCAAGAAAAGTAGTTAACAGCTACTTTTTTTGGTTTTTACAAAACAAAACGTTCTTTGAAATGAGTTCAAGAGAATGTGGGTACATTTTGTGCCTTTCCTGAACTCCACGGATTTTAAAAAATCCTGTGAAATCTGTTGCTATTACTGGCATCAGATAAAAAATTAAGTATAATCCATCTGTACAATTAAGTTCTAGTTACTGGTTTTTAGTCTATTAGCATATTGCTAAAAAAACAGAAAATTATAAACTATAGCCTAGAAAGTATGGATAAAAATTAACTAAATGGATAAAGAATTGATCATTAGATCTAGTTCCGATGATGTTGATTTTGCCTTATTAAAAGATGGAAAACTAATTGAATTACAGAAAGATGAAGGTGGTAATAACTTTTCGGTTGGTGATGTGTTTATAGCCAAAATAAGAAAAGCTGTTCCTGGTCTAAATGCTGCATTTGTTAATGTAGGTTATGAGAAAGATGCTTTTTTGCATTATCATGATTTAGGACCAAAACTTCCTTCCCTTCTAAAATTCACAAAAAGTGTAAGCACAGGTAAACTAAAAGATTTTTCTTTAAAAAATTTCCCATTTGAAAAGGATATTGATAAAGACGGTAAAATTGCCGATGTCTTAAAATCAAATCAGTCGCTATTAGTACAAATAGTAAAAGAACCAATTTCTACCAAAGGCCCGAGAATAAGCTCAGAGCTTTCTATTGCCGGTAGATATATTGTTTTAGTTCCTTTTTCTAACCGTATTTCTATTTCTCAAAAAATAGAAGACAAAGAAGAAAAAGAACGACTAAAACGTCTGGTAAAGAGTATTACTCCTGCCGGATTTGGTATTATAGTTCGTACGGTAGCACAAGGCAAAAAGGTAGCTGAACTAGATAAAGATTTGCAAAATTTGCTAAGTCGTTGGACAGCAATGTGCAAAAAGCTACACAAAGCCCATCATCCAAGTAAAGTATTAGGTGAAATGAATAAAGCCTCGTCTATTTTACGAGACATTTTTAACGACACCTTTACTGCAATTCATGTTGATGATGAAGAGCTTTACTTTAAAATTAAAGATTACGTGCACGAAATTGCACCTAACAAAGAATCAATAGTTAAACAGTATCAATCAAATGTTCCAATTTTCGAAAAATATGGAATAGAAAGACAAATTAAAACCTCGTTTGGCAAAACCGTATCTATGGCCAAGGGCGCCTATCTGGTAATAGAACATACCGAAGCCCTGCACGTTATAGATGTAAACAGTGGTAATCGTTCTAACAAAGCCAACAATCAAGAGGAAACCGCATTAGAGGTTAATTTAATAGCCGCTACCGAAATTGCCCGACAACTGCGTTTACGCGATATGGGAGGTATTATTGTAGTCGACTTTATAGATATGACTAATGCAGAAAACAGGCAGAAGCTCTTTAATCATTTCCGTGATGAAATGAAAGATGACAGAGCGAAACACAAAATACTGCCCCCAAGTAAATTTGGATTGATACAAATTACAAGACAACGTGTACGCCCAGAAATGAACATAAAAACCAGGGAACAAAACCCTGATGAACTTATGAACGACTCTGAGGTTGAGGCACCAATAGGAATTGTGTCTAAAATAACTCACGATCTTGAAAAACTATTAAAAAAAGACTATAAAAAGTTGACTTTAAACACACATCCTTTTATAGCAGCCTTTTTAACAAAAGGTTTTCCATCTATACGTTCAAAATGGTTTTTTGAACATAAGAAATGGGTTAAAATTTTACCAAGAGATGCTTACACATACCTGGAATATCACTTTTTCGATAAAGATGGTAATCAGGTTAAATAACCTTTTAAAACCCCTGCTAGTTCTAGTTTGGGGTTTTCTTTTTTTATAATTATGGCGTTACCTTTCGCTCTGCTTCAGGTCGGGCTATACGCTGCAAGTCTTCGTTCGTAACTCTCTGCGAGCTTTACACTACTATCCCTAACGCATTTCTCACGATAAATTCTAAGGTATTAACTATCTTAGTTACCTTAATTCGTTTTTATGATTACCTTATTAAGAACCACCTCAATAAACAACGATTTTATTGCATTAGTCAAACATCTCGATGCCGATTTAGCAAGACGTGATGGAGACGACCACGCCTTTTATGCACAGTTCAATAAAATAGATTCTATTAAACATGTCGTTGTCGCTTACTCCAATAATACACCCGTGGCTTGCGGAGCTATAAAACCATATAACGAGACTACTATGGAAATAAAACGGATGTATACCACCGAAGATTACCGTAGCCAAGGCATTGCTTCAAAATTATTGTCTGAACTCGAACAATGGGCCACTGAATTAGCATACAAAACATGTATTTTAGAAACCGGAATTAAACAGCCAGAAGCCATTAAACTTTACTCAAAAAATGGTTATCACCTCATCCCAAATTACGGACAATACACAAATGTAGCAGAAAGTAAATGCTTTGAAAAACACTTAAACAATTTCTAAATATGAATACAAATATCGAGCACTTAAAATATCCAATAGGGACGTTTAAGTCCCAAGAAATCATTAGTGAAACACAAATAAAGGACTGGATAAAAACAATTCGCAATTTCCCAACACAACTTAAATTAGAAGTCAAAGACCTAAGTGCATCCGATTTAAAAAAAACATACAGACCCAACGGATGGAACATTATGCAAGTGGTTCATCATTGTGCTGACAGTCATATGAATAGCTTTATTAGATGCAAACTTGCACTTACTGAAGAAACCCCAACAATAAAGCCATATCACGAAAATCTCTGGGCGGAATTACCCGACGCTAATAATCCTTCAATAGAAAGCTCACTAATCATTTTAGAGGGTTTGCATCAACGATGGACGCTGCTACTGGACAGCCTAAATGCATCAGATTTAAACAAAAGCTATTTTCATCCCGAATCTCAATCCTATGTAAACCTAAAAACCAATATTGGTATTTATGCCTGGCACTGCGAACACCATTTAGCCCACATTAAAATTGCTAAAAACTCTTAAAAAAACAAGATGTAATCAAATAAAAACCCCTGCTAATTTCTATCAGGGGTATTCTATTTTATATTGTAATTAATAATTATAATTAACTCTTCTTCCGTTTAATGGCTGCGCATTACGGTAGTTATTAACAGGCATATTAGACCTCAGCTTCAACACTTCTGCTTCCGAAAGGATTATTGGCTCTTTAAAAACAATCCAATTTACATTTTCTGTACATGGGGGTGTTGTTAAAGACCCCTGATATGAATAATACTGTTTTTCATTTAGCATTAAACTTGACAAATCGACATGCTGATTAATTTCCTTAAAAGCCCCTTCCTTAATTGGTAAAAAGCTCTCAAAAAACTCAAACAAAACACTTCCTTCTCCTTCTTCTCCTAAAACCCCTAATACGGTAACTTCTCCATCACTATTCATATGCACCAAATGCATTTCTATTGGATAAACAATCCCGTTAATTTTATGCTCAGAAGGTTCATGAAAATGAATCTGTTTTAAAAAATAGGTTTTGTTTTTATAATTTATGGAATCTCCTAACTCAAAATCAAATTGAATGGAATGTCCATTATTTTCAACCTTATTTATAAATGTTGTTGGGTTATACTGTATTTTTAGGTTTGTTTGTTGTAAAGAATCGACATCTCTATGAATAATATTAATTGGCGATTGAAATGCGCCTCCACAAGAAGAATTCTTTTCAATTTCCTCCCAATGTTCAGGTGAGGTTTCTCCAGAATAACTCCAGTGCCTTTTCTCATGTATATTCAGAGCAAGATCTTTAGACTTTTTAGCTGCTTCTTGACATGAAAACAACATAATAGAAAAACATAAATAACAGATAATTCGAGTATTCATAATTAAAATGAAATGGTTAATATCATCAAAATTACATATCGAATTTCCTATAAAAACTAACTTTTGTCAGCTTATCATATATCTGCAATAAAACTTATTAACTATTTCGTTTTCGGAGAGTTATAATTAATATATCTAATTAGATAAATAAAAATCCTAGACTAACATCTAAGCTTTTTATTAAAACATTTATACAAGATGAAGATAAACTACAAAGAGCTCGTATTGAACGTATCTCCCTGTGACAAATCTCCAGTATCGAAACCTTTTTTAAACCATCGCATACGTTGTGCCGATGTACCGTGAGTAAAGGAATCTGGAACCACTCTACCTGTCGAATTCTTCTGCAACCTGTCATCGCCAATGGCATTAGCCGCATTAAGAGCCTCTTCCAAATCACCTGTTTCCATCATTCGGGTCATTTCCTGTGAATGGTGAGCCCAGACACCGGCTAAGAAATCGGCTTGAAGTTCTAAACGCACCGAATATTTGTTATACTCTGTTTCACTAAGCTGACTTCGCAATCGATTCATCTTATCTGTAATTCCCATTATTTTTTGAATATGATGCCCTACTTCGTGTGCAATAACATAAGCCTGAGCAAAATCTCCGGGAGCATTTAACTGACGCTCCATATCATCAAAAAAACTTAAATCAATATATAATTTTTCATCACCAGGACAATAAAAAGGCCCTGTTGCACTTGATGCTGTACCACAAGCTGATGATACCGAACCCGTAAATAACACCAAAGTAGGCTCTCGGTAATTATCTAATAACTTATTCCAAACATCTTCTGTATTAGCTAAAATCGTCGCACTAAATTGAGCCAATTCTTCATCTTCTGCGGTAGGCTGATACGACGATGACGATTCGGTTGGAACACCACCACCCAATAATTGACCAATCAAGCTTAATGGATTTTTTCCCATTAAAAAAGAAATCACTAAAAACCCACCAATTATAAATAATCCTACTTTTGAAAACAGGAGTTTAAAAAGTGGTCTTAGCAACAATGGATTAAATCCGCCCCCACTGGAACTTCCTTGCCCTCTGCGATCGTCAACGTTAGAACTTTGTCTTCTACCTTGCCATTTCATTTTAAATCAATTTAATACGTGTAACCAGAACAATTTACATATATTTTCTATATTATAAATTAATCCATTTAAAAGTTATTCAAAATGGAAACATATTGAATAAAGCCAACTTATATTTTCTATGTTGCCGGATTTGGAATAAGAGCATGTACGGCATTTATTTGCTCTAAAACAGCATCACTCAATGTCACATTAATAGAATTAATATTCTCCTTTAACTGTTCTAAAGACGTTGCTCCAATAATATTACTCGTAACAAATGGTTGCTGATTTACAAACGCCAGACTCATTTCGGCCAAAGTCATATTATTATCTTCAGCTATCTTTAAATATTGTTTTGTTGCTTCTGTACATTGTTCACTACTGTAACGTGCAAACCTTGGAAACAGCTTTAAACGTGCATTATCGGCCGCTGTACCCTTTATATATTTCCCGGAAAGCACACCAAATGCCATAGGTGAATATGCCAGTAAACCAATATCTTCACGCATAGATATTTCGGCTAAATCGCCTTCGTAAGTTCTGTTTAATAATGAATAAGCATTTTGAATGGTTCGCATTCTTGGCAAACTATGACTTTTCGATTCTTCAAGAAAACGCATCGTTCCCCAGGCTTTTTCGTTTGACAACCCGACATGACGAATTTTTCCCGCTTTAATTTGCTCATCCATTTTATGTAAAACTTCGTTAAAATTGTCGGTCCACTCATCGCTGGCGTTATGCACGTAATCGCGTTTCCCAAATGTATTGGTTTCACGCTCCGGCCAGTGAATCTGATACACATCAATATAATCGGTTTGCAGGCGTTTTAATTCATTATCCACCGCTTCTGCAATAGAATCTGCTTGCAAACCTGATGTTCTAATATGCGCCGTATAATCGCTTGGTCTGCCAACGATTTTACTGGCTATAATGACTTGCTCTCTATTATTTCTCTTCTTTAACCAACTACCAATAATTCTACTGGTTTCACCTTGAGTTTCCGGACTTGCTGGAACAGGATACATTTCGGCAGTATCAATAAAATTAACCCCTTGCTCTAAAGCATAATCGAGTTGCTCATGACCTTCTGCCTCGGTGTTTTGGTTTCCCCAGGTCATGGTTCCTAGGCAAATTTTACTGACTTCTATATCGGTTTTTGGTATCGTTGTATATTTCATTGTTCTAAATAATTCTTTTAAAAATTTAAACATTAAAGATAAAAAAACCTTTCAGCTTACCGGAAACTGAAAGGCTTAAATCTATGTTAATCTTATAATTGTATTATTCGTTTAAAAGCTTTGATAACTCATCTAACTTAGGCGTTAAAATAACCTCTATTCTTCTGTTTTTAGCTCGACCTTCAGGCGTTTCGTTACTTGCAACGGGTGCGAACTCACCTCGACCAGCTGCAGTTAAATTTTCAGGATAAATATCATCGTTTTCAGCTAAAATATTTACGATTGCTGTAGCACGTTTGGTTGATAAATCCCAGTTATCTATTAATGGTCCGTTTCCAGAATATGGTACGTTATCGGTATGCCCTTCAATTAACACGGCAATATCAGGGTTTTGCCCAAGTACACTACCAAGTTGTTGCACCGCACGACGCCCATCGACACCAACTGCCCAACTTCCTGAGTTGAATAACAATTTGTTTTCCATAGATACATACACCTTACCATCGCGTTGTTCTACGGTTAAGCCCTTACCTTCGAAATCGGTTAAAGCTTTAGATATAGCATCTTTTAATGCCGTCATAGCTTCTTCCTTTTCTGAAATTAAACGCTCCAGCTCCACTACTCGAGCCGAACGCTC
This sequence comes from Aestuariibaculum lutulentum, assembly GCF_032926325.1. Lineage (NCBI taxonomy): Bacteria > Pseudomonadati > Bacteroidota > Flavobacteriia > Flavobacteriales > Flavobacteriaceae > Aestuariibaculum > Aestuariibaculum lutulentum. Next base: position 1,093,501 of record NZ_CP136709.1, read on the forward strand.
TTCCAACTCTGTTCTTAATTTTGCCAGACGTGCAATTTCAGCATTTAAAGCTTGTTCTTTGGCATCTAATTCTGCTAACAACTCACGGTTCTTTTGTGAATTAGCAGCAATCGCTTTAGAACTGTTTTGCTCTAAAGCTTCATAAGAAGCCTGTAAATTTTCTAAATTTGCTTTAGCTGCATTATAGTCGTTCTGTAAACGGTCGCGTTGTTCAACCGCACCCGCATAAGAATCTTTTAGTTTACCAAGTTCGTTTTCACAAACTGTTTTATCTTCTAAAAGCGTATTGTTGTCAATAAGCAGTTTACGATTCTCCTTTTTTAAGTTATTGTATTTATTTTCTAAATCTTTGTACACATTTGGGGATACACACGACGCAAAAAGCGATAAGATTAATATGGCTAAAACAAATTTTTTAATCATGTTTTGGTTCTGTTTGATTTGTATTATTAACTAACTTCTATGATTCAATTTCAACTAAAATAGGGCAGTGATCACTGTGCACTGCATCTTTTAGTATAACGGCTCTTTTTATTTTTTCTTGTAATGGCTCTGCAACCATAGCATAATCTAAACGCCAACCTTTATTATTGGCTCTGGAATTGGCACGATAGCTCCACCAGGTGTAATTATCCGCTTCTTTATTTAAATGTCTGAACGAATCGATAAATCCATTGTTAATGAAACCTCCAATCCACTCACGCTCGGCTGGTAAAAACCCAGACACTTTACTTAATCCTTTTGGGTTATGGATATCGATTTCTTCGTGACAAATGTTATAATCACCACAAATAACCAGATTAGGAATATCCTTTTTCAGATTATTTATATACTCCTGAAACATGTCCATATACTCAAACTTATGATCTAAACGTGCATCATTCGTTCCTGAAGGCAAGTACAAACTCATTACCGAAAGACCGTCAAAATCGGCTCTAAGATTTCTACCTTCGGCATCCATTGAATCAATTCCCGTGCCATACTCGACATGATTAGGTTCAATTTTACTTAAAATTGCAACACCGCTGTAACCCTTCTTTTCTGCACTAAACCAATAATTGTATTTATAACCCAATTCATCGAACACATTCAAATCTAATTGTTCCTTTAAAGCCTTGATTTCCTGAAGGCAAATCACATCTGGATTGGCACTTTTTAACCAGTCTAAAAACCCTTTATTAATTGCCGCTCGAATACCATTTACGTTATAAGATATTATCTTCATGTTTATATTTAAAGTTTTATAAATCACTTATTTACCAAATAATGTACTAACACCAAAGCCAATAAGTTTACCGAATTTCTGCTAAATTAAATAATGCATTACTTTTACACCACAATTTTGCAGTTCATTTAACAAAAACTCAAACAAAATATATTAGACAATTTACTGTTTAAGTATCAAATGAAATCTACTATACGCCTTTTTATGTTTTTTGTTGGTTTTTGGGTTATGGCTCAAGAACAAAACACGAATTACAAAAACAGGAAAGTTGCTATAAAAGATTCCATACAAATCGATTCTGTAAGTATTAACCCGAACCATTTTTCGATAAAAAGAACAGATGGCTCCATTATTGATACCTCTTATTATACGGTCGATTTCCCTAAAGCGATGTTACACTTCAAAAAAAGTATAGCCCAAGATTCCGTCATCATATATTATTTAAAGTTTCCAGATTTTCTAACCAAGACTTACAAACAGTTAGATGAAAACATTATTGTAGAAAACACCGATAACGTTCAAAAGTTATACCAGCTATCACAACCTAACACTAATAAAAATTATATTCCGTTTGACGGTTTAACCACTTCGGGAAGTATTTCCCGGGGCGTTACAGTTGGTAACAACCAAAATTCGGTATTAAATAGTGAACTGGATTTACAAATCTCAGGAAAACTGAACGACAAAATTTCGCTTCGTGCCTCAATTCAGGATGCCAACATTCCGCTTCAGGAAAGTGGTTACAGCCAACGCTTAGATGAATTCGACCAAATTTTTATTGAACTATTAAGTGACAAGTGGAATATTCGTGCGGGAGATATCGACTTAGAAAATAACAACTCCTACTTTGCTAATTTCTCGAAACGCGTTCAGGGCTTACTTGTAAATGCCAATTTAGGCAATGATGACAACCAAACCCAATTAATTGCTGCTGGTGCCTTGGTGCGCGGACAATTTACCCGCAGTCAGTTTACAGCTCAGGAAGGTAACCAGGGACCTTATAAACTACAAGGGCAAAACGGTGAATTGTTTGTGCTTATTGTTTCTGGTAGCGAAACCGTTTATGTTAATGGAAGTGCTTTAAAGCGTGGCGAAAATGAAGATTATATTATTGATTATAATGCCGGCGAAATCATTTTCAACTCTACATTTCCGATGACTTCCGAAATGCGAATCACTGTCGATTATCAATACAGCCAGCGCAATTATTCCAGATTGGTCGCTTATGGTGGCGGTAACTATGAAAGCAAAAAACTAAAACTTGGTGTTTCGGTTTATTCTGAAAACGATGCTAAAAATCAACCGTTGCAACAAAACCTATCGGAAGAACAGGTTACAATTTTATCGCAAGCCGGAGACGACCGTACACAAATGGTAGCGCCCTCGGAAATTCAGGAAAACTATAACGATAACCGCATTTTATACCGTAAAGAAGTAATTAATGGTGTTGAAGCCTTTGTGTTTTCTAACAACCCTGACGATGAATTATACCGGGTAACGTTTTCTCAGGTGGGTGCTAACCAAGGAAATTATAATTTAAGCAGCACCAATGCCATTAGCAATATTTACGAATATGTAGAACCTAATCTTGGTATTCCACAAGGCGATTATGAACCGGTTGTTCAACTGGTGGCACCAACCAAACTGCAAATTGCAGTTTTAAATGGAAGTTACACCCCTACCGAAAAAACAAATATTGCCTTTGAAGTCGCCGGAAGCAAAAAAGATTTAAACTTATTCTCTAATCTGGATGACAACAATAACGATGGCTTCGCCGGAAAACTTAAAATCACGCAAAGTATTATAAAAACAGATAGTCTTTGGAATTTAAACGTTTTTGCCGATGGCGATTATATTCAAAAAAACTTCAATACCATTCAACGTTTGTATAATGCCGAATTTAATCGGGATTGGAATTTAAGCGACCTCAACGGGACGACCATTATAAATAACTATAACAACCAAAATTTATTAAGCTCCGGAATCAACCTGTTTCACTCAGAAAAAGGAGGTATAAATTACCAGTTTGAGCATTTAGGGTATTCCGGTTTTTTCAATGGAAACCGTCATTTAGCTCAGATAAATCTGAATTTAAACAAATTCAATATTCGATCGTATTCCAGTTTTTTAGATGCCAATTCTACTTTAAGTACCTCAACATTTTTAAGGTCATATAATCGTGTTACTTATAGCATGAAACAGAGTTGGCTGGGAACAAAAATGGCTATTGAAGATAATGAACAACGTGAACTTTTAACCGATTCACTAACACCTTTAAGTCAGAAATTTAAATCGTACGAAGTTTTTTTTGGTGTGGGTGACAGTACAAAAGTTTTCACCGAAATAGGTTATAAAAATCGTGTAAACGACAGTATTAGAAATAATCAATTACAAAAAGTAAATACATCGAATACGTTTTACTTAGACACCCGACTCATTCAAAACACAAATACTAATCTGGCATTATACGCCAATTACAGAAACTTAAAAAGTGCGGAAGAAGACATAGCTGATGAACAATCTATAAACTCCAGATTGCAATTCAGTCAAAAGTTATTTAAACAACTTATTCTGTGGAACACCCTTTTTGAAACCAATTCGGGAACCTTACCGCAACAGGATTTTACTTATGTAGAAGTTGAGCCCGGACAAGGCACCTACACTTGGATCGATTATAACAACAATGGTATTCAGGAACTGGAAGAATTTGAGATTGCACAATTTCAAGATCAGGGCAAATATATTCGTGTTCTGCTACCTAATCGCGTGTATATAAAAACACATCAAAATAGGCTAAGTCAAACCGTAACCATTAACCCAGCGCAATGGGCTGTTAGCGACAATGCTTCTAAAAAATTCTGGTCGCATTTTTATAATCAAACCAGTTATTTAATTGACAGAAAGTTGAAGCGTGATGGCAATCGCTTTAATTTAAATCCGTTTGAAAATGATGAAGAAAACCAGTTAGGCCTTCAGCTTAACTTAAGAAATATTTTGTTTTTCAATCGCGGAAAACAACACTATACGACATCGTATACCTTTTTATCAAATCGCACAAGAAATATTCTATCAACAGGATTTATTGAAAATGCGCTGAAAAGTCATCAGTTAAATTTCAATCATAAAATTGCCGAAATCTGGTTAATCACTTTACAATCTGATTTTGAAAACAATGAAAGTTTAAGTGAAAACTTCATCAGTAAAAATTACAATTTTGATGAAACACGTCTAAGCCCGAAACTCTCATATTTATTTAACGACAATTCACGCTTCGACATTTATTACCAATATGCCAACAAGGAAAATACCATTGGTAGTCTGGAAACTTTAAAGCAATCAAAATACGGCACATCCTTTACCCTGGCTAACAGTCAAAAAAGTTCAGTAATTGGAGAATTCAACTTTTTAACCAACGATTTTAGCGGTAGTGCCTCCACACCTGTAGCCTACCAAATGCTTGAAGGTTTACAACCCGGAAAAAACTTTACCTGGAGTTTGTTGGCACAAAAAAAACTAACCACTTTCTTAGATTTAAACCTTAGCTATTACGGTAGAAAAACCGAAACCAGCAAAACGATTCACACTGGAACAGTTCAGCTAAAAGCCTACTTTTAAGCAACTCTTAACATTTAGCATTAATAATTTTTGTAATTTCGATACTTATGAGCCAGGCTATTAGTATAGTTTATTCCTTTCTGATACTCATACAGAGTTTCAATATTAACTTTGACGATTTTTCAAAGTTCAATGCGTTATTGGAACATGCCAGCTATCACAAAGAAATGTATGGCGATAATTTCCTTCAGTTTTTATCAGAACATTACGGTGATGAAGTAGCAACACATGGCGATAAACACGAAGAACACAAAAATCTTCCATTTAAAGAGCATCAACATTTGTTGTGCCATCTAAACGCTACATTTCTACTTACTCAGCACTTTTCATATAATATTAAACGTGTTGAAATTATAGAAAAACCTGTAAATTTCTTTTACAAAGAACCTGTCTCTTTATTCGAAAAACCTTCTGTTTTTCAGCCACCCAAATTAGCATAATTCTTTAACGACATTATTAAAACTATTTAAACCACTTCGGTTTAAAATAGCTCTATTTAATTATTTGATTACTTTGAATTATGTTAGAAAACATTATAAAATTCAGCTTAAAAAATAAGCTAATCGTTATACTTTTTACCGCATTTATCATCGGTTTTGGTATTTACTCCTTAACGCAAATTCCTATCGGGGCAGTACCAGATATTACCAACAACCAGGTGCAGGTGATTACCACATCTCGCAACCTCTCTACTCAGGATGTCGAGCAATTTATTACATACCCTGTAGAGCTGGAGATGGCGAACTTACCGGGTGTTGAAGAAATCCGTTCGGTTTCAAAATTTGGTTTATCAGTTGTTACCATTGTGTTTAACGACAAGATGGGTACCTATCTGCCACGCCAACTTATTGCCGAAAAAATTAAATCCGCTACAGAAAAAATCCCGGAAGGTTTCGGCTCACCTGAAATGGGCCCCATCACCACCGGTTTAGGAGAAATTCATCAATATATTCTGGATGTTAAACCTGAATATAAAGACCAGTACAGCACAACCGATTTAAGAACCATTCAGGATTGGATTGTTAAACGTCAACTTTCAGGAATTCCGGGTGTTGTTGAAATTAATACCTGGGGCGGTTACTTAAAACAATATGAGGTTGCCATTAATCCGGAAAAGCTAAAAGCAATGAATATCAGCTACCTTGATATTTTTAATGCTTTAGAAAAAAACAACAGTATTGCTGGTGGTGGTTACATTGAAAAAAGCAATAAAGCCTATTTTATTCGTGGAGAAGGTTTAGTTAATTCTTTAAGTGATATTGAAAACATTGTTGTTAAAAATGATGGTGTTCCTATTTATATCAAGAATGTTGCGACTGTAGATTTTGGAAGCGCTACTAGATTTGGAGCCATAACCGGAAACGGTGAAGGCGAAAAAGTGCTTGGGCAAGTTATGATGCTTAAAGACGGTAACTCTAAACAAGTTATTGAAGCCGTTAAAGAACGTATTGCCAATATTCAAACTTCTTTACCCGAAGGCGTTTATATTAATGAATTTTTAGAACGCAGTGAACTGATTGGAAAAACCACATTCACTGTTGCCGAAAACCTTATTTTAGGATCGCTAATCGTAATTTTTGTGGTGGTTTTACTTCTTGGAAATTTCCGTTCGGGCCTTGTTGTTGCGTCCGTAATTCCGTTGTGTTTACTATTTGCCATTTCCTTAATGAATATGTTCGGAATCGATGCCAACCTAATGAGTTTGGGTGCTATCGACTTCGGAATTATTATTGACGGTGCGGTTATTATTGTAGAATTTATAGCCTTCCAAATTACAAGCCAAAGTTCTAAAATTAACGCGTTATCAAAAGATGACCGACAAGATAAAATAGATCAAATCACACAAAAAAGTGCCTCAAAAATGATGAATTCTGCCATTTTCGGACAACTCATCATTCTTATTGTATTTATTCCTATTCTATCTTTAAGTGGCGTTGAAGGTAAAATGTTTAAACCTATGGCCCTTACGTTCAGCTTTGCTTTAATAGGTGCCATGTTATTGTGTTTAACTTATGTTCCGGTTATTTCCTCTATGTTCTTAAAACCTGTAAAACACAGTGAGAAGAATATTTCGGTGAAATTGATGAACCGTCTTAACACATTTTATAAACCTTCCATTCACTGGGCTTTGCAACACAAAAAAATAGTGATTGCAGCTTCCGGTTTACTTTTGGCGTCTAGCATTTATATTTTCACAACTATGGGTGGCGAATTTGTGCCCACTTTAGATGAAGGTGATTTTGTTATTCAACCCGTTTTAAAAACCGGAACCTCTCTTAAAAAAACTATTGAAATTACTACCAAAATTGAAAAAACACTTTTAGATAATTTCCCGGAAGTCGATCAGGTGGTGAGCCGAATTGGCGCTGCCGAAGTTCCTACCGACCCAATGAGTATGGAAGAGAGCGATGTCATTATCAAATTGAAACCAAAAGATGAATGGGTTTCCGCCGAAAGTAAAGATGAACTGGCCGATAAATTCAAGGAAGCCTTGAGTATTATACCTGGAATGGAAGTGGAATTCACGCAACCTATCGAAATGCGATTTAACGAGCTTATTACCGGTGTTAGAGCCGATGTAGCTATTAAAATTTTCGGTGAAGACTTGTCGGTTTTAGCAAAAAAAGCCAACGAAATAAAATCACTGATTCATGATGTTGAAGGCGCTTCGGATATTGTTATTGAAAAAGTTGAAGGTCTTCCGCAAATGACAGTTAATTTTAACCGAAGTAAAATTGCGCGCTACGGACTGAACATTGCCGATGTGAATCAAATTATTACCATGGGCTTTGCAGGCGCCACTGTTGGTAATATTTTTGAAGGTGAAAAACGATTCGATTTGGTGATTCGATTAGACAAAAACAAACGTACCAATATTGAAAACCTTCAAAATTTATACATCGACACCCCAACCGGAGCTAAAATTCCACTGAGCGAACTTGCCGATATTAAATACACTACCGGCCCAGCTAAAATATCTCGCGATAATACCCAACGTAGAATTGTAATTGGAATAAATGTTAGAAACCGCGATTTACAATCGGTAGTCGATGATGTTCAGCATTTAATCGACACTAAAGTCAAACTTCCGGTGGGCTACCGTGTGACTTACGGCGGACAATTTGAAAACCTGCAAAGTGCTAAAAACCGATTAATGGTCGCTGTACCCGTGGCATTAATTCTTATTTTCATTATGTTACATTTTGCCTTTGGTTCTATAAAAGAAGCTGCCATGGTGTATTCTGCGATTCCACTTTCGGCTGTTGGAGGGATTTTCCTGTTATGGCTTCGTGACATGCCTTTTAGTATTTCGGCTGGTATTGGGTTTATTGCTCTTTTTGGTATCGCTGTACTTAATGGTATTGTACTAATAGAACATTTTAAAGAACTAAAAGAAGAAGGTGTTCTGGATATTGAAGAACGTATAAAACGAGGTACTATAGAACGTTTGCGCCCTGTTTTATTAACCGCTTCGGCGGCGGCCTTAGGTTTTCTTCCTATGGCTATTTCTCCGAATGCAGGTGCCGAAGTTCAGCGTCCATTAGCCACAGTTGTTATTGGCGGATTAATTACGGCTACAGTTTTAACCTTAATTGTATTACCTGTACTTTATGCCTGGTTTGAAGAAAAAAAACATATTAAAATGAATAAAAACGGTATCGCTTCGGTTGTCATTCTTTTATTCTGTTTTAAAATGAATGCACAAACAGCACCTTTATCGCTTAATGAAACCATTAATCTGGCGATTGAAAATAACGCAGGTTTAAAAGCGTCGTCACTAAAAACCGAGGAAAGCAAAGCGCTTATTGGAAGTGCTTTTGATTTCGACAAAACACAAATCTATTACAGCTACGACGAAAATAATATGGCGATAAACGGTGTTCCGTTAAAGGTTTTTGGAGTGAGTCAGGATTTTAAATTCCCAACCTTGTATTTTGCAGACAAGAAAGTAAACAAAGCCAGATACAACCTTCAAAACACAAATTATAATATACAACTGGAAACCTTAAAACGCGATGTTTCTATAGCCTATTATCAATTATGTTATGCTCAAAATAAAGCTGAATCTTACCGTTTTTTAGATAGCTTGTATCAAAATTTTTCGAAAGCTGCCGAACGCCGTTTTGAACTTGGTGAAACCAATTACCTGGAAATGATAAGTGCCAAATCGAAGCAAAAGCAGTTACAAACCAAATACAGGCAATCACTTCTTGAAGTGGCTTCGGCCAACGAACAACTCAAAAAAATGGTTCAAGTAGATACATTACCCGAGATTGACACGAATTTTAAAAAACTGGAATTACAAAACATATCTGTCGAGGATAATATTGGCTTAGCATATTACGATTCGTATAACGATTATTACACAGCCTTAAATCAACAAGAAAAACAAAACCTGTTACCCGATTTAAGTGTAGAGTACTTTCAAGGTTCCAACAGTTCCTTAAACGACAACATGATTGGTTATCAATTCGGTATTAAAATCCCTATTCTTTTTAGCGGAAATGCCTCTAAAATAAAAGCTTCTAAATTAGCCCGGGAAGCCTCGGTTGCAGAACAGGAAAATTACAAGGTAACATTAAAAACCGAACACCAAAAACTGTTATCACAATTGGAACAATACAACGAGTCCATTAATTATTACGAAAATGAAGGCAAGGCTTTATCTAAAGAAATTATAAAAACTGCGAACAGAAGTTTCAAGGAAGGTGAAATTGATTTCTTTCAGTACATCCAAAGTATTGAAACCGCTACCGATATTCAATTGAATTATCTGGAAAATTTAAATCATTACAACCAAACCATCATTACCATTAACCACCTTATTGTAAAATAAACAAAGATGAAAAACTTATATATACTTATTGCGCTATTCACGGTAATGGCCTGTAAAAATTCAGAAAAGAACACAAATTCTGTTACTGAAGAGGTTCTCGAAGAACATCTTACTGTAACACAAAAACAGTTCGAAACCGAAAACATGAAACTCGGCAAATTAGAACAACACACCTTTAACAACACTATTAATGTAAGTGGTATAATTGACGTACCTCCACATAACAAGGCTACAATAAGTAGTTTTATGGGTGGTTACATAACCAAAACGCCACTTTTAATTGGCGACCAGGTTAAAAAAGGACAACTGTTGGTGAGCATGGAGAATCCTGAATTTATTGAACTACAACAACAGTATTTAGAGATTTCTGAACAATTAAATTATCTAAAATCGGAATACACAAGACAGAAAAGTTTGTTCGATGAGAATATAACGTCCCAAAAAAACTTCCTGAAAGCTGAGAGTACATACAAAAGTGCGCTTGCTGAATACAATGGTTTAAAGAAGAAATTAAGCATGTTAAACATAAGTCCTGCATCGGTTGAACAAGGCCAATTGACATCTACGGTTAATTTATATTCTCCTATTAACGGGTATATTACAAAGGTGGAAGTTAGTAATGGCATTTACGTATCGCCTTCCGATATGATTATGGAAATTATAGATACAGACCATATCCATTTAGAATTATCGGTGTTTGAAAAAGACATTTTAAACATTAAAAAAGGACAAAAAATAAACTTTAAAATCCCTGAAGCATCCAAACAAACTTTTGAGGCCGAAGTGCATTTAGTAGGCACTACGGTTGATGAAAAAAACCGAGTAATAAAAGTACATGCTCATATTTTAAATGAAGAACAGGCTAACTTTATTGTCGGTATGTTTGTTGAAGCCAGCATTATAAGTGAATCTGTCGAAAAATCAGCCTTACCAAAAGATGCACTTATTGAATATGAAGATGCCATATATGTTTTGGTTTTAGAACATGAAGAAAACGGCACGTATAGCTTTAAGAAAGTTAAGCTGAATATAGGCTTAGAAAATGAAACCTATGCTGAAATTTTAAACCATGAAGATTTAATGAATAAAACCATTTTAACTCAAGGAGGATTCATGCTGTTAGCCGAAGAAGGTGGTGGACATTCTCATTAAAAAAGCTACATTGAATTGTAATAATTTTCTTTAATTTGTAACAACATGTCGTTTTAGACTACTAATATTATATCTGTAAATTATTAAAGAAATTAAAATGAAAGAACATCGAATTATTAAACTAAGCACTATGTGGTCAAGCGAAACTCTAAGAGCTGATACAGAAAAATTAATCAATGAAAAGGTTAAAGATGGCTACGAAATCGTAACTGTGGCTTTTGGAGTTAACATGTGGTGGATGCCAACTTCTTATGTAACAATTAAAAAGTAGGCATTAAAATTTTATTTGATCTAATCTTTCAAAAACCGATATTATTACTTTAACCGCATTAGTATAAAAAGCCGGCTGAATATTCTCGTAATCGTCAGTCGGTTCATGATAATCGCCGTGATCTTCTACCCCAAAATATAAAAAAGGAATGCCTTGTTTATGAAATGGTGCATGATCGGAAGCATGGGTCCAGTCCTCTTTCCAATTTCCTTCGTCATGTCCCATTGATAGTTTAAAGTTTTCCGGAGTCTTTAGACCTTTAATTACCGCTTTTAAAAACGGATAATGGGAAGTTCCAACAGCAAAAAGTTCATTTTTATCACTACGGCTTATCATATCCATATTGATGTTAAATACGATTTTTTTTAATGGTACTTTGGAATTATTAACAAAGTATTTCGCCCCTTGCAATCCTAATTCCTCGCCATCAAAAGCCGCTAAAATAATGGAGTATTGTGGCGCGTGATATTTAAAATATTCGGCAAAACTGAATAAAGCTCCAACACCTGAAGCATTATCATCGGCTCCGTTATAAATTACTCCTTGCTTGATACCTTCATGGTCGTAATGAGCACTAACAACAATATATTTATCTGGATACTTTTCACCTTTTATTAGTCCTAAAACATTTTCTGCTTCATAAAATGTCCCCTTAAAATCAAAAGAAAATGACTGTTCATACTTCCTTTTTAACAGCGGCTGAACACCTAATTTTTGAAATTCATTAATGATATATCTTCTAGCTTTGATTCCGCCTCGCGTTCCAGTTCTGCGTCCTTCAAAAGCATCAGAAGACAAATTTTCGACATTCTTCAGCAGCGTTTCCTCGAAAAAAGCGGGTTCATAAATTTGACTTTTCGTCTGAGTAAATCCATCAGCAAACGACAAAAAACAAATTACAGCTATGCAAAATAGTTTATACATCACAAAAAATTAACCTGATAAAGCTAAACAAAAAAACCCAAGCCTAAGCCTGGGTTTTCATTTATATGTTGAAAAAACAATTTTTAGAATTGCGCTTTCATTAACTCTCTGTTCATTCTTGCGATGTTGTCTAAAGAAATACCTTTAGGACACTCAATCTCACAAGCTCCAGTATTTGTACAGTTACCAAAACCTTCTAAATCCATTTGAGCAACCATGTTACGTACACGATCGGCAGCTTCAACCTGACCTTGAGGTAATAAGGCATACTGAGAAACTTTAGCACCAACGAATAACATAGCACTTGAGTTTTTACAAGTTGCCACACAAGCACCACAACCAATACAAGTCGCAGCATCCATAGCCTCATCGGCAGCATGCTTAGAGATTGGAATATTGTTAGCATCCTGAGTATTACCTGAAGTATTAACAGAAATATAACCTCCTGCATGTTGAATACGATCGAAAGCGGTACGGTCTACAACTAAATCTTTAATTACAGGAAATGCAGCAGCTCTAAATGGCTCGATAGTAATAGTATCACCATCTTTAAACATACGCATGTGTAACTGACACGTTGTTACACCTCTGTCTGGACCATGTGCTTCACCGTTAATGTACATAGAACACATCCCACAGATACCTTCACGACAGTCGTGATCGAAGGCCACAGGCTCTTCTCCACCAGCAATAAGTTGTTCGTTCAAAACATCCATCATTTCTAAAAAAGACATATGCTCTGAAATATCAGTAACTTTATAATCGACCATTTGACCCTTTGCATTCGAGTCTTTTTGTCTCCAAATTTTAAGTGTTAAATTCATAATGTCTTTTTTATTTGTACGAACGTTGTTTTAGTTCTATATCATTAAACTCTAATTCTTCTTTGTGTAAAACAGCATCAGCAGGCTCGCCTTTGTACTCCCACGCAGCAACATAAGCAAACTCTTTATCGTTACGTTTAGCTTCTCCTTTTTGCTCACCATCCAACTCCACAGATTCTTCTCTAAAGTGACCTCCACAAGACTCGTTTCTGTTTAAAGCATCTTTAGCAAATAACTCTCCTAACTCAAGGAAATCTGCAACACGACCCGCTTTTTCTAATTCAGGATTCATTTCGTTAGCACTTCCAGGAACTTTTACATTCTTCCAGAAATCTTCACGCAACTCCTTAATTTCAGCCATCGCTTCTTTTAATCCTTGCTCGTTACGAGACATACCACATTTATCCCACATGATTTGCCCTAATTTCTTGTGGTAGTAGTCTACTGAGTGTTGTCCTTTATTATTTACGAAGAAATCGATTCTGTCTTTAACTTCTTTTTCTGCTTCATCAAACTCCTTAGTGTCCGTTGGAATTTTTCCGGTTCTAATATCATTTGATAAGTAATCTCCAATGGTGTATGGTAATACGAAATATCCATCTGCTAAACCTTGCATTAAAGCAGAAGCTCCTAATCGGTTAGCACCGTGATCAGAGAAGTTTGCCTCACCAATACAGTATAAACCATCAACTGTAGTCATTAAGTTATAGTCTACCCAAACACCACCCATGGTATAGTGTGTTGCAGGATAAATCATCATTGGTGTTTTGTATGGATCTTCGTCAACGATTTTCTCATACATCTGGAATAAGTTACCATATTTTGCTTCTACGATAGCTTTTCCTAAATCGTATACTTTTTGAGCTGAAGGGTTTTCAATATTCTGAATTCTGGCCTGCTCTTTTCCGTAACGCTCGATAGCTGAAGCGAAATCTAAATAAACTGCTTCACCAGTTGCATTAACTCCGTAACCTGCATCACAACGCTCTTTTGCAGCACGAGATGCAACGTCACGAGGTACTAAGTTTCCAAAGGCTGGGTAACGACGCTCTAAATAATAATCTCTTTCGTCTTCCGATAAATCGGTTGGTTTTTTACGACCTTCGCGAATAGCCATGACGTCTTCCATGTTTTTAGGAACCCAGATACGACCATCGTTACGTAAAGACTCAGACATTAATGTTAATTTAGACTGATAATCTCCTGAACGTGGAATACATGTTGGGTGAATTTGCGTATAACATGGATTTGCGAAATACGCTCCTTTTTTGTGTATTTTCCAAGCAGCTGTTGCGTTAGATCCCATAGCATTAGTTGATAAGAAATAAACATTTCCGTATCCTCCTGTTGCTATAACCACAGCGTGCGCTGAATGTCTTTCAATTTCTCCGGTTATTAAGTTACGAGCAATAATTCCACGTGCTTTACCATCAACTTTTACGACATCAAGCATTTCGTGACGGTTGTACATTTGAATTTTACCACGAGCAATTTGTCTGTTCATTGCCGAGTAAGCTCCTAATAGTAACTGCTGACCAGTTTGTCCTTTAGCGTAGAATGTACGTGATACTAATACACCACCGAACGAACGGTTATCTAATAATCCACCATAATCACGGGCGAAAGGAACCCCTTGAGCCACACATTGGTCGATAATATTTGCTGAAACTTCAGCCAAACGGTAAACGTTAGCCTCACGAGAACGGTAATCTCCACCTTTTACAGTATCGTAAAATAATCTGTAAGTTGAGTCACCATCACCTTGGTAGTTCTTCGCTGCATTAATACCACCTTGTGCCGCAATAGAGTGTGCTCTACGAGGTGAATCCTGGTAGCAAAATGCTTTTACGTTATAACCTAACTCTGCTAAAGTAGCAGCTGCAGATCCTCCTGCTAAACCAGTACCAACAACAATAACATCGATGTGACGTTTGTTAGCCGGGTTAACCAGGTTAATATGATTTTTATACTCTGTCCATTTATCTTTAATTGGACCCTTTGGTACTTTTGAATCTAATGCCATATTATCTAAGATTAATGGATATGATTAAAATGATGGTATAACGCAATAATTACAAATCCTGCTGGGATAATAATTGAATATGCTTTACCAATGTTTTGTAATGTTTTCTTTCTTCCAGCCGTAGCTCCCATAGATTGGAATGCCGATGTAAAACCGTGTAACAAGTGTAATGCTAAAAACACAAACGCAACTACGTAAGCAGCTACTCTTGCCGGGTTAACAAATTTCTCCTGTAATTCATGGAAATATCTGTACCCTTCAACACCTTCGTGTACCCCAGACCAATCGCCTTGAATGTACTTTGTGTTAATTTCCGGAAACCAGAAATCGATAAAGTGAAGTAAGATAAAAGCTAAAATAACCAAACCACTATAAATCATGTTTCTACTAACCCAAGTTGAGTTTGCAGCTCCATTATTTTTAGCATAGGCTACTCCTTGTGCTTTTTTGTTTTTAATTTCTAAGATGAATCCCATGATAAAGTGGAATACCACACCAAAAATTAAAACTGGTTGCATTACAAATTGAATTAACCAGTTAGTTCCCATAAAGTGAGACACTTCATTGAAGATGTCACCACTAAAAACAGATAAAAGGTTTATTACAAAATGTTGAAATAAGAAAATCATTAGGAAGAAAGCCGATAATGCCATCGCTACTTTTCTTCCAATCGAAGATTTAAAAAATCCGCTCATTATTTTGAAGTTAGTTTAATACTGGATGCAAATGTAATGAGGACACCTAATTTAGACAAGTTTTAAGGTCTGTTTTATTACGTATTTAGAATGGTTTTAAAGAAGCAAATACGTAGATTTTCAGCATAAAAACACCTTAATAATCAACCCCTTTAAACCTTAAACAAGTATTCCTAAGTATTTCCTTTAACAAATCTTTAGTATTCGCTTTAGAAGAATCACAAAAAAACTGAAACTCAATTATGTAATCGATTACATAATTTACATGTTACAACTTCTTTAATTTCCTAAATATCAACCTTCTATTTCATTTCCCATTAAACACCTAAGTACCTTATTTCCAATTATAACATTTATTAACATTTGATTTTTTTACTTTTGTGTCAATCACAAAATCTAATATTCCAGAACATGAAATATCATCCAATAGACAACGCTCTATTTATTCACAACAGAAAGAATTTCACAGCTCAAATGAAACCGAATAGTTTGGCTGTTTTCAATTCTAACGATATTTACCCTATAGGTGCCGATAGTACGATGCCATTTCAACAGGATCGCAATATTTTTTATTTAAGCGGTGTCGATCAGGAATCAAGTATTTTACTTTTATTCCCGGATTGTCCTAACCCAAAACACCGTGAAATACTATTCTTAACAGAAACTAACGAACATATTGCTATTTGGGAAGGTGCCAAACTTGATAAAGAACAGGCTTTTAAAACTTCAGGAATCAAAACCGTATACTGGTTACAGGATTTCAACAAGATTTTCAAAGAAGTGATGTCACAGTGTGATACGGTTTATGTAAACACTAACGAACACTACCGCTCGAATGTGGAAACACAAACACGTGAAGATCGTTTCAACAAATGGTTAAAGGAAACTTTTCCAGCGCACAGCGTAGCGAAAAGCAATCCAATTTTACAACGTCTACGTTCGGTAAAACACCAGATTGAAATTGACTTAATTCAAAACGCCTGTAATATTACTGAAAAAGCATTCCGTCGGGTATTAGGATTTGTAAAACCAGGTGTTTGGGAATACGAGATAGAAGCTGAAATGGCTCACGAATTTTTACGCAACCGCTCAAAAGGATTTGCTTACACCCCAATTATTGCTGCAGGAAATAATGCCAATGTGTTACACTACATTGAAAACAACCAGCAATGTAAAGACGGTGATTTAATTTTATTTGACACTGCAGCCGAATATGCAAACTATGCCAGTGATTTAAGTCGAACAATTCCTGTTTCCGGTCGTTTTAACGACAGACAAAAAGCGGTTTATAATGCTGTATTACGTGTTAAAAACGAAGCTACAAAACTACTTGTGCCAGGAACTATTTGGGCCGACTACCATGTTGAAGTTGGTAAAATGATGACTTCGGAATTATTAGGTTTAGGACTTTTAGACAAAGCCGATGTACAAAACGAAAATCCAGACTGGCCAGCCTATAAAAAATACTTTATGCATGGTACGTCACACCACATGGGATTAGACACGCACGATTACGGTATTTTAACCGAACCAATGCAAGCCAATATGGTATTTACTGTTGAACCTGGTATTTACATTCCTGATGAAGGTTTCGGAATTCGTTTAGAAGACGATGTTGTAGTTCAAGAGAAAGGAGGACCATTAAACTTAATGGCTAACATCCCGATTGAAGTTGAAGAAATTGAAGATTTAATGAACAGTTAATTCATCAATCTAAATACTATAAAAAAAAAGAAAGGGTCGTTTTGCAACGACCCTTTTTAACAATACTAAAATTATAATTTACAGAGTGACTAATTCAAATAAATAATCGTTTAGCTTGCTAAGTGTTTTTATTTTATCGTTAGAATTGATTAATAGAGAAATGTTATTGTTACTTCCCCCGTATGAAATCATTCTAATTTTTACATCTTGTAAAATCTGGAACAACTTATAAGTATCGTGGTGATTCACCACAGAGTGTCCTACTAAACATACGATACTTTGTCCCTTATCGACCTCAATAGTTGCAATTTTTTCTAATTCAACTAAAATCTTGTCTAAGTTTTTATCATCATCAATGGTTAACGACACAGCAACTTCTGAAGTTGTAATCATATCGATTGACGTTTTATAAACTTCAAATATTTCGAATACTTTCTTTAAGAAACCATGAGCATTTAACATGCGCGCCGATTTAATCTTAATAGCAGTGATACCATCTTTTGCTGCAATAGCTTTAATACCAACTTCAGAATGATTGTTGTTAATTAAAGTACCATGAGCCTCAGGGTTCATTGTATTCTTTAAACGCACCGGAATATTATCTTCTCTTACCGGCGTTACCGTTTGTGGGTGTAATATTTTTGCTCCGAAATATGCTAACTCAGCCGCCTCATCAAACGATAAATTTGAAATTGGTCTGGTATTTTCAACATATCTCGGGTCGTTATTATGCATACCGTCGATATCAGTCCAGATTTGAACCTCTTCAGCTATAATAGCTGCTCCAATAATAGTCGCAGTATAATCGCTTCCGCCGCGTTGCAGGTTAGAAATTTCACCTTCAGCATCTAAACAAATAAATCCTTGAGTGATATAAATCTCAGCATCCTCTGCATTTTCTAAAACCGTTTTTAAATGCGATTTTATATAATTTAAATCCGGATCTTTTTCAGCATCAATACGCATAAAACTTAAAGCCGGCAATAAAGTAGAACTTACACCTTCTTGCTTTAAGTAAGCATTTACCATATAAGTTGATAAAATTTCACCTTGTGCTAAAATTTCATTTTCTAAAACTTGAGTAAAGGCTTTTTCAGTCGCTCCTAACAACAAAGCAAATACTTCAGAAACATAAGCCTGAACATCGGCATTTAATTCTGTATTGGTATTTAACAGGTTATTTACAACTACTTTATATGTTTCATGAAGGCTATTTACTTTATTAGCCGCTTCACTTGCATTTCCTTTTTCAATATCCTTGGCTATAGACACTAAATGATTGGTCGTACCAGACATTGCCGATAATACCACAATTTTCTTATCTCCATCATTAATAATGTTTTTCACATTACTAATACTCTCTACCGACCCTACCGAGGTCCCTCCAAATTTTAATACTTTCATATTAATGAATACTTAATGTATTTAGTGTTCTTTACTGGTAAATACTATTTCACTATGTTGAAAATTCCTATTACCAGCTTCATTTTCATTATTTTGAGTGCTAAACTATAACTCCTTTCTATAAAAAAGATATTTATTAAAAAATATGTTTACTTTTGCACATATTGTTAAATAATTAACATGAAGACTGTATCAAACTGTGTTGAAGACATTTTAATAACACAACCTTATTTAGAGGAAGCGCTTTCGCGGAACATAATAAATTTTAGCGCCTTAGCTATCGAGCTCACCGAACCTATTAGTAAAATGCTAAAGAAAGACGTGAAACCTGGCGCTATTATGATGGCTTTAAGACGTTATAATCCGCCAACAACATTATCCAATTCGGTAAAGATGAAAAAGGTAATGCAAAATTTGGGAGATATTACCGTACGCTCGAACCTAACCGATTTTACAGTTAAAAATTCTGATACTATTATTGATAATCACGCCAAGATTTTAGAGCGCATCAATCAGGAACCAAAATTATTCTACACCTTTACTCGCGGTATTCACGAAAGTAATCTGATTGTTTCTAGCAGTTTGGATGGCTTTGTTAAAGAATGTTTAGGTAACGAAACGTTTTTAGCATCGCAAACAGGGTTATCGGCCATTTGTGTTAACCTTCCGGAAGACAACTCTAAAATCGCAGGTTTATACTATCACTTCTTTAAACGTTTAGCCTGGGAAGGCATTGTTTTATATGAAGTGATTTCAACCACAAACGAGTTTACTATATTGGTAGAAGACGAATTTGTAGACAAAGCCTTTGCTGCCATTAAAAAGGTTAAAGCTTAACTCCGTTTATGAATTTAGTTTACAAAAACACTTCAATAAGCTATACCGATAACGGGACAGGTAATGCGGTAGTTCTACTTCACGGCTTTTTAGAAAACAAAACCATGTGGGAGCCTTTCCTTCCGGAATTTTCAAAAAAGCATCGTATAATTTGTATAGACCTTTTAGGTCATGGTGAAACCGGATGTCTGGGATATGTTCATTCTATGGAACTTATGGCAGAAACTGTAGAAGCGTTATTAAATCATTTAAATATTGAAAAAGCAACATTTATCGGACATTCTATGGGAGGCTATGTAGCTTTAGCATTCGCTGAGAAACATCCTAAAAGAGTAAATGGTATTTGTTTAATGAATTCTACAGCTAAAGAAGACAACCCTGAACGGAAATTAGGTAGAGACCGAGCCATTGAAGCGGTAAAACAAAACCATAGAACCTTTATAAGGATTGCCGTTAATAATTTATTCCGACCAAAAAACAGAAAAATATACGCGGAAAAGATAAAAGAGGTTGTCGACAATGCTTTGCTAACACCGCTTCAAGGGATTATTGCAGCTCTGGAAGGGATGAAAATAAGACCAAACCGGGAACATATTCTGGAAGCTCATGAATTTGATAAACTCATGATGATCAGTAAAAAAGACCCTGTTCTTGACTATAATAACCTAATCAGTCAAACCAAACACAGAGATGTAAAAGTTGTTGAATTTCCAGACGGACATATGGCTCATATTGAAAATATGAAAGAATTTTCATCTAACACATTGCATTTCATCGAAAATTTATAGCATTTTGTCGTTTGTTTGCTTTTTTTAACTAAGTTTAAATCAACAAATTAACCACAAAAATCATGAAAACAACTACAAACACCCCAGCATTTATACCGAAAATGTACTGTAGTCTTTTCGGTCATAACTACAAAGTAACTAAGCAAGTGACGTATCATGTTAAAGAATACACCTGTTCACATTGCAAAAAGCAGTTAACAACAAATAGCAACGGCAATTTAATTGAATTAACACCAAAGTTTCAGGAAATCAACGCTATTTTAGAGCGTATTCACCACTCAAGAATGGAACGTAAACAAAGAAAAGTTATCGCCTCTTCTGTATATTAACTTCCTGAATTCCAATTTGCTTTTTATTCCGACAAGATTTAGGGTTCACAACACTCTAAACACATCTCCCTACGCCTCAATTAAAACATCAGGCTTCAAAAAAAAAATAATACCTAAAAATTAATTACTCGTTAAAGTTTTTCCAACCCTGAGCTTTAATAGAAATTTTAGTTTCTGCCCTTGTTACCAGATGCATTCCAGCGCTTTCCTCGGTAATATAACCAATAATGGTTAAATTAGGATTTGCTTTAATTTTAGGATAATCGTCTTGAGAAATCGTCATTAACAATTCATAATCCTCGCCCCCGTTTAGAGCCACTGTAGTACTATCAATATTAAATTCTTCGCATGTAGAAATCACCTGAGGATCTAAAGGAATTTTAGATTCATATAAATCGCAACCTACCTTACTTTGCTTACAGATATGCATAATTTCAGAAGACAAGCCGTCGCTAATATCAATCATCGATGTTGGCTTCACATCTAAATCGTTAAGCAACTTAACAATATCCTTTCTAGCTTCAGGTTTTAACTGACGCTCGATTAAGTATGTATACTGATCTAAATCCGGTTGATTATTAGGGTTAACTTTAAACACCTCCTTTTCACGTTCTAACACTTGTAAACCCATGTACGCTGCTCCCAAATCTCCGGTAACCACTAATAAATCGTTAGGTTTTGCTCCACTGCGGTATACCTCATTTTCTACTTCACCTAAAGCCGTTACAGAAATTAAAAGGCCCTTATTTGAAGACGTTGTATCACCTCCAATCACATCAATATTATAAATTTTGGCAGCCGTTTCAATACCTGAATAAATTTCTTCTAAAGCCTCTAAAGGAAAACGATTCGAAACTGCAATAGAAACAGTAATTTGTGTAGCCGTAGCATTCATAGCATACACATCAGATAGATTCACAATCACCGACTTATAACCTAAGTGTTTTAAAGGCATATAACTTAAATCGAAGTGTACGCCTTCAACTAATAAATCGGTTGTTACAACAACTTTTTTCTTAAAATCAAGCACCGCGGCATCATCACCAATACCTTTCACTGTCGATTTATGATTAATTACAAAATTCTTAGTCAGGTGGTCTATCAATCCAAACTCTCCTAAAGTACTTAAATCTGTACGTTGCTGGTTTTTATCTTCTATCATGCTGCAAAAATAAGAAGCTTATTTAGATAATGGAATATCAAAAGCCTAATAAAAATTCAAATTATTCGCCTAATAACTAAAAATATACAACAAACACCTGATTTTTCAAACAATAAGAAAAACCTATAAAACTATATACTAATATAATGTTAGGCTCTATGGTAATCCGCGACTTATATTGTATATTTGCAGTCAATTTTGACAATATATATTTTTATATAGATAATTATGATAAAAGTTTCTGAAACAGCTAAGAAAAAAGTTATCGAGCTTATGCAGGAAGATGGCTTTGACCCGACTACCGATTATATTCGTGTTGGGGTAAAAAGTGGCGGTTGTTCTGGGCTATCTTACGATTTAAAGTTTGATAAAGAAAAAGTGGAAGACGATAAAGTTTTTGAAGACAATGGTGTTCAAATTATTGTTGACAAAAAAAGCTTTTTATACCTAATAGGAACGACTCTGGAATATTCTGGAGGATTAAACGGTACCGGATTTGTATTTAACAACCCGAATGCCAACAGAACTTGTGGTTGTGGTGAATCTTTTTCACTTTAAATCTATAATTGAAGACTGATGAGTAAATATACTGAAGACGATTTAAGAGAAGAACTTAAGACTAAAGAATACGAATACGGATTTTACACCGATATTGAATCTGAAACATTCCCTGTTGGTTTAAATGAAGACATAGTACGTGCTATTTCTGTAAAAAAAGAGGAGCCGGAATGGATGACCGAGTGGCGTTTAGAAGCCTTTCGTATCTGGCAAGGTATGACCGAACCGGAATGGGCTAACGTACACTACGAAAAACCAGATTTCCAAGCTATTTCGTATTATTCAGCACCAAATAAAAAGCCTAAATACGATAGTTTAGACGAGGTTGATCCAGAATTACTGGCAACTTTCGAAAAATTAGGTATCTCTTTAGATGAACAAAAGAAATTAGCTGGTGTAGCTATGGATGTGGTTGTCGATTCTGTATCGGTAGCAACAACCTTTAAAAAGACTTTAGCTGAACAAGGTATTATTTTCTGCTCGATTTCTGAGGCTATTAAAGAACACCCTGAATTAGTAAAAAAATATATCGGAACTGTAGTACCAAAAACAGATAACTTCTATGCGGCCTTAAACAGTGCAGTATTTAGTGATGGTAGTTTCTGTTACATTCCAAAAGGTGTTAGATGTCCTATGGAATTATCAACATACTTCCGTATCAATCAAGCCGGAACTGGTCAGTTTGAAAGAACATTGGTTATTGCTGATGAAGGCAGTTATGTAAGTTACCTTGAAGGTTGTACAGCACCAAGTCGTGATGAAAACCAATTACACGCTGCTGTTGTTGAGCTTATCGCTTTAGACGACGCTGAAATTAAATACAGTACCGTACAAAACTGGTTCCCTGGTAATGCCGAAGGTAAAGGTGGTGTTTACAACTTCGTTACCAAACGTGGTTTATGTGAAAAGAACGCTAAAATCTCTTGGACTCAAGTAGAAACCGGAAGTGCTGTAACCTGGAAATACCCTTCATGTGTATTAAAAGGTGATAATTCGGTTGGGGAGTTTTACTCAATCGCCGTAACCAATAACTTCCAGCAAGCCGATACCGGAACGAAGATGATTCACCTTGGTAAAAACACAAAATCTACTATTATTTCAAAAGGTATTTCAGCAGGTAAATCACAAAACTCATACCGTGGATTGGTACAAATTGCAAGTCGTGCCGAAAACGCTCGTAACTTCTCGCAATGTGATAGTTTACTAATGGGTAACGAGTGTGGTGCGCATACCTTTCCGTATATCGAAGCTAAAAATAAAACGGCTCAAATCGAGCACGAGGCTACAACAAGTAAAATTGGTGAAGACCAGATTTTCTATTGTAACCAACGTGGTATCGATACCGAAAAAGCGATTGCACTTATCGTAAACGGATTCAGCAAAGAGGTACTTAATAAGTTACCAATGGAATTCGCGGTTGAAGCTCAAAAATTATTAGAAATAAGCTTAGAAGGAAGCGTTGGATAAATCTCTATAGCATGAAAAAAACATTTGTTTTACTGTTAACTCTTTCTGTTTTAACAGCGTGTAAAAGCGATAAAAAAACAGAAACTACCGAAGAAACAATCACAGCCGATAGTCCAGAAAGAACTGCGAAACAAAGTGATGGGTTAACCCTTTTAAAAGGTGACTTTGTGTATTTCGATGGTGCAGCTGTAATACAAACACATGCCGATATTTATGGAGTATTTATTACCGATAAAATGAAAGAGCTTAATAAGCTTGCCGAAAAATATAAACAGGAACCTACTGATATGGTTCCGGTAGAAATAAGAGGAAAAATCACAAATAAAAAAGACGATAAAATTCTTTGGGATAATAAAGTTGAAGTGGTTGAAATATTAAACGTTTCTAAACCCAATCCAGAGAGTAACAATGTTGTAAAACTAGGACAAGAATAGTTATGTTAAAAATTGAGAATTTACACGCTCGTGTTGAGGATAAAGCGATTTTAAGAGGTATTAACCTTGAAGTTAAACCAGGTGAAGTACACGCTATTATGGGACCTAACGGTTCTGGAAAAAGTACCTTATCATCTGTAATCGCTGGAAAAGAAGAGTACGAAGTTACCGATGGTAGCATCATTTTTGATGGTGAAGATATTGACGAATTAGCGGCCGAAGAGCGCGCACACAAAGGTATCTTCTTATCATTTCAATATCCGGTAGAAATTCCTGGAGTTTCAGTAACAAACTTCATGAAAACAGCTATTAATGAAACTCGTAAAGCTCAGGGATTAGAAGAAATGCCTGCTAAAGACATGCTAAAATTAATCCGTGAGAAATCGGAGCTTTTAGAAATCGATCGCAAATTTTTATCTCGTTCTTTAAACGAAGGGTTCTCTGGTGGTGAAAAGAAACGTAACGAGATTTTCCAAATGGCTATGTTAGATCCTAAATTAGCTATTCTTGATGAAACTGACTCTGGCTTAGATATCGATGCGTTACGTATTGTTGCTAACGGAGTTAATAAATTAAAAAATGAAAATAATGCGGTTGTAGTTATTACACACTACCAACGTTTATTAGATTATATCGTACCGGATTTCGTTCACGTTTTATACAACGGACGTATTGTTAAATCTGGAGGAAAAGAATTAGCTCACGAATTAGAAGAGAAAGGTTACGACTGGATTAAAGAAGAAGTGAACGCTAAATAAACCGAGCAAATGGATTTAAAAGATAAATTAGTATCATCATTTCTAGCCTTCGAAAACCGTGTCGATGTCGATGCGTACGTTCACGATGTTAGAACCGATGCTATCAAAATATTCGAGGAACAAGGTTTTCCATCTAAAAAAGACGAAGCCTGGAAATACACCTCTTTAAACAGTATTTTAAAACAAGACTATAGCATTTTCCCTAAACAGGAAGTTGCTATAGAATATAGCGATGTAAAAAAATATTTCATTCACGATATCGACAGTTATAAAATTGTTTTTATCGATGGTAAATATTCATCACACCTATCGCAAACTACGCACGATGGTATGGATGTATGTTTAATGTCTGCGGCATTAAGCAAGCCTAAATACCGTTTGATTATCGAGAATTACTTTAACAAAGCAGCGAGCAAAGACAGTTTAACATCTTTAAACACAGCATTTTCAAGCGAAGGTGCTTTCATTCACATTCCAAAAAACAAAGTGGTAGAAAAACCAATTCAAATTGTACATTTTTCTACAGGAAGTGAAGCGGCTACTATGCTACAACCTCGTAACTTAATTGTTGTTGACGAGAATTCTCATGTACAAATCATAGAGCGTCACCAAAGCTTAACCGATAATCCTGTTTTAACCAACAGCGTTACCGAAGTATTTGCTAACAAACGTGCCATTGTTGATTACTACAAACTTCAAAACGATAATCTTAACGCTTCATTAATAGATAACACGTTTATTAACCAAAAGCGTGAAAGTATTGCTTCAGTACATACCTTCAGTTTTGGTGGTAAATTAACGCGAAACAATCTAAACTTCTTCCAGAATGGAGAACGTATCGATTCTACCCTTAAAGGAGTTACTATTATTGGCGACAAACAACATGTAGACCACAATACTTTAGTGCACCATATCGAGCCAAACTGCGAAAGTCACCAGGATTACAAAGGTATTTTCGACGATAGCTCAGTTGGGGTATTTAATGGTAAGGTTGTTGTTGAAAAAGAAGCGCAAAAAACCAACGCTTTCCAGGCTAACAACAACATTTTGGTAAGCGACAAAGCAACTATCAACACCAAACCGCAATTAGAAATTTTTGCTGATGATGTAAAGTGTTCTCACGGTTGTACTATTGGTCAGTTAGACGAAAGTGCAATGTTCTACATGCGTTCTCGTGGTATTCCAGAAAAAGAAGCCAAAGGACTTTTAATGTACGCGTTTAGTAACAACGTTTTAAGTTCGGTTAAAATTCCAGAAATAAAACAACGTATCACCAAGCTTATCGCCAACAAATTAGGCGTTAATATTGGTTTCGATCTGTAAAATTATTTTGAAGTTTTTCCCGCTATCGGTAGTCGCTTTCCCGACACCTGTCGGGAAGAGCTTCAACAAATACCTCTATCGGGGCTAAACTCACCAACTATGTTTAATGTAGAAACCATACGAAAAGACTTCCCTATTCTTTCACGCAAAGTAAACGGTAAACCTTTAGTATATTTTGATAATGCTGCAACTTCGCAAACACCTCAACAGGTTATTGATGCGATTGTAGATTATTATTCAAACTACAATGCCAACATTCACCGTGGTGTGCATACGTTAAGTCAGGAAGCCACCGATAAATACGAGCAGGCCCGACAAAAGATTCAGGCGCATTTTAATGCTAAACATGCGCACGAAATCATTTTCACATCAGGTACTACACATGGTATCAATTTAGTTGCTAACGGATTTTCATCACTATTAACAAAAGACGATGAAATTATCGTTTCAGCTTTAGAGCACCACAGTAATATTGTGCCGTGGCAAATGCTTTGTGAACGTACAGGAGCAACCTTAAAAGTCATCCCAATGAATCAGGATGGTGAATTGGTGATTCCTGAATTCGACAATCTGCTTTCAAATAAAACCAAACTGGTTTTCGTCAATCATATTTCTAATGCTTTAGGAACAATAAATCCTATTGAATATATCATAAAACAAGCTCACTTAGTTGGCGCTGCTGTTTTAATTGACGGTGCACAATCAACACCACATATCAAACCCGACGTACAGGCACTTGATGTTGATTTTTACGTTGCTTCTGCACATAAAATGTGTGGCCCAACAGGTCAGGGTATGCTTTATGGTAAAGAAGCATGGTTAAAAAAATTACCACCGTATCAAGGTGGAGGCGAAATGATTGCCGAAGTGACCTTCGAAAAAACCACTTACGCCGATTTACCTCATAAATTCGAGGCTGGAACCCCAAATATTTGTGGTGGTATCGCTTTTGGAGCTGCCGTTGATTATATGAATGCTATTGGATTCGATACAATAGCTGCCTACGAACACGAACTTTTAGAATACGCGACCGAACAATTGTCAACCATAGAAGACTTAACCATCTACGGTACTTCAAAACACAAAACATCTGTAATTTCGTTTAATCTGGATGGTATTCATCCATACGATGTAGGATCCATTTTAGACAAATTAGGCATTGCAGTTCGTACAGGTCACCACTGTGCACAACCTATCATGAATTTTTACAGTATTCCGGGTACGGTTAGAGCTTCTTTTGCCTTTTATAACACCAAAGCAGAAATCGATGCTTTAGTTACTGCTGTTAAAAAAGCTAAAATGATGCTTTCTTAAATTCTGAATCATTTTCTTTTTTATTTATTCAACTGATTTTTAAATCAGTAACAATTAGCACCACACTAATTTTCTTTCATACTTGTTATATAATTAACAAAAACATGTATTTTGTCGAATTATTAACAATAATTTTCTCTATAGAGTGATTAAACTCTAAAAATGTCCTATCTTCAAAGCCGACTAATTCAAATTAAATTTAAAAAATGAAAAAATTAATTTTAAGCATGGCTGCTTTAGGATTACTATTTGTAGCCTGTGAGAGCGAAAAAAACGAACTCACTCAGGAACAAGAAATTGACATGAGTGATTTTTATGTTTACACCGAGTCTGATGATGCCATGGCAAAATCAGCCACTTCAAAAAACACGCTCACCCCTTGCTACACCATGAACGTCCTTAACCGTCAGCTTCAGGAAAATCCGGGTTTAGAGCAAAAAATGTACGCTATTGAGTATCATACCCGTAAATTTCTAACAGCTAAAGGAAAACCTACCAATCCTGGTGGTGGCGGTGGAGATACCGGAAGCACAGATGTTGATGTTACTATTGCTGAAGATGGCTTAGGTTCAATCAATATTCCTGTATATGTACATATTGTTTTGCCAGATGCTAACGCAGTTTCTAATCAGCAGATAAGTGCACAAATCGCAGTATTGAATGATGATTTTAACACAAAAAACACAAACCAACTACCAAGTGGAGCTACGGACTTCATTAACGATGTTACCACAACTGACATTCATTTCACCTTGGCGGGCACCTACAGATATGACGACCCAAAAAGTTCTTGGGGAACCAATGATGCAGTCAAAGCTGCATATCCCCCAACAACTCCAGAAACACATTTAAACATCTGGGTTTGTAATATTGGCGAAGGTATTTTAGGATATGCCCAATTCCCTGGAGGGAATTTAGCAACCGACGGTATTGTTTTATTACATGAAAGTTTACCTGGTGGAAAGGCTGCTCCATATAACGAAGGTAGAACTGCAACTCACGAAGTTGGTCACTACTTAAACCTCAGACATATCTGGGGTGACGGCAGATGTCGTCAAGATGATTTTGTGGAAGATACACCAAGCGCCGGAGGTGCCAACTATGGTTGCCCTACCTACCCTTCAGTTAGTTGTCAAACTCCTGATATGACCATGAATTATATGGATTATACCGACGATGCCTGTATGTATATGTTTACCGATGGTCAAACCAACAGAATGCGTGCTATATTTACCGATGGAGGCTCAAGAGCATCTATGCTTGGAAACTAAATAAAACCCTCATAAAATTATAAAAGACGCCAACTTTGGCGTCTTTTTTGTATTATTAAATACCAAAATCATGTTATGAAACTATTTCTCGTCATTTTATCTGTTATCATAAATCTTAATGGTTGTAAGGATTCAAACATTATTCAGGAGGCCATTTCTATAGAGTATTCAGCAATATCAAGAGGTACATATAAGAACATCATTATCAATAAAAAAGAAATATCATTTCAAAAAAACAGAGCCTCCAAAGCTTTAGTAACCCCCTGTTCTGAAGAAAACTGGACTTCCATTTACAACACCTTAAAAACTGTCGATATTCCCAATATTCCAAATTTAAAAGCCCCTTCAGATAAACGTATGTACGATGCTGCTGCTATCGCAAAACTTAAAATCACTTATCAGGATTCGATTTATGAAAGTCAGCCGTTCGATCATGGTAATCCGCCACAGGAAATCGTCCAACTTGTTAAAGAAATACTATCTATTACAGAAAACATTGAATAGCTAATTTTCTTATTGTATTTTTACATAAAATTTGAGATTGTGACTATAGAAGAAATTCAGAATGAAATTATTGACGAGTTCTCAATGTTTGAAGATTGGGAAGAACGTTATCAATATATGATTGATTTAGGGAAAGACCTACCCCTAATTGACGAGCAATATAAAACCGACAGCAATATTATTAAAGGTTGCCAGAGTAAAGTTTGGGTACATGCCGAAATGCAGGATGACAAAGTAGAATTTACTGCCGATAGTGATGCCATCATCACCAAAGGTATTATTGCTATTTTAATTCGTGTGTTTTCAAACCAGCACCCTAAAGACATTATCGATGCCGATATGAGTTTTATAGACAAAATTGGTTTAAAAGAACACTTATCACCTACCCGAGCCAACGGTTTGGTTAGCATGATAAAACAACTTAAAATGTATGCCATCGCATACCAGACACAAATAAAATAATAATATTCGTTAAGTCGCTTATCGGAATCCGACTAAGCCTTTAAACATTCAAAATATGAGCGAAGCAATTGACACTGCCGATTTAGGCGAAAAAATAGTTAACGTTTTAAAAACCATTTATGACCCGGAAATTCCTGTCGACATCTATGAATTAGGGTTAATCTATGATGTTTTTGTAAATGAAGATTACGATGTTAAAATCTTAATGACTTTAACCACACCTAACTGTCCTGTAGCAGAAACGTTACCTCTTGAGGTTGAAGAAAAAATAAAATCATTAAACGATGTAAATAGTGCCGAGGTAGAAATCACTTTCGATCCGCCATGGACACAGGATTTAATGAGTGAAGAAGCCAAATTAGAATTGGGCATGCTTTAATAACAAATTTTAGATGGCTAAACGCACACCTAAATCATTAAAAGACGGCGGTAAAAAAACAAATTTAAAGTCGTCTTTTAATGCACTTACATACATTCCGAGGTTCTTTAAAGAAATCTGGAATGTCAATAAAAAACTATTCCTGCTCTCGGCATTTTGTCGACTTATTGGCGCACTGCTTCCTGTTATTGTTTTATGGGTTGGTAAATTAATTATCGACGAAATTATACATCAAATTGCTCTTGATGTTAACGACTATACCCAACTTTGGACTTACGTTGCTATTGAATTTGCCTTGGTTATTTTATCCGATTTAATAAGTAGAGCCATTTCGCTAACCGATGGACTATTGGGTGATGAATACAATATTGCTACATCGGTAACCATTATTAAAAAAACGAATCAAATTAATATTAGTTTATTGGAAGATTCTGAATTTTACGATAAGCTGGAACGCGCCAGAACACAAACCACAGGCCGTGTTGGTTTAATGAGTAATGTGCTTGGTCAGGCACAAAGTGCTGTATCAATAGCGACTTTAATCGCCGGATTGGTGTATTTCGAACCATATTTAATTTTACTGTTGATCCTGAGTATTATTCCGTCGTTTATTAACGAAGTGCGTTTTAGCCAACAGGAATACTCTCTGGCCAGAAGCTGGACTGCCGAACGCCGCCAGTTAGACTATTTACGTTTTATTGGCGCCAACGACAAAACCGCTAAAGAAATTAAACTCTTTGGTTTAACCGATTTTATTGTTGATCGTTTTAAAAACCTTTCGGAAGAATATTACGAACTTAACCGAACCTTAGCCGTTAAACGCTCGGCTTTAGGATTTTTATTCAACGTTTTGGGTTCTTTAAGTTATTATGGCGCTTATGTGTTTATTATTTACCGTGTTCTTTCAGGTGCCATTTCTATTGGTGAACTTACCTTCCTATCAGGGTCATTCAACCGTTTAATGAAAAACCTTCAGGAGTTCTTTTCACGTTTCACACGAATTTCTGAAAGTGCTTTATACCTAAAAGATTATTTCGATTTTATTGACATTTCAGTAGCCTCGAAAACCGAAGAAGACATGCCACTACCAAAAACCATTAAACAAGGTTTCGAATTTAAAAATGTGCATTTCTCATATCCCGGTTCAGACCATGAAATTTTAAAGGATATTAATTTCACCCTTAAAGCTGGAGAAAAATTGGCCTTTGTAGGGCAAAATGGCGCCGGTAAAACCACGTTAACCAAATTGTTATTGCGCTTTTACGAACCAACTTCGGGAGACATTTTGTTAGACGGCATTAACATTAACCGATTTAACAAAGCAGAATACCAAGCCTTTTTTGGGGTGATTTTTCAGGATTTCTTTAGATATGAATTTACTATTAAAGAAAATATTGCGATTGGGGATATCGATGAACTGGATAACCAGACAAAAATTGAAAACGCTGCCGAATTAAGTTTAGCCGATTCGGTGGTGAATGAATTAAAACATGGTTACAATCAGCAATTAGGGAAACGTTTCGCCAACGGACAAGACCTTTCTGGCGGGCAATGGCAAAAGGTTGCTTTGGCCCGTGCCTATATGAAAAATGCCGAAGTGATGATTTTAGATGAACCAACTTCTGCCTTAGATGCCAAAGCGGAAAGCGATGTGTTTACCCGTTTTATTGGCCTTACCGAAGGCAAAACCAGCATCATTATTTCACACCGTTTTAGTACTGTAAGACAAGCCGATCGCATTCTGGTTTTAGAAGACGGCAAAGTTCTGGAACTCGGCACCCACGAAGAACTTATGCGAAACGACAATTTATATGCTCATTTATTTTCGCTTCAGGCTGAAGGGTATCAATAAAAAAACAGTGTCAGGTCGAGCGCAGTCGAGACCTACAAATTATTACAATAACTCTTTTTAATTTATTTAAATTTGCATTATGGCAGATGAGATTATAAATCGCGTAGCGAACAGCAAACTGGTAACCATTGACCTTGAAGACTACTATCCAAAAGGGCCACGTATCGTTTTCGATATAAAAGACTGGCTTTTTGAAGGCTTTGTACTTCGTGAAAAAGATTTTAGAGATCAGGTTGCTGCACATAACTGGTCGCAATACGAAAACTGTTATGTGGCTTTAACCTGCAGTAGCGACGCTATTATTCCGGGTTGGGCTTTTATGCTTATCAGTTTACATTTAGAGCCTTTCGCTAAACATATTGTTATTGGTTCGTTAGAAGATTTAGAAACCAGTGTTTACCAAAACATCATCAATAATTTAGAGGTAAGTGAATACGCTGATAAGCCGATTATCATTAAAGGCTGTTCTAAAAAACCAGTACCACAAAATGCCTATATCATGCTGGCTTCAAAATTAAAACCTATTGCAAAGTCTATTATGTATGGTGAGGCCTGTTCTTCGGTTCCACTTTATAAAAACAAATAATTTTAAGTGACCATCGTAAAAAACTGGTGTCTTAAGTCGTAATGATTTACGGTATCTGTTGTAAGTCTTTTAATTTAAAATTATATTTATACTCCATTCATAAACAAACCAATATGAAAAAAACACTTTTACTCTTGGCATTATTTATTGGTATGATATCAGTTAATGCGCAAACAAAAGAAGAACTTGAAGCTCAAAAGAAAGAAAAAAAAGCTGAAGCCGACGCCCTAGCTGCCGAAGTTAAAGCCATACAAGCAAAAATAGATGCCCTACCGGGCTGGAGAAAAGGTGCCTTTGGTACTATTGGGGGAAGTCTCTCGAACTTTAGCAACTGGTATTCACAAGGCACACCAAACAATCAGTCGGGAAATATAGGCTTTACTTTAAATGCCTACGCTAATTTAATTCAGGAGAAATTCTTCTGGAGAAATGCCCTGACCACGAACTTAAACTGGGTAAAATTAGACGATAAAGACGACCCGAATGACGATAGTAGTTTCGACCCAACGACAGATGTGTTTAACATATCGTCGCTTTACGGTAGAAACATTACCAAATCGTTGGCGGCTTCCGGATTAATGGAATACCGCACCACCTTATTAGACAACTTCAACAATCCGGGATATTTAGATTTGGGTATTGGTGCCACCTGGACACCAATTAACAATTTAGTTGTGGTTATTCACCCGTTAAACTACAACTTTGTGTTTAGTAAAGGAGAAACCATTTACGAATCGTCTCTGGGAGCGAAAATTGTTGCCGATTACACCAGAACTTTTGGTGCTGTAAACTTTAAAACCAACTTATCAATGTTCCAGAGTTATAAGAGTAACGACTACTCAAACTGGACCTGGACCAACTCGTTTAGCTACACGCTATGGAAAATGATTGGAGTTGGTTTCGATTTTGGATTACGTAACAACAGACAGGAAGCGCTTGATTACGCTTTAGCACAAGACCCTGCAACCGCTACAGGGTTTAACGATTTAGATAACAAATTACAAAGTTATTACACCTTTGGGTTAAGTTATAAGTTCTAAACCAAGAACATATAATATTTAAAAAAAGCGACTGTTTTATTTGTTAAAGCAGTCGCTTTTGTTTTACAAGTATTTGTGTATTTTTAAAAAATATTCAGACATATTTGCGTAAAATCTGATAGACTTAATGAAACTATTTCCTAGTAAAATTTTTAAAACAGAATTGAGAAACGATTATTTAATCTCAATGCAAAATCTAAAATCTAATACAGACATTACAGATACATTGGTTTCAAACCATACTAATAAAGCGTTTCGTGGACTTGTGGATGAAGTTGGATTTAAAATTATTTCTTCAGAAATAGGACGTGGCGCGGTTTGCGTGTTAATTGGGAATTTTAACGGAAAAACTGGCGAAATCGAAGTAAGAATCCATAATGCCTTTAAAGTCATGTTTTCTATTATTTTATCATACCCCTTTATTGGATTTGGAATAATTTCATATACCCAAGGAATGGAAAAAGGAATTAACTTCCTTCCAATCCTATTATTCGGTTTTCTTTTCATAAGATTTATTTTTATAGGGTTTGGTTTTCGATTAATTTCAAAAACGAGCATAAATAAACTGACCGAAATTTTGGAAATAATAGAATTAAATGAAAAATAAAAATTCAGTATGGGTAAAACAATAGAATTTCTTAATACGCTTGACGATGTTGAGTTAGCCTTCTTTGTTAAATATAAAATTGGCACTTACACTAAACCAACTCAAGAGATAATTAAAGAATATATCTACACCAAAAATCTTACAGAAGATAAAATAGAACAACTAATTAATAAAAAGCACCTTAAAGCAAACTATAATAAAGACCTAAAAATGTGTCCTCGATGTTGTTCTACTAAAATTCGTACTGATAAAGTTGAATGGACAAATACATCCAATGCTCCTGGCTTTGCAAATGAAGTAGCCGTTCTTTCAGGTATGGCAGGAGATGTAACCTATAAAAACAATGTTATTTGTGACGTATGTGGCTATTGGCTTGAAGACCCCAATAACGAGCGTCCTGTTAGATTTCAAAGTAAAATCATGAATTACCTTTGGGATCTTTTTAACATGTAACCTTATTTACTTCCTCTTAAACTTACGTTCCTTTTTCTTGTTAGCAAATAGTCGCTTTATAAAGCCATCTCGTTTTTCGGGTTCACAATCCAGGTCTTGTAAAACTTCATCTGAAGGTGTTTCAAACTTCGATTTAGTGATTCCATTAAATTTGGAGTCAGCATTTAGTTTTTGATAAAACCTGGCAAAAATCGGCAATGCCGAATTGGCACCCTGACCAATCCCTGTAGTTCGAAACCCAATGCTATGATTATCGTTCCCCACCCAGGTTACTGTAACCAATTTAGGCGTAATGCCAACAAACCAACCATCTTTATTATTTTGCGTGGTTCCCGTTTTACCGGCAATGTCGTTTGTTAGATTATAACTTGAACGCAAACGAGTGGCGGTTCCGGTATTAACCGTCGATTGCATAATTTGTAACATCACCTCGCGCGTGTAATCGCTGTAGGCTTGTTCTTCGGCTATTTCTGGTTTAAACTCTGCAATAACATGTCCGTTTTTATCGGTTATTTTTGTAATCGCAAACGGTTTTACTGGTTTACTATCGTTTACATAGCTGGCGTAAGCTCCGGTTAATTCGTTCAGATTAATTTCAGCAACCCCTAAAGCCAAAGAAGGTTCTTCTGGTAATTCCTTTTGAATACCCATTTTAGCAGCCTGCTCAATTACCTTTTCAATACCCACTTTATTCAGCACTTTAACGGCAATGGTATTAACCGACTGACTTAACGCTGTTTCCAGATTATAGTTTAAATAGTCGTCATCTTCATCAATTCCGGCATTGGTTGGTGTCCAATCGTCAAAATCGGTGTACGTCACAGCCGATAATGAAAAATAAGTGCACGGTTTCATGCCGTCTTCAATAGCCGCCGTATATACAAATGGCTTAAAGGTTGACCCTACCTGACGCTCACTTTGCGATACGTGATCGTATTTAAAAAATCGGTAATCAATACCACCAATGTAGGTTCTAATGGCTCCAGTTTGTGGCTCAATAGATAGCATACCTGTATTTAAAAATTTCAGGTAATGTTTTAAACTATCAATAGTTGAAACATTTTTTATGGTGTCACCTCTCCATTCGAACAATTCGGTTTTTCGTTTTACCGATAAAGAATCCTGAATCTGCTTATCGGTTAAGCCCTTACCTTTGTACGTTTTATAAGCTGGTAAGGTTTTTATAGCTGCATTAACGACTTTCTTTGTGTTCCAGGGTGCATATTTCCCATACGATAGTTCATGAGCTTTCTGTAAACTGGTTAAGTGTTCTGTCATGGACGTTTCTGCCAAAGCCTGCATCGTGGAATCTAAAGTGGTATGAACCACCAGTCCGTCGCGATACAAGTCGTAAGATTCACCATCCGGTTTCTTCAATGTATCTAATATTGCTTTGAGTTCCTTTTTTACAGTTTCTCTGAAATAAGGAGCAAGACCTACATCGTGATTAAAGGATTTGTAATTCAAAACCAGTTCCTGAGTAGTTAACGAATCGGCTTCGGCTTCTGTTAAATAATCATACTTATACATTTGCTGAAACACCACATCTCTGCGCGATTTCGTGCGGTCTCGATGTAATCTTGGATTATAATAACTGGTGGCTTTTAAAGTTCCTATTAACGCAGCTGCTTCAGAATAATTTAAATCAATGGCTGGCTTATTGAAAAACTTTCGTGAAGCACTTTCAATTCCGTAGGTATTATCAGGAAAGGGTACCGTATTTAAATACATGGTGAGGATATCGTTTTTAGAATAAATATCCTCGATACGTTTAGCAATAATAGACTCCTTAAACTTATTAATGAGCATACTAAATACAACGTAATTTTTCCTTCCGAATAAATTTTTAGCCAATTGAAGGGTTATGGTACTCCCCCCGCCTGCAGATTTATCCCGAAGAATAATATTCTTAACGAATACACGCAGTAAACTCACATTATCGACACCGTCATGCTCATAAAATCGAACATCTTCAGTAGCTACTAAGGCATCAATTATATTTTTTGGAATATCTTCAAATTCCAATGGTTGCCTATCGTAAATGTAATACTTGCCGATAAGCTTACCATCTTTATCAAGTAGCTGCGTTGCTTCAGCTTGTTTAATAGAACTTAAATCTTCCTTTGTTGGCAACTTTCCAAAAACACCTAAAAATACACTCGCATAAATAAGTGCAAAAAAGCCAACAACCGAAACACCTACTATTACCGCCCATCTAATCCACTTTCGCTTTAATAGTAATTTCATTAATCTAACCTTTTTGGGTTCCTGGATTATATACGTTAGGAATCGATATTTTCGTCGTAATCAGGGTAAAGAAAATTATTATAAGGGAAACGGGTGATATGAATTTCACGCACTTCATTATACACTCGCTTTTTAAAATCTTCTAAATTTTCTTTATTTACAGCTGAAATAAATAAGGCATTCTCCCCCATTTTACTCATCCAGGTTTTCTTCCATTCCTCCAGCGAATAGTGTCTTTTGGTGCGTTCGATATCAAACTCATCATCACTTTCAAATGGTTCTGGTTTATAGGCATCAATTTTATTAAACACCATAATGGTAGGCTTATTGACACTGTCAATCTCTCCTAAAATTTTATTTACCGACTCGATATGTTCTTCAAAATTAGGATGTGAAATATCGACCACATGTAATAATAAATCGGCTTCACGAACCTCATCAAGTGTACTTTTAAAACTCTCTACCAACTGTGTTGGTAACTTACGAATGAATCCTACGGTATCACTTAATAAGAACGGTAAATTTTGAATCACCACTTTTCTAACGGTCGTATCAAGCGTGGCGAACAGTTTGTTTTCGGCAAACACTTCACTTTTACTTATTACATTCATTAAAGTCGATTTCCCAACATTGGTATATCCAACAAGGGCCACACGTACCATAGCTCCTCGATTACCGCGTTGCACAGACATTTGCTTATCGATGGTTTTTATACGTTCTTTAAGTAAGGAAATTTTATCACGAACAATACGTCTATCGGTTTCTATCTCGGTTTCACCAGGTCCACGCATTCCAATACCCCCTTTTTGACGCTCAAGGTGGGTCCACATACCTCTTAAACGTGGTAATAAATACTCACACTGTGCCAACTCTACCTGCGTACGGGCATAACTGGTTTGCGCTCGCTGCGCAAAAATATCAAGAATTAAATTGGTTCGATCTAATACCTTGCAATTTAATATTTTACTAATGTTACGCTCCTGAGCAGCCGATAATTCGTCATCAAAAATGGCTGTACCTATATCATTTTCTTCAATAAACTCTTTAACATCTTCAATCTTACCTGTACCAATAAAAGTTTTAGAATTTGGCATATCCATTTTCTGGGTAAAGCGTTTTACAACTTCACCACCAGCGGTATAAGTTAAAAACTCTAGCTCATCTAAATACTCTTTAGATTTGGCTTCGTCCTGATCTTTAGTTACAATACCAATTAGTACAGCTTTCTCTAAGTTTATATCTTTTTTCTCTAACATACTTATAAATAATATGCAAAGTTACATAATTGCATCCATTTTAATTTTTATATTTTTAGTCCGAAATAAAAGCATACTATGACCGATTTTGATGATGTTGAAGTAAGACCTGAGTTACACACTACGGCATTTTACAATCTTGAAAACCTGTTCGATATTTACGACGATCAATATACCAACGATAACGATTTTTTACCCATTTCTAAAAAAAAGTGGACACCAAAGCGTTACGAAAATAAGCTACGAAAATTAAGTTATGCCATTTCTAATATCGGGCGGAAGGAAACTGGAAAACATCCGGCATTAATTGGAATCGCAGAAGTTGAAAATGCTACCGCCATTGAAGCCTTAATTAAATACAAACATTTAGAGGATTATAATTACGGTTATGTACATTATAACTCACCCGACGAGCGCGGTATTGATGTGGCGTTAATTTATGATCGAGAT
The DNA here is from genome assembly GCF_032926325.1 of Aestuariibaculum lutulentum. Lineage (NCBI taxonomy): Bacteria > Pseudomonadati > Bacteroidota > Flavobacteriia > Flavobacteriales > Flavobacteriaceae > Aestuariibaculum > Aestuariibaculum lutulentum. The sequence continues at coordinate 1,132,252 of NZ_CP136709.1, forward strand.
GTATTTGAAGTCTCCAATTCTGAAACCTATACCATAACTTTATTTGACGATGATGGCTCACAGGATTATACCCGAGACATTTTACTGGTTTCTGGTTTATTAGATGGCTTACCAGTTAAGGTGCTTGTTAATCACTGGTCGTCGAGGCGTGAAGGTGAAAAAGAGACAGAACCTAAACGCATTGTGGCATCAAAACGTTTAAGTGAAGTTATTGATGAATTAAGACAAGTACAACCTGAAGCCAAACTTATTATTATGGGCGATTTTAACGACGATCCATCAAGCATAAGTATTAAATCGTTGGTTGAGGCACAAAACCTGTACAACCCTATGGAAACGCTTCGCTCGTATAGCCGCGGAACAACGTACCATAGCCGCCAATGGAATTTATTCGACCAGATTATCATTTCTACAAACTTCTTTGAAAACACCCCTAATAGCTTAGAATTTTATTCCGCAAATATTTTCGATGAAGACTTTTTAAAACAATTTGATGGAAAATTTAAAGGCACACCATTCAGAACGTATGTAGGCACTAAATATCACGGTGGTTACAGCGACCATTTTCCGGTATACGCTATTTTTAAGAAAAACTAAGACATAAAAAAACCGCCCTTTTCAGGCGGTTTTTTTTATGATTTAAACTCCAACAGACTATTCACCAAACACCTGAACATTATCAATTTCATAGGTTGAAGAAGCAGAAGTGGTAGATGTATATTTAAACGCAATAAATAAATTTCCTCCGGCAGCGGCCGATACATCGACATCACCAGAATCGGTCCATGAGGACCAGCTGTTTATATTGGTATCGAAATCGGCGGTTAGTTGCACCCAGGTACCATCGGTTGTTGGGTCGCCGCCCATATAATCTGTGCACATGTACAATTCAATATCATTACCAGCATAACGCTTCACCGTCTGGAACGTTAATGTTGCTGAAGTTACACTCGATAAATCAATAGCTTTTGATATTAACCAATCTTCATTGTCTTTGTTACCACTACTATAACCCGACATGGTAGCACTATCGTTTGGATTTCCAAAGGTATTGTAATACCAAACCTGATCTCCAACAACACTGTAGGTTGTCCATTTATTCAAATTTCCGGAAGAAAAAGAATCTTCAAATAACGGATCGCAACGGCTTCCATCGAACATCACATCCTCGGTATCGCGAATGAACAGCTGATAATCTGAATTATACTTGCTAAAAACCGCTACAATAGACCCTTGACCTGCAGGAAAAGGTTTGCCTTTAAAATCAGCAAAACCACTGTTTCTTATAATAGTTTGTGAATTATCTTCACAGTTTTTTAAATATCTGTTAACTGTAAAGGTATTATCCGCATTACCGTACGGCTGTCCTACTTCAGAACTACTTAACTGCATATTATCAATCTGAACCAACATGTTTATATAATTGTCGCTAAACTCAGATGGGGTAATAACTTTTGGAACAATGTTAGCTACTTCAGCTGAACGAATAATATACTTGTTAAAATCAAAAGCAGAAATTCTGCCAACACTGGTCCCTTCAATCGCTCCAATATGTAAAACACCATTAAACTCATCCATACCTAAAGGTGATAACTTGTTACCTAAACTATCCTTTCTATCAGGATCATTTAGAACAATATAAACTTTTTGCCCCGGTTTATATAAGGCATACAAGGAGGTAACATCAACATCCAACTGAATCGCTGCCGTCGGATCTTCAGGTTTATCCTGAATGATTAATACTTTATATAAGTTACCGGCTTCATCGTTAGATACCACATAACCTTCTATATATAGTTTCCCTCCATTATTAGACTCTCCAAAATCTACCAGACCCCCGGCATACATATCTTTTACAATAGAAATCGTTGTCTTGTCTTCATCCTTAATATTTGGTTCTTCAACTTCTACACTAGGTATCGAATAATCGTCGTCATGCACACAGGATGTCAAGGCCAGCACAAAACTTAGTGCCAGAGTTAAATATATAGTCGTCGTTTTCATGATATTATTTTTTTTATATTTTTTGAATGCTTTGCAATTCATATACTTTATGTTTTTATACTTTAAAATCTGAAATAAAGATTAAGGAAATAATTTGCACCACGCCCATACCAGTATTTTGGTCCGAATACTCGAGTAGAGTTACTAACATCATCTCTTAACTCTCTGTAATTCGCTGCACGTCCCTGTTCAAAACCACCTGTTTTATATTCTTTATCCAGCACGTTACCAATACTAGCAAAGAACCCAACATAATAATCGTCTATTTTCCAAGATTTACCCCCTATAAGGTTTACTACCAAATAGTCATCAAACTGTTCTTGTTTTAACAATTCTCTTGCTGTAGCTTCATCGTAATCGTTAAACGGCATACCATCTACCGGATCTGTGTAAAAGTTTGCTGTTCTTGTTATTGGACTAATATCCAAATATGTATTCGTAAAGAAATTTGCAGTTGCACCAAACCACCAGTAATCCGGATCGCGATATTCAAACCCAACAGAATACGCTCCTTGCGGACCACCTGCCACTTTGTAATCTTTCATACTTGCTGGCCCCTGAGGCGCTGTGGCGGCATCGGCTGTTAAAATTAAATTAGGGTTATTATCGTAAGTATATTGCCCGATAGAAGCCGCACCTTTTAATTTAATCGTTGGTGTTACCTGAGCTTCAATACCGGTTTCAACTCCTAAATGTTTTTTATCAATCCCCTGAAGAATTTCACTCACAAACTCCGAGCTATCAGAAAATCCAGTTACCCCATCGGCATAATAAAACGAGATTTCGTTGGCATCTTCTGTTTTAATATAGAATCCGGTAACCCGTGCTTTAATCGTTGGGGAACGGAAAATATAACTCGCATCGAAGGAGGTGATCTTTTCTTCCGTAATATCAGGCACAATGTTATTATTAACCCGAGCATTGGAAAACGTGTTTCGTAAGGATGGTGCACGAGTAATATAACCCGCATTGGCATCAAACAAATGCTTTCCGGTAAATTTATAAGTAAATCCACCTTTAGCTCCTATTCCAATAAAGTCTAATTTTTCTCCTTTTCCTAAAGAAATACCTGTATTGGCTTCGTTATCATACAACCCCTCCCGTTGATAATCGGTTTTTGAAATGCTTCCCGCTACATAAAAATCGATTTTATTGTATTTAAACTGTGCCTGAGCATACCCCGATAACACATTTGCATAAAGATTATAGTTGTATTTAAACTTTTCGCCTTCAATAGCTATACGGTTCGGGTTTTGTAAATCAAACTGGAAACCATCAAAAGAATCGACATTTAAAAAGCCATTTCCTCCTAATAAATCGATAATTTCAGCAAAGTTCTCAGATTTTAGTTTCTTATAATTTACTGAAGCATTTAATACAATGTTTTCATTTAATTCTGAATTTAGAATGGAATTGAATGTCCATTGCTTATCATCGTTTCGGTCTTCGTATAGCGCGTAAGTTGAATAATTCCCGATATTTTCTAAATTGGTTTGGTACAAACTGTTCCAGTCAATCTGGCCATCGTTTAAAAATTCCTGTTCAGCGAGATAAGCATTTGTATAATTTGGTCCATCATCTAATCCTAACCAAAAACTTGGTAATTTTTGGTAATATGCCGGACTCGGGTTAGAGCCTCCTCCAACAGGAAAACCATCATCATTAAGACGTGTTCCTCCATAATCTAGTCGGCTGTTTCCAGTTTTTCCAAACTGATAACCAATATTTGTATTTAACGTGGTTTTACTTGAAATATCCCAGTAATGATTCAACATTAAAATAGGCTCTTCTACTTCTTTAATACGCGAGTTCCGTTTTTCTCCTTCTTGCCAGCCCCAGTATTCATTGTACTTTATACCTTTTAAATCGAAAACCTCCTGGGTGTTCGGTGCCGATTTTCCACGTCGGTTTGGCGCATAAATCGATGTAAAGTTAATACTGTGCTTATCGTTAATAACCTTCTCGATAGAGGCAAAAAGCGAATTAGAATCGTACAACGTAGCATCCTGATAGCCTTCGTTACCCCAGCGTCTTGACAGCATCACCGTCATAGCCCAACCGCCATCCATTAAGCCAGTTGAATAGCTTGCCATCAATCTGTTGGTATAACTTCGATTAGATGACGAATATGTTAATTGCCCTCCTGGTCTGTAATTTGTGGCTCTGGTATTAATATTTGTTGTTCCCAAAACACCTCCAAAATTATAGGCCGAAGGTGTTAAACCTGTGGTTAATTCCTGATTTCTAACAACATCATTTAGTCCACCCCAGTTACTCCATTGCGGCCTTCCGTTATACATTTTATTCATTTCGACACCGTTAATCAATACCGAACCATTATCGGAATCCAAGCCCCGAACTCTAAAAAAGGAAGAACTAAATTCAAAAGCTGCCGTACGCTGAAACACATCTAACGACGACATTAACAGTCCCGAAATATTATCAGCACCGCTGGTATCATCATTTAATTCGTCATCAGACAAGGTAATGGTAAATAACCCTTCGGAAGTGGTCATGTCAACATCCAGAGTGATATCTGAAAGATCGACCGTTCTGTTTTCATTTACAACAATGGGAAATCTCTTGGTGATGTATCCGGGTTTCGATACGTTTAACATTTGTTCCCCAAGCGGAACATTACCCGAAAAAACAAATTTTCCTTTAGCATCAGTTTGTGCCGATAAAATTGTTTTCTCAACTGAAATGGTTACATCGGGTATAGGATTAAAGGAAACACCATCTTTAACACTACCGGTAATAATGGTTTGTTGTGCAAAAGTGATGAAAACTGAAAAAAACCCGAGAAAAGACATGAGTAGTTTTTTTTTCATACTTAATAATAAGAGTTAGTCAATATGCTATTTAACAGCAATTTAATCCTACTAATTTACATTATTTCTAATTAATATTTAAATTTGATAAGAACTTTGTAGCCAAAATAACATTAACGTAACATTTTTGTAATGAACAAACTTATACTCTTAACTTTCACTTCCATTTTAGTGGCAACAAGCCTAAGTTTTGCACAGTCTAAAAAAAACTTTAAAGTCCATACCATAGCATTTTATAACCTCGAAAATTTGTTTGACACCATAAATGATCCGAATAAATTTGACGAAGCCAGCCCGATGATGGAATTAAAAACGAATCGTTCTGAGGTTTATAAGAAAAAAGTGAGAAATATGGCGAAGGTTATTGCCGATATTGGTAATGAAGTTACTCATAATTCTCCAGCAATTATTGGAGTTTCAGAAGTTGAAAATCGTGAGGTTCTTGAAGATTTAGTTAACGATTCCTTACTAATAGACAAAGATTACGGTATTGTTCATTACCATTCGCCTGATGCCAGAGGTATTGATGTGGCTTTATTATATCAAAAAAAGTTATTTACACCAACAGCATCAACCAGTAACGAATTAAAAATCTACGACGATCAAAATGGAAAACGCGTTTATACTCGAGATCAATTAGTTGTTAGCGGAAAATTAGAAGACGACCCTATTAGCATTATTGTAAATCACTGGCCATCGCGAAGCGGTGGTGAAGCACGAAGCAGACCTAAACGTGTGGCAGCGGCAAAACTAACTAAGCATTTGGTAGACTCCCTACAAGTTATTGACCCTTATGCCAAAGTATTTATTATGGGCGATTTAAACGACGACCCTACCAATGCCAGTGTAAAAGATGTTTTAAAAGCTGAAAAAGACCGCGACAAAGTAAAACTAAAAGGCATCTATAATCCTTATGAAACCTATTTTAAAGAAGGTTTAGGAACTACAGCTTATCGTGATGCCTGGAGTTTATTTGACCAGATCATGATGACCAAACCGTTATTAGATAAAGATTATTCTTCTTTTCGATTGTATAAAGCCGGCATTTTCAACAAAAACTATTTAATAGGTAATAAGGGGCAGTACAAAGGATATCCCTTACGCAGTTTTGCCAATGGTGGATTTACCGATGGTTATAGCGACCATTTTCCTGTATATGTTTATGTGATAAAAGAAGTGGATTAAAAAACAAAAAAGGCAGCTAATAGCTGCCTTTTTTGTTTATGTTTTTTTATCCTATCCAAGCATCCCATGGAATTCTTGATAATAGTAATACTAGACCAATCGAGTAAAAAATGGCAATTGGTTTTAGCTTAGCCTGAGACGTTAATTTCTTTTTATGTTTAGAATAGCCTATAGTAATAGCAGCTATGGCCAAAATATTTACAAAAGGATGTTCTACCAAATACAAACGAGCAATAGGATTCTTCATAACTTCACCTCCTAATTGTCCCCACAATTCTAATCTTGGCGAAACCACATACAGAATCATACCGATTAATAATTGAGTGTGTGTTAGAATTAATGTAAAAAGCGCTAATCTGAAATCTTTTGCTTCGTATTCCTTTTTACCTGTTACTTTAATTATAGCATTTACAACCGTAATAATTAAAACAATAAACACTAAATACGCCCAATAAGAGTGCAGACTTTTTACAACTTCGTAGAACATGAATTTTTTATTTTAAATTTTGAATAGCAAATGTACTAATTAAAAACATAAAAAAACCGCTTCAAATGAAGCGGTTTCTAGATTTATTAAGATTAAATCCCATTATTCTGTTGGAAGTTGCCAAACACCATCTGTCTTAATAACCAACAGGCTTTCAGTTCCGCTGGATCCGTTATAAATATCAAAAGTTACAAGATATTTTTGACCTTCCTCCGCCGATGGATCTAATTCATTCAGCACATAATCCATAGCTTCAGCAATCATAGCATCAGTCCATTCTGCAGCATTTCCAGGACGTCTTTCAAAGTTTCCATAATTATCCATACTTGTTGTCGCTGCTGAATATTTACTGCTTAATGATTCCACGATTAAATCATAATCTGAAGGAACCAATGTGTAACGAATAGTATTATCTGGAACCCAAACACCGTCTTCTAGACCAAACTGTAATGTTGTTTCAATAGTAGATTCAGCACCGGTCCAAATACCATCAATTACTGTGTATAAGTTACCGCGTCTTTGAGCACCGCTAGAGCTTGAATAATAATCATAAATTACAAACTTCTCTTCATCCTCTTGACCATAAGGAAACTTTAAGCTCATAAAAGTTGGTAAATAATTGTTTGGAGGAATAGAACTTCCAAAATTGTTATACTGACCCGGCTGACCAGAGCCTTCTCCCATAGAATCGAAATCTTCAGAACTTAAATAATAAACACCTTCCATAAGCTCCCATGCACCACTGGTATACATAAAATACTCTCCTTTAGAGTTTGCATCGCCAGTAACACCTAAGGTTTTAATTGCTAAACCAGATATTCTCCAACGTCCAACATCTGTACCTAAAGATGAATATTTAAATGCAATATTTACAGTTTGTCCGTCATAAGCTGAAAAATCGTAATCTTCAGATAAGGCTGTATAATCGTCAACCCCTGCTGCCGTTGCCAAACTTATTTCATTCCATGTCGCCGTAGCTACATCACCTGAATAATCGGTAGAAACTAAAATTTGAAGTAATGATAAATCGCTTGCATATTTTATAGCATGTGCAATTTGGAATTTTAAATCGCTTTCTCCTGATAAATCGATAGATGGAGACACCAACCATTCTGTATTATCTTCGGCACTGCCATAAGCATTTCCTTGTACATAACTGGAATTAGATGTCCAAACTTCATAATTTCCGACTCCTTCTGCAGGCGTCCACCCCTCAAGGCTTCCGGCAAAATCGTAAGCCACAACATCGGCTAATCCTACTTCCGGTGTGGTTAAATATTGGTCGTATTTTGCTAAAACTATTTGCCCTTCTTCAGGACTTGCAATTTGAGCATCTAAAATATCCGGAATCATAGATGTTGCATCAACATTCGGGTAAAACCCAAAAGCATCACTTCCTGCAGATGCATAATCTGTTTTTGACAACTCATAAATATCTGAACCTGTCAAATCGCTTACCCCTTCTGCAGCTCCTACATAAAGCATATAGGCAACGGTAATTGAAGATCCATCTGATAAATACGGATAAAGCTCACCTAAATAGCCTGGTAACAACTCTTTAGCTTCATCTTCGGAATTGAAACTTCCGTAGGCTAAATCCAACTCGTCATAATCATCGTCCGTTAAAGTAATTGACACTTCTTCAACCACACCGGTTTCTCCCGATTTAGCTTCATTATGAATATCTTCCATAGGATTACAACCAACCATGATTGCTCCTAACAATATCGTGTATAAATAATATATCTTTTTCATCGTTCTTTTTAAAAATTAAGTTTTAAACCAACACTGTAAGTTCTTCCTGCACCATAGTAAACTAGAGCAGTAGATGCTGTGCCATCAACATCATTAGCATCAGAAATATATTCAGTATTAAACACGTTATTAATTTTACCATTTAATACGGCTTCAAACCCACCCATATCAAAAGCATGAGTTAAACCCAGGTCGAAAAGTCCAAAATCAGGTAATTTCCAAACGTCTGGTAAATCGGCACTAGATCTGTTTGTAACGTCGTATGAAGCATAGTTATCTCCGGCAAAGTTATAATCAGCATAGATTGAAGATTTAGGAGCAAGTTTATATTTAGCACCTAAAGCAAATGTTGTTTGTGCTGCATCACCCACTTTAATACCATCGGCAATTACAACAACTTCATCTATAACAGTACCACCTTGATCTTGCACCTGGGCAGATGTATTACTTTTCCATTTCCAGTCTCCTAATGAAGCCATCCCTGTAAATGATAATTTATCTGTTAATTTATATCTTAAATCTACCTCAATACCTTGGTGTAAAGCATCGATACCTAATAAATTGTAAAAATATAATTCATCGTTTGCGCCTTGAAGCGATCCACTGTAAGCCTTATCTAACCATTTCGTATAATAGATATTTACATTAGCAGATAACTTTTCACTTCTGTATCCATATCCCAACTCAGCACTAAATACCTTTTCGTTTACTGCATCGGCATTAGGCACATTACCATCTTCATCTAAGAATACATTATCTAAAAATGGGGCTTTTGAGAAGTAACCAATGTTTACGAATACATTGTTATTAATGTCTAAATTGTAGTTACCACCACCTTTTACACCAAAGCCTAAGAAGTCTACATAATCTGAAGAACGACTTCCTGTAAGTTCACTGTTCATAAATTCCTTTTGCTTATAACTGCTGTTAGAAATATCAGCAGCAACGAAGAAATTTAACGCATCTGTTAATTGATATTCTGCCTGTCCAAAAAGTCCAGTTCTCAATACCACACCATCGTAATCTTTATTGTATTTATCACCAACGCGTAATGGCTTTCCATACGCAAAAGTATCAGTTTCATTATCTAAAAAGAATTGTCCACCTAATAAATCATCAACTTCGTACCAATGAGACCCTATATAATAACGTCCATCTAAACCACCTGAAATGGTTAACTGATCGTTGATTTTATTTTTATAAGTTGACAATAAACCATACCATTCATGAGAGTTTCTGGAAGACGAAATAATATCTGTAGAACCAGCTGCTCCGTTAGCTATATTTTCTTCAATAACTCTATCGAAATCTATAGGTTGTAAGCCTGAACCTCCAATACGATATTCGCTAGATCCAATTTTAGAACCTTCATCTCTACGACCACCCCCTGATCCAAATGATGCGTATAAAGCAGTAGATAAAGCAGAATTCTCATTAATCTCCCATAAATGATTTAAAGAGATTTGTGGCTTATGGTAGAAGTTAAATGATTGATGGTATACTTCTCCATTTTTATAACCCCAGTCTTTATTGGCCTTTTTAGGTCCAGAATCGGTATCTAACAATTCTGCAATTGTTGAACGATTATAACGCTGACCATGTGTTTGCTGTGCTCCAAAAGCAGTAAATGTTAACCTGTGTTGTTCATTTAACTGTTGTGCTAAACTCACAAAATAGTTATATCCCGAAAACTCGGTTCCATCAACATAACCATCACCAGAAATTTTAGAAGCACTAACAGTTGCTGCAAAACCCTTTTCCGTTAATCCAGTTGAATAGGTCATTCCGTATTTTAAATAACCATTATTACCAATACTTGAATATACATTTCCACCTTGTTCTGCATCGGTAGATTTAGTAATGATATTAATTGTACCACCAACGGAAGATACGGCAACTTTCGATGCCCCTAAACCTCTTTGAACCTGCATAGACGATGTAACATCTCCTAAACCAGCCCAGTTAGACCAGTATACAGCTCCGTTTTCCATATCATTAACGGGAACCCCATTAATCATTACAGCGACATTCTCCGAATCAAATCCACGAAGATTAATTCTACCATCACCATAACCACCACCGGCACGAGTTGCATAAACACCTGGCGTAGCTTTTAAAATTTCAGGGAACTCCTGAGTACTTAATTTTAAGGAAATCTCTTCCGATTTAATTGTAGACACAGCCACAGGTGTTTTTCTATCTACAGCTACAGATGCTATAATTTGAATTTCCTGTAAACCTACCTGACTAGACTCCATAGATATGGTGCCTAAATCTCCGCCTTTAGAGAAAGCTATCGTTTTTGTAGTATACCCCACATAAGTGATTAAAATTTCTCCTGAACTTGATTCCGTTTCTAATGTAAAGTTTCCATCGAAATCTGTCACAACTCCGTTGGTTGTCCCCTTTTCTATAACATTAGCGCCTGGAAGAGGCATGTTTATTCCAGCTTCTACAACTACCCCTTTAATTGTAGTTTGTGCCAAAATAACTGAAGTAAATAATAATGCCACCGCGAGCATTATAAACTGAGTGGTTTTTTTCATAATTAATTATTTGAATTAGTCGACATAAAAATACGGATAATCAGAAAACATTCATTACCAATATGTTAATTATTTTAACGATTGTTGATAAAAAAAACGCGCCAGTATTAAATATACTGACGCGTTTTCATATTTATGATGAGAAATTCTTTGTGTTTTACGAATTTCCTTTATAATAATTCAACAAATTCTGTGTTGAGGAATCATGTTTAGAATCCGCACTATTGTTAAATTCATGTAAAATTTTATTAGCTAATTGTTTACCTAATTCTACCCCAAATTGATCATAGCTAAAGATATTCCAGATAATACCTTGTACAAATATCTTATGCTCGTACATGGCTATTAATTTTCCTAAACTCTCTGGTGACAACTTGTTAATAAACACCGTATTTGTAGGCTTATTACCTTCAAACACTTTAAAAGGCACCAAACTACCGGTAGTTCCTTCGGCTAAAACTTCTTCTTTAGTCTTTCCGTTTAACAAAGCTTCGGTTTGTGCTAAAAAGTTAGAAATTAATTTATCCTGGTGATCCTTGTTATTATGTAACGAATGAGTAAAACCAATAAAATCGGCAGGAATCAATTTAGTTCCTTGGTGTATTAATTGAAAAAAGGCATGCTGCGCATTGGTTCCTGGCTCTCCCCAGATAATCGTTCCAGTTTGGTAGTCAATCGGATTTCCATTTCTATCAACACTTTTACCATTACTTTCCATAATACCTTGCTGCAAATAGGTTGCAAACTGATTTAGATATTGCGAATACGGAATAATGGCTTCGCTTTCGGCTTTAAAAAAGTTGTTATACCACACACTTATTAAAGCTAAAATAACCGGAATGTTTTGGCTGAAATCTTCATTTTTAAAATGCTCATCCATTTTATGAGCACCTTTCAGCAGGTTTTCAAAATTATTATAACCAATAGATAAACTAATAGATAAACCTACCGCACTCCAAAGCGAGAAACGACCACCAACCCAATCCCACATCGGGAAAATATTATTTTCATCAATTCCGAAAGCTTTTACATTCGTAATATTAGTGGATACAGCAACGAAATGTTGAGCAATCGCCGTTTCATCGGCTGATTTTAAAAACCATGTTTTTATGGTATTAGCATTTGATAGTGTTTCCTGTGTTGTAAAGGTTTTAGATACAATTACAAAAAGAGTAGTCTCAGGATTCAGTTTTTTAATCACCTCATTTACATGGTCACCATCCACATTACTCACGAAATGTGTGGTTAAATGATTTTTGTAATACTGAAGCGCATCTACAACCATTGCCGGACCTAAATCTGACCCCCCAATACCAATATTAACAATATCGGTAAACGTTTTTCCGGTATACCCCGTTAGGTGTCCGTTTACTACATCGTTAGTAAACTTTTCAATTTTCTTTTTTACCTCATAAATTTCAGGCATCACATTTACACCATCTACCTTAAAATCGGCAGACTGAGGCGCACGAAGAGCCATGTGCAATACGGCACGCCCTTCGGTTTGATTGATGGTTTCTCCTGAAAACTGACTGTTTATGGCTTCTTTTAATTTTACCTCATCGGCCAACTCTAACAAATACTTTATAGTCTCTTCGGTTATTCGGTTTTTAGAATAATCGACATAAAAGTCGTCCCATTTAATAGTGAACTTATTTGCTCGCTCGTCATCCTGAGCAAACAAATCTTTCATGTGCACATCATTTATGTTCTCAAAATGATCTTGAAGTTTTTTCCAAGACTTTGTTTCGGTTGGATTAATGTTTGGTAATGCCATAATTAAGAAGTTGCTTGTCTGATTTCTGGTTGTTTTAGTTCGTCTTCCTCAAGTTTTTGAGGTTTAAAGTTTGTATTATCAAGTTGATATTTTATTGGTTTTATAAACTCTAAATATTTGTCTTTTAAACTGTCCGCAATAGGTTCTGCTTCAGGTAATTTTTGTCTGAACGGATCGACCTGAACACCATTTTTCCAGAAACGGTAACATACATGAGGCCCCGACGTATTTCCGGTCATACCTACCCAACCAATAACATCGCCCTGTTTCACATAATCACCAGGTTTTACCTTACGTTTCTGCATATGTAAATACTGCGTTTCGTATACCTTGTTATGACGAATCTTCACATAATTACCATTTCCGCCGGTATAACTTGATTTTGTAACCTTTCCATTTGCTGTAGCTACAATTGGTGTTCCTATTGGCGCAGCAAAATCGGTTCCTTTATGCGGACGTACTTTATTACCATACAAAGCGATTCTTCTGTTTAAATTATAACGTGAAGAAATGCGGCTAAACTCAACCGGTGCCTTTAAAAATGCACGACGTAATGTTTTTGCTTCTTCGTTATAAAAATCGGTTAACCCTTTAACGCTATCGGTTTTAAATCTAAAAGCATAAAAAGGTTCGCTATTATGCTCAAAATAAGCTGCCTTTATCCTATTAATACCTGCATAAATGGTATCATCGATATACTTATCGGTGTAAATAACTTTGAAACGATCGCCTTTTTGAAGTCTTGTAAAATCGATAGTCCATGCATAAATATCAGACATTTTATAGGCTAAAACCAAACTTAAGCCATCGTCATCTAAAGTTTGCGAAATGTTACTATTAATAACACCTGTGTAGACTTTTTCGACATACTTTATTGGCTTTTTACTCTTGTAGGCGTGAATAGAATCTTTAAAACTAACTACAATATACTCCTCTACACTTGGCTGATAAATAAACTTTTCAGGAATCTCTAACGAATCTTTAGAACACAGTAACGTATAAGGCCTCCCTTTTTGAAGATATCTTGCGATATCGTAAGTCTCCTTTGCTGTTTCAGCGATATGAAAAATTTGAGGGTATCCTATTTTATTACGTTCTAAAATCTGGCCAAAACTCTCTCCCGATTTTACTGTATCGCGTTTAACTACATAATCGTTAAAGTTAAATCCGAACTCTATGTGTTCTTTTGGTTCAACTATAGCTATCTCTTTTTGCTCTACTACCGGTTTTTCTTTGTCTTTGCAGCTTACCAACCCTAAGGCCAATAGCGGTATAATTGTTAAATATCTGTTCCCCAATTTTCTTTTTCTTGCTCTGTCCATAACTCTGGAAAAAATATTCTCTTTTGATATTTCGGGTGCATGTATTTTACCCATTCACTCCCTCCTGTTGCTTCGGCGGTCTTTCCGCCAATATTTAAATAATGATTTGCTGTATTATAATGTGCCATAACCCATTTAATATTAACGGTATAATCGTAATGACGCATGGCTTTTATTAACGCTTCATTTTCTTGAGCCTCCTTTGGAAGCGCCTTATATTTCGCGTATAAATTGTTTTTATAATAAAATTTGGTAAATCTAATGAATTCGTCTTTGTATTTTTCTTCAAAAACTGTTAAAGTGTAACTCTTTTTACCTGTTTTATAGTCTTTTCCTGCTGCCTGCCAGTATAAATGCTCAAAAGCATTCTCGTAAGACGAATTTCTGTCAATTGTATCTCTAAAACGCTTGTCGATTAGATTGATTAATTCAGTAGAAGCGAATTCTATTTTTCGGTACTGCGCACTTTGAAATCCGCTGGCTGGCGTTAAGGTTTTTCTAAACTGATTGTACTGCTCTAAATCCATACCGTCTTTCATAATACTGAAAGACGAGGTTAGCATATCGAAATAGCGACTAATACGCATGATTTTTGTAGTATAGAAATCAGCTTCAACTTTTTTAGTTTTAGCGACCTGATCGATTTCCCAAAGTATCATTTTAAACAACAATTCGTTTACCTGATGATACATGATAAATACCATTTCATCTTTAAACGTGGTGCGTTGTACCTGAAGATTTAATAAGGCATCGGTTTGAATATAATCCCAATAGCTTAAAGGCTTACTTTGCAACAAACCTTCCAGATAATCTTCGACATCCTGGTCTATTGCCTCATATTTTTCCTTTAGTTGATCGGTTATTTTTTTATCCAAAGTCTCTAGTTTTTTCCAGCGATAATTTTAAATGAATGTTTCAAGCCTTTGTAAGCTTCTAAGTCTGCTCTCAACGACCCTACAGCAAGGTCTGCTTTGATTCGTAAAGGTACTTTATTTTTATCTTTTGAAACCCAAAGCGTTAAACTTTCTTCCTCTTTAAACACGCGACCTGCCATAACATATGGTCTGAATTTTAAAGCGAGAACATTCCCAAAATCGGTTTCAATAACTTCTTCACCTAAATACTTTAATTTAAAACCATAGTTTTCTTCATCGAAAAACATATCTGTTCTAATTTCCTGACCTTTTTTTAAGGATTTAATATCGATATTATCACGTAAGTAATAATACGTCGATACCATATCCTGAACATTCACAGGCGTATCAAAAACCCTTTTGGTATTGTGTTTTTTATTAAACACATGGGCTTTATTCTTAGTTTGATCGAAATTAATTTCAATATCTTTTATGTGGCCTCCCTCATCTATTTTACGAATAAATTTATAAGGCTTA
Source organism: Aestuariibaculum lutulentum (assembly GCF_032926325.1). Classification (NCBI taxonomy): domain Bacteria; kingdom Pseudomonadati; phylum Bacteroidota; class Flavobacteriia; order Flavobacteriales; family Flavobacteriaceae; genus Aestuariibaculum; species Aestuariibaculum lutulentum. The sequence goes on from NZ_CP136709.1 coordinate 1,147,550, forward strand.
ATAGCTTCCTTATCGAAGTAACTTTCATAAAGATCTTCTACTCTAAAGAACCATTTAATCATTCCGGTGGTCCAGCCTTTACCTACTACATGATATACGTCCTTACCATCTATCTTTGCGTCTTTAACCGTAAGTGTCGCGTTACCTGCCTTTAAAAATCCACTATAACTCATTTTAAACTTAAACCATTCTCCGGTGCCAAAGGAAGACTCCTGTTGAGCATATGAGAGCGGCATGGTTAGTAAAACGGATAATATAAGTAGTGTTTTTTTCATGTGATTCGGGTGCTTGTAATTAACTTTTCAACTAAGTTTTTATTGCGTTTTAATTATGGAATTACAATTACTATTCCAAAAATATAAAAATTAGTGGTTCGCCCTGTAATATTAAGAAGACCTTTAAGTTAAATTGTTACACCCGAAAACAAAAAAAGCTATCAAATAAATGATAGCTCTTCATCAAACTTAAAATTATAATTAAAGCGTCCCTCTGTTGGCCTGTTCTCTCTCTATAGATTCAAACAAGGCTTTGAAATTTCCTGCTCCGAAACCTTTAGCACCCATACGTTGGATAATTTCGAAAAACAATGTTGGTCGGTCTTCAACCGGTTTAGTAAAAATTTGTAATAAGTACCCTTCTTCGTCGGCATCGATCATGATACCCAGACTTTTTAAAGTTTCAATATCTTCGCTTAATTGATGGTCGTGCGCCTGTAATCGTTCTGGCACTGCTGCATAATACGCTTCTGGAGGCGTCGATAAGAACTCTACACCTCTCGCTCTCAAACTTGATACCGTACTAATAATATCATCGGTCGCGACTGCAATATGCTGCACACCTGCACCTTCATAAAAATCAAGATACTCTTCAATCTGTGATTTTTTCTTGCCTTCGGCCGGTTCATTAATCGGGAATTTAATACGTCCGTTGCCATTACTCATCACCTTACTCATAAGGGCAGAATACTCCGTATGGATTTGTTTATCATCAAACGACAAGAAATTTTCAAATCCCATAATATCTTCATACCATTTTACCCAGGTATTCATTTGTCCCCAGCCTACATTTCCAACCATATGGTCGATGTATTTTAAACCTACCGAATCCGGATTATAATCTGATTTCCACTCACGGAATCCAGGCATAAATGTGCCGGTATAATTTTTACGTTCGACAAACATATGCACGGTTTCACCATAAGTGTAAATTCCTGAACGCACGACCTCACCATATTCATCGGTCTCAACAGTAGGTTCCATATAAGATTTGGCACCTCGGCTAGTTGTTTCCTTATACGCCTGTCTTGCATCATCAACCCAAAGGGCTACTACTTTTACACCATCGCCGTGCTTTATAATATGGTCGTTTATTGGCGATTTACTATTTAGTGGCGTGGTAAGCACCAACTTGATTTTGTCTTGTTTTAACACATAACTCACAGTTTCTCTTGACCCTGTCTCTAAACCTTTGTAAGCATACGACTGAAAACCGAATGCAGTTTTGTAAAAATGAGCTGCCTGTTTGGCATTCCCCACATAAAATTCGACATAATCTGTTCCTAAAAGCGGAAGAAAATCCTTCGCTCCTTTAAATATTTTTTCTAAACCGTAATCAACGGATTTAATGTCTTTGCTCATTAGTTTAATGTTTCTGTTTATGAGTTTAATTTAGTTTTATTCTTATTCCAACCAGGATTTATAATAATCGTCGTCAGCAATTTTCATAGCTTCTTCGGTAACCATAAGCGGTTTAAACGTATCGACCATAACGGCCAGTTCTTCAGTTTCAGTTTTACCAATACTGCGCTCAGTAGCTCCCGGATGCGGACCATGTGGAATACCAGCCGGATGTAATGAAATATGGCCTGCTTCAATATCGTTTCGGCTCATAAAATCGCCATCTACATAATACAACACTTCATCGCTATCAATATTACTATGATTATATGGTGCCGGAATGGCTTGCGGATGATAATCATACAATCTTGGCACAAAACTGCAAACCACAAAGGCATCGGTTTCAAAAGTTTGATGTACCGGTGGCGGTTGGTGTACACGACCTGTTATGGGTTCGAAATCATGAATAGAAAACGCATACGGATAATTGTAGCCATCATAACCAACCACATCGAACGGATGGGTGGCATAAACCATTTCGATAATCTCGCCTTGCTTCTTAACCTTCATTAAAAAGTCGCCCGTTTCATTGTAGGTTTCTAACTCTTCAGGGCGCCTGATATCACGCTCGCAAAACGGTGAATGCTCTAATAATTGCCCAAACCAGTTTCTATAACGCTTTGGTGTATAAATTGGACGATGCGACTCGACGATAAAGAGCCTGTTATCTTCAGAATCAAAATCTATTTTATAAATGATTCCTCGTGGGATTAATAAATAATCACCATACTTGAAATCGAGATTTCCTAAATGTGTTCGCAGTTTACCTGAGCCTTTATGAATAAATATCAGCTCGTCGGCATCAGTATTTTTATAAAAGTAATCGTTAGTTGATTGCTGTGGTGCTGCCAGAATAATGGCGCAATCCTTATTGACTAAAATTGTTTTTCTACTATCTAAATAGTCTGACTCAGGCTTCACCTGAAACCCACGGAAACGGTACGATTGAATGTTATTAGATTTCGCAATTTTAGGCGCCACACTATATTGATTTTTTATAGCTTTTACCTGAGTTGGGCGTTGCTCATGATAACTGTTTGTAGACATCCCGTCGAAACCAATAGTACCAAACAATTGCTCATAATACAAGCTACCATCAGGTTTTCTAAACTGTGTGTGACGCTTATGCGGAATGCTCCCTAATTTATGATAAAAAGGCATTATTTGTAAGTTTATAGTTAAAAAGAAAAGTAAAAGTTTAAATCAATTAAACTTCATATAATACATAGACACAAAACTCCATTCACTCAGGATTTCTCTTGATGAGGAAGTGTAAAAACAGTAATAAGTCTTGCCAAAATATCTGCATAGCTTTACAAATATCGCAAAAAAAAGATGCAAATAATAATTATTTATCAGTTTTTAAAACCAAAAACCAACATTAAAATACCATTGCCCGTGCTTTAGTTCGGGTGAATAACTATATTTAACCTGTACCGGCCCCAAAAAGGTATCGATAGCATAACCTAAGGCATAACCACTATAATCCGGAAGTGTAAACCACTCACCAGAATCGAAAATATCATCTTCAATATTGGCAAAGTTTCCTTCCAATGTGATGTACTGTTTTTTGAACAGCTCAAAATTTGCAATAAAAGTAGCTTTAACAAAGCTGTTTCCCGTTAACTCAATAAAATCGTAACCAAGAAACGGCGATAAATTATTTATAAAGTTGTTTCCGTATCCGCCCAAAGCAAAATCTAAAGATTTAGTAGACTTGTCTCCTACTTTAAATCCACCACTTGACTGAATGTTAAACGCCAGTTTTTTAGAAACACTAAAAGCATAACCCATATCTGCTTTGGCAATGGTGAAATCTTCAAAATTTTCATTAAAACTTGAAGCCCATAAATACATGTGTAAATCGCCATCAAAATACAATCCTCGTTTTGGAAAATATTTATTATCGTAACTGTCTAATTTTAAAGTTCCAAAAACACTTAAATAATCGGTGCTTTCAAAAACAGCCTCTCTTTTCTGATTATCTACCAATAGCGTTTCCGATTTCATTTCAAGACGTTTATGTTCTGCCCCCATCCCCAAAGCAAAATCTTTTCTAAACAGGGTTTGCACATAAATTTGATTGGTTTGATCTTCTAAGCTTGTTTCTATTTTATTAAGGTCTTGTTCAACAATAAAATCGTTATCTAACAGCAATTGAGCATTGATACTTTTGTTAAACTGATTAAATCTGGACTTTATGCCAATACTCCAGTAAAAGCCTTTATCGATAAAATACTCGAAATTATAACGCACATTATCACCCAGAATAAAATCTAACGAAGCCAAATCACTATCAAAAAACAAACGCTTTTTAGTTAAATTTACTAACGCCGCACTTTTATATAATTCATCGTAATGCAGCCCTAACTTTAAAAATGTGGTTGTTTTGGTTTCCTTTAAATAAGTGACCAAATCATAACCTTCCGTTCCTGGTCGCTTTTTGAATTTATATTCAAACGAATCAAAATTATCACTTGCTATTAAATTGTTTATTCCCCTAGTAAACTTATCATAACTAACGGTTTCATTATTTTTCAACTTTAGCTTTCCTAAAACATAAGCACGGGTATATTTGTCATTTCCACGAACTACAATACTCTTGATGGCAATAGAATCCTGCGGCTTGATTTCAATTGAAGTATTATGAGGTTTTGCATTTTTATGAATGAGTATTTTTAAATCGAATTGTTTCTCCAAGGCTGCCTGAACTCCATTTTCAATTATACTTGAACCTTCATCAAACGACACTACCGAATATTCCTTGATGTTAGGTTTAATATAGACATCGGTCTGTTTCCCCTTCTCCTTCATATCATGAATGGTTCGGAAGTTATTAATCTGAAGTAAAACATCAAGGGCTGAGCCTAACTCGTCTCTATTAGCAAGTCCATCCTGGACATCGACGCCAATAATAACATCCATACCCTTAGCTCGCAACTCGTCAATAGGATAATTATTAACGACACCTCCATCTATCAAAACCTCATCGTTAATGGTTACCGGTTGAAATAACGAAGGTAAGGCTGCACTTGCCATAACCGACTGCGCCAGATTGCCATGATCTAAAACAACCTGCTGACCTGTTTCAACATTTGTGGCAATACAGAAAAATGGAATTGGCAACTTATCGAAATCTTCCATTTCGTTAGCATGCAAGGTTAATTTTGCAATTAAATTATAAGTATTCTGTCCTCTTGATAATGCCGAAGGTAATTTAATTTTAAAATCTTCAAACGGAAGTGAAACAGCGTATTTTTCAGAATTATTACGCTCAAAAAAAGCCTTTGACGATCTTGGAATGTCGTCGTTTATCAACTTGTCAAAATCTATTTCTCTGAAAACGGAATCGAGCTGTTTGCCTGTATATCCAGAAGCATAAAGCCCTCCAACAACCGCTCCCATACTCGTTCCAGCAACATAATCGACTTTAACACCTAAACTATCTAAAACTTTTAAAACCCCAATATGCGCCAAGCCTTTAGCTCCACCTCCACTCAATACCAAACCCACCTTAACATCTTCGTTTTGTATGTTTTGCGAAAAACCTGCAAAACAAATACAAATAAAGCACACTATTAAATTGGATCTCATATTCAAGCTAATTATTATGGTAATAGTTATATATTTTTTCGGCTCTTGAAGTTCCAACCACAGCTTCTAACTCATCAAGTTTGGCATTAGCGACTCTTTTTACCGATTTGAAATGCTTTAATAAATCTACGATTGTTTTTTCACCTATCCCAGAAATAGTTTCAAGTTCTGTGTTCAATGCATTTTTACTGCGACGGTTTCTATGATGTTCAATTCCAAACCTGTGTGCTTCATTTCGCAATTGTTGAATAACTTTCAACGATTCACTCTTTTTATCCAGATACAAAGGCACCGGATCTCCCGGATAAAACAGCTCTTCCAAACGCTTCGCTATACCTATAATGGCAATTTTTCCACGCAAACCTAAAGCATCCAAACTTTTCAAAGCCGAACCGAGTTGCCCTTTTCCTCCATCAATAATGATAAGTTGCGGTAAAGGTTGCTCTTCATCCAATAACCGTTTGTAACGACGATACACCACCTCTTCCATCGATGCAAAATCGTCGGGACCCTCAACTGTTTTTATATTAAAATGGCGGTAATCCTTTTTGCTTGGTTTTCCGTTTTTAAACACAACACACGCTGCTACCGAATTTGTTCCTTGAATATTCGAGTTATCGAAACATTCAATATGTCTGGGTTCTTCATGCAAGCGTAAATCGGCCTTCATTTGCGCCATAATACGATTGGCATGCCTGTCTGGATCGGTAATTTTAATCTGTTTAAAACGTTCCATGCGATAATATTTCGCATTGCGAACCGATAAATCCAGAATATGCTTTTTATCTCCGAGTTTAGGAACCGTTACTTTAATATCATCACCTAAATCAACTTCAAATGGCACATAAATTTCTCTTGATTTTGAATTGAATCGTTGTCTGATTTCGGTAATGGCTAACTCTAACAGTTCTAAATCACTTTCGTCCAGTTTCTTTTTAATTTCCAGTGTATGCGAACGAATGATTGATCCATAAGAAATTTGCAAAAAGTTAACATAACCATAACCTTCATCACTAACAATGGAAAAGACATCAACATTACTAATCTTCGGATTAACAATAGTTGACTTCGCTTGATAGTTCTCTAAAACTTCAATCTTTTCTTTGATGCGTTGCGCTTCTTCAAACTGCATATCAGCTGCATAGGCATTCATTTGCACCCGAAACTGATTGAGTGAATCTTTAAAATTTCCTTTTAAAATTTCCTTAATATCCTGAATATGCCCCTGGTAAACGTCTTCACTCTCGTAACCTTCGCAAGGCCCTTTACAGTTTCCTAAATGGTATTCTAAACAGACTTTATATTTTCCGGCGTCAATTTTAGCTTTCGATAAATCGTAATTACAGGTACGTAATGAATATAATCCTTTAATTAAATCAAGTAAGGTCGAAACGGTTTTCATACTGGTGTATGGTCCGAAATATTCGCTACCATCTTTAAACACACGACGGGTAGAAAACACTCTGGGGAACCGTTCTTTCTTAATACAGATCCACGGATAAGACTTGTCGTCTTTAAGCATGACGTTATATCTGGGCTGATACTTTTTAATCAAGTTGTTTTCCAACAACAGTGCATCGGTCTCAGTTTCAACCACAATGTGTTTTATACTTGCAATTTTCTTTACAAGCACTCTTGTTTTACCATTATCATGTGTTTTAGTGAAATAAGAACTTACTCGTTTCTTTAAATTCTTAGCTTTACCTACATAAATAATGGTGCCGTTAGCATCGTAATACTGATAAACCCCCGGCTGATCTGGCAGGGTTTTTAGTTGTATTTCTAAAGCAGGTTTGTCCATCAATTCAAAGGTAATTATTTAATTTTTTATTGATAAAATTCACTATATTAAATCTGTCAAACTTTTATGGGCAAATCATTTTTCAATCGACTAATTTGGTACATTGCACCCATATTTAAAAACTCAAGATGAGCAAAAAAATTATAGGCAGGGCAGACATTATAAGCTTCCCTAAATTAGGCTTATTCGATATCAATGTTAAGGTTGATACGGGTGCCTATACCTCTGCAATTCATTGTTCTGAAATTGTTGAAGAGAACAAAACCCTTAAAGTTACGTTTCATAGCGACGTTCATGAAAATTTCGGGAAAACCGAAATCGTTTTCGACGAGTATTCGCGAACCAACGTAAAAAGCAGCAACGGCTTTAAAGAAAACAGATATAAAATTAAATCTGAGGTTATCTTTTTTGGTAAATCTTACAAGATTAACTTAACTTTAAGCACACGCGACGACATGAGATTTCCCGTATTAATTGGAAGACAGTTTTTAAAACGCAAATTTTTAGTTGATGTAGATTTAGAAAATGTTTCCTATAATTATAAAAACAAATGAACATAGTTATTCTTTCTAGAAATCCTAATCTATACTCAACAGAAAGACTTATTGAAGAAGGCGAAAAAAGAGGTCATAAAATTGAAATTATTGACCCTTTAAAATGTGACATCATTATTGAAAAAGAGAAACCTACCATATTTTACAAAGATCGTTATTTAGATTATGTCGATGCGGTAATTCCGCGTATTGGGGCATCCATCACATTTTATGGTTGTGCTGTGGTACGTCAATTTGAAATGATGGGGGTATTTACTATTGCCACATCGGACGCCATCCAGCGCTCTCGCGATAAATTACGTAGCTTGCAGCGCCTTAGTAAAGCCGGGATTGGTATGCCTAAAACTGTTTTCACAAACTACTCGCGCGATGTTGAAGAAGTTATCGAGCATGTTGGCGGTGTACCGGTAATTATAAAATTACTAGAAGGCACACAAGGATTAGGAGTGGTTTTAGCTGAAACTAAAAATGCAGCCGAATCGGTTTTAGAAGCCTTTAATGGCTTGGAAGCCCGCGTTATTGTTCAGGAATTTATTGGTGAAGCCAAAGGTGCCGATATTCGTGCTTTAATTGTAGACGGACAAGTTGTAGGCGCTATGAAACGTCAAGGTAAGGAAGGTGAATTTCGTTCCAATTTACACCGTGGCGGAACAGCCGATATTATAAAACTAAACGAAGCCGAATTACGACTGGCTATGAACGCTTCAAAAGTACTTAAACTACCTGTTTGTGGTGTTGATATGCTACAATCGGCTCGTGGTCCTTTACTACTAGAAGTCAATTCAACTCCCGGTCTTGAAGGTATTGAAGCAGCAACCGGAAAAAATATCGCAAAAAACATTATTACCTATATTGAAAGAAATCGTCGCCTGTAAATAACTATATGAACACTACTAAACCGGATATTTTAACCATTCTCGACACCCGCATTTTTCCCGGGGAGAGCAGAGAAGTTAATTTTGATGTGGCCAACCTTCACACCTCATCACCGGTTAATGTTCCTGTTATTATTGAACGTGCTAAAAAACCTGGACCTGTTGTATTATTTACAGCAGGCATCCATGGAGATGAAGTTAATGGCGTTGAAATTGTAAGACAACTTATAGCTAAAGGCATTAATAAACCTAAATGCGGTACCATTATTTGTATTCCGGTTATTAATGTTTTTGGTTTTATAAACTTAAAGCGTGAATTCCCCGATGGGCGTGATTTAAATCGGGTATTCCCCGGAAGCATTGATGGTTCATTAGCAAGTCGGGTTGCTCATAAGCTCATTAATGAGATTGTACCTTATGTCGACTATATTATCGATTTTCATACGGGAGGTTCAGGACGTTTTAATGCTCCGCAAATACGAATTACTAAAGAAAACAAACAGTTAAATGATTTAGCTAAGGTTTTTGGAGCTCCGTTTGTTTTATATTCAAAGAATCTAAACAAATCGTTCAGAAATACCTGCTATAAATTAGGCAAGCCCATGCTCCTTTTTGAAGGCGGAAAATCGTTTCACATTGATGAATCGGTTACGAATTCAGGCGTTAATGGCTCCAAACGCTTACTGAGTCATTTTGGAATGCTGAATCTGAAATCGAAATCTTCAAAACCTAAAAAAGAAACGGTATTTATTAACGAAAGCCGATGGATTCGTGCCAGCTTTTCCGGGATGTTTCGTGCTTCCATCCCTATTGGGTCTCAGGTAAAGAAAGGTGATATTTTAGGACATATTACAGATCCTTACGGCAAATTAAACCACGAAGTAAAAGCAACAAATTCAGGCTTTATAATTAATGTAAATGAAGCGCCCATCGTATATCAAGGTGATGCCCTTTTTCATATTTCAAAAAAATTAAAACGCTAAAAGCTCAAACATGCTCAAATCGGATTTACGCAAAACCTATAAACTGCTTCGCAACAATTTATCGGTAAACGATATTGAAGACCTTAGTTTAGAAATTGCCAATAAGCTATTGAAACTTCCTATTTGGGACTATTCGTTTTATCATATCTTCTTAGCTATATCTGAACAAAAAGAAGTAGACACCGATTTTATTTTAAACATCCTATCCGGTAAGGACAAACACATTGTCGTATCGAAAAGTGATTTTAAAACTGGAGAGATGATTAATTATCTTTTAACCGATAGCACATTAATAAAAAAGAACAGCTACAACATACCCGAACCTGTTGACGGTATTGAAATTGCTGCAAATAAAATTGATGTGGTCTTTATTCCGCTTTTAGCTTTTGACCAAAAAGGTAATCGTGTAGGGTACGGCAAAGGATTTTACGATCGCTTTTTAAGCCAATGTAAACCCGAAACTATAAAAATAGGATTATCTTTTTTTGATGCCGAACTTCAAATTCAAGATGTTCACAACAACGACATTACATTAGACTATTGTGTAACACCTAAAAACATTTACACGTTTTAATTATTACAACTTTCGCAATAGTTTTTTCTTAAATACTCATCTTCCAACAACTGAAAGGTAACACCACCCTTTTCAACCGCATTAAACAATTCGCAAAAACGCTGTTTATTCATGTTGGTTGCATTAAGTAATACCGTTCTGTAATCAGGATCTTTGGTTAAGTCGGGATCGACTAAAGTTAAATTCAAATAGTAAAACAATAAGTCTTCATCGATATCAATACTCCTTGCTTTTCGTTCTAACAATTCAACCGCTAAATCGGTATTCGCATAAAAACTAAAAAACTGCGCTAAACTCAAATAATCGTAATCTGAAAGTGGGAACTTTTTATAGTTACCATTTATATACTGAACCGCTTTATCCTTATTAGCATAATCTCTGGAACGCATATAATTTTCGGCTTTTATAATGTGATAATTAACCAACATTCGGGCAATGAGTCCGCTACCGATGCCGTAATTTTTAAGTGCATTAATTTCATTTTTAAGTGATACCTCATCAATTTCAATAGCATTATAACGCCATAACTTAATCTTTACCGCCATAATATTATACTTAACACCAGCATCTTTTGGCACTAACTTTTCAAGCTGTTGCAACTCATCATAAACGATTAAGGCTTCTCTAAAATCGTTCATATATTTATAAGCCGAATTCTTATTAAAAATCTTCACAAACTTATCCTGAAGTGGGATCTCCATTTTATTTAAAATATCGGAAGACGTTTCTTTAGATCGTATTTTCTCGAAAATCGAATTTTGCAACTCCTCGACTTCAGTTAAATTATTAGCAGTAACTGCAGCATTAAACTTGGCTAATAATTGGTCGGCTGATGCTGTACTATACTTATCCTTTTTTTCCAACTCCAGTTCAATAACCGCTTTCCTATGATTTTTCAAAATAGGTTCCATCTCTCTGGAAACCGCACCTTCAATCTTGGAACGTACTTCCTTTTTGGTAAGATTCGACAAATAATCGTATTTGGTTCCTTTAATATCATTAAAAAACTCCACCCAGTTTTCTGAAGCCGTTACATTTGTCTTTATTGTCGATTTTTGAAATGTTTGTAAAGCTGCCACAATACTATTGGCGCGCAATTCCTGTAATTCGATATTACGTTGCGGAATGCCTTCAATAGAAGAATAAGCTTTAATATCGATAGTTTTTATATTAAAATCTGTTAATCGCAACGAGTCATAAATGGGTTTTATATCGGCTTGAGAATAATTTGACTTATTCTTTTGAAACGGGATAATAAACTTCATGGTTTTATTTCGTATCGAATACGCTTCACCTGTTTCCGATTCTATTTTTTTAGTATCGTAAGTTAAATCGTCAAGATACATTCCCATATCCAGTAAATCCCAAGCGTAAGATTCCAAATCGTAAATCACATAATACTGACACAGGTTCCTATTACTTAAAAACAAAATATTAAACTCCATCTCATCATTAAGCAAACCTTCAGGAATATTTCCAATAAAAACACTAAAACGATTTTCGCCAGAAGTCCTTAATCCACTTTTTAAAGCTTGTGCATAAACAGGTTTTAATAAAAAACCTCTTAATTGAGTATTTGCAATAGTTTCTTCAGCGCAAGCGTAACGATCCTTTACAACAATATCGACAGCTATACCATCTCCTGAATTAACAAACAAGGTATTGAACCAATCTTTGTCGTTAACTTCAAAAAACAGCTTGTCCCCATCGCGTTTAACGGAGAACTTTACTTCTTTAGGCTTTTGTCTGAAAGCATCAAAACACGTTTTACATTTCTGATTTCTATCGGTACTTGGAAAAACAATGTCGTAGGTATGTTGAGAGAAAACATTGAAATATGATAATAGCAATAATGATAGAAGGAGGAGGGATTTTCCTTTCATTTAGTTGAGAGATTTTAAAATTGGATTAATTAATTTATAAAGTTAAAAAACTCTATAACTTTTTAAATAAGTAGATATACGTATTTTTTGCTTATTTATTGTTTTTAGGGAAAGCTTTTTTATTAAAAACAATAAGCATGATAAAACCCGTACTTATGGCCACATCGGCAATATTGAATACAGGTTCAAAGAAATTAAAACGTTTTCCTCCTGAAATTGGAAACCATTCAGGTAAATCGACCGAAAACAGAGGGAAATAAAGCATATCGACTACTTTTCCGTGTAAAAGTGAATCGTAACCGCCGGCTTCGGGTAAAAACTGTGCTACCTGATTAAAACTATCATCAAACAAAACTCCATAAAATACCGAATCTAAAATATTTCCTAAAGCACCAGCGAAGATTAGTGCTATGGCCAAAATTAAAATTTTAGACCCTTGTTTTTTAGTTGCATCGTATAGCCAATAACCAATACCAAAAATGGCAACTATTCTAAAAACGGTTAACGCTATTTTTGCAGTGCGTTCTGATATAAAGGAAGTAAAGTCACTAATTTTTGTACCCCATGCCATCCCGTCGTTCTCAATAAAATAGATTTGAAACCAACTAAAAATCTCAATATTCTCCTGTAATTTAAAATGTGTTTTAATATAAATTTTGCTTACCTGATCGACAAGCAAAATAATGAAGATTAAGACTATTGATTTTTTTAAGGACATAAATAGTTTAGCTGTTACTTAAAGGGGTGTCTTTATAAAAGAAAACGCCCCGATAATTAAACCGGGACGTTAATATTGTATACGTTAAGATTTATTGTTGCATATTTTTGGCCTCAATACTTAAGGTCGCATGAGGGACTAATTTTAAACGCTCTTTATTAATTAACTTACCAGTAACACGACATACCCCGTATGTTTTGTTTTCAATTCTAATAAGCGCATTTTTTAAGTCGCGAATAAATTTTTCCTGACGAATTGCTAAAGCCGAATTCGACTCTTTACTCATTACTTCGCTACCTTCATCAAAAGCTTTAAAAGTAGGCGACGTATCTTCGGTACCATTGGTATGGTCGTTCATATACGCACTTTTAATAAGCTCCAAATCGTGCTGTGCTTTAACAATTTTCTCTTGAATAAGTTCTTTGAACTCCGCTAAATCCTTGTCAGAATATCTAACATTTAAATCTAAACTCATAACTTTAATGCTTTTGTATAAACAATTTGGTATTTACATCATCAAACACAACATCTATACCATTTTCTAATTCATCAATTATCTCGAGTTCATTCGCTAATGTTTCAGCTTTAATATATGCCATATTCGCACCTACAGCATTAGCAACTTGCTCGTCATTCTGAAGGATTACGTCTATTCTGTCGGTAAGCTCGAAGCCTGAATCTTTTCTTAAGTTTTGAATACGATTAATAAGCTCTCTCGCTATACCTTCTTTTCTTAAGTCGTCGGTTATGGCAACATCCAGTGCAACTGTTAAAGCCCCTTCATTTGCTACTAACCATCCTTCAATATCCTGAGATGTTATCTCTACATCTCCACGCTCTAAAGTAATACTTTTTCCATTGATATCTACGTCTAAAATACCATTTTGCTCGATTTTTTTGATATCATCGGCAGTAAAGTTATTAACTAACTGAGCCACAGCTTTCATGTCTTTTCCAAATCTTGGACCTAACACTTTAAAGTTTGGTTTTATATTTTTTACCAGAATATCTGATGCATCTTCTAAAACTTCAATCTCTTTAACGTTAACCTCAGACTTTATAAGGTCTGCCACTGCTAAAATCTCATTTTTCTGAGTTTCGCTGTCGATAGGAATCATGATTTTTTGAAGCGGTTGACGCACTTTTATCTTCTCTTTAGCTCTTAGCGAAAGCACTAAAGATGAGATAGTTTGAGCACTTTCCATCTTTCTTTCTAATGACTTATCAACAAACGATTCGTCGTATTTCGGGAAATCAGCTAAGTGAACACTGTCAAATTCTTCCTTCTTGGTTACAGAATTTAAATCTAAATACAAACGATCCATAAAGAAAGGTGCAATTGGCGCACCCAACTTAGCAATGGTTACCATACAGGTATATAACGTTTGATACGCCGAAATCTTATCTTTTTCGTAATCACCTTTCCAGAAACGTCTTCTGCTTAAACGTACAAACCAGTTACTTACATAATCCTGTGTGAAATCTGAAATCGCACGAGCAGCTCTGGTTGGTTCGTATTCTGCGTAGAACTCATCTACTTTCTTAATTAAAGTATGTAATTCTGAAAGAATCCAACGGTCTATTTCCGGACGTTCTTCTAACGGGATATCGGCTTCAGCGTATGTGAAGTTATCCAGATTTGTATATAATGTGAAGAACGAATACGTGTTATATAATGTTCCGAAGAATTTACGTTTTACTTCCTCTACACCTTCTAAATCGAATTTTAAGTTATCCCAAGGATTCGCATTACTAATCATGTACCAACGCGTCGCATCGGCACCGTAATTTCCTAAGGTTTCAAACGGATCGACAGCATTACCAAGACGTTTCGACATTTTTTGTCCGTTCTTATCTAATACCAATCCGTTCGACACAACGTTTTTATAAGCTACAGAATCGAAAACCATAGTACCAATCGCATGAAGTGTATAGAACCAACCACGTGTTTGGTCTACCCCTTCAGCAATAAAGTCGGCTGGATACGATGTTCCGTTATCTATTAATTCTTTATTCTCAAATGGATAATGCCACTGCGCATAAGGCATCGCACCAGAATCGAACCATACGTCGATTAGATCGCTTTCGCGGAACATTTTCTGTCCTGATGAAGAAACTAGAACAATTTCATCAACGATATTTTTATGTAAATCGATTTGCGCGTAGTTTTCTTCAGAATTATTTCCAACTTCAAAGTTCTGGAAAATATCTTCAGTCATTACACCGGCTTCAACGGCTTTAGCCATCTCGGCTTTTAACTCTTCTACAGATCCGATGCAGATTTCCTCTTTACCATCTTCGGTTCTCCAAATCGGTAACGGAATACCCCAATAGCGTGAACGCGATAAGTTCCAATCGTTCGCATTGGCCAACCAGTTTCCAAAACGACCTGTTCCAGTAGCTTTTGGTTTCCAGTTTATGGTTTCGTTAAGCTCGAACATACGTTCTTTAACATCGGTAACTTTAATAAACCAAGAATCCAATGGGTAATAAAGAATTGGTTTATCGGTTCTCCAACAGTTCGGGTAACTGTGTTTATATTTTTCAACCTTAAAGGCTTTATTTTCTGTTTTTAACTGAATAGCGATTTCTACGTCAACCGATTTTTCTGGTTCTTCACCATCAGCATAGTACTCATTCTTCACGTATTTACCAGCATACTCACCCATTTCTGGTCTGAATTTACCTTGTAAATCTACTAACGGCACTAAGTTTCCGTTTTCGTCTTTCACCAACATTGGAGGCACTTCCGGTGTAGCTTGTTTTGCTACCAAGGCATCATCGGCACCAAAAGTAGGTGCTGTATGTACGATACCTGTTCCGTCTTCGGTAGTTACGAAATCCCCAGAAATAACTCTAAACGCATTTTCAGGATTGTCGTTTGGTAACGCATATGGTAATAATTGCTCATAAGTAATTCCTACTAAATCACTACCAACAAACTCTTTTACGATGTAGTATGGTATTTTTTTATCACCTTCTTTGTAAGCTGCAACTTCAGACTGATCCTCAACTTGCTTGAATTTTCCAGCAAACTGATAGCTCACTAATTTTTTAGCTAACACTACTTTAACCGGCTCGAAAGTATACTGGTTGAAAGTTTCAACTAAAACGTACTCAATTTTTGGCCCAACGGTTAATGCCGTGTTACTTGGTAAGGTCCAAGGTGTCGTCGTCCAGGCTAGGAAATGAATATCGCCTTCATTTTGTAAAAACTCCGGTAACGATTCTTGCTTTGTTTTAAACTGTGCAACAATGGTTGTATCGGTAACATCCTGATAGGTTCCCGGCTGATTCAACTCGTGAGAACTTAATCCTGTCCCCGCTTTTGGTGAATACGGCTGAATCGTGTACCCTTTATACAACAGGTTCTTGCTGTAAATCTGTTTTAGCAACCACCAAACTGACTCCATATATTTTGGTTTGTAGGTAATGTATGGATCTTCCATATCTACCCAATACCCCATTTTTTCTGTTAAGTCATTCCAGATGTCAGTATAACGCATAACCGCTTTACGACATGCTTCATTGTATTCTTCAACAGAAATCGTCCTACCAATATCTTCTTTAGTAATTCCTAATTCTTTCTCAACACCAAGCTCGACTGGAAGACCATGTGTATCCCAACCTGCCTTACGTTTTACCTGAAATCCTTTTTGCGTTTTGTAACGACAGAAAATATCTTTAATGGCACGCGCCATAACGTGGTGTATTCCAGGAAGACCATTTGCTGAAGGTGGTCCTTCAAAAAACACAAACGATTCGTTGTTTTCTCTTGTAGAAACACTCTTTTCAAAAATATTGTTTTCCTGCCAATAGTTAAGAATTTCTTCTGCTACTTTTGGCAAGTCAAGACCTTTATATTCAGGGAATTTAGAACTCATTTTATCAATTTTCATTTCGAGGTGCGAAATTAAGGAATTTTGACAAAATAGTCGTGCCGATTAGAAGTAAATTAAACAATAAAACCTACCAAATCTTCTATTTTTGATATCATTTGAATTTTTATCGCCGTATTCTTAAGAGAAATCTTATTGTATTTCGATACAAAAATGGTTGAAAATCCTAATTTTTCGGCCTCTAAAATGCGTTGTTCGACGCGCTGCACCGGGCGAATTTCTCCAGATAATCCCACCTCGGCGGCAAAACAAAAATCCTTTTCCAGAGCCACATCTTCGTTTGATGATAAAATGGATGCAACAACCGCCAAATCAATTGCAGGATCATCTACTGTAATACCTCCAGTGATGTTTAAAAAGACGTCTTTAGCCCCAAGTCTGAACCCAGCTCGTTTTTCTAAAACTGCCAGTAACATATTCAATCGCTTAGCATTGAATCCGGTTGCACTACGCTGTGGCGTACCATAAACCGCCGTACTTACCAATGCCTGAACTTCAATCATTAACGGGCGCATTCCCTCTAAAGTAGCAGCGACTGCATTACCTGAAAGTTCTTCGTCTTTTTTGGAAATAAGAATTTCTGATGGATTGGTAACCTCACGCAATCCCGAACCCTGCATTTCATATATTCCGAGTTCGTTGGTTGAACCAAATCGGTTTTTATTTGCTCTTAAAATTCTAAAAATATGATTGCGATCGCCTTCAAACTGAAGCACCGTGTCAACCATGTGCTCCAGAATTTTTGGTCCTGCGATATTGCCATCTTTCGTGATGTGACCAATTAAAATAACAGGCGTTGTCGTTTCTTTTGCAAATTTAATCAGCTCGGTTGTACACTCTTTAATTTGAGAAATACTTCCTGAAGACGATTCTATATAATCGCTGTGCAAGGTTTGAATAGAATCGACAATCACCACATCGGGCTCTAAAGCTTCAATCTGCTTAAAGATATTCTGCGTTTTGGTCTCCGTTAAAATGTAGCAATTATTGTTATTCGGATTAATACGCTCAGCACGCATTTTAATTTGCTTCTGACTCTCTTCACCAGAAACATAAAGGGTTTTATAAGGTAATTTTAATGAAATTTGAAGCAGCAAGGTACTCTTTCCAATACCAGGCTCCCCCCCTAAGAGTGTTAACGACCCCGGAACTAAACCTCCACCAAGCACACGGTTAAACTCTTCATCAGTTGTATCTAATCGAGGTTCCTGTGACAAATCGATATCTTTAACACGTAAAGGTACCGCAGCCTTCTTAACTGAGGAATTCGGCGATTTCCAGTCACTTTTTTCAGGTGTTTGAATAACCTCTTCAACTATTGTATTCCACTCTTTACACGCATTACATTGCCCCTGCCACTTAGCATATTGTGAGCCACAACTCTGACAAAAAAACGTTGTTTTAACTTTCGCCATTAATATCCAAAATCTGCTTTAATTGCCTCTGCTTTTTCTACCATTAGATCTTTAGTAATCCCTCCTATTTCGTCCAAAATATAAGCAGACTGATAGGTTTTCATTGCTTTTTTAGCATCACCAGTTTCTTCATAAAAACGAGCTAAATAGTAGTTTCCTAACAACGTATCAGGATAGGCATCGCGCGCCAAATCGCCTAATCTTTCAAAATCTTCAAAAGTTTCCTTCTTTTCTATTGCTGCAGCAATAGCTCTAAAATCGTTTACTAAAATTGGCTTTTTTATTCCGAATAAATCATAAATCGACTGATATTTTGCTTCTAAATAAGCTACAGGAGAATCTTCTAATTTTAAAATAACATCCTGATATTCCTGTTTACTAATTGGCTTATACACACTAAAAATAGTTTCAATCGCATTTGGCAAGGCATGTGCCGGAGCCGAATAATGTGAAGGCCCTTCAAACCCCTGATATTTATAAACGACGTTTTTATTATTCACTGTAGACATGTCTTGATTTAACACCTTAGCCATCTCTTTTACAGAACCTATATCGTTATTGGTATACGACAAATAATAAAATATTTTTGAAGCTGTTTTGCTCAACTGCCCTGGTAAATACTTAATCATACCCGGAGCTAAAACCGGACTCATGGCAATATACCCTTGGAATATTGGTTGTGGTTTCAATAAAAAGTAATTAATAAAATTAGCCGTTTCCCCATGACCTACAGCCACTTTAAAATTACCTATTTTGTACTTATTCTGGATATAAGGAATTAACTCCATGCCTACGAATTCAAAGAAACTTGCTCCAGATTCTATGGGTAATGAATTTTGCTCGGAATACAGGCAATCATCATAACGTTTACCATACTGATTAACACCTACAACAATAGCTTCCGGCATATCTTCCCAATACGAGTAATAATCTGTATTTCCTGCAACTGCTTCAAACAAATAATCACCATCAAAAACGATAAACAAAGGATAGGTTTTATTTTTATCACTTCCGTAACCTCGAGGTAACTGAATTTTTATTTCACGGGTATCACCTAATCTTGACGATTCAATTTTCTCGAATTTTACCTGAGCCTGCGTAACATTTAATGAAACTAACAGCACTAAAACAGAAAGTATACATTTCATGATAAAAAATGATTTGAGATTTATTAGGGCAAGTTATGAAATAAACTACAACTACAAAACGAGTTAGCCTTTGTTTTTTCGGTTGTAGATTGGTAAATAAATTAATGAAAGACCTCCAAAAATGATAATCATAAGGGTTTGAGAAGCCCACATAATCCACCCAAATGCAATACTAGGTTCTTCAGCAATTCCAAATAATGAAAAAGCTGCATAAACCGCCAATGGGTAAGACCCAATGCCACCGTTTGTGGCTGCTATGCTAAAACTTGCAGAAATAAAACCTACTAAAACAACTCCTAAAGAAATACCTTTTAAATCGGGAATTGCAAACGACGTGACATAAAACATGAGCACGTACATCGCCCAGATAAACAGGGTATGAAAAATGAAAGCCCACTTTTTCTTCATTTTAAAAATACTCAGTAAACCTTCCAATAAACCAGAAACAAAGGTTCTTATTTTTTGAGCAAATTTGGAATCGCTTCGCTTTAAATAATTAAAGAACAGTAGTAACCCTAAAATTCCAACGACGGCTAAACCACCTATTTTCACAGGATCTAATCGTTCAATAAAAAATCCGTAAATAAAATCGAATTGTAGAAAAAGGGTTATTACAATGATTCCCATCATAACAATTAAATCGGCAATACGTTCGGCGACAATGGTTCCAAACCCTTTTTCGAACGGGACGTCTTCGTAATTTGAAAGAATTGAAGCACGAGCTACTTCGCCGGCTCTGGGAATGGTATAATTTATTAAATAGGTAGCAAACACCGCCATAAAACTATTCGCATACCGAACATGATATCCCATGGGATCTAACTGAAACCTCCAGCGATACGCTCTGGACATATGACTTAGAAGCCCTAAAAAAACACCTAAAAGAATCCAAACATAATCAGATTCTTTTAGGTATTGAAATATTTCATCTATTGAAACTTTAGATAATGAATACCAGACTAAAAACACCCCCAACAATAAAGGAAGTACTACTTTTAAGACCTTAGTTATCTTCAGCTTCAAATAATTGAATATTTTATTTTAATAAGTTTGTTGCTTCATCTGGGAATACTAAAGAAGGCTTAAAGGTTTTAGCTTCTTCGTAATCCATAATAGCGTAAGTGATAAGAATTAACGTATCTCCTACCGCCACTTTACGGGCTGCTGCACCGTTAAGGGTAATTTCTCCACTATTACGAGGACCAGGAATACAATACGTTTCCAAACGCTCACCATTGTCGTTATTTACAATTTGAACTTTTTCGCCTTGTATAATATTGGCAGCTTCCATTAAATCCTCATCAATAGTAATACTACCAATGTAATTAAGTTCCGCACCGGTACACTTAACTCTGTGAATCTTAGATTTTACGACTTGAATTTGCATGTGGCAAAGGTAATTAATTTAGAGCAATATTGTCAATCAGTCTGATATCATCTGCATATACTGCAATAAACGCTCTGTATTGTTTGTTATTTTCTTTTTCTGTTACGGTTTTAAGAGTTACAACATCGGCGATGATAAAATATTCCAATTCTAACAACTCCTGACTTTTAAACTCATTTTCAACCCATTGTGTCACCTCTTCAGCACCTTTTGTACCAAAATGATCTTTGGCAGCTGTTAAAGTTTTGTATATAAAAGGCGCTACCTCAAGATATTCCGGCTTTAAACGTGTATTTCGAGAACTCATCGCTAAACCAGAATCTTCTCTGAAAATATCGCAACCCACAATATTTACAGGTATATTATATTTTTCAACCAGTTTTTTTACAATTTGTAACTGCTGAAAATCTTTTTCTCCAAAATAAGCGTTATCCGGTTTTGCAATTTCAAATAAACGCTTCACTATGGTTCCAACGCCATCAAAATGTCCATCACGAAAACGTCCTTCCATTTCATGTTCCAATCCGTCATAATCAAAATGCTCGGCTTCAAGTTTTCCATCGTAAACATCTTCAACTGTTGGTGCATAAACCAAGATATCATCTTTACTTACACCCTCTAACAGTCCTACATCACGTTCTAATGTTCTTGGGTATTTCTGTAAATCGTCTTTATTATCAAACTGTGTCGGGTTCACAAAAATACTAACAACAACCTTGTCATTATCCTGTAATGCCTTTTCTACCAATGCCAAATGCCCTTGGTGTAAGGCTCCCATAGTTGGCACCATACCAATGCTTAAGTTTTGGTCTTTAAAAGCACTTAATACTTTCGTAATTTGTTGTTTTTCTGAATAAACTTCCACGGTTCGATTTAAATTTAGCGGGTGCAAACTTAAGATTTTACAAGCAATCTGCATAAATTTTTGTACTTTTGCGTGTTTTTTATTTTGAATTAAAAAAAGCAGCGCCCTATTAAAACAAGTAAATTGTATTTCTAAAATCGCAGGAATACCGCATTATTGTTGCTTTAGGCCACTAACAATAAACCAAAAATAAAAGTTATTTAGGCTAGTCCCTTTTTAACACAATTAAGTACTTATAAAGCAATAAATAAAAACACATGAAAGATAAGAGGATATTGTATGTATCATCTGAAGTAGTGCCTTATTTACCGGAAACCGAAATTTCTTCAATGTCTTTTGAAGCACCAAGATTAGTCAATCAACAAGGTGGGCAAATAAGGATTTTTATGCCACGATACGGCAACATTAACGAGAGAAGACATCAATTACATGAAGTTATAAGACTTTCTGGTATCAATTTAGTGATTAACGATTTAGACATGCCACTTATTATCAAAGTAGCATCGATACCAAAAGAGCGAATCCAGGTGTATTTTATTGATAACGACGAATATTTTAAAAGAAAAGCAACGTTGACCGATGAAGACGGAAACTTATTTCCTGACAACGACGAACGTGCCATCTTTTTTGCCAAAGGCGTTATCGAAACTGTTAAAAAACTAAACTGGTCTCCAGATATTATTCACGTTCACGGTTGGCTAGCATCCCTATTACCAATCTATCTGAAAGAGTACTATAAAGATGAGCCTTTATTTAATGAAAGTAAGATTGTAACCTCGGTTTACAGCCAAAGTTTTAACAATTCATTAAATGAAGATATGGTTAATAAAGTTAAATTTGACAATATTAACGAAGATGCCATCAAAGTGCTTGAAGAGCCTTCGTACGTGAATTTAATGAAAGTAGCTGTTGATTATTCTGATGCGCTTATTATTGGATCTGAGGAAATTCCTGCAGATTTAAAAGCCTATGTAGACGCATCGAACAAACCTACTTTAGAATACAAACCAAAAGATGAATTTGGCACCGCTTACACAACATTCTTTAATGAACACGTGTTATAAGTAACCAAATATTCTTTCAAAACTATATATGAAAAAGACCATTAGCGCCCTTAAATTTTGTGCAGTTTGTTCAGTAATCATGTCATCCTTTTTCGCTTGCGATAAAGACTTTGCTTCTGTAGAAAGTGATGTACTTGGAGATGACAATACCAACTTTCAAACCAATAGAGAGTCCTTACCCATACTAGCATATAACAAAAAATTAAACTCGTTACAAATTGATGGATTAACATCTAACCTTCTTGGTGTTTTTAACGATCCTGCTTTTGGTCAAACCACAGCAAGTATAGTAACACAGGTTACACCTTCTAGTTACAGTCCGGATTTTGGTGACGATACCGTTATTGATTCTGTAGTGATGACCATTCCTTACTACAGCAGAATTACAGGTCTAGACGACGAAGGGTTAAACGAATATACCATTGGCGACTCTTTATATGGCAATGCCGAAGCTCCTATTAAATTAACCGTTTTTAAAAATGAATATTTCTTAAGAGATTTTGACCCAACGGCAGAGCTAGGCGACGTTCAGTATTACTATTCAAAAGCAGATGGTGAAATAAATGTTACTGATAATTTTGCTTTAAACGGATCGTCTACAATTAATTTTGATGACCATAAATACACGACTGATACTATCTTAGCAATTCCTTCATTTATACCAAGTGCCAAGAGAATTCTATTGGTTACTAGAGATGAAGATAATGAAGTAACTTCAAGCACCAATTTAGCGCCTTCGTTTCGCGTAAAGTTAGATACAGATTTTTGGCAATCACACATCATTGATCAAGAAGATAATGACGTGCTTTCAAATGCAAGTGCCTTTAAAAACTATTTCAGAGGATTATACTTTAAAGCTGAAACTGTCTCTGCTGATGGACATATGCTTATGCTAAACTTAGCTTCTTCAGATGCTAATATCGTTATTTACTATTCGTATAATACCACAACAGGAACTGGTGATAATGCGACAACAACGACGTCTAACAGCACTTATACTCTTAGTTTTTCTGGTAAACGTTTAAATACATTCATCAACAACTATAATTTACAAACTCTTGCGGATGGCAACTCAACAGAAGGGGATGATAAATTATATTTAAAGGGTACAGAAGGCTCCATGGCTGTTGTAGATTTATTCCCAACAGATGAAGATTTAAAAACATTCATTGACAACCACAGAGTTTTACTTGAAAACGGAGAATACAAAAAAGACGAAAGAGGCAACTATATTTTACAACGTCTAATTAACGATGCGCAATTAATCGTTTATGAAGACCAGAGTATGAATACCGGAGGAGATGAAGATTTCCACAAATACGATCGCCTATACGCTTATGATGTTAACAACAACATCCCTTTAATTGACTATTCTGTAGATCCAATTTCTAATACAGCAGATCCTTTCAATTCTATTGTTGTACATTTAGGGCAACGCAGAGAAAACGACGAAAACGGACAAGCTAAATACAAAATCCGCATCACAGAACATTTGAATAATATTTTATTAAGAGATTCAACAAATACGAAAGTTGGTTTGGTTTTATCGACTAATGTAAACTCAACCACAAATGCTAAAATATTAAATAGTGAAGGTAGCGAAGTAACAAATGTGCCAGCTACTTCCATTATTACACCAAGAGGGACTATTTTACACGGAACGAACGATAATGTTTCTGAAACTGTAAAAATGAAATTAGAAGTATTTTTCACTGAACCTAAGGAATAAGATTTATGTGTGGAATTGTAGGATATATAGGCAAGCGTGAAGCCTATCCTATCATTATTGAAGGCTTAAAACGCCTTGAATATAGAGGATACGATAGTGCTGGGGTAGCGCTTTATGATGGTGATAACCTTAGAATATCTAAAACAAAAGGGAAAGTTTCCGATTTAGAAGAACGTTGTAAAAACGAAAACAACACATTTGGAAACATTGGAATTGGTCATACGCGTTGGGCAACGCATGGTGTCCCAAACGATGTCAATTCTCATCCTCATGTATCAAACTCAGGAAATCTGGCGATAATTCATAACGGAATTATTGAAAATTACGAATCGCTTAAGAAAGAATTAATCTCCAGAGGCTATACCTTTAAATCGGATACTGATACCGAAGTTTTAATCAATCTTATTGAAGACATTCAAAAGCAAGAAGATGTAAAACTTGGTAAGGCAGTACAGATTGCATTAAATCAGGTTATCGGAGCTTACGCTATTGCTGTCTTTGACCAAAACAACCCGGATGAAATTGTTATTGCGCGATTAGGAAGTCCATTAACGGTTGGTGTTGGTGAAGACGAATTCTTTATCGCCAGCGATGCCTCTCCATTTTTAGAATACACTAAAAACGCCATTTACCTGGAAGATGAAGAAATGGCTATTGTGAGACTGCATCGTGAGATTAAAGTCAGAAAAATTAAAGACGATTCTTTAGTCGATCCATATATTCAGGAATTAAAACTAAATCTTGAGCAAATAGAAAAAGGGGGTTACGAGCATTTCATGTTAAAAGAAATTCACGAGCAACCTAAAGCCATTACCGATACCTATCGGGGTAGATTGTTAAGAAACGAAGCTATTATTAAAATGGCAGGTGTTGAGGATAACATGAAGAAATTCCTTAATGCTAACAGAATCATAATTGTAGCTTGTGGCACGTCGTGGCACGCTGGTTTAGTTGCTGAATATATTTTTGAAGATTTAGCAAGAATTCCGGTTGAAGTAGAATATGCTTCAGAGTTTAGATACAGAAATCCCATCATTAACGAGAACGATATTGTTATCGCCATCTCACAATCTGGTGAAACTGCCGATACATTAGCTGCTATAAAACTTGCCAAGTCTAAAGGCGCATTTGTTTTTGGTGTTTGTAATGTGGTTGGATCTTCTATTGCTCGCGAAACTCATGCAGGTGCTTACACGCATGCGGGACCAGAAATTGGAGTAGCTTCAACCAAAGCTTTTACAACCCAAATTACTGTATTAACACTAATGGCATTAAGGTTAGCAAGAGCTAAAGGAACTATTAGTAGTTCTGAATTCCGTCAGCATTTATTAGAACTAGAAATGATTCCTAAAAAGGTGGAAAAAGCTTTAGAAGCCGATGCTCATATTAGAGAGATTTCAGATTTATATAAAGATTCTCGCAACTGTTTATATTTAGGTCGCGGGTACAATTTCCCGGTAGCACTTGAAGGCGCCTTAAAACTTAAGGAGATTTCATATATACATGCTGAAGGTTATCCGGCAGCCGAAATGAAACATGGTCCAATCGCCTTAATTGACGAAAACATGCCAATCATTGTCATTGCAACAAAAAAAGGGCATTACGAAAAAGTAGTGAGTAACATTCAGGAGATTAAATCAAGAAAAGGAAAAATTATTGGTATTGTTACTGAAGGCGATGAACAGGTAAGAGCCCTTGCCGATCACGTGATTGAAGTTCCGGAAACCTTAGAATCGTTATCTCCATTATTAACGACTATTCCCCTTCAGCTTTTATCATACCATATTGCGGTATTACTAGGCAAAAATGTAGATCAACCTAGAAACTTAGCAAAATCGGTTACTGTTGAATAAATAAAATAAGAACACATTATAAAAAGCGCCAAAGTTCAAAATGAATTTTGGCGCTTTTCTTTTTATCAGAACAACTAAAAACATGTACTAATTTATCTATCAGATATCATTTCGGACACCTCATACATAGCCTAAACTTAATTTTAGTAAAAATCTAAAATCGGCTATTATGAAGACTCTAAACAAAACCATCTCTCTTTTTATTATGCTATTTAGCGCAATATTACTTGCGCAAACCACCATTTCAGGATCGGTTGTAGACTCCAATAACCAACCACTTATTGATGCACATATTATTATTGAAAATTCTATTTATGGAACCTATACCGATACGGAAGGTCATTTCATTTTAACAGTGGATATAACACCTCCTTTTAATCTTTCAGCGAGTCGAATAGGTTACAAAACTCTTTCAATTCAAGTTTTAAATGATAATCAAATTATTAATTTCATATTAGACGAAGGAACCGACCTAGATGACACGGTCGTTTATGGCTCTAGAAAACCAGAAAGTGTTCGGGAATCACCAGTGCCTATTGAAATTTTTGACGCGACAGACATTAGAGTAAGTACAGCAACACCAAATTTCTATACCAGTCTTGAAAATTTAAAAGGTGTTGATATCAATCATGGTAGTTTAACTTTCAACTCTGTTAATACGCGTGGTTTTGCAACTTTCGCAAATAACCGGTTTGTACAACTCATAGACGGCATGGATAATGCCTCTCCAGCCCTCAACTTTGTTATGGGGAATCTTGTTGGTATGAACGAGCTCGATGTACACAGTGTAGAGTTACTCCCGGGTGCTTCTTCCGCCTTATACGGCGCCAATGCATTTAATGGCATTTTATTCATGACCAGTAAAAATCCTTTTAATTTTGAAGGCATTAGTGCTTATTACAAACAAGGCATTACTTCGCAAGACGCAGCAGGCGACAACACTTACAGAGATTTCGGAATAAGAGCAGCTCACAAATTCAGTGATAAATTTGCCGGAAAAGCTTCCTTTTCATTTTTAAAAGGCACCGATTGGTATGCTACAGATTATAATGAATATACTAGAGGTCTAGTTGGTACACCTGATAATATTTCCCCCTTTAGATCAAGTCCCGCCCATGACGGATTAAATATATATGGAGATGAAATTTCATTAGGTGCTGCCCTGGGAATGAATTTAAAAGAACTGGTTCAAGCTTATGAAGGTTTTCTGTTCCCTATAGGTTCATCTATGCTAGTTCCTGAAGACAATGTTGCCAGAACAGGATACAGAGAGCAAGATTTAACAGATTATAATGCCAATAGTTTAAAAGCAGACTTTGCTTTACATTACAGACCTCTTGCTGACGATTTAGAAATTATCTGGAATTCCAGATTAGGTCGAGGTAATACCATTTTTCAGGGTGGCAATAGGTATCAGCTAAAAAACTTCTTTATTCAGCAACATCGACTGGAAATTAAAAACGATAATTTCTTTTTAAGAGGGTACACAACCAGTGAAAAAGCTGGCGATTCTTATGATATGTTTTTTACAGGACTTAATATGAATAAGGTTGGCGCCGAAGAATGGTTTGGTACCTACGCCGGTGCTTACCTTCAAGGAGCGGCTCAAGTTCAGGCAAGTGGAGGCAATCCATTTGATCCAACTATTCAGGAGCAATTACACTTCGCTTCCAGAAATGCTGCCGATCAATTAGTAACCATACAACCAGGAACCCCCCAATTTAAAACCCTGTTTAATCAAATAACGTCAGATCCAGATGTTAATACTGGTTCTAAATTTATAGACAATTCTAAAATGTATGTTGTTGAAGGTAATTATAACTTTAGTAGTCTTTTAAAGGATGTTGTGGATTTACAAATAGGTGGTTCTGCCAGACAGTATGCATTGAATTCTCAAGGAACTATTTTCACAGATTATGATGGTCCAATTAAGTACGATGAATACGGTGCTTATATTCAGGGGATAAAAAAACTAGCTGATGACCGATTAAAAGTTACAGCCTCGATTCGCTATGACAAAAATGAATTTTTTGATGCGAATTTATCGCCCAGAGTATCCTTAGTTTATTTTGCAGGAGCCAACAAAAACCATAATATTAGAGCATCTTTTCAAACGGGCTTTAGAAACCCGCATACGCAATCCCTTTTTATTGGACTTAATGTTGGTGATGTTCTTTTGGTTGGAGGTGCTCCAGCTAATCTAGATAGAAACTTACCAAACACTAACTTAACGGCCAGAGATGCCTATTCCGGTTCCTACTCGCTAGCTTCCTTTCTGGCTTTTGCCGCATCGCAAGGCGCTTCTCCCATAGAACCAGTAAACAAAACAGGAATAACCCCGCTTGTAGAGCCAGAAAAAGTAAAGGCATTCGATCTTGGTTACCGCGGTACAATCGGCCCTGTAGATATCGATTTTAGTGCTTATTATAACAATTACGACAATTTCCTTGCCGAGAAAGTAGTCATAACTCCAAATTCAGGTTCAACTAGTGATTTAAGCGGTATTGCCGATATAGCTTCAGGAAATTATACTATATTTCAATTGAATACAAATTCATCTGCAGACATCAGTTCTTATGGCGCCATTATAGGGTTATCAACACGAATAGCCAAAGATTTTAAATTAAGCGCAAGTTATAACTTTACTAAATTCGACTTCGATCAATCCTCAGATCCGGATTTCAGTGCTGGATTCAACACCCCTGAACATAAGGTAAAACTATCATTAGGTAATCCCAATCTTTTTAAAAACTTTGGATTTCAAGTTAACGGACGTTGGAGTGACGAATACCTATGGCAAGCCAATATAGCCAACGCCATCATACCTTCAAGAACTGTTATCGATGCTCAAATAAATTACACCATACCTGCTATAAAATCAATTTTTAAAATTGGTGGAACCAATTTAGGAGGAAAAGAATATCAAAGTGCTGTGGGTACAGGTTTTATCGGGCAACAATACTTTATTTCGTGGACAATCAACAATTTATAAATTAGTGTAAAATTTTAGATAAAAAGCGCCAAAAATAAAATTACTTTTGGCGCTTTTTTTATATTTTTCCGACAGCTATTATGGAATAGATAAAATTTCATGATTTTTTTTGCAAAATATACTATGCATGCATAATTTTTTATATTTTTATCAATACGCAATTGATTTTTGTGTCTTACTAAACTAAAACTTAACTAATTTTAAATGAAAACAATTCTCCCTGTCTTGTTGTTGCTATGGTGTTTTGTATCCAATGCACAAACAAAAATTTCCGGTATTGTTAAGGATGATAACAACCTTCCGCTTCCAGGAGCGAACGTGGTGGTTGTAGGAACCTCTACAGGAACCGTGAGTGATTTTGATGGAAATTTCAGTTTAACTGTAAATATGACTCCGCCGTTTAAAGTACAGGCCAGTAGTGTTGGTTTTGATACGGCTACAGAAGAAATAACAAAAGACGGGCAAATAATTACCTTCATATTAAAAGAAGGAACCTCATTAGATGAAGTGGTTATTTCAGCATCGCGAACTCCTGAACGTATTTTTGAATCGCCCGTTACCGTGGAGCGTTTTGGGTTAAGAGATATCAAGAATACAACATCTGTTGATTTTTATGATGGCCTTGAAAATCTAAAAGGCGTTGATATCAACACCAATAGTTTAACCTTTAAATCGGTTAATACAAGAGGTTTTGCCACGTTTGCCAACAACCGCTTTATGCAATTGGTAGACGGTATGGACAACTCCACTCCTGCCTTAAACTTCCCTATAGGAAATTTAGTGGGAATGACTGAAACTGATGTGGAAAGCGTTGAGCTACTTCCTGGTGCCTCTTCGGCACTTTACGGAGCAAATGCCTTCAACGGTATTTTATTCATGAGAAGTAAAAATCCGTTTAAACACCACGGTATTAGTGCTTCAGTAAAACGCGGTATCACTTCGCAAAAAGCCGCAGGTGACAACCCATATACTGATGTTAGTTTTAGAGCTGCTCATAAATTCACAGAACACTTTGCTGCAAAAGTGAATTTCGGATATTTAAAAGGTACAGACTGGGCTGCAACCAGTGAAGCTGATAAAATGACACCTGGAGGTACCAGACTAAATCCAAATTACGATGGTATTAATGTTTATGGTGATGAAGTTTCTACGAATATAAAAGAAGTCGCCGTTGCTTTAGAAGGCTTAGGTATTTTACCAAGTGGCGCTAATGCCCTTGTGCCTTCAGTAGATGTTAGTAGAACAGGATATAACGAAAAGTATTTGACCGATTATAATGCTGAGAGTGTTAAAGCGGACTGGGGACTATATTTCAGACCTTGGGCTAACGATTTCGAAATTCAGTATGTTGGAAAAGTAGGTACAGGAACAACCTTGTATCAGGGCACTAATCGCTACTATATTGATGGTTTCTTTCAACAACAACATAAATTAGAAGTTAAAAACGATAATTTTTTCGTTAGAACCTATGTTGTAACCGATAAAGCGGGAGACTCTTACGACATGGTATTTACCGGAATAAACATTAACCGTGCATGGAAGGACGATGAAACCTGGTTTGGTGAATATGCGGGAACTTTTGTTCAGGCAACTCTTGGTGGCGCTACCGAAGAACAGGCACATGCTATGGCTAGGTCTGTTGCAGATACAGGACGTTACCTTCCTGGAACTCCACAATACATCGCAGCGTTTAACAAAAGTATTAATGACCCTGATTTATCTACCGGATCAAAATTCCAGGATGCCTCAGAATATTACCATACCGATGCCAATTACAACTTTAGCCATTTGATAGACTGGGCTGAAATTCAGGTTGGTGGTTCATACAGAAAATACAGTTTAAACTCCTTCGGAACTATTTATACTGACACCGACGGAACAATTGATTACTCAGAATATGGTATTTACACCCAAATTCAGAAAGCCTTTGATTTAAATGAAAGCTTAAATCTGAAATTAACCGGGTCTATTCGTTATGATAAATCCGAATTTTTCGATGGATTTTATTCTCCAAGACTTTCAGCAGGTTTAACGATTAATAAAGACCACAACATTAGAGCCTCCGTTCAAACTGGGTTTAGAAATCCAACTACTCAGGATTTGTTCATCGGACTTGATGCCGGACGTGCCATCTTGGTAGGATCGGCACCAGAGAATTTAGACCGATGGTCAAGAACCTATAATGTTAGCGCCACAGGCCAAACTCTGTACGGACAACCTGCAACCATTACCCAAACAGGAGCTGTCGCTTATAACAACTCTTACACATCAAGCTCAGTTGCCTTATTAGGCGAAACCGGAGACCCAAGTGTTTTAGAAATTTCTAATCCAGAACTTGTTAAACCTGAAAAAGTAACTTCAGGTGAAATTGGTTATCGTGGAAAAATAAACAATTTCGTAATCGACTTTAGTGCTTATTACAACTCTTACAAAGACTTCCTTTCACAAGAAGTTGTGGTTTCTCCTTACTATGGAACTGTGGGAGATGGAGGCTTATCAGTAGCTGCAATTTCGAATAGTGACTTCCAGGCCTATAGCACATATACCAATTCGCCTGCTAATGTTAATTCATATGGAGCATCTATAAGTGTATCGACTAAACTTTTTGGTAATTACGATTTAAGCGGAAGTTACACCTATGCTAAATTAGATTTCGATCAAAGTAAATATCCAGACTTCACTACGTTCTTCAATACGCCAGAGCATAAATTCAAAGCTTCATTTGGTAATCCGGAAGTTATTAAAAACTTAGGATTCAATATCTCTTATAGATTTAGTGATGATTACTATTGGGAAGCAACCTTCGGAAATGGAGCCATTCCGGAATTTAATGTGTTAGATGCTCAAATTAGTTATACGGTTCCTAAGTTAAAATCTCAGTTTAAAATAGGAGGAACAAACCTAACAGGCAAAGAATATTATACCGCCTTTGGTACGGGTTACATCGGGTCTATGTTCTACGCTTCGTGGGTAATTAATAACTTATAAAATGAAAATCATGAAATTAAAATATATTGCCCTGTTATTAATTACAACCGGGCTTACAGCTTGTAACGATTTGGAAGATGTTAACCGTGAAGAAGCAGAAGTTATTCTTCCGGCATTAACCTCAGGAACAGCCGATTTTTCAACTTATGTATCTTTAGGAAATTCACTTACGGCTGGTTATACCGATAACGCTCTGTTTATTGCCGCTCAGGAAAATTCAATTCCCAATATCCTGGCTTCAAAATTTGCATTAGCTGGAGGAGGTGAATTTAAACAACCTTTAATGAACGATAATTACGGCGGATTAGCTTACGGAGGTACCCGAATAGCAGATCCTCGTTTAGTTTTTAACGGCTCAGGTCCTGCTTCTTTAGAATCTGTAATTGGTTCTATAAACGTTTCAACAGATTTAGCATTAAATAATCCAACAGGGCCATTTAATAATATGGGGGTGCCGGGAGCAAAATCCTATCATTTATTATATGATGGCTTAGGAAATCCTTCAGGGTTACTAACAGACCCAATGACAGCCAATCCATATTTTGTACGAATGGCATCGAGTACCTCAGCTACTGTATTGGGTGATGCTATGGCACAATCGCCGACATTCTTTTCTTTGTGGATAGGAAATAACGATGTTTTAGGCTATGCCTTATCTGGAGGAGATGGTAGCAATCCAATTACACCATTAGATGGCGCTATAGGCGTTGGGTTTACTCAAACTTACGGAGCTATTATTGCAACACTAACCTCACAAGGAGCAAAAGGTGTTGTGGCTAATATTCCCGATGTGATCAGTATTCCACACTTTACAACAGTACCTCACAATCCAATTCCATTAGATGCTGCAACTGCAACTTACTTAAATAGTACATCGGCTTACGGTGCTTACAATGCGGGTATTATTCAAGCATTTGCTTATCTCGTTGGAAATGGTTTAATGACCCAGGATGCAGCAGATGCTGAAATTGCTAAAAGAACCATAACATTTGAAGCTGACACAACCAATGCAGTAGTTATTATGGATGAATACTTAACTGATTTAACGGGTTTAAATCCAGCTTTAGTAAGCATGAGACAGGCAACTGCCGATGACTTATTAGTGCTAACGGCTTCAACGTTTATAGGTACCGAAGCTGTTCCTGGAAATCCCCAAACCGTTAATGGAGTTGCCATTCCTTTAGCCGATAAATGGGTTTTAACACCTGAAGAACAAGAAGAAATAGCTACGGCAACTTCAACCTTTAATGCCATTATTGATAATGTAAGACAACAAGCCGGATTAGCAATGGTAGATACCAATTCTATACTAAATCAATTGGCAAATGGCGGTGTAACAAGTGGAGATTATACTTTAACCTCTAATTTAGTTGTTGGTGGAGCCTTTTCTTTAGATGGGGTGCATTTAACTGCCAGAGGTTATGCTTATTTAGCTAACGAATTTATGAAAGCTATAGATGCGACCTACAATTCCAATTTTGTAGATTCAGGACAATTGGTTGATATAGGAAATTACCCAACGAATTATTCGCCAACACTGCAATAACAAGACTTTTAATAATAAAATTTAACACCTTCAAAATGAGGGTGTTTTTTTATTCTAAAAAACCTGAAAAAACAACTTTCTTTTTAAATTAAAAAAATTATCTTTGCAGCCGAAAACTAGAAGTGTTTTCATTGAATTAAAACGCATAATATTAAACATATAAGTAATGTCTAAAGTTACAGGTAAAGTTGCACAAATAGTAGGTCCGGTTATCGACGTTGAGTTTGGAGCTGGTTCAGAACTTCCAAAAATTTATGATTCATTAGAAATTAAGAAAGCTGATGGTTCTACATTAGTATTAGAAGTACAGTCTCACATTGGTGAAGACACCGTACGTACAATTGCTATGGATTCTTCTGATGGTTTAAGCAGAGGAACTGAGGTTGTTGCAACTGGAGCACCTATACAAATGCCGATTGGAGATGATGTTTACGGACGTTTATTCAATGTAATTGGTGATGCCATCGACGGTCTTGGAAATTTACCAAAAGCTGGTGAAGCTGGTTTACCAATTCACAGAGAAGCACCAAAATTCGAAGATTTATCTACTTCTACTGAAGTTTTATTTACAGGTATTAAAGTAATCGACTTAATTGAGCCTTACGCAAAAGGAGGTAAAATTGGATTATTTGGTGGTGCCGGTGTAGGTAAAACAGTATTAATTCAGGAGTTAATTAACAATATTGCAAAAGGTCACGGTGGTTTATCAGTATTTGCTGGTGTAGGTGAGAGAACTCGTGAAGGAAACGACCTTTTAAGAGAGATGTTAGAGTCTGGAATTATCCGTTACGGTGAAGACTTTATGCACTCTATGGAAGCTGGAGGATGGGATTTATCTAAAGTTGATAAATCTAAAATGAAAGAATCTAAAGCAACATTCGTATTCGGACAAATGAATGAGCCACCAGGAGCACGTGCACGTGTTGCCTTATCTGGTTTAACAATTGCTGAATATTTCCGTGATGGTGCTGGAGACGGACAAGGAAAAGACGTACTTTTCTTCGTAGATAACATCTTCCGTTTTACACAAGCTGGTTCTGAGGTATCTGCATTATTAGGTCGTATGCCTTCTGCAGTAGGTTACCAACCAACATTAGCAACAGAGATGGGTGCGATGCAAGAGCGTATTACTTCAACTAAAAAAGGATCGATTACATCTGTACAGGCGGTTTACGTACCTGCGGATGATTTAACTGACCCGGCGCCTGCTACAACTTTCGCCCACTTAGATGCAACAACCGTATTATCTCGTAAAATTGCCGAGTTAGGTATTTATCCTGCGGTAGATCCATTAGATTCTACTTCTCGTATCTTAACTGCTGATATTTTAGGAAAAGAGCACTACGACTGTGCACAACGTGTAAAAGAGTTATTACAACGTTACAAAGAATTACAAGATATTATTGCTATCCTTGGTATGGAGGAGTTATCTGAAGAAGATAAATTAGCTGTATCTCGTGCTAGACGTGTTCAACGTTTCTTATCTCAACCATTCCACGTAGCAGAGCAGTTTACTGGTATCCCTGGGGTGTTAGTAGATATTAAAGAAACTATTAAAGGATTTAACATGATTATGGATGGTGAATTAGATCACTTACCAGAAGCAGCGTTCAACCTTAAAGGAACTATTGAAGAAGCAATCGAGGCTGGAGAGAAAATGTTAGCTGAAGCTTAATATTCAATAGAAAATTATAAAACATTATGAATTTAGAAATTGTATCACCAGAAGCTACCCTATTTAACTCAGAAGTTGATTCTGTAGCATTACCTGGTATTAATGGTGAGTTTCAGATTTTAAATGACCACGCCGCAATCGTGTCTATTTTAACTGAAGGAACCATTAAAATTCATACACATACACAAAGCCACCTGGTTTTTGATGCGTTACATTCTGAAGTTAATCCTCACCATGATGATGACAAAGTTTTAACCTTAAAAATCAAATCTGGTACTGTTGAAATGAAAGATAATAAAGTGATTGTTTTAGTTGACTAAACCTTCCTTTATTCAGAATAAAAAAACGCGAAACTAA
Organism: Aestuariibaculum lutulentum; assembly: GCF_032926325.1. Classification (NCBI taxonomy): domain Bacteria; kingdom Pseudomonadati; phylum Bacteroidota; class Flavobacteriia; order Flavobacteriales; family Flavobacteriaceae; genus Aestuariibaculum; species Aestuariibaculum lutulentum. The sequence continues at coordinate 1,183,126 of NZ_CP136709.1, forward strand.
ATGTTTCGCGTTTTTTGTTTTATAAATCTTTTGAAGAATGTTACACTTTCTTAATCACATTGGTGACGATACCCCAGATAATAAATTCATTCTCATCTGTAATTTTAATAATCGGGTAATTTGGGTTTTCGGGTTTTAACCACACTTCGCCCTGCTCTACGCGTAATCGCTTTACTGTAAATTCACCGTCTAAAAAACAAACGGCTATTCGGTTATTTTGAGGTTCAAGGCTACGGTCAATAACAAGTAAGTCGTTATCTTCTAATCCTGCTCCTATCATACTTTGTCCACTAACACGGGCAAAAAAGGTTGTTTCCCTATTTCTAACCAACTCTTTATCTAAAGATAACCGTTGTTCGCTAAAATCTTCTGCCGGCGCCGGAAATCCACAAGAAATTCCTGTATCAAAAAATATTGCACCAAGTTCGCCTGATGCTTCGGGTGTAAAAAAAGTTAAGCTATTAGAATCGTTTACTATCATAACCATGCATTTCCCTCAAATATACACATTTAAATGATTTAATTGACTTGCACTACAACATTCACAACAAAATGAAAAACAGTCCTTAAACCTTGATAAAAATACCTTTTTTATACAAGTAATTTCCTAGCGCTAAATAGAACAAAACAACTACTAGAGCATAACATAATGATGCTAATTTAGCCTCTAAAAAATCATATTGAAAAAACGTTGAATACAACCAGGAATGAATATTGGAATGTTCTCCTACAGGAATTAAATAAAAACTTTTTGCTATAAATCCTGATAGAAAATAAATAGTTATGGCATTCATACCAACCTTTTTGAAAACTCTACCAAAATGCCAATGTTTCACATCTACTATATAATAAATAATTGCCAAAATAACTGTAGCATAGCCAGCGGTAACCAATACAAAACTGCTACTCCACAACGCTTTATTTATTGGGAACCACAAACTAAATACATAACCTACAACCAAAAACAATAACCCTATTGCTACTAATATTGAAGCTTTTCGCTCTATAGGTTTATCTAGAACCTTACCAATTAGCACGCCAAGTAAACATGTTGCTATTGCTGATACCGTTCCCAATATGCCTTCAGGATCATAATCAGGTTTCCACATGTGGCCTCCTAAAACTATTGAATCAATGTACATCGACCAATTATTGGCAACTTTATCAAAGCTTGGAGCCATACCATTTGGCAATGGTACAAATCCCAATAACAACCAATAACTTAACAAAATACCAAGTGCAATACCTAAAAGGACTTTCCAATTATAATTTAAATACAAAACTGCTGTAATAAAAAACACAATACCAATACGCTGTAAAACACCCATAAAACGGAAGCTTTCCCAACTCTGAATAAAAGGAAACGTTGGCATAAATGCCCTTAAAAAAAGCCCTAAAGCTATTAACTTTAAACTTCGTATACCAATCTTTTTATAGGTCTGAATATTACCTTTCTTATTTTTATAAGCATAGTAAATCGATATTCCCACAATAAATAAAAAGAAAGGAAACACAAGATCGGTTGGTGTTAATCCGTGCCATTCGGCATGTAACAAAGGAGCGTAAACACTAGACCAAGTACCCGGATTATTAACTAAAATCATGGCAACAATGGTCACACCTCTCAACAAATCTACTGATTGAATTCTTTGGCTTGCAGACATTTTAAAACACTTTAATTTTCAGAATCTTCAACAGTATTTAAAATGCGTTCTCGTGTAATTTTCACATAATTTCTTCCAATAGGAATCTTTCTATTTGAAATTTCTACCATATTACCTTCAACCGAATTTACTTTATTTATTGAAATGGTATAGGAACGATGCACACGCAGAAAATTGGATTGTGGTAATTCTTCCGAAATCGCCGTCAAAGATTTATGTACCACGTAATCACCCAAAGTAGTAATGACTTTAATATAATCTTTTAAGCTTTCTATATATAAAATATCATTCAAATTCACCTTAACTAATTTCTTACCCACCTTTAAAAATAAATGCGGTTCCTGCTGAAATCCTATATCAGATGAAGAACTATTTAAATATACCTGCTGATAGACTTTATTAATGGTTTTTAAAAATCGATTAAAAGGAATTGGCTTTACAAGATAGTCTAAAACATCAAGTTCAAAACTCTTTACGGCGTATTCCCTGTACGCTGTTGTAATAACAATGTGAGGTTTATAGCTGAGATTTTCGATAAATGCAAAACCGTTAAGCTGTGGCATATTAATATCGAGGAAAACCACATCAATTTTTTCCTGCTCTAAAACACCATAGGCTTTCAAAGGATTGGTAAAAGTTCCGACAATTTCAATATGATCGAAGTTCTTTAAATGATCTTCAATCACCTCAATAGCCAAGGCTTCATCATCAATGATTACACATTTTATTTTCATCGAATAGGTATTTTTAAGTACAGGTTATACACATTGTTTTCTACAATAGTTTTAAACTCATAATCACTATTAAACAATAAGCTTAACCTGCGTTTGGTATTGGCAATACCAATACCTTGATTATTGTTTATACTAGATTTGGCATTAAAAGTATTCGACAGTTTAAATTCTAAATAGTCTTTATTAAGTACTTCAAAACTCATGTTTACCCTTACGTTTTCGCAACCTTTTAATCCGTGTTTGAAACAATTTTCGATGAACGTCAAAAAAAGCAAGGGTGGCACGGTAACATCTTCAATATCGCCAATAATATCCATCTCACATTCTACACGCTCATTAAAACGTAAACGTTCGACATCAATATAGGTATTAATATGATTGATTTCCTCTAATAAATCAGCCTTGGAACTATTCACTTCATACAACACGTATTGCATAAGATCTGATATTTTAATCACCATTTGTGGCGCACTATCAGACTTTTTCAATGTAAGCGCATATAAATTATTTAAAGTATTAAAAAAGAAATGGGGTTGTATCTGGGTTCGTAAGTATTTCAATTCGGTACTTAATTGAAGCTTTGCCAACTTTTCATTACGGCGCTTTTCCAGACTCCAGTCAATAACCAGTTTTATTGCAGACACAAACCCAATCACATAAAGTTCTCCTAATACAACGGCTATAATATGATTAAGCTGCATAAACTCGCCCGTACCACCAGCCTCAGGCCAAATATCTTTGGTCACTAAAACATAATTTAAGCCTGTTCTTACCAGATACACCATGGCCAACATAAAAATCAGACTTAGCACATAAGTTAAATACCGTCGCTTTAAAATTAATCTGGGGATTAGGTAGTAAATATTTATGTAAACCACAATGATGTGAATAGGAAATTCTACAAGGTTAGACTTGATAGAATACCAGTAATCATTAAAGTAGCTCCCCCACCTTACGACATTAAACATGAAGTAAACTAACCAAAAAAGCACGTGATATTTAAGTGAAATGGTATTCTTTATCTGAAGTCTAATCAAGAGTATTGGTTTAAATTATTATTAAAAAATCGACAAAAGGCTTAAACTATGTGAAGCAATTTTAAGAATATAATAATTAATTAACAATAATTTCATTAAGAGTTTATATTCGCAAAATCACTTATCGATAGTTATCTGTCTTCTGTGTGTAAAATGATGTAGTTCAGATATTTTTTTTTAAAACAATTTTTATAATAAATAACATTGATAGCAAATAACAAGACTAAACAATTCAAATTATGAAGTATTACTTAAAAACGACACTCTTGTTTTCCTTCTTATTCTTCAGCATACAACTGTTTGCTCAGGAAAAGGAAATTAAAGGAATTGTTACCTCAAAAGCAGACGGCATGCCTATTGCCGGAGGTAACGTAATTATTCAAGGCACAACTACCGGTACACTTACCGATTTTGATGGAAAATACACCATTATGGCAAAAACCGGTGATGTATTAACCTTTTCATTTTTAGGAATGACAACTGAAAAGGTAACTGTTGCCGATTCAAACACTATCAATGTGCAATTAGCAGAAGACAACGAACAACTTGCTGAAGTTGTAGTTACTGCTTTGGGTATTAAAAAAACCCGCGAATCGTTAACATACGCAGCACAAGACATTAATGCTGACGAGTTAAACAAATCAAAACAAACTAACCCTATTAACAGCTTATCGGGTAAAGTTTCTGGTGTTTCCATAACCAGAAGTAGCTCTGGAGTTGGAGGGTCTGTAAAGGTTACACTTCGTGGAAATTCTTCTATTGGAAATAACCAACCATTATATGTGGTCGATGGTATTCCTTTATCGAACCCAACCGCTAGTCAACCTACTTTATCTTTTGGAGATATTGACGGAGGAAATAGAGACGGTGGTGATGCCTTATCGCTTATTAACCCAGACGATATCGAATCGTTAACTGTATTGAAAGGAGCTTCTGCTTCTGCACTTTATGGTAGTGCCGGACTTAATGGTGTTATATTAATTACCACCAAGAAAGGACGTTCTGGAAACTTCAAAACCGATTTCTCTACGAATTTAACTGTTGACAGCGCAGCCTATTCTATGGAATTCAATAATGAAGCTCAGAATAATAATGACGACTTTTTTAACACTGGATATACAAATATAAATTCACTTTCTATTTCCGGAGGAACAGATAAGGCGCAAACCTATTTTTCATACAGTAACTCTTTCGCCTCAGGAATTTTGCCTGAAAACAATTTAAAACAACATACATTTAATGTTCGAGAAACAGCCAAACTTTTCGACGACAAATTAACCGTGAATGCCAGTGTAATGGCATCAACACAAAACATTACAAACAGACCAATCTCAGGGTTATACTACAACCCATTAGTGGGGGTTTATGGTTTTGAATCTGACACTGAAAAACTTTCAGACTATTCAGATTTTGAAAGCTACGATGCGAATAGAAACATTATGTCTCAACGTTGGTTTAGAGCAACTTCAGACATTGAACAAAACCCATACTGGATCCTTAATCGCAATGCTTCTGAAGACACTAATAAAAAATTAATTTCTTCATTATCTTTAAATTACGAAGTTAACTACTGGTTATCTTTTCAAACCAGAGGAACTTACGACAAATCGATGTATGAATTTGAAAGAAAAATTTATGCAACAACCGATGCAACCTTAGCCCCAGAAAATGGTAGATACATTTATAACTCTAGTGATTTCACACAATACTATGGCGATTTTATCGCAAACATAAATACAACTTTTAACGAAACCATAAGTTTAAGTGCTATTATTGGTACAAGTACAACAAGAACAACTACCGAATCGTTTGTTGGAGACTCAGGTACCAACGGTGGTTTACAATTTGCTAATGTATTTGCTTTCCAAAACTTTAACGGAAATCCTTCTGTTAATTTTACTCAAAATTCTTTAGAAACCAGAGTTAATTCTGTTTTTGCAAGTGCAACCGTTGGGTTTAACGACAAATTCTTTATTGATTTAACCGCGAGAAACGACTGGACTTCTACACTTCCAAAAGAAAACAACTCATTCCTTTACCCTTCAGTTGGTTTAACAGGAGTATTAAGCGAAATATTTGAATTACCAGAAAGTATCTCTTTTGCAAAATTAAGAGGATCGTATGCCGAAGTAGGAAATGGGTTTGCTGCCGATCAAATTAACCCACAACGTCAAATTATATTTGGAGGTGGTGGTGTAGATCCAAACGAACCTATTAGACCGTTCCCTGGATCAACACCTAAACCTGAAAGACAAAAATCTTTTGAGATTGGTACCGAATGGAAATTTGCTAATAACAGATTTGGTATCGATTTAGGTTACTATAATACTAAAACTTCAGATCAATATTATGCCTTTTCAACATCTGTTGCTATTATAGGTGCTCCGCAAGCCTACTTAAATTCCGGTGAAATCTCAAATAAAGGTTTTGAAGCTACAGTTTTTGCTATTCCAGTTCAAAACGATAACATCTCATGGAATACTTCTATAAACTTTGCTTCTAACAAAAATAAAATTGAGAAAATTTATAACGGTCAGGTTTTAGAAGGTTTAATTGAACCTGAATTCTTTACCTTATCCCAAAAAGGCGTTAACACGTTTGGTTCTTATTTAGTAGAAGGCGGTTCATTTGGTGACATCTACGCCCAAGTAGTAAGAAGAAACGATGAAGGTTTACCAATTATTGAAGGCGATGCCGTTATGGTAAACGACGACAACACGATTGACGGATTAACAAAAGTTGGAAACGCCAATCCAGACTTCACTTTAGGCTGGAACAACTCTTTTTCAATTAAAAACTTTTCAATTGATTTCTTAGTTGATGGGAAATTTGGAGGAGAAACCATGAGCATGACCGAAGCTATTGTTGAAGGATTCAGTAATAACTCTGCCAGAGAAACAGCAAATAACAATGTTAATGTACAAATAGATGGTACGGCAACAACAATGACGGCTCAAGAATATTACGGGAAAGTTTCTGGTAGAAATGGTTTCACAGGAGAATATGTTTATAGCGCAACAAACGTAAGACTTGCCGAATTTTCACTTGGGTATAATTTCAAATTAGGAGAAAATTCATTCTTATCAAAAGCTAAAGCTTCTATAGTTGGAAACAACTTGTTTTTCTTCTATAAAGATGCTCCGCACGACCCGAATTTATCGATTAGTACCGGTAATGCCTTACAAGGAGTCGATGTTTTAGCACTTCCTTCAACTAGAAGTGTTGGTCTGAATCTTAATCTAACATTCTAAACTTAACAGAAAATGAAAAATATAAAAAGCATGTTATCTTGTTTAGTTGCCACAGGAATTATATCAACATCTTGTAGTGATTTAGAACAATTTAACGTAAACGAAAGAAATATAACTCAAGAGCAACTTGAAGTCGATTTTCAACACGTAGGATCAAAATACAAACCAATTTTCGAAAATATTTATCAATATACCCCTGCCTGGTCTTACCAATTACAACAAAACCTAAATGCTGATGTATATTCTGGATATATGACAAATCCAAGGCCCTTTGTTGCAGGTGCTAACAATACAACGTATAGTCTTGTTAGCGGATGGAATAATTTTATCTGGAATGTACCATATTCTAACGTTATGAATAATGTTGATGGAATTACAAAACTAACCGAAGGAGAATTCCCGACGTTGCATGCCATTGCCTTAATTCTAAAGGTTGAGGCTATGCATAGAGTATCAGACGTTTTTGGGCCTATAGTTTACACGAGTTTCGGTGACCTTGAAAAAGCAGGTATTTACGACTCTCAGGAAACTGCTTACAACGCCTTTTTCTCCGATTTAGATATGGCTGTTGAAAATCTTATGGCAGATATTGATAGTGAACGATTTTCTGCTTTCGATTTAGCATATGATGGCGATTACTCACAATGGGTAAAATTTGCAAATTCTTTAAGACTACGTTTAGCGATTAGAATTTCTAAAGTAGACCCTGCAAAAGCCAAGCTTGAAGGCGAAAAAGCATTAAATCAATCCTTAGGTGTGATGAGTGCAAATACCGATGGCTTTTTTGTTAACGGTAGTTTAGACCACCCTTTAGCAACACTCGATAATGCCTGGGCCGACATTAGAATGAATGCATCTATGGAATCGTTTTTAGTGGGTTACAACGATGGAAGAGCAAACGCCTATTTCGATGCTCCTACGACTGTTTCAGGAACAGTAAAAGGTATTCGTGGTGGTTTACCTCTGTTTTCTAAATATGCTGATGAGCTTGCTCAAAAAGCCGATTATGTAGGATTTTCAATGATTAATGATAATATACACACCTCAAAAGTACAATTAATGACTGCAGCTGAAGTGGCATTCCTTAAGGCCGAAGCTGCTTTACGCGGATGGTCGGGGGCAGGCGATGCACAGTCTAATTACGAAACCGGCATACAACTGTCTTTCGATCAACATGGGGCTAGTGGCGTAAACGACTATATTTCAGATAATGCATCAACTCCTGCTAATTATGTAGACCCTATAACTCCATCAAATAATATTTCAGCACTTTCAACTATTACAATTGCCTGGGACGAAGCGGCCAGCAACGAAGTTAAGCTTGAAAAAATTATTACTCAAAAATGGCTGGCTATGTTCCCTGAAGGACAAGAAGCCTGGAGTGAATTCAGACGTACTGGGTATCCTAAAATCTTCCCTGTGGTAAGCAATCAAAGTGGCGGACTTATAGATACCAATATTCAAATTAGACGTATTCCTTTTGTAGATAGCGAACTATCAACCAACCCGGAAGGTGTTGCCGAGGCCGTAAAATTACTAAGCGGCCCAGACAACGGAGGCACCAGATTATGGTGGGATACAGGTGCTGCAAATTTTTAAGATTTTCATAAGCATATATTTTTTGGTTTAGTTTAAACAGAGCGTTTTTTAATTTGAAAGAGAGCTCTTAACAAGCAAGCAGAACATTGTTCTGCTTGCTTTTAAAAAACAGATGAAAATGAGAGTAGATATTACTGATTATAAAAGTATAGCCTACAGAGAGGCTGGAAAATTTGAAGAAACGCGCTTTGAAAAAATTCACAATGTTATTTTCGAATCTTCTCATGAAGCTTCATTAATTGTTGCTAAGGAAATAGCATCACTAATTCGTGATAAACAGTCGCAAGGACAACCATGTATACTTGGCTTAGCAACCGGATCATCTCCTATTAAAGTTTACGAAGAACTGGTTCGTATGCACAAAGAAGAAGGTTTATGTTTCTCTAATGTAGTTACTTTTAATCTCGATGAATACTATCCCATGGATAAAAATAATATTCAGAGTTACTACTACTTTATGCATGAACACCTGTTCAACCACATAGATATACTTTCTGAAAACATTAATATTCCTGATGGCAAAGTGCCTACCGACGAACTGTATCAATTCTGTATAGATTATGAAATGAAAATCAAATCTTATGGCGGATTAGACTTTCAATTGTTAGGTATTGGACGTACAGGCCATATCGGTTTTAACGAACCCGGATCACACCTCAACTCCGGTACGCGAAGCATTACTTTAGATCACATTACACGTGTTGATGCTGCTTCGTCATTTTTAGGAATAGATAACGTTCCGCGTAAAGCCATTACTATGGGAATTGGCACCATAAAAAGTGCTAAACGCATTGTTTTATTAGCTTGGGGAAACAATAAAGCTGAAATTATACAACAAGCCATTGAGGGCGACATAACCCCAAACATTCCTGCAACCTATTTACAGGAACACCACAACACAACCTTTGTGTTAGACCATGAAGCTGCTTTAGAACTAACCCGTGTAAAAACCCCTTGGTTAGTTACTTCTTGTTTATGGACCAATATTTTAAAATTAAAAGCTGTGGTTTGGCTAAGTGAATTACTAAATAAACCTATTTTAAAACTAACTGATAAAGATTATAACGATAATGGCATGTCTGGTTTATTAACCGAAGAAGGCACTGCTTACGATTTAAACATTAAAATGTTTAATCAATTACAACATACCATAACAGGATGGCCTGGAGGAAAACCTAATGCTGATGATACTTACCGTCCTGAACGCGCAACACCAGAAAAAAAGCGCATCATCATTTTTAGCCCGCACCCAGACGACGACGTCATTTCTATGGGTGGCACTTTCGATCGCCTTGTGGAGCAAGGTCACGAGGTACATGTGGCTTACCAAACCTCAGGAAACATCGCTGTTTCGGACGAAGAAAGCTTGAAATTTGCAGAAATAGCAAACCTTTTCGAACCGAATGCAGAAATCGATAAAATAATTTCATACCTCAAAACAAAGCGAGAGAGCGACATCGACTGTTTAGAAGTACGAAATCTTAAAGGCAAAATACGTCGTAGCGAATCGCTTGGCGCCACGCGTTATTTAAACTTAAAAGATGAAAACGTACACTTTTTAGATCTTCCGTTTTACGAAACCGGAACCATTAAAAAAGGGCATTTAACTTCAGCTGATATCAGCATTATGTGTAACCTGATTGAAAGCATAAAACCGCATCAAATATATGCCGCCGGCGATTTAGCCGATCCGCATGGTACACATCGTGTGTGTTTAAATGCCTTGTTTATGGCTTTAGAAGAATTAAAATCAAAACCTTACATGAACGATTGCTGGGTTTGGCTCTATCGTGGTGCCTGGCATGAATGGGAATCCTACGAAATAGACATGGCCATACCTATGAGTCCCGATCAGGTACTTAAAAAACGTCATGCCATTTTCTATCACCAGTCGCAAAAAGACGGGGTGATGTTTCAAGGCGACGATTCCAGAGAATTCTGGGTACGCGCTGAAGACCGTAACCGCTTAACCGCAAAAAAATACAATGATTTAGGCTTAGCCGAATATGCTGCTATTGAAGCCTTTAAACGCTACCATTTTTAACAATTAACATGAATAGATTACTTGCTATACTTTGCCTCATTACTTTAAATTGTTTCTCTCAATCCAATTTGAAAGAGACTTATAATTTAATGCCCTGGCCAAAATCAATAGAGGAAAACAACCAACGTTTTGTTATAGATGAAAACCTAACGGTATCCATTGATGGTGACTCCCCAAAACGGGTTCAGCATGCAGTGACTTCATTTTTAAGACGCCTGTCAAACAGAAGTGGCGTGTTTATCAATGAAGGTTTTGCAATGCCTTTATCTGAAAACAAGCAAGCATCTATTCAAATATCTTATAAAGAATCTGCTAAGTTAATCATTGAAGACGACGAGTCGTACCAATTAGATGTACAGTCTAATAAAGTATCGCTTGTTGCCAATACAGATGTTGGGGCTATTCGAGGATTGGAAACACTTTTACAATTATTAACGAACACCAATTCTGAATACTATCTACCCGGTGTTTCTATCTCCGATGCCCCACGTTTTGTATGGCGTGGCTTAATGATTGACGTTTCCAGACACTTTCATCCCATAGACGTTATAAAACGCAATCTCGATGCTATGGCTTCTGTAAAAATGAATGTCTTTCACTGGCATTTAACAGACGACCAAGGCTTTAGAATTGAGTCGAAAACCTATCCCAAACTACACGAATTGGCTTCCGACGGACTATACTATACTCAAGAACAAATCAAGGACATTGTAGAGTATGCCTCTATTCTTGGCATTCGAGTAATTCCGGAATTTGATGTGCCGGGCCATGCTACCGCCATTTTAACCGCCTATCCAGAACTTGGAAGCAAACCGGGAGCAACCTATAAAATTGAACGTTATTCGGGTGTTTTCGATCCCACTTTAGACCCGACTAACGAGGATGTATATGTTTTTTTAGAAAACCTATTTACTGAAATAGCACCCCTATTCCCAGATAGCTATTTTCATATTGGTGGTGACGAAAACGAAGGCAAACACTGGGATGCTAACGAGCATATTCAGCTATTTAAAAAAGAACATAATCTTGCTACCAACCACGATTTACAAACCTATTTTAATATCCGATTAGAAAAAATTCTGAAAAAACTGGATAAAAAACTGGTTGGCTGGGATGAAATTATGACACCAAATATGCCGAAAACAGCCATTATTCATTCGTGGAGAGGTGAACATGAAGGCTTAGCAAAGGGCGGAACCTTAATTGAAGCTGCTAAAAAAGGGTATAACACCATTTTATCTAACGGATTTTATATTGACCGCATGGAATCTGTGGTGAAACATTACCAAACCGAACCGATTGGAGATGTACAACTAACCGAAGACGAACGAAACCGTATTTTAGGTGGCGAAGTCACCATGTGGAGCGAACTGGTAACACCATTAACCATCGACTCCAGAATCTGGCCAAGAACAGCTGCCATAGCCGAGCGCTTATGGTCACAAAAAGACATTACGGATGTTGATAAGATGCTGAAACGTTTAGAAGTTATTAATTATAGATTGGAAGAGGTTGGCATTACCCATATTAGAAACAAAGGGGTAATTTTAAGAAACCTGAGTAATAATCAGGATATTTCAGGATTGGAAATACTTTCTAATGTTTGTGAACCGCTTAAAATTTACAGCCGAAATGAAGGCGGTACCGAGTATAAAACCTACTCGCCTTTCACCCTATTTGCCGATGCCTGTAATGTAGACGCCAACGATGCTTTAAAATTTAAAAAAGCCGTTACAAACTATACTGAATCACCTAACGAAGCGCACAAATCGGATATTATTACGCTATTGGAATCTTGGGCAAAAAACCATAAAGCTTTTCAAAAAATAGATAAAAGCCCTAAGATAGCACCGCTGGAATCTTTATCGTTTAACCTTTCGGAAAGTGCTAAGTTTTTATTGAAGCTGTCACAAAAAGAAAAGCTATCGAAGAATGACATAAAATCATTCAAATCTCGAATAGAAACCTTAAAACAACCTTTCGCAGATGTTGAATTGGTTATTGTAAACGATATGGAAAAACTATTTGAAGCCTTAAAATAATTTACCTGCTTCAATAATGGTAAACCCGGTTCGCTTATAATCGACCTTTTTCCCATTGGCACAAAACTGATATCTGCCTTTAGATTTTTGCTCTGAGGCAGATATTAAAACAACCTCTTCTACCGAGCAATTATAATCTTTAGCCACTTTAGCTTTTACATCATCAATAGTCGCTCTGCCCTTTTTTAACTGCGATTGAATTTTATTGTTTAGTTTAGGTTCTTCAAAACCTTCACCCAATTTACATGCATCATCTTTTACAGATATAGCTTCAGAAATATCCTTTTTGGGAGCATCCTTAGGCATGGCATCAATATATTCCCAGGTGTAATCAGCTTTTAACAGAACTTTTCGACCATCTTCGGTTTTAACAATATAATTATTTTGAGCAAACGATACAGATGTGATAAAAAGTAATAAAAGGAAAACTATTGATTTCATAGAATATTTATAATTGGATGTACTCAAAAGTACAAATTATTAGTTTAATTGCTTAGAAGACAACCAAGCCTTTCTGGCCGTTTTTTGTTTGGCATTCAACTTTAGATTGTTAGCTTCAAACGGGCTTAAGCTATATGCTCTGTTTGGTAGTAAAGTCACTTTTGTTCTCTTCGGCACACCAAACCGTTCAAACTCAATTTTTATAACATCATATGGTTTTAAACTAGCTATTAAAACATTAAAGTTATTTGAAGTTGTGAAATCTATTCCGTCTACCTTTAAAATTCTGTCACCTTCTTCCAGTCCGGCGTTATATGCTGCTGTTCCGATAATGGTGTTTTTGGAAATAAAACCTTCGTCGTTTACTGAAACTCCAAAATCGGGTTTATCTAAATCCTGAGTTAAAGTCACACCTACAGAACTTAATAAAGCCTTCATTTCAGGCATATCACTTTTGTAGATATAATTCTTAAAAAAGTGAGAGCCAAAAGCTTCTCCGGCATATTCATTTAACGTATTATGCAAATCTTCAACCGTATATGGCTTTTCATTTTTTCCATATTTGTTCCAAACCAGTTTCATAAGATCATCGAGATTTAATCCGTTTTGACGCAACGACAAGTCTAAAGCCAGGCCAAGCATATTTCCGTATGAATAATAAGAAATGAATGTATTGTCTCTATTCACCGGATCTACTGAACGAGCCGCATCAACAAACGGCGCCTGATAACTCATTTCAATAGGATTGAAAAATTGTCTCGCCGGAGAATTCCATACATAATTAAATGTTCCGGTAATGCTATTGACATATTGCTCTTCACTGATTAAACCTGCTCTACATAAGGTTAAAGTAGTGTAATAACTGGTAAAGCCTTCGGCAAACCAAAGTTCTCCACTCATATTAGCCTCTTCAAAATCGAACGGCTCCAAGGTATCAGGACGAATACGCTCTACGTTCCAGCAATGAAAAAACTCGTGAGCGACTGTTCCTAAATTCGCATCCATTCCGCCATCGGCCAAACTACGTGTGTTGGTAACAATGGTTGAATTTCTATGCTCCATACCATCGCCTGAAGCGTTAGAAATATAACACACCAAAAAAGTATACTCACCATAATCGAACTTTGGCAATTCGCCATACACCTGTTCTTCCTCTAGAACAATTTTCTTAACGCGGTTAAAATAATCATCTAATTCCGCTTCAGTGCCGTTATGATGCAATACGAAGTTTATGGTTTGTCCGTTTACCTGAAAAGAACGTTCACTAAAATTGCTTATCTCGGTTGGGCTATCCATAAAATACTGCAAGTTTTCGGCGTAGTAGGTATTGTCTTTTACATGCTTTAATTGTGTTGCAACTTTCCATTTCAAATCTTCACGCACATTAAAAGTGACTTCCATAGCTTTATCTTCTAAACTCGGCACATACAAAAAAGTTGCCGGCATATTTAAATGCGCATGGGTATCATCTATTTGAGAATAGGTGCCGCCACCTCGATTAGCGAATAAAATATAATGCACTTTTATGGTCCCGTCATGTCCGGAAACCTCCCAGGAATACGGATCGGGTCTTGATGTTTTTAATACCTTTCCTTTACCATCGGTTACCTTAACGCCGTAAACATTCTTCATAAATTCATGCAAAGCATAACGACCTGGTGAGGTTCTACTCATTCTAAATTCTACAGTTTTTTCCGTTAAATCCGTAAAAACGGCGTCAACAACCGCTTCGTGATGTCCGGCATTTTCAAAGGAAATATTATAGTTTGAGGCCACTTGTGCCTTGATTCTAAAACAACTTGAAACTAAAAGGAAAATGAAAAGAATTCTACGCATTACAACATTTTAAACGACTAAGATAACATTTTTGAATCATCGATAGTTTTAATGAAAATTGAAAATAAAAGTTATCCTTGTAACAAATCACAGATTTCACCTACATATATAATGAAAATTAAAATTTATAGACTCCTATTAACCTAATTAAGAACACATTAATTTTAGATATAGGAATTTCATGAAATCTATGTTGATTTTACTTTCGAATTAGTCATATAAAACCACAAAAAGGTTTTATATTGAATCATAAAATTTAAACCTTTTAATTATGACCGAGTGGTTTTATAGCTTAGAACTCTTTCCTCAGATTTACTGGGGTATTGCTCTGGTAGCTTCACTAATTTTTATAATTATGATGATTCTAACCTTTGTGGGAGGTGATTCTGATGGATTAGAACTTGAAACAGATGCCGAAATTGAAACCGACACGGGAATCGGTTTTCAATTCATCACTTTTAAAAACCTGGTGGGATTCTTTACCATTTTTGGGTGGAGTGGTATTGCATGCATTGATGCAGGGGTATCAAAACCGCTTACCATTGTTATTTCTCTAATTGCTGGTTTAGTAATGATGAGTATTATGGCGGCCATGTTTTATTATATGAAAAAACTAAATCATAGTGGTACACTTGACTTTAAAAATGCTATAGGTGCTGTTGGTGAAGTTTATTTAACTATCGGTGCTAACCGCTCGTCTATTGGTAAAGCTCATGTTCGTATTCAAGGCGCTTTGCGTGAACTTGAAGCCTTAACCGATGCACAGACTACCTTAAAATCGGGAACCGTAATAAAAGTAAAAGACGTTACCGATAACGGAATTTTAATTGTAGAACAACTTAATAACTAATTTAATGCTAACACTTATTACTCAGGACGCCTTTAGTTTTGGGCTTCCTATGGCTGTTATTGCGGCCATCATGTTCATTTTTGTATTTTTTATTGTACTTATTCGCCGTTATAAACGCTGTCCTTCCGATCGCATTTTAGTGGTTTATGGTAAAGTAGCTGGCGGACAATCGGCTAAATGTATTCACGGGGGTGCTGCCTTTATTTTTCCGGTTATTCAGGATTATGAATTTCTGGATTTAACACCTATTTCTATTGAAGTAAATCTGGTTAACGCCCTGTCAAAACAAAACATCCGTGTTAATGTACCATCGCGTTTTACTATTGGTGTGTCTACCGAACCTGGTATTATGCAAAATGCTGCCGAGCGTTTATTAGGTCTATCAATGAGTGATGTTCAGGAGTTAGCAAAAGAAATTATTTTCGGTCAGTTGCGTTTAGTAGTTGCTTCTATGGACATTGAGGAAATCAATTCCGACAGAGATAAATTCTTAACCAATATTTCACAAAGTGTTGAATCGGAGCTTAAAAAAGTAGGTTTAAAACTGATTAACGTTAACATTACAGATATTGTTGATGAGTCTGGTTACATCGAAGCTTTAGGTAAAGAAGCTGCTGCACACGCTATAAACGCGGCTCGTAAATCGGTTGCCGAGAAAAACAGAGATGGATCTATTGGTGAAGCCGATGCCGTTCAGGATGAAAGAACTAAAGTTGCCGAATTGAACGCCAAAGCAAAAATTGGTGAGGCCAACGCGATGCAAAATGAAAGAACTCAGGTAGCAGCAGCTAACGCACAAGCTATGATTGGTGAAGCTAATGCCAATCAAACCGAAAGGGTGCAGACTGCCAGCGCCATAGCAAAAGCTAAAATTGGTGAGGCCGAGGCTTTAAAAGAAGAGCGTATTAAAATATCGGAAGCCAATGCACGTGCCATCGACGGAGAAAACGTTGCTAAAATTTCGATTGCTGAATCTGATGCTTTAAGACGTGAAAAAGAAGCTGAAGCTGAAAAACGAGCGATTGCCTCTGAAAAAGTTCAGGCTGCAAGAGCATTAGAAGAAGCCTATGCTGCAGAGCAACTTGCCGAGGTTGCCAGAGCCGAACGTGAGCGTTCATCACAAATGGCCGATATTATCGTTCCAGCCGAAATTGATAAAAAGAAAGTAGAAATTGATGCTGAAGCTGAAGCTGAAAATATTAGAAGACGTGCAAAAGGGGAAGCCGATGCGATTTTATTTAAAGCACAAGCCGAAGCACAAGGTATTTACGAAGTCTTAACCAAACAAGCAGCCGGTCTTGATGAAATTGTAAAGGCTGCCGGAAACAATTCCAGAGATGCTGTGTTATTATTGATTGCCGACAAACTTCCTGAGTTGGTTAAATTACAATCTGAAGCTATTAAAAATATCAAGATTGATAAAGTTACCGTTTGGGATAATGGCAGTACTAAAGATGGCAAATCATCTACTGCAAATTTCCTTTCTGGCATGTATAAATCGGTGCCTCCATTACAAGACATGTTTAATATGGCCGGTATGCAATTACCGGAATATTTAAAAGGAAAAGATGTTGAAGTTAAATCGGAATCAACGATAACAGATAGTACTGATATCGAGGAATCTCCAACAGATAAAGAGTAATAATACTCACTTTCATAAAAGCCTCATTATTAAATTAATGAGGCTTTTTATTTTAATACCACTTGACTGTATGCTCTATAAAGTTTCTCTACTACCACCTCAATCTCCTCTTCTGTTAACTGTCCAAATCCCAAACGAATAGCACAGGTATTTTTATCCTGATATAAAATGGTTTTTGGAATGAACAAATCATGCTTTTCAGATGCTTCAGCAAGCTTTACTAAAGAAATTTTTGGTTCAAATTGCAACCACAATGCCAAACCTCCTGAAGGAATTTCAAAACTGACTTTGTCTCCAAAATGATTTTTTAATAACTCGCATAAAACATCACGCCGTTGCTTGTAAACAATAATATTCTTTTTTATAAGCCGAGAAATTTCGCCTTCATTAATTAATCCTGCCAACATTTGTTCCTGAATTAAATCACCTTGTTTATCGAGTAATTGCAAATAGTTTTTGGCTTCTGAAATTAAATTATCTGGCGCCACTACAAACCCTGTTTGAAAACTTGGAAATAGAGATTGCCCCAACTTACCAAGATAGATAACCATACCATTAGCATCGGCACTCGCCATGGGTAGCATGGCCGAGCCTTCGTATTGAAAATCGTAATCGTAATCATCTTCAATAATCGCAAAACCATATTGTTTAGCCAATTCCAATAATTTTAAGCGTCGCTCCGCACTAAGCGTCCTTGTAGTTGGATAATCACGTTGAGCACAAACATAAACACACCGAATAGTCCCTTTTACAAAATGCGTTTTAATATAATCTACATCCAGTCCATCCTCATCAACAGGAATCGTTTTAATACTCGCGCCAACTTCCTGAAAAATCATATTGGATTCGTAATTACTCAACTGCCCTACCAATACCACATCCTTAGGTTTTATAAGCAGCTGAGACACGATATATAGACTCATTTCGGTACTTCGGGTATTCACAATATTTCCCGGATTAATGTGAAATCCGCGTGTTGCGTTCAAATAATTACAGAGCTGATTTTCGAAAATGGAATGTATTTGCTCTCCTGCTCTATTCCATTTTGGTATTAACGTTTTTCGTTTCATGGCCGCACTATACCACTTTGAAAACTGATGAACTGGATGTAATCTTAAATCGGGTTTTCCATCGCTAATACTGTATTTGGCATTCGTAATTTGAATAGTAGGCGCTAAATGTAATGCCGTTTGAAAAGGAAAACCTGTAGTTTTTGAATACGTATATGCCTGATCGATTTGTTGTATTGGTGCGGTTATCTTAGCAGTATGCTGTTCCGGTACTAAAACAAAAGTACCTTTATTTGGTTGAATTTCTACCCAACCTTGTGAAGCCAACTCATCATAAATAGCAACAGCCGTATTTCTATGCACTTTTAACAACTGACTCAATACACGTGTTCCAGGTAATAGTGTGCCTTTTAATACATAGCCTCGTTGAATTAAATTAATAATCTGCTCGGCAACCTGCATATATATGGGCTTCGGTAATACTTTATCAAAAGTGATAAGTTTTTCAAAAAGACTTTCAACCGGACTATTTACTGTTTTCAAACTGGACTACTTTAATAGTCCGCTAAGTTACGACTTTTGCACTGTTTTTAAATTTAAACTTAATCATGAAAAACAAACTGACTCTCATTTCATTTATAATGCTTTTTAGCTTATTCGCTAAAGCACAAAATGAACCTATTAAAATGGATTCGCTACAGGAAGTTACCATTACCTCAACACGTATCGATTTACCTTTTAAAGAAAACTCAAGAACCATAAATATTATATCTTCTGAAGATATTAAAAATAGCGCGGCTACTAACGTGGCAGACTTACTTCAACAAGTAGCTGGAATCGACATCAGAAAACGAGGAACGGGAGGTAGCCAAGCCGATTTATACATTCGCGGTGGTAGTTTCGACCAAACCCTTTTACTTATCGACGGTATAAAAATGGACGATGCACAAACCGGACATCACACCATGAACGCCGCTTTACCAATTGAAGTTATTGAACGTATTGAAATTATAAAAGGACCGGCTGCCAGAGCTTTTGGTCAAAACGCTTTTGCCGGAGCGATAAACATTGTAACTAAAAACCAACTAAAAAATAGTGTTTCGGCTAATATAGAAACAGGCTCTTTCAATCAGTTAAACGGATCGGTTACTGTGGGATCTGACTTAGTAAACTCCTCACATATTGCACATATGGGGAAATTATCTTCTGACGGGTACAGAACCAATTCAGATTACGATAATTCAAACTATTTCTTAAAAAGTGTATTCAATAAAAATGCGCTTCCAATAGAAATGCTTGCAACTTTCTTTGAAAGAAAATTTGGTGCAGAAAACTTCTATACCTCAAACGCAACATTTCACGAATACGAGGAAACTCAAAACAGTTTAATTGGCTTATCAACAGCATTTCAAACCAATAATCTAAAAATTAAACCGAGATTGTATTGGAAACGCAATCAGGATATGTTTTTGCTAAGACGTAATGAACCAAGTTTTTACAGAAATTTACACATTAGTAATAAAGTAGGTGCTGAAATTAATACGTCTTACACCTCAAATTTAGGGGTTACCGGATTGGGTGTTGATGTATCACAAATTTACATGACTAGTAACACCTTAGGGGATCGTGACAGATTGATGGCTACAGCATTTTTAGAACATCGTTTTAAAGTTGATAATTTAGACATTACACCGGGTGTGGCTGTAACTTACTTTTCAGATTTTAAATTTCATGCGTTCCCTGGTGTTGATTTAGGATATAAAATTTCTGAAAACTTCAGAGCTTATGGAAATTTAGGATATACTTATCGTGTACCAACTTACACCGATTTATATTATAGCGACCCTTCTTCTATTGGAAATGAAGATTTACAACCTGAAGAAGCACTTTCTGGTGAAATTGGAGGTAAATTTTTCTCTTCAAGATTTAATGCCTCGTTTGCATTATTTTATAAAGACGCCGAAAACTTAATTGATTATGTAAAAGCTAATACAGACGATCCTTTTATGGCACAAAACATTAGAGATTCTAAAACTAAAGGATTTGAAGTTAATACCTCTTACAATTTCACAGTTAACAACTTAAAGCAAAATTTATCGGTTGGATATACCTTTATGGAAGACAAAATTGAAGAAATCAACCTTGATTTCTCAAGATATTCCATCAATTCTCTTAAGCACCATTTTACATCACGATTAAGTACTCGCATTACAAAAAACATCAACTTTAATGTGATTTATAAATACGCTGAACGTACCCAAGGATTAAGCTATAATGTATTAGATGCATCGGCGATTTTTAATTTCAACCAAGTTGAATTAAGCATTACAGCAAACAATATTTTCGATGCCGATTACATCGAGACCGGTATTGTACCAATGCCTCCAAGTAATGTATTATTTGGTTTACGTTACAACTTTAAATAAATAATTATGGCGGCGGCAAGTCACAACTGGACACAAAAAGAGATTTTAGCAATCTACAACAAACCATTGATGGAGCTACTTTACGAAGCAGCTACTGTACATCGGTTGCACCACAATCCGAATACAGTTCAGGTAAGCACTTTACTTTCTGTCAAAACAGGGGGTTGCCCTGAAGATTGTGGGTATTGTCCGCAAGCCGCACGCTATCATACTAATATTGAAGGCAACGATTTAATGTCCGTTACGCAGGTAAAGGCTCAGGCTTTGCGTGCCAAAGCGTCTGGTAGCTCCCGTGTTTGTATGGGAGCCGCTTGGCGTAATGTTAAAGACGGTGCAGAATTCGATCAGGTTTTAGAAATGGTTCGCACCATTAACAAACTGGATATGGAGGTCTGCTGTACTTTAGGCATGCTTACCAAAAATCAGGCGAAGCGATTAGCTGAAGCTGGCTTATATGCTTACAATCACAACTTAGATTCTTCAGAAACGTATTATAAAGAAGTGATTTCTACACGAGGTTTTGAAGACCGCCTGAAAACCATCGATAATGTTAGAAAAACCAATGTTACGGTTTGCAGCGGTGGTATTATAGGCATGGGCGAAACCGAAGACGATCGCGCAGGCATGTTAGTGGCTTTATCCACTTTAAATCCGCAACCAGAATCGGTACCCATTAATGCTTTGGTAGCTGTTGAAGGCACACCATTAGAACACCAGAAACCGGTTTCTATATGGGAAATGGTTCGCATGGTTGCCACAACGCGTATTGTTATGCCTGAAACACAAGTACGCTTAAGTGCTGGTCGCACGCAAATGTCGCAAGAAGGACAAGCCCTATGTTTCTTTGCTGGAGCGAATTCCATTTTTGCCGGCGACAAACTATTGACCACACCCAATCCAGATGTTAGTGAAGACATGGAATTATTCAAGCTTCTCGGATTAAATACCCAAAAGCCTTTTATAAAAAAGATGCAACCAGAAACCGTAGAAGCTGAAGATTCGCAATTTCAGGACTTAGGCGAAAAACCCAAATGGAGTCGACCTGAACACACCATTGAACGAAATGAATCAGCAAAAGAAAAAGCTAAATCTTTAAAATAACAGATTATACACAATTAACATATAAAGCCCTTTCTATAACTAGAGAGGGCTTTTTTATTTCTTTATATTTATGCCAAACAAATATTATGAATTATCTATCTATACTTTTTAGCACCATCTTTTTATTCCTATTTAATGCTACTTTGAACAGCCAAACAGACCCTGATATTTTCAGCAAATTCGAATCTAAATTTTATGAAATTAATGGCTATAAAATAAATGTTGAAGTTAAAGGAGAAGGACAACCTATTTTCTTTCTTCCCGGCGGACCGGGTAATTCTCATGACTACATGCAAGCTAACTTTGGACAATATTACAAAAGCCATAAAGTTGTATTCTTCGATTTCTTAGGCAGAGGAAAAAGTGACGATGCCAAAGATCTTTCGGAATATTCTGTTGAAAATGATGTAGCTCTCATTGAACAACTAAGAAAACTATTAAATTTTGATAGAATTTCTATAGTAGGGCACTCCTACGGAACAGTTCCAGCGCAAGCATATAGTATAAAATATCCCAATAATGTTGACAAATTATTGCTTATTAGTGGATTTCATGGAGGAGAGATGTGGCAAGCTAATTGCGATAGCTACAACCACTACACAAAAACACACTTTCCTGAAAAATGGAAACAAGTAGATTCTTTAAGGGCATTGGGGTATGTTTCTAGCCAGGAGCCCTTAAAATCACTTTACGCCAGCTTTCCTACAAAATATATTTATTATCACAACACAAATATTGAAGGCAATCACCCTAATGAACCTTACAGACGTTGGTCTAATGATGTTTATGAAACTATTATTGGACGAGATGGAGATTTTTACGTTAGTGGAAGTATGATTAATCAGGACTATCGCCAAGATTTAAAAAATGTAAAGGCTAAAACTATGATTATTGCAGGTCGATACGATGGAGTTTCAACTCCTGAATTCAATATCCAATATAAAACATTTATGCCTCAGGCTCAATTTGAAATGTTTGAAAATAGTGGTCATAATCCATATTTAGAAGAACCTGAAAAATTTTACAAATTATTTGATACCTTTTTTGAAGTGAAATAATAATTAAAAAGGAATTTAATCAATAAACTCTAATTCCAAATTCCATAACCTTTTCTTAACTTTGGCTCACTAAATTTTTTCACCTTGTCGTTAAACTTACAAGACATTCCTCGGGTAAAAACCATTACTAAAGAGGACTTTATAAAGCATTATTTTTTACCACAAAAACCTGTGGTCATTGAACGTTTTATAGAAGACTGGCCTGCTTACAGCAAATGGAGTTTAGATTACATGAAGGAATTGGGTGGCGATATTACCATTCCGTTGTATGACGACAGACCTGTAGATTATAAAGAAGGGTTTAACGAGCCTCATGCCAGAATGAAACTTGGCGACTATATCGATTTACTAAAACGCGAACCAACGAAATTCCGCATATTTTTATGGAATGCCATTAAGGAAATTCCGCAATTACAAGACGATTTTACCTTTCCTGACTTTGGTTTACGATTAATGAAAGGGATTCCAATGTTATTTTTTGGAGGACGTGATTCGTACACTTTTATGCATTACGATATTGACCTGGCAAACATTTTTCACTTTCATTTTGAAGGTAAAAAACAGATTATACTATTCGACCAGAAACAAAATCAATATTTATATAAAATTCCGTATTCTCTTATTACCAGAGAAGACATTGACTTCAATAATCCGGATTTTAAAAAATGGCCCATGCTAAAAAAAGCAAAAGGGTTTCAAACGGAATTAAATCATGGTGAAGTTTTGTATATGCCTGAAGGTTACTGGCACTATATGCGATATATAACACCTGGTTTTTCAATGAGTTTACGTGCTATAGCAAGAAACCCAAAAAACTTCAGCAAAGCCGTTTCTAACCTAGTTTTTATGCGTAGCTTCGACAATGTCATGCGCCGCATTGGTGGCCAGAAATGGATTGACTGGAAAAATAACCGGGCAATTGTTAAAACTCACAAAGCACTGTAAATAAATACGTCGTTTTATAAAAGTTATAATATATTTGTTTACCAAAAAAATCTAAAATCAAATTATGAAAAAATTAATTTTATTAGCTGTTGCCGTTCTTAGCTTCACATTTGCTAACGCTCAAGCTTACAATGGTGTTAACGATAATAAATTTCAGGTTGGTGTTAACCTACAAGATAATGCCACAAGCATTAACCTTACTTACGATTATGGTCTTGGCGATAATATCTCTATTGGTTTATCATCGGCTTATGCATTAGGTGTAAATGAAGATATCGACGCTGATTTTGGTGATCGTTTCGACCTTAAAGGACGTTTTAATGCAAACTTAGGAAACGTTATTAACATTGATGAAAACTTCGATTTATACCCTGGTTTAAACTTAAGCCTTAAAAATTTTGGTGGTCATTTAGGAGCTCGCTATTTCTTTACTGAAGGTTTCGGAGTTTACACTGAATTAAACACCCCATTAGCAAAGTACAAAACTGAAGATTTAACCCCTGCTGAAAAGTTACACAACCAGTTTACTGTTAGCTTTGGTATGTCTTTTAGCTTATAGTTAAAAAAACTCAATATAGTTTGTAAAAAGGTTAAGCGAGAGCTTAACCTTTTTTATTTTATTAATTCGTTGGCCTTGTCGTAAACCAGATAGGATTCCCAACCACGGTATAAAAAGTAATCGGCAAACTTCTTTTTCTTTTTATATACATTATTTTCTTTAATGCTCTCGGCCTTCTTCTCTGCTATAGTATTAAATAATTCCAAATAGTCTTCATCATCAATGTCATTAAGAGCTTCCTGAATATTTATTTTACTAATATCCTTTTTCTTCAATTCAAATGAAATTCGATTCTTACCCCAATGCTTTATTTTAAATTTTCCGCTGGCAAACTGTTTAGCATATCTAGATTCATTTAAAAAATTATGCTGAAGTAAATGCACGACAATAACATCTATTGCCTCAGGTATCATATGCATTTGCGTAAGCTTTTGAACCACTTCCTGATGACAACGCTCTTGGTAAGCACAGTAATGCTCTAACTTACTCATAGCTTCCTGAACCGTATATGTTTTTTTAGATTGTTGCATTTGGGCACTAAAATAATAATTCTACTATTGTTGAAATATCCTTAACTAAAGACTTGATTAAGTATTTCTAGGGATTTAGGTTTTCTGAAACTTTCTAAATGTAATTCGTAGTACTGTAAAAGCATATTCAAAAACGACTGGCGTTGTTTACCTGTGATTTTTACAGAAGATAAATCGTCAAAAGACATGCCTAAAAGTTCTTTTAAGAGTTTTAAATTATCACCTGAAACCGACGACTTTCCATATTCCTTTAAATCAAACATACCATCAGCCAAATTAAAATATGGAAAATCGATAGTTGAAGTATCAGGATAAAATCCTAAGTATTTTGTAAGATTCAATAGAAATAACAAATGAAAATTTGAAAAATCGGACTGTTCGTCCAACCACAAAAGAGCCGTTTCCAAGTAACTGTATAATGTTTCATTCTGCTCTTCTTCGCGTAAAGCAGAATATAATACCTCGGCCAAAAACATGACTATAGAACTCTTTAAGATATGCGTGTGTAAACTAGAGTAAACATGAATAGGCTTAGATTCTTTTACAATTTGCAAAGAGCGATTCTCTGCGTAATTTATTATCAATTGCAATTGCGATAATAACTGAAAATAAGCCACTTTATTTCCAGATTTTTTACTCTTTAATACACCTTTAAGTAAAAAGCCTACAATACCTAATTCCTGTGTGTAACAGGTAACAATTAAATCGTTATCCTTATATTTTAGTTTAGAAAGAACAATGGCATTTGTGGTAACAAGCATTATCGAACTACCATTATTTTTAGGACTTTCGTTTCATAGGTATCTAAATCGGAAAGCATCACTAAATAAACTCCAGAAGCTACAACATTATCCCCTAAATTTTTACCATTCCAATAAGCCGTACCTCCATCTATTTCCAAATTATAACCGCTATAACGCTGATTAACTCTAGATTGCCCCTCGGCCACCAGATTCCCCTCTATATCCGTTATTTTGATATTAACATTCTCTGAAATGTCTTTAATCTTAACTTTCTTTTCTACAATATCAAAACCGGGTCTTACAGGATTGGGATAAGCATAAGCATTCTCTATAGTTTCAAGAACACCAGAGCTTCCAGATTGAAAAGATACCAATCCACGTGTTGTAGCTATATATACAATACCATTAACATCATCTATAGAAATATCTCTAATACTATTAGATGGCAATGGCGAATTATCTGTTGTAAAATGATGAATCGTTTTCTGCCCGTCCGATGAAAAATAAAACAGCCCTGAATCACTAGTTCCAATCCATTTATTATTTGAACCATCTACTTTAATATCCATTATGTACTGTTGATATAATAATTCTTTAGCAATACCATCTTCCTCAATAATAATTTCGTCAACTTGAACATTATTATTTTCAAAGAAATTTGAAGTATTATACAATACTCTAACTCCTTTTGTTGTACCAATCCATAATTGATTTCTTTTATCAAGAGTTAAAGCTGTAACATATTTGGATGGCATATTTTCTTCTTCCGTAGAAATATTTTTTACTGAATTACTTCCATTCTCATTGAAAGCAATAACTCCAAAATCATAACTAGCTAACCATTTTGTTTGGTTACCATCAATTACAACATCAGCAAAACCATTATTATCGAATTCGTCTGTAATTATTTTACCAAGACTATACGATCTCCACTGTTTAATTGATAAATCAAAAGATTTTAATTGATTTTTAACCAATCCCGTAGTTACCCATAACACACCATTTGAATCAAAAGTTGTAGCTCCAACTCTAATATCAATGTAACTAGGATTATTTGGAAGAACCAACGACTCTAAACCACTATTAGTTTCGTTATACAATATAATAGATGTTTCTTCATTTACTTCTAATAATCCACTAAAAAAGGAACTTATAAATACCTGATTATTCTTAAAAGGATTAACAGAAATTCTATTTAAAGATTTCGCTTCTAATACATCATTATATGGCAAATTTATCCATTGATCACCTTTTAAATGACTAATCCCCCTATTATTTAACGGGTATGGGTTATAAAACAAATCGTATTCTCCAAAAGTTACCCAAACCCCATTTGATTTTGCCTGTAACGAAAAAGGAATGTTTAACAAAGGCCCGTCAGGATGAACTTCCTCAAAAGTAACGGGGTTTAATAATTCTGTTTTTAAAACTCCAAAATTTTTGGTTCCAATGTATAAAAAGTTATCATCAATTGTAGCAGAAGTTAACTCAGTAGGAAAATTATTTGTATCTACTACTACTTGAGATAAAAGATTAAAAGCTGAATCATAAATAAAAACTTGATTTCTAGTCGTAACTATCATATTTTCATTCACTTTTCTCAAATCCAATGGCTGATCTTGATATAATGATAATTCAGTTAAAATACCATTTTCTACTCTAAAAAGTCTTTTATCTGACCTTACTGCATATAAATCATCTGTTTGAGACTCTATTCCTGTAAAATTCCCTGTCGTTACTGCTTCCCAATTACTAAAATCAATTAGATTTGTGTTAGTTGTCAATGCTCTTCTTATTCCATTGCTTCCAGAACAAGCAGCATATATATAATCCTGATAAATTGTGGTTTGATTTACTTGAATCTGAGAACCTCCATCACCAATAAAATAAGTGTCTCCGAATTCTAGACGCGCCAAATCGAACACCGAAATACCATAACTGGTTGAAATATAAACCAAATTATTATAGCCATTAAAATGATTGATTCGTTTTGTTGTTGGAGGAATGGTAGGTTTATCGATAATATCAACAATGGTCAATACATTCTCATCATTATCAAAAACAATTTCTATTAAACCATTATCATATCCAACAACTAGCAATTCATAAGCATCACTGTAATAAATGGTTGAAATCGTTTCTCCTGATAAACCGTTAACAGAATTAATTTCTTCTAACTGATTAGTTTGTGTATCTAAACTGAAAACAGCATTTTCTGAAGCTGCATAAATTTTATCATTTCCCTGAGCAACTTCCTTAATATTGTAATATGAAAAGTGACCTTGCCAGGACGCTGAATAATCTTGAGCGAAGAGACAAATCGGAATTATATAAACGACAAAAACAACGAGTTTTTTAAACATAGATACCATTTAATTCGTCAAATATATTTATAAGTAACGAGTTTTACCTGAAAATCATATAAATTCAAACAAAAAAAGCTTCCTGAAATTCAGGAAGCTTTTAACAATTTTATAAGGGTAATTTATTAAACGATACCTTGAGCTAACATAGCATCGGCAACTTTAACAAATCCTGCAATATTTGCACCTTTTACATAATCTATATAACCGTCTTCACCTTTTCCGTAAGTAATACAAGCATCGTGAATATTAGCCATAATCTCTTTTAATTTTTTATCAACTTCCTCTCTTGTCCAGTTGAATCTTAAAGAATTCTGAGTCATCTCTAACCCTGAAGTCGCAACACCACCGGCAT
Organism: Aestuariibaculum lutulentum; assembly: GCF_032926325.1. Classification (NCBI taxonomy): domain Bacteria; kingdom Pseudomonadati; phylum Bacteroidota; class Flavobacteriia; order Flavobacteriales; family Flavobacteriaceae; genus Aestuariibaculum; species Aestuariibaculum lutulentum. Next base: position 1,211,356 of record NZ_CP136709.1, read on the forward strand.
TTGATGCTTTACCTGGGGCAAATAAGATTCTTGCTTCATGGAATGCTACAATTGCTTCTTTAGTAGATGGCATATTTGCTCCCTCACTAACACAGATACAACCGTTTGCTAAAAGCACTTTTGCATCCTCTTCATGAAGTTCGTTTTGTGTAGCACATGGTAATGCTATATCACATTTTACACCCCAAGGTGTTTTACCTTCAACAAATTGAGCAGAAGGATAGACATTAACATACTCGCTAATTCTTCCGCGTTTTACGTTTTTAAGATTCATAACATATGCTAATTTCTCAGCATCAATACCATCGGCATCGTAAATGTATCCTGAAGAATCTGATAAGGTTAACACTTTACCTCCTAGTTGTAAAATTTTCTCGGCAGCATATTGCGCAACGTTTCCTGAACCTGAAATCACAACATTTTTACCTTCAATAGTATCATTTTTAGTTTTAAGCATATTTTCTGCAAAATATACCGCACCGTAACCCGTTGCTTCAGGTCTGATTAACGAACCTCCCCAAGACAATCCTTTACCAGTTAAAACCCCAGTAAACTCATTTCTTAGTTTTTTATACATTCCGAAAAGGTATCCAATTTCACGAGCTCCAACACCAATATCTCCAGCAGGAACATCGGTATTTGGTCCAATATGTCTAAACAATTCACTCATAAAGGCGTGACAGAAACGCATGATTTCATTATCGCTCTTTCCTTTAGGATCGAAATCACTTCCTCCTTTACCACCACCCATTGGTAATGTGGTTAAACTATTTTTAAATACCTGCTCGAAAGCCAAGAATTTCAAAATACTTAAATTAACCGTTGGATGAAAACGTAATCCACCCTTATACGGTCCAATAGCAGAGTTCATTTGAATACGGTAACCTCTGTTAACCTGTATTTCTCCTGCATCATCTACCCAACAAACTCTAAACGTGATAACACGCTCTGGCTCAACCATTCTTAAAAGAATGTTTTTGCCATAATAAATATCATGCTCTACAATGTAAGGAATAACTGTTTCTGCTACTTCCTCTACAGCCTGTAAAAACTCTGGTTCATGACCATTACGCTCTTTAACTTGATCTAAAAAAGCTTCAATGTTACTTTTCATCAATTACTTTAATGTTTTAGTTTAACAAAAAACTGTATAAAAAGCTCAATTTTGGTTTAAGATGGAATTTTATTTACGAGTTTCAAACCCTTCAAAAAAGCCATCAAATTATTGAATATACAATTTATTGCCACAAATATACGTTATCTTTAAAAATAATGCATTTATTTTTTGAATTTGATAACATATATTTTTCATTTAATCTTGTACCAAGTTATAATATTTGTTTCTAAGGGCAGTTTTTTTATATTTGTTTTAACAATGGCTCCATTAAACAAACTACTATCATGCTTAACTTTAAGTGTTTAGCCCTGCTTTTTTTTATGTTTGTTACAACTCAAACTATGTTTTCTCAGCTTGGGTTTTCTCACGAAATTGGTGCTATTATTGGTCCCGTGGAGTTTCGATCAGATTTTGGAAGCCGTAATGAAGAAGCTACCAACCTTGGCAATTCAGGAATTGGTATTGGACTCATTCATTACATCAGTTTCGCTTATACTGCAGATTGTAACTGCTACTCTACCGACACTTATTTTAATGACCATTTTAAACTACGAAGTGAAATCTCATATAACTACACACGCTTAGACCATCACGGTTTTTGGGTAGCTCCGGATAAAACCAGCACCGCAGCTGATAAATTAAGAGCTCACAGTGGCGCAGCAGAAAATTTCGATATTGGTATGCAGTTAGAATATTTCCCACTAAGTATTCGTTCATTTCAGGCTTTCGCTTACAGAGTCGCCCCCTTTGTTAGTTTAGGAGTTCATTATACCTCCTACCATCCAAAAGCAAGCACCAGATATAATAATCCGAATCCTGATGCTTATGGTGATATTTATGACCAATCTAACCTTTACCCCTATTGGTTCGATGCCTATAATGCAGGAGAAGCACCTTACCCAATTAACATTGACGGTGGCAGTACTTGGTCTGTTGTAAGTAGTATTGGAGCTCGTTACAAACTTGGCATTTTATCTGATCTTATGATAGATTTAAGATGGCAATATTACTTTAGTGATTGGATTGACGGATTTGACCACAACTGGAGAAACTACGACCGTAAAAACGACTGGTTGGTTTGGTTAAACTTTGGCTATGTATATTATCTGGACTAGCCCCCCTTTTTATTTGCTATCAAGTTTACTAAGATTTATTGCCGAAGTTCACAACAATAGTTACCTTTATCATATATCTTAATTAAGCCTCTTGACATGTCTTTTAAACCATTACTCACAGCCTTTTGTATTGTTTTATTATTGTTTTCATGCAATGAAGATAGTAATACAACATTTTCAATTATTACGGTTACTACAGACAATAACAAATTAGTTGAAATAAACATTCCCAAAGCTGAGGGCAACAACGAGATTTCAAAGAACATAAATAATGAAATAAACAAAGTTGTTTCAGCATCATTACACATTGGAGAAGAAACACCTAATGCTGAAGCTTCAATTGAAGAAAACATTGAAAAGTTTAATACCGAATACAATGATTTTGCAAAAGATTTTCCTGAAAGCACTTTCCCTTGGGAAGCTCAAATTGATGGCGAAGTTATATTTCAATCACCTGAACTAATCAGTATATCAATTACCTCTTATACAAATACAGGCGGTGCTCACGGCAATGTTGTTATTTCGTTTTTAAATTTGGACGCTCTAACAGGTAAACGAATTGCAAATGAAGAACTGTTTAATAATGAAAAGGATTTTGAAACTATAGCCAAAACCTATTTCGATAAATCGATTGAAGATAAAAATACGCTTTTTGAACCTGAAAACTTTCAACTTGCTCAAAATATAGGATTCAGTGAAGAAGGCCTTATTATGCTTTACAACACCTACGAAATAGCACCATATTCAGCAGGAATTATAGAATACACAATTCCCGCCGAAGAGGTCAATTCCTTATTAGCTATTAATAGCCCTCACTAAAGCCATTACATAACCGAGATGCATACCTTCGTGAAATAAAATAAAATCGAAAGCATCTTCAATTGTGTTTAATGTATTTCCTGTTGTAGAAACCGTATAACTGTTAAATGTTTTAAACACCCCGTTTTCAACATCCTCTTTTGTTTTTTCTAAAGTTGAAAACAACAAAGCTTTAATATTGTTAACTTCCTCTTGAGAAACAACTCCTTCAGGCTTTGTTCCTTTCATATATTTTGAAATCATAACCTCATCAACCATCATTGGCAAACCCGATAACTTATATGCTAATAATTGCTGAGTAACCACAATATGGCCAATATTCCAAATAATGTTATTATTGAATCCTTCAGGAACTTTATTTAAATCCTCAAGTGAAGTATTTTCTAAAAATTGTCCAAAAAATTGTCTTGTTTTAGCTAAAATGTCTAATGTAAACTGCATGCCTTATTTTTTTGATAAATATACTTTAAATGACAAAATTACTTTTATTTTGGTATAAATTTTTACAAAAATAGGATTATGAAAAAAGTATATTACCTAAAAACATGCAGTACCTGTATACGAATTTTAAAAGAGTTAAATCTTCCTTCCGACTTTATTCTACAGGATATAAAAACCGAAGAAATAACCGTTAAACAATTAGAAGAGATGCATGCACTTTCCGGTAGCTACGAAGCTCTTTTTGGTAAACGTTCAAAACTTTACAAAGAAATGGATTTAAAGAACCAAGATATTACTGAACGTGATTACAAAAACTACATTTTAGAGCATTACACCTTTTTAAGTCGTCCGGTAATTATAATAGATAGAAACATTTTTATAGGGAATAGTAAAAAAACCGTTGAAGCCATAAAAGCAGCTTTGTAAAATATATTTCATTACCCCAAAAACAGGAATTTTCGAAAACATTTGTAACAAAATTCTTAAAACCTCAACTAATCAATAAAACCTTACTTTTTAGGGTTTTGAAACAAACTATCATCTTAACTTAATTTTATTAACCATGACTATCACTGGTATTACTTTAATTGTACTAGCTATTCTGTTGGCTGTTACAATCAACATTTTTTCATCTAATGCTTCAACAGAATCGGAATCCAAAGTTCCAAATCTTGTTCAAAAGTTAATTAATTTATGGACTCTAAAGAAGTCTATCTACTTAGGTTTACTAGGTATATTTTTTGTTAGTCTAAGCGGAATGTTTTTCTACAATCCTGCCGGAACAGCAACTGCCATTCAATATTTGTGGGGAGGAGATGCAGCAGTTACCACTCAAGGTGTAAAACTAAAACTGTGGGGAAAAACTATTCCTATTTCTTTTGAAATCGCTTTACAGGATAAAATCATAGAATTCGACAAACAAGGCAACCGAATTATCGATAAAAACGGAGCTGAGGAAGGTATCTACCACCGAAATGCACAAACCAGAGAATTCGCCGATGCTATTAAAGCAGATATTGCAGCTGCATTAATTGTATCTATTGATTACAATAACGAAGATTTATTTTTAGAAATGGCCGACAAAAACCGATCGGAAAGCAAACTTGTTTACGCAAGAATTTACCCTGTATACGATCAAGCCTTAAAAAACACCTGCAAACTTATGGATGCGCAAGATTATATTTCAGGAGCTTCATCACAATTTGATTATTATTTAAAAGATCAAATGGAAAACGGGATGTATTTAACCGAAGAAGTTTATGAAGATATTGACATCAGCCCAATTACCTCTTTAGATTCTACTAGAACCGTTGCAAAAGGAAAAATAAACAACGAAAAACGGGAGAAGAAATACAGAATTCGTAAAGACAAAAACGGAGATCCAATTCGAGATGCTTCGAACTCTTTAAAACGATACGGACTAACAGTACAACAAGTTGCAGTTACGAGTATTGATTGGGAAGCAAGTTTTGACAACCGACTTAAAGACCAAAAAGAACAGGTTGCCCAAACACAACTGGAAAAACAAGAAGCCGAAAAAGAATATTATGCCACACAAAAAGCCATTGCAAAAGGTGAACGTGAAAAAGCCGAAACTCGCGTAAAACTTGAAAAAATACAATTAGAAAAAACTATTACGGCAGAAACTGCAGCAAAAACCGCTTCTTACAAAGAACAGGAAGAATCTAACCTTTTAGCCGCAGCAAAAAAATCGGCTGAAAAAATTAGAATTATTGCCGATGCTGAGGCTTACGAAATTTCTAAAAAAGTAAATGCCGGTATTACCCCTGAAAAACAATTACAAATGGAATTAGATGCCAGTGTGCAGCGTACAAAAGCTTTAGCCGGCCCTAATGGCCTTCAACTACCAAACACAGTTTTTAGCGGCAGCACAGACAATAAACAAGCAAGTATGCTTGAATCTATTTTAGGCGCTAAAATTTTAAGTGGTGAAATAGGAAGTGTAAAATAACATATTGAATTACTATTCAAAAAAAGGGAGCTATAAGCTCCCTTTTGTGTTTTTCGAAAGTTCTAATAAAGTCATATAATTTACTCCACAAAAAAAGCCTCACATTTCTGTAAGGCTTAAATTTTGCTCCCCCTCTTGGGGTTTTTCTATATAACACACAATATTAATAATCAGACACTTAACAAGACTACATCTTTACATTTCACCTTTAAACACACCCTTGAATAAATAAAATTAGGTACGTTTAATAATTCCTTTTTAACGTTTTAGAGCAAAATGCCCTTTGAAAACTCTACCGTCTTCTAAAATAACACTGAACCAATAATCATCTGTAGGAAGCATTTCACCTTTAAAGGTACCATCCCATCCATTAGAGCTTGGATTTAACTGCTTTAACAATTTACCATAACGGTTATAAATAAAAATATCACTTTGAATTTGAAACTGATCATTAACACCAGGAATATACCAAGTATCATTAATACCATCTCCATTAGGCGTAAAGTATCTTAGAAAACCTATTACCGAAACTTCTATTGAAGCTGTTCCACAGCCTTTTTTATCTCTTACATAAACCGTATGAATACCTGAACTAACATTTTCAAATATAGGGCTATCCTGAAAAGATGAAAATTCATCATCTAAAGCATATTCATATTCTCCCTGTCCTAAGTTATTAGTATTAATTATAACTTTATTATTATTTGAAACATCTTCTATAACTATGTCCTCTGGAATAATATTAGCTAATTCAGAAGCATTTACAAAAACATCTCTAGTTCTAGAACACCCAGTTCCATCAGTCTTGGTTAAAGTTATAAAATAGGTTCCAGGCGTTGACACCGTTAAAGTAGGCGCATTAGAGAGTACTGTACCATCTTCATACACCCACTCATAATTAAAAATTTCATTTGCATTTGACTCTAAAGGATCTAGAACAATTGTAAACGTAGGGTCTGATGAACAAACTATTTGAGAATTTTCAATTGTAAAATCAGGCAAAGGATTAACTATAAACTGAATATCTGTAGATGCAATACAATTAGAATTTAAGGGATTTACTACTTTAACTGTTACAGTTTGAGTATTCGACCTAAATGGATTTGGTAAGGGACTTGGTAATTCTATACCTAGACTATTATAATAATGAACCTCCATGCCTGTTTGTCCATTTAAAACAGAACTTTCTATTAATGATGTATCAAAATCATGCAGCCCATCCGAATCATTTATACCATCGTCACATGATATTAGATCTGATACCATATTAGCTACAGGCTTCTTATCTACAATAAATTCTAAAGTCGTCTCATCAAAACAACTTCCATCAGCTATATTATTATTTTCTACAACAACTTTTATAATTTGACTAGAGGTTAAAAACGGATTAGGCAGAGGGCTAGGTAAAGGATTATCATTTTCGTCATAATAGAAAATGGAAACATCACTTAAAGACTGACTTCCTAAAACGGTTAACTCTACTTCAGATACATCAAAAGGATATTTACCATCAAAATCATCATCACATTCTCTTGTTATTGTAACTGGATTAGCAACAGGATTAGCTTCAACATGCAATGTTATATGTGCTCCTAAACCTAAACAATCGTTATTTAGCCTACTATCTACCCTAACATAAATATCTTGTGTATAAGGATATCCAATATTACTATAATCTGTTATATTCTCTATTTTATTAACTTCAGCCAATGCATCAGGTTCATTTTGGTAATAAGTAATTATTAATTCCTGTCCTGCAGGAAATAGACTGGCAATTTCATCATGAACAGTTTCAAAACTAAAATTTGAAATCCCATCAAAATCATCATCACAAGTATAAAACTCCCTTTTAAAATCCAATGGAATCTTTGTTGTAGTTACTATTAAATTAACTTTTGAGACCCTAAAACATCCATTTTTATTTTCAACTCTAGCCCAAACCACATCTAGACTAGGTGTATTATTAGAATATGTTGTTAAATTAGTTATTGGATCTTGATCATTTTCAGCTTTTAACTCCGATTCGAAAAATGAAACTTTCTCTTCGTCTGCATTAGTAGTTATTTCATTTATAACTTCATTTAAATTAAATGCACTGTAAAGACCATCTAAATCATCATCACATTGTTTTAGTTCAACAATTGGAGTCACCGACGGTAATTTTAAAACTTCAACTATAAAGGACGTTATTGCTTTACATTCACTATTTAAATTACTAACACATTCCACATAAATGGTTTGCGAGCTTTGACTATTAACAAAGGTATTTGGCGAAGCTATTGGCTGTTTGAGGTCTTCATCTGTATAATAATTATAGTGCACTTCTGAATCTATTCCGTTAAGCAATAGATATTGTTCCTTTTCTGTTAGATCAAAAACAACAATTCCATCTGTATCAGACCCTGAGTCTGAATTATCGCATTGTGTTAAATTTGAAATATTATTAGGCAATTCCAATTGTGGAGTTTTATAAACACCTATATTAAACTTCGTAATATCATTACATTCCGGGTTCTGTTTGTTATAAACTTCAGCAATAATTTCTTGTGTAAAAAACCCTAAGGCATTTGTATAAGCTTCAGGTGCATTAATTTTTATCCCATTATTATAATTTTCTATTCCTTCATAATAATGCACTCCAAAAACATTAGAATCTAGACCATTTAAAACATATTTATTATGACCATATAAATCAAAAGAATTATCATCATACAACGTGCATAACCCTATATCATTAGGTTTACTTGCTATTGGCTGCTCATATATTGTAATCGTAGTTACTTCTGTTACAGTATTACCTCCTAAGGACGCAATAACACTAACCTCATAGGTTCCAGCTTCAGAAAACACATGTGTAGACTCTAAATCTGTTGAAGTATTATTAGCTCCTGAAATTGGATCTCCAAAATCCCAATGGATTGAATCTACTGTTTCTTCAAGAATAAATTTAGCTGTATCTCCAAAACATAAATTCTCAACACTGAAAGGAATTTCTTTTGTTTTCCTAGGTACTCCAGTAACATTTATAAACAAATTAGAAGGAGGTCTACCACTACCAAAATCTGTTGATTTTATATAAGACCGAGTACCTAAGCACCCTTTATACCATGAAAAATCATTCCCTTCTTCTGTTCCTGCCAATTGAACTGCTGAAACTCCAATTCCTCCAGGAGAAGCCTCCTTTTTTACTTCTACCAATATCCTTTCTACTCCCGCCGGAACAATAACTGGTGTTTCAAAATTAATCGTAAATATCACCTTATTACCAGACCATGCAGGTGGAGCTAATTCTACCTGACTACTTCCTATTAATTTAGATTCGTCAAAGCTATTGGGAAAATCAAAATCTATCTCATAAATATTAAAACTTAAATTGGAGTTATCAGCAACCGACATGTAAAGACCAATTTCTCCTTGATCTATAATAAATTCTTCGTCTGGATTAACACCAAAATCTAAAAGCGTAAATGTCCTAGCTAAATGCTCTGTTTCTTCACAAGATCCAACATAGGACCTTACAAGATTATCACCTACATTATGGGTTAGTTTTATTTGACTAAATAAACTTAAATTAACTCCTAACAGTAGGATGATAAAACTTAAAAAAAATCTCATGTAGGTAAAACTCAGAAAACAATAATAACGGGCAAGATAAAAATTATATACGACGTATTTTATTACAAATACACATTTTAGATAAACTGCTTACAGACTAGAATATTACTCCCTCTGAGTAGCTCTGTATGCACTAAGCATTTCTTCAAAAGTAATAGGCTTATATTCAGACGTATGAATTGTAGAATACCTATTCACTTGCGCAAAACCTAACATTGGTAGGATAATAAAAATTAAAAACATATTTTTCATAGGACAAAAAATTAAATACTATTCATAAATAAACACTCCTGAATCCTGAACATCTTGGGCTAACAATTCGTAAGAAATAGGATAATTATCGGCATCGTATTGGTATACTACTTTAAAAATTTCATTTCCGTCTGAATCAGATATACTTGTTACATTATTTGGAATAAAATTTACATTTAATCGCTTCTTTGAAAAAATAGAAGGTGCGTTAGGTATATATATCCCTGTTTCAACCCCTACTTTAAAAAACGGATTAATTTTATCATCTAGAACGACATTAAAAATACTTGAGCTTGATTCACCTGCATAATATTCTGTTATGGAATATTGATGTAACTTACCATCTTGATAACTAAACAATAGTTTTCTATGCAGTTCTCCATCTATATAAAACTTATACTCACCTAGATTCTCTCCATCATACTTATATTCACCTACTACAATACCATCCTTTCGGATAAAACTAATTTTACCATTAGAATATTCATAATCATACTTTAGACAATCGACACAATTCGCTAAATCAAATGAAAAGTCATTGTAACTTTCATAGTTACCACCACCATGTTCTGGATTAGCAAGAATTACACTTTTCAGTATGTTCTCCTGATAAATTAACTGATGAAAATCTTTCCAAGTTTGATAATTAATAATTTTTATTAGCTTATCATTTTCAAAGTAAAAATAAAGCTTATCATACTGATCGCTACCTTCTACTCTTAACAATGTTTTGGCTTCTACTACAACCGGATCTGGACTGCCTTCCTCTGAAGAACCAGAACTACAACCTATTAAAAACAACACCATTAAAAGTATCTTTAAAACATTTTTAATCATACTTTTTATTTTTAATAAAAATTTTTAAAAAACTAATATACAACACTATACCATAAAATATATACGGTTTTCCTTATTTCATAAACGCCGTTAACTCCTTCCTTTATCTTTTGTTTTTATTAATTAAGAAGAAATACTTCGCAAACTTAAAAAACACTAATTAACATAAATGTAATACACTGATTACAAAAACATTACATATATTTACCCTCATAAAAACCCAATACTCCCTACTATTAATAATAGTATACTTTTTGTTTAACCATTAATTATACTTATTATGTCACATCACGGAATGAATTCACTACACGGCATTAACGCCATGTGCAAGCACGACACCTCCCACCACGGACGATTCGGAAGAATGTTTAGCTGTTTAAACCCCAACTACAACCCTCCTCTAGAACTTTCAAAACTCGGAATAAAAGATGGTCCAATGGATGGAGGAAATGCTTACACTCTGATTAATTACAAATGAGTAACAGTTGATCAAAATGGCACAACTGAACTTCACATTGATTTTGACACGATGCACTGTGATTAAAGACTAATTGTAAATAAAAAGAAGCTAACCACTTCCCTTTAACTTTTCTATTTCAGAACTAATTTTCCTCTAAACCACCTTACCGTAACTATCCTGAGTAATTTTCATATCGGAATGCCCTAAAAGTTCACTTACTATTTCCATAGGCACGTTATTATAGAGCAATACAGTACTAGCAAAAGTACGTCTAGCTATATGGGTGATTAGATTCTTTTCTATTCCAACAACTCCAATCATTTCTAATAGATAAGAACCAAATGTTTAAGAAAGGGAAAGAGTCTTATTCTAACTCAACTAACTCAATTAGTTGGTAAGGATAGACAGTACCTATATAAAATTGAAAAAAATGTTGTAACGTTTTGCAGATTTGCGATGGGCGGGTTTTTCAGGACAAATATTCATATGGAGCATTACACTTCCATTAACCACAACAGTGTCATAGAAGCACGTCACCTCGATATTGCAAATGTACTGTTACCTGCTGCCATTCTTCTATCCTACAAAGTCTGAACGATTTGTATTTGGGTCATATTGAATTTCCAAGTCTGTTCCATTCCAAATCGCTTCACAACTTTCAAGTCGGTATGTGTCACCTTGGTTCCAACTTGCACCAATATAATCTTCAATTAAGTCTTCAATGAAAACTCTTTCACCAATTACAATATCTTTTGGTATTAAGTATGCTGCAAAAGGCGACTTGAAACTATGAGGATAATAAAATGTCCAGTCAACCACAGTTTCAAAATCATTATTATCGTCCGAATAAAAGTCGACCCGATAGTCTCCAACAATTTCAATTTCTCCCGTTTTCTTGTTTTGAACCACAGAATACTTTGAACGAATTTTATCAGAAGGTTCAACCTTTTTTACTAATGGATTAAGTCCACTTTTAGCAGCCTTATTTATAGTGTCCTTGTCACGGGCAGTTTTTATAACACGTAATCCTTGCGTTTTTTTATTTCTGTTCAAGAATGCCATTTGATACTATTTTTATATTGTGTTGTTTTAAGTCAATTTTCAAACAAGTGTCGGGATTTTGTCTAACAATTTTCAGAAGGTCGTCATCTGTTAAAAATTCTGTATCAACTATTAAGTGGACGCAATTTGCACATTTTCGAAATGTAGAATTTGTAGCTTCTAATTTGTCCCAACTCATTTTATAGGGGCAATTCATTTTCTTCACAAATTCGTCTTTGTCTGTATAAATATCTTTTGTTAATGGGTCAAATTTCATTGCTCGTGTCTTTTTATGGTAACAGATAACTCCTAATATATTTACAATTTCAGTAATAGCTTTAACACTTGAAATTCCTCTAAACAAATTTTTTAAAATTGAAATTTAGTGTTTATAAAATTATAAATTTCCCTCATGTAAAAAACGATGAAATTTGCAATAAGAAACTTGATGTTGCAAAAAACTTAATTTTTCTACAACATCAAGATACTTAATACAGTTTAAAACTCCTTTTTACTACCTAATCACTTTGTTTTAACCTCTCAATTTCCAAACTAACTTTTTTCTGTACTACCTTTCCATAGCTTTCCTGCGTTATCTTCATATTACTATGACCAAGTAGCTCACTGACAATCTCCATAGGCACATTGTTATAAAGCAATACAGTGCTTGCAAAAGTACGTCTAGCCATATGGGTAGTTAAATTTTTTTCAACCCCTATAATCGCTGCTATTTCCTTTAAATAGGAATTATAACGCTGATTACTTATTCTAGGAAACACTAAATCATCATCGGTATACTTACATAAAATATTTAAAGCTTTTGATAATAATGGAATTGATAAATCCTTATCTGTCTTTTCTCGTTTCATCTTAATCCACTTATTACCGTCAAACCCATTAATAATATTTGTTTGTTTAAGGTTCATTAATTCCAAATAAGGTAACCCAGTATAACAACTGAATATAAATAAATCCTTTACTAGTTTAAGTCTAGGCTGTATAAATTCATAACTCTCAAGCTGTATTAACTCTTCTGGTGATAAAAACACAACCTCCTTCTTAACCTTTTTAGCTTTATAAAGCATAAATGGATCTACCTGTAAATGTCGTTCAGCTACAGCAACTTTAATTATCTTTTTAAAACGCTAAATCTTTTTATTGATGGTAACCTGTTTTAACTGCGTTTTATGCCCTACCTTATAGTAGTAGTCCAATTCACTTAAAAAGTTCATATCAAGTTTCTTTAGTGGATAATCCTTGGTTTTAAACTTCCATTTCACAAAAGCTTTAATATCATTTTTAACGTATTCAAACTTCTCGTAGGTTACTTGTTTTATCTCAACACCAACAAGCGTTTTTATGCGTTTTAAGTAACGTTCAAAGTATTCAATCACGTTGTATTCCTTAGCTGTTTTAACGCCTTTATACAGGCTAAAAATATCGTCTACAGTAAAAGCTTCATCTTTAACCTGAAGCAATAAAAAAGCCCTATTAATTTTAGTTTTAATAAGGCTTAGCTGTTGATTTATTTCTTTTCTATCTGGTTCAGGTGGTTTAACTACCTGTTGTTTACTATCCCAGTTATTAGCATTTACGAACTGACCTGTAGAAAATGTTTTTCTGACTTTATTATGTGTCAATCTACACATTAGTGCACAAACTCCTTTAGCATTTTTTTTCTGCTTATTTATTATAAATAGTATGTTGATTTTCATTTTGAATAAGATTTTAAATTAAGGTGGAAGGTAATTGACTAAATAAAGTTATTTATCTTTAGAAGATTGAACATTATGGAGTTAAATGCAATGTGTTTATTCCTATATTATGTAGAAGTTATGCGTAAAAGTAATACACTTGAATTTATAGAAAAATCAAAAAATGTACATGGTGATAAATATGACTATTCAAAAGTTGAATATTTAGGAGCTACAGAAAAAGTCTGTATCATTTGCCCGGAACATGGACCTTTTTATCAAATTCCAAATTCTCATTCTAGAGGTAAAGGATGTTTGAAATGTGCACGAAAAATAGCAATTAAAAAAACATATTCTAATACTGAAAAATTTATTGAAAAAGCCAGAAAAAAACATGGAAACAAATATGACTATTCAAAAGTTGAATATATAAAAGCTAAAGAAAAAGTCAGTATTATTTGTCACAATATAGATGAAATAACAAATGAAAAACATGGAGAGTTTTTACAACAACCATCTAATCATCTAGCAGGTGGAAATTGCCCCAAATGTACTGGAAATTATATGACACAAGAACTTTTTATAAAAAGAGCAAGAGTAATTCATAACAACCAATATGACTATTCAAAAGTTGAATACAAAACTGCACGTAAAAAAGTAAATGTTATTTGTCCAGAGCATGGACTATTTTCGCAGGTACCAGATAGTCATATAAGAGGTAACGGATGTCCTAAATGCAGTAATATTTACTCACCCACAACTAGAGAGTGGATTGAAAAAGCTAAGAAAATCCATGGTAACCGATATGATTATTCCAAAACAGTCTATAAAAAAACTCATTCTAAAGTATCCATCATTTGTAAAGAACACGGAGTTTTTTTGCAAACACCAGCAAATCACCTCAATGGTAATAACTGTCCTAAATGCACTGGAAACTATATGGATAAAAGTTTTTTCATACAAAAAGCAAACGAAATCTATAAAGATAAAAGTGGGGCTCCATTATATGATTATTCATTAGTTGATTACGTAGATTCCTCTACTAAAGTGACAATCATATGCCATAATAAAGACCCTGAAACAGGTAAAGAACATGGCGAATTTAATAAAACTCCTAATACCCTCTTAACTCAGCATGGTTGTCCTAAATGTGGATTAGAATCATTGCGACAAATAAAAAGCTTAACTCGTTTAAGTAATAAGGAATTTCTTGATAAGGCATTTCCAAACGAATATGAATATCTAAATGGTTACAAAACAGCTGCGTCTAAAATGCATATTAAATGTAAAAAATGTGGGCATAAATTTTGGCAGAAAGCTAATAATCACTTAATGGGGGCTGGTTGTCCAGCTTGCAAAATGAGTAGGCTAGAAAGAGCAGTTTGTAATTATCTCAAAAAACATAACGTTAAATATAAAATGCAAAAAAGATTTGAATGGTTAGGGAGACAGAGTTTAGATTTTTATTTACCTGATTTCAACATGGCTATTGAATGCCAAGGTATCCAACATTTTGAACCAAAAGATTTCTTTGGTGGCGATGATGAATTAAAAAATATAGTAAAACGAGATAATAGAAAGCTTAAAAAATGTTCATCCAACAACATAGAAATGGTTTATGTTATAGACAATGAAAAGTATCTAGAAAAAAAATATCATTTTGATATTGCAGAACCTTTTTCAGGTAATGTATGTTATAAAATTATGCATATTAATAATTTTGAGAATTATATCAACCAATTAGTTGAGATGTCTAATTTTTTTGAAAAGAAATTATGAATACAAAACGAAGCGATTAATAATAATTTTATTAATGGGTGTCTTTTAAAAATTAATAGGTATCCAAATGGGTGTCTTTTTTTAGTAGAAGGATAAATTAAGTTTCCTAAATTAAACACATAGAGGAATTAGCAATATCTTGTAAACCCCAAATTTTACTTCACAAAAAAAGCCTCACATTTCTGTAAGGCTTAAATTTTGCTCCCCCTCTTGGGCTCGAACCAAGGACCCTTTGATTAACAGTCAAATGCTCTAACCAACTGAGCTAAGGAGGAGTGTTGCTTTCTCTATCCAGAGAGCTGCTTGTGCAAATAATATGCAAACCTTAACCGGATTAATATGCGAATATAAAATATATTTAATCAATCATCATCCAAAATGTTTTATATTTTTAAGAATCGATTCATACTTTTTTTGAGTTTGAATTACACATATAAACAGTATCTCATTCTAAATACTTTTTGAGTTTTTCTGCAATTGCTTTTGCTAAAAGAGGAGGTACTGCATTACCTATCTGTATTCCCAGAGAGGTAATATTACCAAAAAACCTATATGAATCATCAAATGATTGGATTCGAGCAGCCTCCCTTGGAGTAATAGTTCTATTCTTTAACGGATGGGTAATTCTCCCAACAGAAGGAGTGTTAATCCTTGTAGTTATTGTGTAAGAAGGTTTTGTTCTGTCTATTCTACCATAAGCTCCACTATGAATAGATTTTGTATGATATTCCCTAGGAAGATCTTTGATTCCTTGTCCTTCTTTTATAAGTTTTAAAATTTCAATTGTTTTGGGTGTTGGTTTTGAGCTAACATGATTAAAAATATATCCATTAGAACTTCTCATATTAATCTGGTAGTTTGAGAATCTTTCTTTGTAATTTTTTGTTGATATTTTTTCATTTCCCTCTCCAGGCTCTAATTCAGGCAAATCTCCGATTGCCTCCCATGCGCTAATAAATTTCTTAGGATTTTTTTGTGGTTCAGGAAAAAGTTCTTCTGAATTTAATCCAAGTCTATTTCCTATAAAAAATGCTCTTTTCCTTAATTGCGGAACTCCAAATTCATTTGCACTTAAAACCTTTGAAGTTACATTATACCCAAGGGCTTCAAATTTCTCTATAATCTCTCTTTTAACACTTCCGTTATTATAATTTAAAATACCTGGTACATTTTCAATTACAAAAAATTTAGGATTTAAATCTTTAACCATCCTGTAATATTCTAAGAACAAATAATTTCTTTTATCATTAAAGAACTTAAAATCCTTTCTAATTCTATTACCCGCCATTGAAAACCCTTGGCAAGGAGGTCCTCCAATAATTACATCGCATTCGGCTGATTTTTGCTTGAATATATTTTCAATAGAGATTTCAGATCTTTTATCTTTTTCTGAACCAGAAACATTTCTTATATCGTCAACTATTAATTTAGTGTTAGGATGGTTATAGAGATATGTTTTTTCTATTCTTTTATCATACTCAACAGCTGCTACAATATCAAATCCTGCTTTTTCAAAACCATTTGAAAGCCCCCCTGCACCAGCAAACAAATCTAAAACTGAAAACTTGTTTTCTTTTTTATCTTTTGTAAACTCCTTCCTATCCCATTTGTATGAGTTGTTTATCATTTTATAATCAAAATGGGATAACAGAAGCTTTTCTAAATTTATAACTTTCCCTTTTTTATCTAATACAGCATAATTATTTATGATTTCAGGGATTATAAATTCATAAAGTTGAGAAGAGGTTACAGCTCCATTCTGAATCAGAAAATCCTGAACTGAATTAACTATAAAAACCTCACCATCTTCACAAGGTTTTGATAATACTGGTTTATTACAATTTGATTTTTTGTATGTGTAAACAAAATCCCCGGTCAAAGTATTATTTTTGTTTATTCCTTGTGTTCCTGAAGATACCGCTTGCTCTTGTAAAATTGCTGATTCAAATTTGAAGCCGGCATTAGTACATGCATCGATAATAGCCTTCCATACATTTAAATCTCTATTATGAAATGTAAAGGACAGATAAGATTCTGGCTTTAAAACTCTATACATTTCCTTAAATGCTTCACCTATTCTTTTCGAATAATCTTCATAATCCTTTTCTCGAAAATTATCAATGATTATTTCATCTTCAAATTTAGGTTTATTTTTCAACCAGGTATTCCATAAATGACTTAAAGAAAAATAAGCTATACTTTCTCCATAAGGAGGATCTGTAAAAATATAATCAACACTTTCGGAAGAAATTGTAGTATTTCTACTATCTAAATTTAATATTTCAGCATTTTCTCCTCCAATATTTTTAAGTTCCTTTTTCCCTTTTTTAATAGCGTTAAATCTTAGTTCAAAACAATCTATCACATTTCTCTCTGCATGAATATTAGGAACCCAAAATTTACTTATTACCCAACCTGACTTATAAATTCCCTTTTCTGGATCACCTGGTAGCATACTACTACAGTTAGCCAGCATTGAAGTAAAAATGAAATCAAACAATTCTCTAATATCTTTATTTTTAAGCTTATTAATTTCATATTTAATCTCTGCTAATATCAATAATGCTCTCTTAGAAAATAGTTCATCAATTGTTTCTTTATTATTCCTCTTTACATATTGAGGAATTTTATCCGTTGGAATTAAATTTTTTTTGGTTTTAGATAATTCATCTAATAATTTCTCACTTTTTTGAAAAATTTTCAAATCATAACCTGTAGCTTTTTTAACAAACTTACCGTGAATCTCGCATTCTCCTTTTAGAGTGAGTAATTCTTCAAATTCCCAAACGGAACAATTAATTTTTGAAACTTTATTGCAGACAGGACAGGGAGATTCATATAAATTCCCATATAAATTAACTACCTTACTAAAAATTTTATTATAATTATTTTGAAACTCCTCTAAATCAATTGAACTGATAGAATTTCTAACAATCGAAATACTCATAGGATTTAAATCAACTCCAATTACCCTCCTTTTAGTTTTAAGTGACTCTATAACAGTAACACCTGACCCCATAAAAGGATCTAATACCACTTGATTCTCTGAAGTGAAATATTCGATATATTGACGTACAATATTATGAGCCTTTCTCCCCCAATATTTATGCATCAAATAATGCTTAGGATGTGAATGAGCTTTTAAATTACCCAATTTAGGCTTTCCATTATTTATTGTTGCTACGTGTATTTCAGAAGCATTGTTTTTTTGATCAATAATATAATTATCAATACTTTCTTTCAAATATCTTCTGTGTCCAGAGTTTCCAATCCTAATATACTCAATTAAACCAGAGTCTGCATATCTTTTAACTGTTGATTCTGAGACCGATAACACTTCCGCTGCCTCTTTTGTAGTAAGTTGATTTTTCTTCATATTTTCCGTAACCGTTCAAAACGTTCACAAATCTAATAAATAATGATTAAAATTGTTAAAAATATTAAATGACATCAGAAGATTTTTACACCAAGTTTAAAGAAAAAGGATTTTTATATTCTAAAGAGCAAATTTATAATCTCTTTATTTCATTACAAACAAAGCCTTTTGTTATACTTTCAGGTATTTCAGGTTCTGGTAAATCTAAAATAATAGAAATTTTTGCAGAAATATTATCAGAAAATGATAGCCAATATGAATTAGTTCCTGTAAAACCAAATTGGAGAGATAATCGTAATGTTTTCGGCTATCATAATTTGGTGAACGACACTTATTCTATTACTCCAATCTTAAAATTAATTCTAAAAGCTCATTCAAATCCTGACAAACCTTATTTTCTTATTCTTGATGAAATGAATCTAGCAAAGGTTGAACAATATTTTGCCGATTTTTTAAGCTTAATCGAAACAAGAAGATATACACCTTCTTCTATCGGTACAATAAGTGACCTTAAAAGTGTTTTTAGTTTTCCAGCAGGCACATCTTTATCAGAGGCGATTATAATGTCATGTTTGCATATAAATCCTAATAATGTTGCTATGTCTATTGGTGATTATCGTTCAGATATATTCTCTACTCTATGGAAAGAAACATTCTTTAACGGAGACCCTGCTAATTGGACTCCACAATACAGAACAGAAATCAATCAGAAGGATTCCAGTAGTCTACCTTCAAGATTAGCTGGAAAATTATTAGAAGGCAGTGACGGTAGCTATAAACTCAAAAATTATGACACATTAGATAGTGCATCTCAAGTTGCCTTTGATTCAATAAAAACTACTTATGAAAGTATTAAAAGTCAATTTTTTGATATAAAACAACATTCTATACAACTTCATTCAAATTCAGTTTTAAAATCAAATGATTCTTTACCAGCCTACAATTCTGGTGATGCATTTGTACAAGGTTCTTATCCAAATTATTCCTATTACGTTCCGCAAGAGATCGAGATTCCTTTAAACTTATTCGTTGTAGGAACTGTAAATGTAGATGAAACCACACATATGTTTAGCCCTAAAGTATTAGATAGAAGTAATGTAATTGAAATGAACGAAGTGAATTTAGAAAGCATACTTAATAAACCTGAATACTCTAATAATGACAACCTGGCTGATGATAATTATTTCTTTGCTACAGATATAGCTCCATTAAAAATAAATTTATCACATACAGCACATGTTATTGAATTTGAAAGCCAATTCAAAACTCAATTTGATGATATTTTTAAAATTAATGAAAGTTTAAAAAAATACAATAAACACTTTGGCTATAGGGTATTTAATGAAGTTTCTAATTATTGCTTAAATGCTATTAGTCAATCTTCAAGTGCTAATATTACAGTTGCTACAGATATTCAAATACTTCAAAAAATATTGCCAAAATTACATGGTTCTGCCGAACAGCTATTTAATCCACTTATGTCCATATTGTCTTTATGTCTTTCAAACGATAGTAATAATTTATCTGCACAATCGGAATATACTGAAGAGGAATTTGAAAATATTTTAAATGATTTAAATAATGGGCCAGGTGAAAATAATGAACAATTAAATTCTTTATTTAAATATCCTCGCACTGCAAAAAAAATTATCAGGATGATACAAAATTTAATGTATAACGGTTTTACGAGTTTTATTGAGTAATGCTAAATGTAAAAGCTGTTAAAATAGATTCCTTAATTATTTGCTTAAAATTGGGTGATGTTATTGGTGCGCTTAAAAATAGTGATAAAAATATAGATTACGTTTTAGCTACTGATGATGAGTATTCATTTGAATTTGATGAAACCAATAATAAAATATCTGTTC
This sequence comes from Aestuariibaculum lutulentum, assembly GCF_032926325.1. Lineage (NCBI taxonomy): Bacteria > Pseudomonadati > Bacteroidota > Flavobacteriia > Flavobacteriales > Flavobacteriaceae > Aestuariibaculum > Aestuariibaculum lutulentum. The sequence goes on from NZ_CP136709.1 coordinate 1,231,742, forward strand.
ATGAATGGCAATCTTACTATATTCAGTCAATTAATGATAAAATTTTAAATGAAAGTCTATTTAATAACAGAGGACGATTAATTGATAATAATATTGGTGAATTATTTTTTAAAAATTCTATTGGTAAGTCTAAATTCGAAAAATTAGATTTAATTGTAAAATCTTCAAAACTATCAAATTCTGAATTTGAAGAATTACTAAAAACCGTTGATTCAAAGATTTCTAACCTTACTTTTTCTTACAATGTATCTGGAGTAGGTTCAAAAGTAATAAGGAAAAAACAAAATTTACAACAAAATGAATATTTGAGATTTAAATATTTAGCTCAATTCTTTGAAGACCATTTAAAACCCTGGCTTGAATCAATTATTAAAGAACCACATAGGTTAAATTTAAGCAGAAGAGAATATGAAAAACTTGAATTAGCTCCTTATATTGATGAAGAATCAATGGTTGAAATATTTTCAGGTTCAAATCAATTCACTCCTTCAGTAAAATCATCAAGCTTATCAAAGAAGTTAGTATTCAATGGCAAAGAACATATTCCTGTGGAAATAAGTCACGGTTTAGAATTTGACACCTATGATAATGTAGAAAATAGGTTCATTAAATTTTTAGTTGATAACTTATGTCAATTAATAAATGTTTGTAAAGGAAGGTATGACATAATGTCAAATCATATGTTGGAGAATATTGATATCATATCCATTAAAAAAAACCTTTGGTATTATTCTAATCGATCAATTTTACGTGATTGTAAAAAAATGAACTACATACCCTTTTCTTCACAAGTAATTCAAAAGAAGACACCCTATAATAAAGCTTTAAGGTTTTATCAAGATATGAACTCTTTACCAGTTATAAATTTTTCTGAAAACACATATGATGAAATTCTTGAATTAAAGAAGATTGATAAACTATATGAATATTATTGTTTTTTTAAATTAGAAGAAATTTTAGATGACATTCTAAAAACTTATAACAAAAATACTGATTACCAAGAAGTCGTAAATGGAAATAGTGTAATATTATCCTCTCCAGAAATTTCTTACCAAACTACTGACAAAAAAATTTCATTATTCTATCAAAAGACCTACAAAAAACAAGTAGACACATATTCCATAAATTTGGACCCTGATTTTTCAATTGAAATTGTAAACTTAAATACTAATGAATTAGAAATTTTGGTTTTAGATTCCAAATTTAAAAGTAAACATGAACTTGTGAAATCAGAAGATATACATAAAATGCACACCTATAAAGATGCCATTATTAACTGCAATTTTGCAATTGCATTATTTCCTGGTTCTAATAATATTTTTTATCCAGAACCCCTTACTTCACTTTATTCAGGTGTTGGCGCTTATGTTTTAAAGCCTAATTTTGATAATAGCGAGTTGAAAACACTATTAAATAAAGTTTTATGCAATTATGGAAGTTAGGTTGTAGATGGGGAAGTAACACACCTCTTTTTTATGATTTTATCAAAAATCATAGTATCGTAATTAGTTGGATTGATAAACCATTTCAAAAAAATGATTGGATATTAATTGCAAATGGTCATACGATTTTAGCTTTTGCCATCGTTAGCGAAGAGATGCATTCATGTGTATCAAATCCAAATTATAAGCATGAATTTGAAAAACTTCAAATACCATTCGAAGATAATTTGTTAATAGCAAAGGCTAATTGGTTTGTATTACAAAAGGAAGACCAGTTTAAGTATCAATTACAACAAGGTATTTGTAAAGTACAGGATTTAAACACCCAAAATATTTTTAGTAAGACTTTAAAAAAATATACAATGGAGGCACGAAAAGAAAATCTTATAAGTCTTTTAAAACAAAAGAAACAAATTATTCTTCAAGGTCCTCCAGGGACTGGTAAGACAAGATTAGCTAAAATATTGGCATCAGAATTATGCAATACAAATACACATGAGGGCATTACGTTAGAACAAATTCCTTTAACTAATGCCAATATCGCTGAAAGACTTAAGGATGTTGAAAGCATCCCAAGCGCCTCTAATAGAAAAACATATAGAATTAAAAACATAAAAAATGATAGATGTACGGTAATATTAGAAACAAATAGCTCATATGAAATACCTTTTAATGGTATTAGAGAGGCTTATAAAAATAGATTATGGGAAGGCGGTCAAAGCAATGGTTTCGACCCATATAATGCCGCTATTGCAAAATATCTTCATGAAAACAACAGTCTTATTAAATCAAAACCCATTAAAGAGTCTAATGATTATGCTTTAATTCAATTTCATCCGTCATACACATACGAAGACTTCGTAAGAGGTATAGTTGTAAAAAACAATGGTAATGAAGTTGAATACAAAACTGAAAATAAAATATTAGCATCTTTAGCTGCTCAAGCCAACGAAAACTATATTGATAGTAAAAAAGACACGAAATCTATCACAAAAGAACAATGGGTTAAAGAAGAATTTGAAGACTTTAAGGATTTTATTATAGATTCCATGGATTCAAATAGTAACTATGCACTCAATGATACAGTAAATATCATAGGAGTTGAGGAGGATGCTTTTAGATATACAGGTAATACTTGGAAAAATCAATTCCGCATGAAATATTCAGATATAATCCATTTATACATGAATAACATTTCAAGTAGAAAGAGCATAAAAAAGGAAGAAAAAATAAGTTCTTTAGGTAAAACCCACGCAACATATTTCAAACTATTATTAGATGCTTTTTACGATTTCATGAAAGGTAAAAAAGCTCCAATCATTAATATACAAAGTATTAAGCAGAAAAATTATGTATTAATAATTGACGAAATAAATAGAGCAAATCTGCCGAATGTTTTAGGTGAGCTAATATATGCTTTAGAATACAGAGGTGATTCTGTTGAAAGCATGTATGATATAGATGGTTTAAATAGTATTATAATACCTCCAAATCTGTATATAATAGGCACTATGAATACAGCGGACAGAAGTGTTGGTCATATTGATTATGCAATAAGACGACGCTTTGCATTCGTAGAAGTTCTACCTAAAATATTAGAAGATTCTGAATTAGAAAATAAAATCTTTATCAAAGATAAATTTATTGAAGTTTCTAAATTATTTACATCAAATATTGATGAATATATTTTAAACTCACACACATTTCTCGAAAAATCAGAATACTTATCTGACGAGTTTAGAGTTGAGGACATTTGGTTAGGTCATAGTTATTTTATAGCAGAAAATGAAGATGAGTTTAAAATGAAAATGGAATATGAAATAAAACCAATTTTAAAAGAATATGTTAAGGATGGTATATTAAGTGAATCATCATTAGAAACAATTAATAGTCTATAATGATAGTATTGAATGAACATCATGGCTATCCTGATTCTAAGCCATTAAATACTGATTTATCAGCTTATTCTGATATTTTAAATGGTCTAAAATTTAGCCGATATTTTATTCAAGAAAGAAGTGATCAGTTATGTTTTAGTTTAGAATATGACGAATCCAACGTTAATAAATATTTATTTAAAAGTTCCTATTTTATTGGAGTTGATTGGCTTGTTGAAAATAAGTTACCAATTTATGTTCAACCAAAAATTAATGACGAAAATAATAGTGTAGATTATTTAACTATGCTTTTTGAATCATTAAAAGAAAATGAAAATTATAATCATTTAGATTACTTGTATAATATCGATTTCAAAAAGCCCTTAATTAAAATAAGGCAAAAGCAAGATTTACTCTCCCCCCTATTAATTATTCAATATCTCAATGTACTCAAAAAAATTGTTCGTAAAGGCCTAAAAAAAAGTTATTATAAAAAAACAACAAACTTCAGTTCCAAAGTTAAAGGTAAAATCCTAATCAATAAAACTATTAGACACAACCATTTTAAAGGTGACCATTTTTCTACTTATTGCAGTTATAACGAATTTGGTTATAATTCTATTGAAAATAAAGTATTAAAGAAAGCATTGGAATTTTCAGAAAGGGTTTTAAAAAACTTAAAAGGTTCAGACAATATTAACTTACAATCAATCTTGAGTTTTATTAAGCCAGCTTTTGATAAAGTTGATAATAAAGTTGAGATACATGATTTAAAGAATTATAAATCAAATCCACTTTTCAAAGAATATGAACAAGCCTTATATATTGCAAAACTTATATTAAAGAGATACGGTTATAATATTAAAAATGTAGGAGAAAATTTGATTCAGACTCCTCCTTTTTGGATTGATATGAGTATGCTCTTTGAACTTTATGTGTATAAAAAATTAAGAAATTTGTTTCCCATAAAAGGTGAGGTTATTTACCATAAAAAATTTCACTATTTAGAACCTGATTTTATAATAAATTCTAAAGATGGTAATTATAAAATTATAGTTGATGCAAAATATAAACCAAGATATGCTGTAAAAAACATTTCAGTGGATGACATAAGACAAGTAAGTGGCTATGCAAGGCTGTCATCTATTTACCAGGAGATGAAATTAAATAATTTAAATAAAATTATAGATTGCCTTATTGTTTATTCAGATCAAGAAAATGAAATGGAGTTTAAAAACAGAGAATCTTTAAAAGCCAATAAAATCCCTCATTATATTCAGATTTACAAAACCGGGTTAAAACTACCCTATGTAGATTAATTTAATTTATATTTAAAACTACAAGTAAATTGGGATAGCAGCATCTTATATCACATCTGCCCCTAATTCTTTAAAAAACTCATAAGTATTATTAAAATTCCAAACTGGTGGAAAAAATAATATAACCCCATCGCGACCTCTGGTTAACAAAATTCTATAAGTATTTAATCTTAGTAAGGTATTACCAAATGCATTTGTCTCAAAATCAAAATTCCAGGAACCATGATACCACAAATAGTCTAGCCCCCAAACAATTATTGGCATTTGTAATTCAAAACCAATTGATGAAAACTCACTAAGTGCAAATGACACATTTTCATTTCCTGCAACTTTCCCATTACTAATTAAATATTCATGAATTTCTAATTTTGATGACTTATTATAGTCATATACTATAGAATTTTGAAAATTTAGCTCGTCTATATCATTTATGTATGAAGCAGAGGATGTTAATGTACAATACGAATTTGGCCTATCCTGATACCTGTCCCTACAATATTCTAATGCCTTATCATAATTTCTGGTAACCAATATCTTTAAACCACCTTGCTTTAATTTAGAATATTGGCTTTTCAAAGAGTTAAATGAAATTGAATTAATTCCAGAATGGTGATCTAATAATTCATCAACAAACTTTGGAAAATTAGGAGTTTTAAAATTTCTAAATGAATTGGTTAAATTGAAATCAGGTCTATCATGATAGTTTATCATTTTACCCCGGTGAAACTCCCATTTAATTTTACCCGATCCGTATACATTCCAATTTTTGTTTGAACTTTCCATAGCGTCTTTCCATATATAAAAATCACAGGACTCATCACTACCTATTTCTTGACCATTCCCTATTAAAACAACCAAAACACACCATTCTTTTGAAATAAACTTATTCACCAAAAGCTCACTTTCTGCCTTTTCAAGACCAAAATAATAACGCATTTTATTCTTTCGCCAAAGTCTTTGCGCTTCATCGAAAACTGCAACATTCCAATTCGGTACTTTATCAGATTTTGAATACTCGGTTATAAAATTATGATTCGTTTTAATGTTGCTCTCAGAACCAACTTCAGCTTTTAAATTTTCAGCAAATTGCCTGTTTTTAGACACGAATAGACCGTTATGGT